>NZ_JAPVBK010000004.1:0-323562 GCF_026967885.1 Modestobacter sp. VKM Ac-2983
GTCGTCTCCGCCTCCGCCACCGCCTGCGCCGCCACCCGAGCCGCCTCGTTCGCGTTCTGGGAGATCTCCCGGATCGACGCGCCCATCTGCTCGGCACCGGCAGCCACCGTCGCCACGTTCCGGGAGACCTCCTCCGCCGCCGCCGACACCACCCCGGACTGCGCCGAGGTCTCCTCCGCCGAGGATGAGATCTGCGCCGAGGACGCCGACAGCTCCTCCGAGGCGACGGCGACCGCATCGGACGAGGCGACGACGGAGGCCATCACCGAGCGCAGGTTGGTCTGCGCGGCGGCGAGCGACTCGGCCATCTGGCCGATCTCGTCCCGGTCGCGGACCTCGGGCAGCACGGTCAGGTCACCGTCGGCCATGGCCTGCACCGAACGCTGCACCGAGCCGACCGTGGCGAGGATCCGGCGGACCACCAGGAAGGCGAGCGCGGCGGCGATGACGATCGACACGATCGAGACGGTCAGCAGCAGCGTGATCGAGCTGCTCGCCTCGTCGGCAGCGGTGGCGTTGCGCGCCGAGGCCTGCTCGGACTGGGCGATGCCCTCTTCCTCCAGCCCGTCGGCGATGTCGTCGAACAGCGGCTGCATCGTCTCCCGGACCAGCTGGGCGTAGCCGGCGACGTTGCCCGTGGACCCCAGCGGGAAGGCGGTCGTGGTCAGCAGCTGGAGCAGCGAGGCGCGGGCGTCCAGGTACTTGTCCATGGCGGCCTGGTCGACGATGTAGGGCTGGTACTCCGCCAGCGCGGCTTCGACGTCAGCCTGCTTGTCCTCCATCTGGCCGATCAGCTCCTGCTGACGGGCCCCGTCGGAGAAGGCGAACTCGAGCACGCGGGCCCGGTGTGCGGCGGTAGCCCGCTGCACTGCCGACAGTGAGTTCAGCGGCTTGAGGTTCTCGGTGTAGATGGCCTGCTGACCGTCGCGCATGTCGTTGATCCGGCCGATGGCCAGCACGTTGGTGCCGAGGACGACGAGGGCCAGCAGGGCGATGACCGCCCCGATCTTGACGCCGATCGGTCGGTCGGCGAACCACCCGAACCGCCGAGAGGGGAGTGCTGTGGTGCTCATGGTCTTTCTCCAGGGAGAGGGGCGGATCGGGTGAGGGGAGGGTGGTGCGGAGAGGTGGGGCCCCGTCCCGGGGAGGACGGGGCCCCCGTGCTCAGGTGCCGACTGCGCGGTTCACGTCGAGGGCGAGGAGCAGCTGGCCGGAGAGCTTGTAGGCGCCCCGGATCAGGTCGCGGGCCGCACCGTCGAGCGTGTCCGGCGGGGCCTCGAAGTCGCGGACGTCGACGTCCACGACGTCGGCGATGCTGTCGACCAGCAGGCTGACCGCCTCGCCGTGCAGCCGGACGACGATCACGACGGGCTGCTCACCCTCCGGGCGGGCCGGCCGGCCGAGCCGCTCCCGCAGCTCGATCGCGGTGACGACCTGGCCGCGCAGGTTGATCAGCCCGGCGACGGCCGGCGGTGCCAGCGGCACCCGGGTGATGCTCTGGCTGCGCAGCACCTCCTGGACGTGCTCGACCTCGACGCCGTAGAGGTCGCCGTCCAGCCAGAAGGTGGCGAGCTGACTGGTCGCCGGCACGGTCCAGGCTTCGGTCGCGGTGCTCATGTCAGACCTCCATCAGGGGGGCGGGGAACCCGGCGCCGTCGACGTCGAACGCATCGGGGGAGGGGAAGGCGGCCGGCGCCGTGGTGTAGAACGCCGGGTCGGCGGCGAGGATGGCCGCCCGGACGTCGAGCAGCTCGGTGACGCGGTCGCCGATGACGGCCGAACCGAGCAGGCCGAGGTCGTCGATGTCGCTGTGCACCGAGGCCTCGCCGTCGACGATGTCGAGGATCTCCTCGACCACGATCGCCACGCTGCGCCCGTGGTCGGCGTAGACGATGACCTCCAGCGTCTCCCGCTCGGTGTCGCCGAACGCGCCCAGGTGCCGGTCGAGCCGGACGATCGGCAGGATCGCGCCGCGGTACTGGACCACCTCGCGAGAGCCCACGCGCTCGACGGTCTCGCTGCGCACCTGCTCCAGCCGGGTGACGGTGTCCAGCGGGATGGCGACCCGCCGGCCGCCGCCGATGGCCGCGAGCAGCATCCGCTGCCGCTCCTGGACGGCGATGGTGACGCTGGCGGCTGCCCGGGCCTCCTGGCGCTCCGCGGTCTCGGCGCGCAGGGCCCGGCGGGCGAGCGCCTGGACGTCGAGGATGAGCGCGACCGCGCCGTCCCCGAGCACGGTGGCTCCCGAGTACAGCCCGATGGCCTTCATCTGGCCACCGACGGCCTTGACGACGATCTCCTCGGTGTTGATGACCCGGTCGACGACCAGCCCGAACCGGCGTCCCTCCGAGCGGAGCACCGCGATGACGACGTGGCCGTCGTGCCGGTCGGAGGGCAGGCCCAGGACGTCGGCGAGGTGCACCAGGGGGAGCAGCTCGCCACGGAGCCGGTAGACCGACGCCCCACCGACCTCCTCGACGGCGGCTGCGGCCTTCTCGGCGTCCAGGGCGACGAGCTCCTGCAGGCTGATCTGCGGGATGGCGTAGCGGTCGCCGGCGCACTCGATGGTCAGGGCCGGGACGATCGCCAGGGTCAGCGGGATCCGGAGCCGGGTGCAGGTGCCACGTCCGGGCACCGACTCGACCTCGATCGTGCCGCCGATGGACTCGATGTTGGTCTTGACCACGTCCATCCCGACGCCGCGGCCGGAGACGTTGGTGACCGCGGCGGCGGTGGAGAAGCCGGGCAGGAAGACCAGCTGCAGGATGTCGGCGGGGCTCATCCGGGACAGCGCGTCCGGGGTGAGCAGCCCGCGCTCGACGGCCTTGGCGCCGATCTTCACCGGGTCGATCCCGGCGCCGTCGTCGGCGACCTCGACCACGACCTGGCCGCTCTCGTGCCGGGCCCGCAGGGTCAGCACGCCCTCGGCCGGCTTCCCGGCGGCCGTGCGGACCCCGATCGGCTCGACGCCGTGGTCGACGGAGTTGCGGACCAGGTGGGTCAGCGGGTCCTTGACCGCCTCGAGCAGGGTCTTGTCCAGCTCGGTCTCCCGGCCCTCCATCTCCAGGCGGACCGACTTGCCGCACTGCAGACCGAGGTCACGGACGACGCGGGGGAGCTTGCTCCAGATGTGGTCGATCGGCTGCATGCGCGTCTTCATGACGCCCTCCTGCAGCTCGCTGGCGATCAGGTTCAGCCGCTGGGAGGCCCGGACCAGGTCCTGGTCGGTCTGCCGGCCGACGTACTGGACGATCTGGTTGCGGGTGAGCACGAGCTCACCGACGAGCAGCATCAGGGCGTCGAGCAGGTCGACGTCGACCCGGATGGTGCTGTCGGCCACGGCCCGGCGGCCGGGCTGGGCGCCGGCGCGCTCCTCACCGGGCTCCGGCACGGGCTCGGCCGCGGCCGGGGGCAGGGCGGGGGCCTCAACGGGAGCTTGGGCCACCGGGACCTCCATGGGGACCTCCTTCGGGACGTCGACGGCCGGAGCCGGCGTGGGCGGTGCGGCCGGGACCATCTCGGCGGCCGGCACGGGAGCCGGCTTGGGGATGGCCGGTGCGGCGGCCTTGGTGACACGGGGGGTCTTCGGCGCGGCCTTCTTGACCGGCGCCTTCTTGGCGGCGGCACGCTTGGCGGGCGCGGGCTTGGCCGGGACCGCAAGGGCCTCGACCGGTACCTCGGCCGGCACCTCGGCCGTGGCCGGTGCGGCCTCCGGCTCGGGCGCGGCGACCGGGGCCGGGGCGTCCTCGAGGACGGCGCTGAGCGTGGCGACGGTGTCGGCGACCACGACGGAGCCCTCCCCACCGGAGGCCTCGATGGCGGCGAGCAGGGCCCGGATGGTGTCGACCATGTGCAGCAGTGCGTCGGTGCGGACCGGGGTCAGCTCCAGGGCGCCGTCCCGCAGCCGGGAGAGCAGGTTCTCCCCGACGTGCGCGACCTCCTCCAGCCGGTTGAAGGCCAGGAACCCGCTGGTGCCCTTGATCGTGTGGATGGTCCGGAAGATGCTCGAGAGCCGGTCCCGTGAACGGGGGTCCTGCTCCAGTGCGACCAGATCCTGGTCCAGCTGGTCGAGGTTCTCGTGGCTCTCCACGAGGAACTCCTCGACGATGTCGTCCAGACCTTCCACGCCTGCCTCTTCCCCTTGGTGCGCCGTGGGGCGTGCCCCGCACAGCGATGGCTTCATCGGCGCCCGCCGGACCACCTGAAGGTGAAGTCCATGCGAGCACTCGCCTTTTCTGAATTGTCATTCCATGGGTCTGAAATGGTGTTTCATTCCCATGTCGACAATGGCCGCGGACCAGCGTCCGACCAGGTCAGGTGGCGAGACCACGGCGTGATGTGACGAATCGGCAGCGCCGGGAACGACTGTGACCGCCGGCCCGGGGGGCCGACGGTCACAGTGGGGGAGCAGGGAACAGAAAGGGCCTGGTGAGGCCGGTGGGACTGCCCGTTCAGGCGTGCAGGGCGGCGACCAGGCGCTCGAGGACGGCGCGCACACCGTCCAGGTCGGGCACCCGGTGGGCCGCGGCGGTGTCACCGTCACCGACCTTGACCGTGACGCCGTCGGGGGCCAGAGCGCGGAAGCCGTCCTCGTCGGTCACGTCGTCCCCGAGGTACAGCACGCCCTCGGCGCCCAGCTCCGCGCGCAACCGGACCAGGGCCGACCCCTTGTCGGCGTCGGTGACCGCCAGCTCCAGCACGTCCTTGCCCGGCTTGGCGGTGAGCGCCGGGTCGGCGCCGGGGCCGGCGGCGACCTCGGCGAGCAGCCGGGACGCCGCAGCACGGTCGGCGACGGTGCGCACGTGCACCGCGGCACTGGCCGGCTTGTGCTCCAGCCGGGCACCGGGGACGGCCTCGACCAGCGGGGCGAGCGCCGCCGCGAGCTCGTCCCGGCGGACAGCGAGGTCACCGGTCAGTGGCCCGTCGAACTCCGCGCCGTGGCTGCCCACCCAGCGGAACGGGCCGGTCAGCCCACTGGTGTCCTGCAGGTCGGCGACGCCGCGGCCGCTCACCAGGGCGACGGTCACCCCGTCGACGGCCGCCAACCGGGCCAGCAGGTCGCCGACCCCGGGCTCGGGCACGGCCGCTGCCGGGTCGTCCCGCAGCCGGGCCAGCACGCCGTCGTAGTCACTGGCCAGCAGCAGCGGACGGCGCCCGGCCAGCTCGTCCAGCGCCTGGTCGAGGGCCGCGGTCATGCCTGGGCCTGCAGCGACTCGAAGAAGGAGCTGGCCCAGTGGTCGAGGTCGTGCTTGGTGATGTGCCGGCGCATCGCCTTCATCCGCTTGGCGCTCTCGGCCGGCTCCATCCGGAGCGCGCGCAGCAGCTGTGCCTTCACCCCGGTGATGTCGTGCGGGTTGACCAGCAGCGCCTGCTTGAGCTCGGCGGCGGCTCCGGCGAACTCGCTGAGCACCAGCACGCCACCGTTGTCACCCCGGGCGGCGACGTACTCCTTGGCGACCAGGTTCATCCCGTCGCGATAGGGCGTGACGAGCATGACGTCGGCCGCCCGGTACATCGCGGCCAGCTCCTCGCGGGGCATCGACTGGTTGAAGTAGTGCACCGCCGGCCCGGCCATCGAGCCGTAGACGCCGTTGATGTGACCGACCTGCTGCTCGATCGTCTCCCGCATGGTCACGTAGTGCTCGACCCGCTCGCGGCTGGGGGTGGCCACCTGCACCAGGACCGTCGAGGGGGCTTCCAGCGCGCCGTCCTCGAGCAGCTCCTCGAACGCCTCCAGGCGGACCCCGATGCCCTTGGTGTAGTCGAGCCGGTCGACGCCGAGCACGATCTTGTCCGGCTGGCCCAGCTCCTCGCGGATCTCCGCGGCCCGGGCCAGCACCTCGGGGGTGCGGGCGAGCTCGTCGAAGGCGGTCACGTCGATGGAGATCGGGAACGCCTTGGCGGTGACCGTGCGGCCCTCGTAGGAGACGGTGTTGCCCTTGCACGGGAGGTCGTGCAGCCGTCGGGCGAGGTTGACGAAGTTGCTGGCCGCCGACGGCTGCTGGAAGCCGATCAGGTCCGCGCCGAGCAGCCCCTCGATGATCGCCGAGCGCCATGGCAGCTGGGTGAACAGCTCGTACGGCGGGAACGGGATGTGCAGGAAGAAGCCGATGGTCAGGTCGGGGCGCTGTTGCCGCAGCATCGCCGGCACCAGTTGCAGCTGGTAGTCGTGCACCCAGACGATCGCGCCCTCGGCGGCCACCCCGGCGGCCCGGTCGGCGAACCGCTTGTTGACCTGGACGTAGGCGTCCCACCACTTGCGGTGGTACTCCGGCTTCTCCACGACGTCGTGGTAGAGCGGCCACAGCGAGGCGTTGGAGAACCCCTCGTAGTAGCGGTCCACCTCCTCCTCGGTGAGCGGCACCGGCACCAGCGACATGCCGCCGGACTCGAAGGGATCCGGGGCGTCGCCCGCAGCGCCCGACCAGCCGACCCAGGCGCCGCCGCGGCCGGCGACGAACGGCTCGAGGGCGGTGACCAGGCCGCCGGGGCTGCGCTGGTACCGCGTCGTCCCGTCCGGGTCGGTCACCTGATCGACGGGCAGTCGGTTGGCGACCACCACCACCGGGCTGTCGGCCTCCACCTGATCTCCTCCGGTGCGCGTTGATCCACTCATCCCGCACCGACCCTAGGTGACGCGGCCCACCTGGTGCGCATCGCGGTTCAGCGGGAGACCAGCAACCCGGCCGCCGCGGCACCCAGCCCGAGCAGCAGCGAGGCGATGACGTGGCCCAGCGCGCGCAGCACGGCGCGTTCCTCCACCAGCCGGACGACGTCCCAGCCGAAGGTCGAGAAGGTGGTGAGCGTGCCGCAGAAGCCGGTGCCCACCAGCGCGAGGACGGCGGGGGAGACGTCGGACCGGCCCAGCAGCACCCCGAGGAGGGCGCTGCCCAGCACGTTGACCGACAGGGTCCCCAGCACGCTGCCCCGGCCCCGGAGGGCGGTGGCCACCCGGTCGGCGAGCAGCCGCAGCGGCGCTCCGGCCAGCGCCCCCAGCGCCACCCACAGCACCGTCACGACCGGCTCACCACCGCGCGGCCGGCGGTCAGCCCGGCGAGCACCGCCAGCACGCCCCCGATCACCGACACGAGCACGTAGCCGCCGGCCAGGAGGGCGGCGCCGCCCTCGACCAGCTGCACGGTCTCGACCGCGAAGGTGGAGAACGTCGTGTACCCACCGAGCACCCCGGTCGCCAGGAACGGCCGCAGCCACGCGGAGTCCGGGTGCCGGGCCAGCAGGACGGCCAGCAGCACACCGATCAGCGCACACCCGGTCAGGTTGACCAGCAGCGTGGCCCACGGCCACCCCCCGGCGGACGAGGGGAACGCCCCGGCCACGCCCCAGCGGGCCACCGCCCCGAGCACCCCGCCGAGGGCAGCGGCGAGGTAGCCGATCAGCGGTCCGCCCCGCGGGTCTCCGGGAACAGCAGGTCGACGAAGCGGGCGACCGTCGGCTGCGGCTCGTGGTTGGCCAGCCCGGGCCGCTCGTTCGCCTCGATGAACACGTGCTCGGGCCCGGTGACCTCCGGGACCATGAAGTCCAGCCCGGTCACCGGGATGCCGATGGCCCGGCTGGCCCGCACGGCCGCTGCCGCGATGTCGGGGTGCAGCCGGTCGGTGACGTCGTCGATCGTGCCGCCGGTGTGCAGGTTCGCCGTCCGCCGCACCCGCAGCCGCTGGCCCCGGGGAAGGACGTCGTCCATGGTGTGCCCGGCGTCGGCGACCACCTCGGCCGTGGCGTCGTCCAGCGGGATGCTCGACTCCCCGCCGGTGGCCCGCTGTCGGCGGCGGCTGGCCTCCCGGACCAGGGCGGTCACGTCCTGCCGGCCGTCGCCGACGACCTCGGCCGGCCGGCGGAGGGCGGCGGCGACCACCCGGTGGTCGATCACCACGACCCGCAGGTCGTCGCCGGCGACCAACTCCTCGACCAGGACGTCGGGGCAGTGCTGCACCGCCAGCGCGAGGGCCCGCTCCAGCGCCGGCTCGTCGCGGACGCCGACGGTGATGCCCTTGCCCTGCTCGCCGCGGGCCGGCTTGACCACCACGGCGCCGCAGTCGGCCAGCAGCCGCCGGGCCGCGGCGTCCGCGTCGTCGACCACCACGGCGCCGCGGGGCACCCGGACACCGGCACGGTCCATGATCCGGCGGGTCACCCGCTTGTCGTCGCACCGGCTCATCGCCACCGCCGAGGTGAACTCCGACAGCGACTCCCGGGTGAGCACCGAGCGCCCGCCCAGCGCCAGCCGCAGCTCGCCGAACTCGGCGTCGGTGACCTCCACCCGGATCCCGCGGCGCAGCGCCTCGTCGGCGATGACCCGCGCGTAGGGGTTGAGCTCGTTCAGGCCGGGCGGGGGAGCGGCGAACAGCGGGGTGTTGATCGGGTTCTTCCGCTTGACGCAGACCGCGGAGATCCGGGAGAAGCCCAGCTTGCGGTACAGCGCGATGGCCGCGCGGTTGTCGTGCATGACCGACAGGTCCAGGTGCGCCCGGCCCCGGGCCGCGTACCGCTCGGCGAGCACCCGCACCAGCGCCTCGCCGGCGCCGGCCGGTGCGTCCTGCGCATCGACGGCCAGGCACCACAGGCTCGCGCCGCCGTCGGGGTCGCCGAACGCCAGCTGGTGGTCGACGCCGGTGACCGTCCCGATGACCCGCCCGGTGCGCGTGTCCTCGGCGACGAGGTAGGTGAAGGTGCGGGTGCGGTGGTTCCGCCACATCGTGGCGGCGTCGCCGGTGACCATGCCGGCACGGGCGTAGAGCTCGTTGATCCGGTTCATCTCGGCCGCGGAGGTCACCGTGCGCACGAAGACGCCCCGGATCACCTCCTCCCGGGGCCGGTAGCGGTGCAGCGGCAGCCGGTAGACGAAGGAGGGGTCGATGAACAGCTCGTCGGGGGCCATGCCCACGAGCACCTGCGGGTCCCACGGGTAGACGCAGATGTCCCGCCGCCCGGACTCCTCGGCCCGCAGCGCGGCCAGCACGCCGGAGAGGTCGTCGAAGGTCTGGCCGAACACCAGCCGGCCCCAGCCCATGTCCAGGACGACGTCGTCCTGCATGCCCGCGCGCTCGTGCGCCGCGGGCCGTTGCCAGGAGCGGCTGCTGAACGTCGCGCCGGCTTCGCGACGCGTGCGGTGGCCGGCCAACCTCCGGGGTGCGCTGGTCACCGGTCCACCGTAGGCGACCGCCGTTTCTGGCACGTTCCACGTGGAACCGGTCGACCGGTCGCCCGCCGCGCAGCGCGACAGCCCGGTCGCATCAGCCGTAGTAGAGCGCGACCGGCTTGCCGTCGATCTCGCGGACGTCGACGGGGGTGTCGTAGACGGCGGCGAGCACGTCGGGGCGCATGACCTCGCGCGCAGCGGCGTCGGCCACGACGATGCCGTCGCGCATCGCGACGATGCGATCGGCGTAGGTGGCCGCGACGTTGATGTCGTGCAGCACGATGACCACCCGCTTGCCGAGCTCGTCGGCCGTCCGCCGGATGAGCCGCATGATCTCGGTCATGTGCCGCAGGTCGAGGTTGTTCAGCGGCTCGTCGAGCAGGACGTACTTGGTGTCCTGGGCGAGCACCATCGCGACGAAGGCCCGCTGCCGCTGCCCGCCGGACAGCTCGTCGAGGAACCTGTCCCGGTAGGCGCCGAGCTCGAGGTAGCCGATCGCGCTCTCGATGTGCTCCCGGTCGCGCACCGTGAGCCGCCCCCGCGAGTGCGGGAAGCGCCCGAACTCCACGAGGTCGTGCACGGTCAGCCGCGCCGCGATGTGGTTGTCCTGGCGCAGCACCGCGAGGACCTTGGCGAGCTCGCTGGACGGCGTCGACGCGATGTCCGTCCCGTCGACGGTGATCCGGCCCGCGTCGGGGGAGAGCAGCCGGCCGACGAGGCCGAAGAGCGTCGACTTCCCGGCGCCGTTGGGGCCGATGAGCGCCGTCACCCCCTCCCCGCCGAACGTGATCGAGACGTCGTCGACGACCGTCTGCCGGCCGTAGCGCTTGGTGACCTTCTCGAGCGCGATCACCGCGCCCCCTTTCGCAGCACGAGGTACAGGAAGAACAGGCCACCGGCGAAGTCGATGACCATGGACAACGCGCCGCCGAAGCCGAACAGCCGCTCGAGGACCAGCTGGCCGCCCAGCAGGCACACCATGCCGATTCCCACGGCGGCGGGCAGCGTCCACACGTGCCGGAAGGACCCCACGTAGGAGTAGGCGAGGTTGGCGACGATGAGGCCGAAGAAGAGGATCGGCCCGACCAGCGCCGTCGAGGCGGCGATCATGACCGAGACCCCGACGAAGAGGACCATCACCACGCGTTTGTGGTCCACCCCGAGACCGACGGCGGCCGGCTCGCCCAGGGTGAGGACGTCCAGGGTGCGCAGCAGCGGCACGACGACGGCGCAGCCGAGGGCGACGAGGCAGGCGGTGAGCGCGAGGAGCGTCTCGTCGGGCCGGGTGAGGGAGGCGAACATCGCGTCGGTGAGCACCTGGAAGTCCAGCGGGTCGAGCATGCGCTGCATCCACTCGGAGAGGCTGCGGAAGAACGTCCCCAGCACGATGCCGACCAGCAGCATGAGGTGGATGGAGCGCCGCTTGCCGCCGAACAGCCAGGTGAACAGCAGCACGCTGAACGCGACCATCACCACGACCTGGACGAGCCACAACGCGAGCTGGTCCAACGCCAGGAACGCCGCCGACCCGGAGGAGAAGACGATGAGGGTGGAGATCAGCACGTAGAACGCGTCGAACCCCATGATCGAGGGGGTGAGGATGCGGTTCTGCGTGATGGTGTGGAACACGACCGTGGAGACGCCGACCGCCGTCGCGACCACGAGCATCGCGAGCACCGTGAGACCACGGATCCGCAGCGCGAAGGCGAGCGACCCGGGTACGCCGGTGAACAGGTAGCCGGCGATCAGGGCCAGGACGACCGCGCCGAGCACGGTCAGGCGGAACCGTGGGCTCGCCCAGGAGGCAGCGAGCCGGGTGCGGTGCAGGCCGGCGGCGGGCAGGGCACCGGACTCCGTGGCACGGGGATCAGTGAGCACGACTCCGCCTCCGCAGCAGCAGCCAGAGGAACAGGGCCGCGCCGACGATGCCGACGACGACCGACAGCGGGATCTCGTAGGGGAAGCGCACGACGCGGGCGATCAGGTCACAGGCCAGGACGAACACGGCCCCGAGGCCCGCGACCCACGGGATCGCCCGGCGCACGTTGTCCCCGATGAGGAGGCTGACGATGTTGGGGACGACGAGGCCCAGGAACGGGATCATGCCCGCCGTGACCAGGACTGCGGCCGTGATCACCGCGATGATCACCATCCCGACGGCGACGACCCGCCGGTAGTCCAGCCCGAGGTTGGTGGCGAACTCCTCGCCGAGACCGATCACGCTGAACCGGTCGGCCGCCAACCAGGCGATCCCGACCATGAGCCCGGCGATCCAGAGGAACTCGTACCGGCCCTGCATGACCGAGGCGAAGCTGCCCTGGGACCACTGTCCGAGGGACTGCAGGAGATCGAGGCGGTAGGCGAAGAACGTGGTGACGGCACCGACGACACCGCCGAGCATGATGCCGACCAGCGGGACGAGCACCAATCGGCGCACGGGCACGACCCGGACCACCCGCAGGAACACCCAGGTGCCGAAGAGGCCGAAGACCGCGGCGACGGCCATCTTCCCGACGACGGCCAGGCCGGGCAGGAAGACCATCGTGGCGAGCATGCCGAGCGTCGCGAACTCGCTGACACCCGTGGTCCCCGGTTCCACGAACTTGTTGCGCACGAGCATCTGCATGATCAGGCCGGCGATGCCCAGCGAGGCACCGACCAGGATCGCGGCGAGCGTGCGCGGGATCCGGCTGGCGACCAGCAGGAAGGCCGCGTCGCCGTCCGAGCCGCCGCTGGCGACCGAGCCCGGGGTCACGTCGGAGACCCCGACGAACAGGCCGGTGGAGGCCAGGACGACCAGGAGGACGCCGATGAGCACCCCCACCCAGGTGCGGCGTGGCCGCGCCGGGGTGGAGGTGCTCATCGAGGGGGTGGCGAGCGCCGTCAACGGTGGCCGGAGGGGCGCTCGGTCAGGGCCGACACGGTCAGTCGGCGATCTGCAGGACGTCGTCGATCATGATCTGCGCGGTCTCGATGCCGCCGAAGACGACGTACCAGGCGGTCGGGTCCAGGTAGTGGATCTGCCCCTCCTGGGCAGCGGTCGTCTGCGCGACGATCTCGTTGGCGAGCACCTCGGCGGCCGCCTGGGCGCCTTCAGCGCTGGTGGCGGCGTCCCGGTCGACGACCCAGAGGTGGTCCGGGTTGGTCTCGAGCAGGAACTCGAAGGAGACCGGCTCGCCGTGCGTGGCCGCCTCGATGTCCTCGACCACCGGCTGCACGCCGAAGGTGTCGTAGATCAGGCCGCCGCGCGCGCCACGCCCGCTCGCGTCCGCACCCGCGGGGGCCATCGCGCTGAGCCGGCCGCCCGAGACCATCAGCCCCAGCCCCGTGCCCGCGTCGGCGGTGACCTGCTGGGCCTCCTCGATGCCTGCCTCGATCTCCTCGATCGCGGTGGCCGCCTCCTCCTCGGCGCCGAGGACCTCGCCCAGGAAGGTGGCGTTGCGCTCCAGCGTCTCGCTGAACGACCCGCGCATGCTCAGGTCGACGGTCGGCGCGATCTCGCTCAGGTCCTCGTACAGCGCCGAGGAGCGGCCGCCGATGACGATGAGGTCGGGCTGCTGGGCCTCGATCGCCACGAGGTCGGCCTCGAACAGGGTGCCCACGTCGTAGGCGTCCTCGGCCAGGCTGTCCTGCAGGTACTCGGGCACCGAGTCCAGCGGTGCGCCCGTGACCTCGCCGCCCAGCGCGCCGATGGTGTCGAGGCTGGCCATGTCGAAGACGACGATGTTCTCGGGGTCCGCCGGGACCTCGACGGTCGTCTCCTCGTACGCGGGGTCCTCGTCCTCGCCGGCGGTGTTCCGGTCCCAGGTGAAGGTGACGGTCTCGGCCTCGTCCGCGGCGGCGGCGGTGTCGGTCGCGACGTCGTTCCCGCAGGCGGCCAGGGCGAGGAGCGCCGAGAGGGACAGGACGGCACCGGCCAGCGGCCGGGACGTTGTGCGCATGCGGGACTCCAGGTTCAGATGGTTCAAAGGAAAGCTCGCCTCACTTAGGCGTGCCTAACCAATCAGCCGAACCCGGAGCTGTCACCCTGCCGTGACCTCTTCGTGACCATTCCGGCCCGGATCTCCCACGCAGTGGGACGCCGCCGCCCGCTTCGCCGGTTGCGGCTTCCGGTCCGCGGGCAGGAGGGGGCCATGCAGACACGCGTGCTCCGCGACCTGACCGTCTCCGCCCAGGGCCTGGGCTGCATGGGGATGAGCGAGTTCTACGGCACCGGAGACCAGGCGGAGGCCGAGCGCACCGTCCGGCGGGCACTCGACCTCGGCGTCACGTTCCTCGACACCGCGGACATGTACGGCCCCTTCACCAACGAGCGCCTCGTCGGTCAGGCCATCGCCGGCCGCCGGGACGAGGTCGTGCTGGCGACGAAGTTCGGCAACGAGCGCGCCGAGGACGGCTCCTTCCTCCGGATCAACGGCCGCGCCGAGTACGTGCACCGCGCGTGCGACGCATCGCTGCAACGGCTGGGCGTCGACGTCGTCGATCTCTACTACCAGCACCGGGTCGACACGACCGTGCCGATCGAGGAGACCTGGGGCGCACTGGCCGAGCTGGTGGAGGCGGGGAAGATCCGGCACGCCGGGATCTCCGAGGCCGCACCCGACACCATCCGCCGGGCGCACGCCGTCCTCCCGGTCACCGCGCTGCAGACCGAGTACTCGCTGTGGACGCGCGACCCGGAGGAGGACGGCGTGCTGGCCACCTGCGCCGAACTGGGCATCGGCTTCGTCGCCTACTCACCGATCGGCCGCGGCTTCCTCTCCGGGCAGATCCGCAGCATCGACGACCTCGAACCCGACGACTTCCGCCGGCGCAACCCCCGCTTCCAGGGGGCGGCGTTCATCCGGAACCTGGAGCTCGTCGACCGGGTCCGCGCGCTCGCCGAGACCAAGGGGATCACGGCCACCCAGCTCGCGCTGGCCTGGGTGATGGCCCAGTCCGGCCGGGACGGCGCCCCGGCGGTCGTGCCGATCCCGGGCACCAAGCGGGTGCGGTACCTGGAGGAGAACGCCGCCGCCGCCGACGTCGTCCTCACCGACGAGGACCTGCGGGCGCTGGACGAGGCCGCCCCGGCCGGGGCGGCGACCGGTGACCGGTACCCGGACATGTCCACCGTGCACCGCTGATCCGGCCGCCGGGCAGGATGGGGGCGTGCCACCCATCCTGACCGGCCGCCACCGGTGAGCACGCCGCTGGTCGTCGCCGCGACCGTCGTCGCCGTCGTGCTGGCCGCCCTCGGTGGGCTGAGCACGGCGCTGCGCCGCCGGATCGGCACCGCACACCTGGCCGGCGCCGGGCTGCTGGAGCTGCTGCTGCTCGCGCAGCTCGGTGTGGCGGTGGCTGCGCTCGCGGGCGGGGACCGGCCCGAGGACCTGCCCACGTTCCTCGCCTACCTGCTCAGTGTCGTCCTGCTGCCGGTGGCCGGGCTGCTCTGGGCCCGTTCGGATCCCACCCGCTGGGCGGGGACGGTGCTCGGGGTGGCCGCGCTGGCCGTCGCCGTCATGCTCTGGCGGCTGCTGGACCTGTGGGAGGTCACCGGTGGCTGACGGCGGCGCGCTGGGTCGGCCGGCCGCGGAGGGGACGTCCGCCGAGCCGGGCACGATCGGCGGCTTCGGTCGGGTGCTGGTCGCGCTCTACGGGGTGTTCGCCCTCGCCGCGGGCGCACGGGCGGCGGTCCAGCTGTCGACGGAGTTCGACCAGGCGCCGCTGGCCTACCTGCTGTCGGCCGTCGCCGCGGTGGTCTACGTGATCGCCACGGTCGGGCTGGCCCGCGGTGGTCGCGGTGGCCGACGCACCGCCGTGGTCGCCTGCTCGATCGAGCTGGCCGGCGTGCTGGTGGTGGGCACGTTGTCGCTGCTGGACCCGGCGGCGTTCCCGGACGCCACCGTGTGGTCGGGCTACGGGCAGGGCTACGGGTACGTCCCGCTGCTGCTCCCGGTGCTCGGGCTGCTGTGGCTGCGCCGCAGGTCCCACGTCGCCGCCGAACAGGCTCCGGCGGGCGGTGACGACCGCACCGTGTGACCCGACCGGGGGACGAGAGCCGCCGCGGAGCCAGCTCTGTGGTGCGCAACCGAAGGTCGTCTCGTAAAATCACGCGGTGCCGTCAGACAGACCCGGGGGCCCGTCCGTCGGCCAGGTCCCGCCCGAAGCCGACGCTGCGCTCGTCGACGGCGTGCCCGTCGACGCCGACCGGCCCGAACGCACCCGGCAGGCCTCCATCGTGGACGCCGCCGAGGCCGCCGTCTCGGGCACCCAGTCCCAGCACCTCGCGCAGGCCGCGCTCCCGGGGGTGCTCGCCGACGTCCCGGTCGCCGTCCTGGTCATCGACCAGGCCGCCGGCACGGTCACCTACGCCAACACCGCCGCGAGGGAACTGGCCGGCAACGTCGGCCTGCCGGTCCCCGTCGATGCCTGGGGCGCGGCCGCCGGGCTCACCGACCTCGGCGGCTCCCCGCTGGCCAGCTCGGCGAGCCCGCTCTCGCTGGTCGCGGCCGGCCGCCCGGTCGCCGGCGAGGCGGTGCGGCTGAGCCCGCGGCGCAGCTCCGACGCGGACCGGGCCAACGCAAGGGTGGACGAACCGGACCAGGTGCTGTGGGTGACCGGCTTCCCGCTGTCGGCCGACGCCAGCGACCAGCGGCTGTCCCTCGTGGTCTTCCTCAAGCTCGACGACGCCGACGGCACCATCGACCCGGAGGCGCAACTGCAGGCGCTGCGGGAGCGCGCCGTCGTCGCCACCGACATCGCCTTCACCATCACCGACCCCCGGCAGGACGACGACCCCCTGGTGTGGGTCAACCCCTCCTTCACCCGGATCAGCGGGTACAGCTACGAGGAGAGCGTCGGCCGCAACTGCCGCTTCCTGCAGGGCCCGGCGACCGAGCAGAAGGCGATCGACGACCTGCGCCAGGCGCTGCGCGACGAGCAGCCGGTCACCACCACGCTGCTCAACTACCGCAAGGACGGCACGGCCTTCTGGAACCAGGTCTCAATCTCGCCGGTGTTCGACGGTGCCGGCACGCTCGTCAGCTTCGTGGGGGTGCAGACCGACGTCACCGAGCGGGTCCGGGTAGAGGACGACCGCCAGGCCGCGTTCGCCGCCGAGCAGGCCGCCCGCCGGGACGCCGAGGAGGCCCATGCCGCCGCGGACGCCGCCCGGGTCGAGGCCGAGCGGGCGCAGAGCCGGCTGGCGCTGATGGCCGAGGCGACCAGCACCCTCAGCGCGACCCTGGACATGGACGACCTGCTCGAGCGGCTGGCCTCCCTCTGCGTCCCGCTGCTCGCCGACTGGGTCTTCGTCACCCTGGTCGACGAGCACGGCGCGGTCACCGGCACCTCCTCCGCCCACCGGCGGGGGATGACCGAGGAGCTGCGCCGCTTCGCCGCGTTGCGGATCGCCGACCTGCCCGACGCCGCCCCCATCCGGCGGGTGCTCCGCTCCAGCGAGCCGGTCCTGGTCCCGGAGATCACCGACGAGATCCTGCTCGCGGCCGCCCCCGACCCGGCGCTGCGGGCGGTGATGGCCGAGCTGGGCACCTCCTCGCAGCTCACCGTTCCCCTGGTCGCCCGCCGCCGCACCCTCGGCGCGCTCACCCTGGTCGCCGAGACCCAGACCCGGCGTTTCAGCCCCGAGGACGTCGACCTGGCCCGGGACCTCTCCCGCCGGGCCGCCATGGCGATGGACAACGTGCGGCTCTACCAGCAGGAGCACACCGTCGCCGAGACGCTGCAGCGCTCCCTGCTGCCCGAGCTCCCGGACATCCCCGGCGTCGACGCCGCGGCCCACTACCTCGCCGCATCGAGCTCGGCCGACGTCGGTGGCGACTTCTACGACCTGTTGCACCTGCCCGACGGCAGCGTGGGGCTGGCCGTGGGCGACGTAGTCGGGCACGACGTGGCCGCGGCCGCGGCGATGGGGCACCTGCGCGGTCTGCTCCGGGCCTGCGCCTGGGACGCCGGCGAGGGCGATCCGGGGGAGATCCTCGGCCGGGTGGACCGTCTGGTGCAGGGCCTGCACGTGGCCCCGATGGCGACGATGATCTACGGCCGGGTCCAGCGGCCGAGCGCCCCGGGCGAGCCCTGGCACCTGCAGCTGGCCAACGCCGGGCACCCGCCCCTGCTGCTGCGCCACGTCGACGGCACGGTCGAGATGCTCGACGGGATCACCGGGATGCTGATCGGCGTCGACGTGACGCACCGGCGGGAGTCCCGGGCAGTCAGCATCCCGCCCGGGGCGACGCTGGTGGCCTACACGGACGGGCTGATCGAACGACCGGGCGAGGACCTGGACCAGGGGATCGCCTCGCTGGTCCAGCGACTCCGGGACGCCCCGGTCGACGACGACCCGGCCGCGCTGTGCCTGCACGCCGTCGGGGCCGACCCGGATCGCCGGGACGACGTCGCCGTGCTCGCCCTGCGCTTCGGCCAGCTGCACTGACCATCGAACAGATCAGTCGCGGGGGCCGTGTACGGGTCTGGCGTTCACCGGGGGTGTCCCGACCTCGTGGATCGTGTGGCCGTCGCAGGCGATCGTGGTCGTGCTGGCTCGCTCGATGCGGGACAGGGTGAACCACCGGATGGCGTTGCGCAGCCGGCACCAGCCGACCAGGTGCCACTGGCCGTTCATGGAGGCGAACAACACGGGTTCGACGTCGCGGGTGGTCGTGGTGCCGTCGCTCGAGGTGTAGCGGATCCGGACCACCCGTTGTTCGGCCATCGCCGCCTCCAGCGCTGACCTGGTGGCGCGGGATCTGGAGGGTGGCGCGTTGACCCAGACCCGGCGCGCCAGCTCGTCGGCCTTCGCCCGGGTCCGGGGATCGAGGACGTCCACGATCTTCTGGACCGCGGCTGAGGCCAGATCGCCGTAGGGCGCGTCGGGTGCAGCGGAGACGGCCGCCAGGAGCGCCACTGCCTGGGCCGGGGAGAGACTGACGGGCGGCAGGGAACCGCCGCTGGTCCACCCGTAGCCACCACCGGGCCCGGGACGGGACCAGATCGGCGCGCCGCTGTTCTCCAGCGCAGCGAGGTCTCTCTTGACCGTACGCACGGACACGTCGAACTCGGTCGCCAGCCGCTCGGCCGTGCATCCTCGCGCGCCGTTGCGGCGCAGCATCTCGGACAGTGCATGGAGCCGTTCCGCTCGCTTCACTGTCCCGACCTCAGATTGATGACAGAGATGGTGACACACAGCTGTCCAGCCGGCCCAGGAGCATCGGGGCATGACGACGACGAGCAGCCCGACCACCATCCTGATCGCCGGCCACTGGCTGGGCGCCTGGGCCTGGGACGAGGTGCTGGAGCACCTGCCAGCCGGCAACGGGCCGGCGATCCCGATGACGCTCCCCGGACTGGACGAGCAGGACCCCGAGCGTTCGACCAGGACCCTCGACGACCAAGCAGCGGCGATCGAGCAGGTCATGGCACGGGCCGGGGTCTGCGAGGACCAGCCGGCGGTTCTCGTCGCGCACAGTGGGGCCAACGCCCCGGTCAGTCTCGTCCTGGACCGGCACCCCGAGCTCGTCCACCGGGTGGTGTGGATCGACTCCGGGCCGGTGGCGCCAGGAGCCGTCTTCGCTCCGGACGTGCCGGGAGAACTGCAGGAGCTGCCACTGCCGCCCTTCGACGTCCTCGGGGAGCAGGCCAGCCTCGAGGGCCTGAGCCCCGAGGTCCTCGAACGCTTCCGGACCCGAGCTGTCCCCGAGCCCGGTCCCGTGCTCCGCCAGCCCGTGGAGCTCACGAACGATGCACGCCTGAGCGTCGCGACCACGCTCGTCTGCTGCTCGATCTCGAGCGCGCAGGTGCTGGAACTGGCCCGCGCAGGACACCCCGTGTTCGCCGAGGTCGCCCACCTCGAGCAGCTCGACGTCGTCGACCTCCCCACCGGGCACTGGCCCATGTGGAGCCGTCCTCGCGACCTCGCGGACGCGATCCACGCAGCGTCCCGAGTCGACTGACGCGCGAGCTCCCCGGTCAGTAGGGCCCAGGGCTCCTCGAGCTCAGCGCTCCTCGGGCTCCAGCCGGGCCTGCTGGAGCCCGTAGGCGCCGCGGTGGAACAGCAGCGGCGTGCGGGAGGCATCAGCCCCGAGGTCCAGCACCCGGGCGACGACGATGGTGTGGTCACCGCCGTCGTACTCGGCCCACAGCTCGCTGTCGATCCAGGCGACGACGTCGGCGAGCACCGGCGACCCGTGCGGGCTCGCTGCCCACTGGACGCCGGCGTACTTGTCGGTGCCGGACCGGGCGAACTGCCGGGACAGGCCGCTCTGCTCGTCGGCGAGCACGTTGACACAGAAGCGGCCGGCTTCGCGGAGCAGCGGCCACGTGCGCGAGGTGCGGGCCGGGGCGAAGGCGACCAGCGGCGGGTCCAGGGACAGCGAGCTGAACGACTGGCAGGTGAAGCCCACCGGGCCGTCGGCGGTCATCGCCGTCACCACGGTGACGCCGGAGACGAAGTGGCCCAACACGTCCCGCATCACCGAGGGGTCGACCACTGCCGGGGGGACGTCTGCACCTGGGTTCACGCCGTCGATCCCATCACGCGCGACCCGGTGGGGCACCGTGCGACCGGTCACCCACGGTCAGGCCGGCAGGACCGCGCCGCGCGGCTCGTTGCGCCCACCGGCGCGGAACAGGGAGCTGGGCAGCTCGTGGCCGACCGCCCGCTCGGTGACCGCAGCCGCGGCCAGGACGGCGTCCAGGTCGATGCCGGTCGCCACGTCGGCGTCGGCCAGCCAGTAGACGAGCTCCTCGGTGGCGATGTTGCCGCTGGCACCCGGGGCGAACGGGCACCCGCCCAGGCCGCCGACCGAGGCGTCGAGCTGGGTGATGCCGGCCTGCAGGGCGGCCAGGGCGTTGGCCTGGCCGGTGCCGCGGGTGTCGTGGAAGTGCACGCCCAGCGGCACCCCAGGGCAGGCGCGGCGGACCTCGTCGAGCAGCCGGACGACGCGGGCCGGGGTGGTCGTGCCGATGGTGTCGCCCAGGCAGAGCTGGTCGGCGCCGGCGGTGACCGCGGCCCGGGTGACGTCCACGGTCCGGGCCACCGGCGTCCGCCCGTCGAACGGACAGTCCCAGGCGGTGGCGACGATGACCTCCAGGGAGCCGCCGGCGCCGTGGGCGAGCTCGGCGATCTGCCCGACCGCGGCGACCGCCTCGGCGGTGGAGCGCCCGGCGTTGGCCCGGCTGTGCGAGTCGGCGGCGGAGACGACGTACTCCAGGTGCGCGATGCCGGCGTCCACCGCGCGGACGGCGCCGCGCGGGTTGGCCACCAGGGCGGAGAAGTGCACGCCGTCGAAGCGGTGCAGCTCGGCGGCGACCTGGTCGGCGTCGGCCAGGGCCGGTACCGCCTTCGGTGAGACGAAGGAGGTCACCTCGATCCGCCGGACGCCGGTGGCCACCAGCGCCTCGAGCATGGCCAGCTTGCCGGCCAGGGGGACCGGGTCCTCCAGCTGGAGCCCGTCCCGCATCCCGACCTCGCGGACGTCGACCGCCGTCGGCAGCACCAGATCGAACTCGTTCACGTCAGGCCTCCTCGCCGTCGGCCCCATCCTGCCCCCGGGTCCCGGTTCCACGTGGAACCGGGACCCGGGCCTCCTCAGCTGCCCACCGGCTCCGGGGTGCGCTCGACCTCGACGGGCCGGCTCAGCTTGGCGCCCTCGACGTCCAGGTCGGGGAGCAGCCGGTCCAGCCAGCGCGGCAGCCACCAGGCCGAGCGACCCAGCAGCGCCAGCACCGCGGGCACCAGCGTCATCCGGACGACGAAGGCGTCCACCAGCACGCCGACCGCCAGGCCGAAGGCGATCGCCTTGACGGTCACGTCCTCGATGGTCACGAAGCTGCCGAACACCGAGAACATGATCAGCGCCGCCGCGACGACCACCCGGGACGCGTGCCGCATCCCGGCGACCACCGCCGCACGCGGGGCGGCCCCGTGCACGAACTCCTCCCGCATCCGGGAGACGAGGAAGACCTCGTAGTCCATGGCCAGGCCGAAGAGCACCGCCATCAGCAGGATCGGCATGAAGCTGATGACCGGGCCGGTGGCCGGGACGCCGAAGACGTCCATCAGCCAGCCCCACTGGAAGACCGCGACGACGGCGCCGAACGAGGCGCCCACCGAGAGCAGGAAGCCCAGCGCGGCCTTGATCGGCACGAGGATCGAGCGGAAGACCAGCAGCAGCAGGACCAGCGCCAGGCCGACGACGACCAGGGTGAACGGCAACAGGGCGTCGCCCAGCCGGTCGGAGACGTCGATGGCGACGGCGGTCTGGCCGGTCACCGTCACGTCCCCGCCGGTGTCGGCCTCCAGGTCGTCCGCGAGGTCGCGCAGGTCGGCCACGAGCGCGGTGGTCGCCTCGTCCTGCGGACCGCTCTCCGGCACCACCTGGACGATCGCGGCGGTGCCGTCGGCCAGCACCTGGGGCAGGGCGTAGGCGACGTCGTCCAGCCCGCCGGTGAACTCCCCGGGCTGGTCGGTCGGCGTGCCACCGATCGCCGCTGCGGCCTGGCCGGCCGCCTGCTCGGCGGTCGCCGGGTCCAGCCCGTCGAGGAAGACGATGAGCGGGCCGTTGGCACCGGGACCGAAGTACTCGCTGACCGCGTCGTAGGCCTGCCGGGTGGTGCTCTCCTCGGGGGCGGTGCTGGCGTCGGGCAGGGCCAGCCGCAGCTGCAGCGCCGGGATCGCGACCACCAGCAGGCCGACGACCGTGACCAGGACGGTGAGCACCGGGCGGCGGGTGACGATCGCGGCCCACCGGGCGCCGCCGGTGCGCGCCGGGGCGCCGGCGTGCTCGGCGAGCGCGTGCTCGCGGCGGGCGGCGCGGGAACCGGGCTTGGGCACCAGCCGGGCGCCGGCGAAGCCCAGCAGCGCGGGCAGCAGGGTGAGCGCGACCAGGACGGCGACCAGCACCGTCCCCGCGGCGCCCAGGCCCATCACGGTCAGGAAGGGGATGCCGACGACGGCGAGCCCGGACAGCGCGATGATCACGGTCAGGCCGGCGAACACGACCGCGGACCCGGCGGTGCCGGCGGCCCGCCCGGCGGACTCCTCGGGGTCCATGCCGGCGGCCAGCTGCGAGCGGTGCCGGGACAGGATGAACAGCGTGTAGTCGATGCCGACCGCCAGGCCGATCATCAGCGCGAGCGTCGGGGCGGTCGAGGAGAGGGTGATGACCCCGGACGTCGCCAGCAGCCCGGTGAGCCCGATGCCCACCCCGACCAGCGCGGTCAGCAGGTTCATCCCGGCCGCGAGCAGCGACCCGAAGGTGATCACGAGCACCAGGACGGCGACCACGACACCGATGAGCTCCAGCGGGCCGACGGTGACGGCACCGGTGTTGAAGGCGCCGCCGCCGACCTCGACCTGCAGGCCCGCGTCCGTGGCGGCGGCGGTGGCCGCCTGCAGCTCCTCGAGCGCGTTCTCCCCGAGCTCGGGCGGCTGCACCGAGTACTGCACCGGCGCCAGGGCAGCACGGCCGTCCGGGCTGATCGACTGGGTGGCGAAGGGGTCCTGCACGGCGGCGACCTGGTCGACCTGGCCGGCGGCGGCCACGGTCTCGGCGATCGCGGCGGCGTACTCGGGGTCGGCCACCGTGGCGCCCTCGGGCGCGACGAAGACCAGCTGCGCACCGGCCCCCGCCGCTGCGGTCGAGACGTCGTCGAGCCGGTCCAGCGCCGCCTGGGACTCCGAGCCGGGGATCGTGAACTCGTCGTCGAACTCCCCACCGATGGTGAGGAAGAGCCCGACGACGAGCCCGAGGACCGCGAGCCAGGCCACGGAGAAGAGCCCGCGACGGCGATAGGCCGCGCGGCCGATCCGGTAGAGCAGGGTGGACATCGGTTCTCCTGGGTTCAGCCGGGTCAGGGGGTGGTCGGGGTGCTCGACACGGCACCGCGGACGAGGGAGAGCAGGGCGGTGCGGCGCAGGGGCTCGAGATCGCCCTGCGCGGTGAGTGACATGACGGTGAGCCCGCTGAGCAGCGCAGTGGCCGCCCCGATGAGGTCGGCCGCCGGCAGGGAGAAGGTCAGCCCCGCCTCCGCGGCCATCCGGTCGACCAGCTCGGCGAGCCGGCTGCCGACCTGCTCGTCGTGCCGGCGCAGCACCTCCGCGGCCTCGGGGTTCCGGGCGGCGTGCAGCGTGTACTCGGTGACCACCAGCGCCCAGGTGCGGTCGCAGCGGAAGGCGCCCAGCACCCGGTCGACCGCGGCGGCGAGCGGGTCCGGCTCGTCGGCCAGGCCGGTGAGGAGCTCGGCGACCCGGGCGAGGTCACGCTCGACCTCGCGGGTCATCAACGCCTCGAACAGCTCGTCCTTGGACGTGAAACTGGAGTAGAAAGCGCCGCGGGTCAACCCACCGCGGCTGCAGATGTCCTCGACGCTGGCCGCCGCGAAGCCCTGCTCGGCGAAGGTCTGCAGGGCGGCGTCCAGCAGCCGCTCGACGGTCGCCTCACGACGGCGCTTGGGCCGCTGCAGGTCGACGTCGATCACGATGCAGAACTGTATTGGATACACCTGTGCATCGGGAGGCGAGATGGGTCACTGTCCCGGCCCCAGCGCCCCCGGAGTGGAGCGCCGGGCACCGGTTCACGGTGTGTAGGTGACCTCGTCGGCGATCTGCAGCACCTGTTCCGCAGTCAGGGTGTCGGGGGTGACCAGCAAGAAGAGCGACCCGTCCGGGAACTGCCCCGTCACGTACCAAGAGACCGGGGCGTCGGCGCCGGGCTGGGCGCGCGCCAGGCGAGCCGGCATCCCCTGGACGGTCACCGTCTCCACCGACTGAACCGGCTCCATCCCGTCGAGCACGTCGTCGATGGTCAGCCCGAACCCGGGCAGGTACCGGCTGAGCTTGATCCGCTGCTCCGGGTCGACGTCGCTGGAGAGGTCGATGCTCCGGCTCTCCTCCAGGCTGTTCAGTGTCCAGCCGGCCGGGGCCAGTCCGAACTGCAGGTCGATCGGCTGTGGACGGTCGACCACCGACTCCGCCACATCCACCACCTCATCTGCGTCGCCGTAGTCGCCATCACCACGAACCACCACCCACCAGTCGTCCGACCGCTGCCAGAGGAGGGCCGCACTGTCGCCGTCGGTGGCGACCTGCGCCTCGGTGCCATCGACGGTGACCGTCGCGACGCGAGTGCCTTCTGCGGGCCACTCGCTGATGGCCCCGGTCTCACGTGGATCGTCGGGGTACAGGCTCAGGGTGAAGCCGTCCCCGTACCCGTCCTCGCCCGTCTGCCGGTAGTCGGCGGTGTAGGTCAGCGGCTCGTCCTCGAGCGGCGGCACCCCGCCCCACTGGCTGAAGAGCGGCGTCAGCCCGTCCGGTGCCGGCTCCAGGGACACCGGGAAGGTGATCTCCTGGGCAGCCGCCAGGGTGATGCCGTCGGCCGGCGCCGCCGTCCCCCCACCCTGCGATCCCGCCGGGTCGCTGGCGGTCACCAGGACCGCCGTCGTCCACGCCGAGGCGAGGGCGACCACCGCCGCCCCGAGCCGGAGCACGGTCCGTCGGCGCGGCCGTGGCCGACGTGGTGCGTATCGCTCCTCATGGGCGTCGGCGATGAGCTGCCGCAGCGCGACCACCGTGGCCGGGTCGGGGTCGGCGTCCGACATCAGGTGGGCGAGGAACCCCTCGGGCAGCGCGGACAGGTCGGAGTCGGTGACGACGGCGGCAGCTGCCAGCCGGGTGTCCAGTCCGCGATCATCGAGCACGGTCGGCCTCCTGGGGGTGCGCGGGGTCGGGGAGGGCGGGGTCGTCCGCGCCAGACAGGTCGGCGCGCAGCCGTGCACGAGCCCGGTGCAGTCGGACCCGGGCGGTGCCAGGGGCCACCCCGAGGGCGTCGGCCGCCTGCGCCGGCGTGAGGCCCTCCCAGGCGATCAGGGTGACGAGCTCACGGTCCTCGGCCGAGAGCCGGCCCAGCGCCTCGTGCACCTCGCGACTCCCGACCCGGTGCTCGTGCAGCGTGGCGGGGTCGGGGATCGCCGCATCGGTGAACGCGGCGGCCAGCCGATCACCCAGCCGCCCAGCCCGGGCGTTGCTGCGGCTGGCGTTGGCCAGGCAGTTCCGGGCGATGCCGAAGAGCCAGGGGCGCACCTCCAGCAGATCCGCCGGCATGTCCGCACGCCGTCGCCAGGCAGTCGCAAAGGTCTCGGCGACGACGTCAAAGGCGTCCTCGCGGGACTCCGAGCGCCGCAGCGCGTACCCGAGGACAGCGGTCCCGGAACTGCGGTAAGCGTCCTCGAACCGGACCTCCACCGCTGCCGGGGGGTCGTCGGGCGCGGGCGGTGGTTGCCCCTGCATGGCGATCACACAGTGACATGTCCGGCTCAGGCCGATCGTTACCGACCTCCGGAGACCACGAGGCCACCGCCTCCCCGCAGGGAGACGGCGGCCTCGTGCCCAGCTGCCCGGCGGGTCAGCCCAGGGCGCGGCCCACGGCCACGGCGCGGGTGTCCGGTGCGGCGATCCGCGCGGCGTCCGCCTCCTGGTCGTCGGTGGCCTCCTGCGACCGCCGCTCGGCCTCCACCCGGGCCTGGTAGCTCTGCACCTCGCTCGTGATCCGCTCCTCGTCCCAGCCCAGCACGCCGGCGACGGCCCGGGCGACCGGCTCGGCGGACTCCACTCCCCGGTGCGGGGTCTCGATGGAGATCCGGGTGCGCCGGGCCAGGAGGTCGTCCAGGTGCAGCGCGGCCTCGTGCGCGGCCGACCACACCATCTCCACCATCAGGTACTCCTCTGCGCCGGGCACCGGGTCGAGGAGCTCGGGTGCCTCGGCGGCCAGGCCGAGCACCTCGGGGGTCAGCGAGCCGAACCGGTTGATCAGGTGCTCGGCGCGGAACCGCGGGATGCCCCAGCGGTCGGACAGCCCGTCGAGGGAGTTGACCATCGCCGCGTAGCCCTCGGCGCCGACCAGCGGGATGTTCTCCGTGACGCTCGGCGGGACCCGGCGGGTGACGTCGTCGGCCGCGGCGTCCACGGCGTCGGCGGCCATCGGCCGGTACGTCGTGTACTTCCCGCCGGCGACGGAGATGACCCCGGGCATCGGCCGGGCGACGGCGTGCTCGCGGGACAGCTGACTGGTCGACTCGCTCTCCCCCGACAGCAGCGGGCGCAGCCCGGCGTAGACGCCGGTGATGTCCTCGTGCGTCAGCGGGACGGACAGCACCTCGTTGACGTGGTCGAGGATGTAGTCGATGTCGGCCTTGCTGGCCGCGGGGTGGGCCTTGTCCAGCTCCCAGTCGGTGTCCGTGGTCCCGACGATCCAGTGGCTGCCCCACGGGATGACGAAGAGCACCGACTTCTCGGTGCGCAGGATCAGACCCGTCTCACCGTTGATCCGGTCGCGGGGCACGACGATGTGCACGCCCTTGCTGGCCCGCACGTGGAACCGGCCGCGGCCGCCGACCAGCGTCTGGACGTCGTCGGTCCAGACGCCGGTGGCGTTGACCACCACCTCGCTACGGACGTCGAC
This sequence comes from Modestobacter sp. VKM Ac-2983, assembly GCF_026967885.1. Taxonomy (NCBI): domain Bacteria; kingdom Bacillati; phylum Actinomycetota; class Actinomycetes; order Geodermatophilales; family Geodermatophilaceae; genus Modestobacter; species Modestobacter sp. VKM Ac-2983. The sequence continues at coordinate 26,614 of NZ_JAPVBK010000004.1, forward strand.
CTCGTTCCCGGTCTCCACGTCGCGCACCCGGGCACCGACGACGCGGCCACCGGCGTGGGAGAACGAGACGACCTCGGCGGAGTTGAGCACGGTCGCGCCGTAGGAGGCTGCGGTGAGCGCCACGGAGAGGGTGTGCCGGGCGTCGTCGGCCTGGGCGTCGTAGTAGCGGATGGCGCCGACGAGGGAGTCCGGCTTCAGGGCGGGGAAGAGCCGCCGGGCACCGGTGCGGGTGAGCTGCTTCTGCGCCGGCATCGGGGCGGACAGCGACCCCAGACGGGCCAGGCCGTCGTAGAGGGTGATCCCGGCGGTGACGTAGGGCCGCTCCCAGTGCCGGGTCAGCGGGTAGAGGAACGGCACCGGCTTGACCAGGTGCGGGGCGATCCGGTTGACCGACAGGTCGCGCTCGTGCAGCGCCTCCCGGACCAGCCCGAAGTCGAACTGCTCCAGGTAGCGCAGCCCGCCGTGGAACAGCTTGGAGGAGCGCGAGGAGGTGCCACTGGCGAAGTCACGCGCCTCGACCAGCGCCGTCCGGAGCCCCCGGGTCGCAGCGTCCAGCGCGACACCGGCACCCGTGACCCCGCCGCCGATCACCAGGACCTCGAACTCGCCGGCCGCGAGGTCGGCCCAGGCCTGGGCGCGCTGCTCGGGACCGAGTGTGCGGACTGCCGTCATGGGGAACTCCTCGGTACGGGCCGTCGCCGACGACGGCGCACGATGCCACGGTAGGTCGGCGCCGGGAGGGCCGTCGACGCCCGCTGTCTGACATCGTCGGACAACCCGGGTGTGCTGGGTCACCATCCGGGCACCCGATGGCCTAGCGTCGGGCGTCGTGCCGGGCACCGTGCAGTCCATCGAGCGGGCAGCGGCGATCCTGCGCGTGGTGGCCGGCTCCGGCGGCAGGCTCGGGGTCACCGACATCGCCGCGGCGGTCGGTCTGGCCAAGACCACCGCGCACAGCCTGCTCCGCACCCTGCTCAGCGTCGGCTTCGTGGAGCAGGACCCGGCCACCGGCCGCTACGCCCTGGGCACCGGCCTGCTGCGGCTCGGCACGCCGCTGGACGTGAACGAGCTGCGGGCACGCTCCTCGAACTGGGCCGACGCCCTGGCGGCCCGCAGCGGGCACGTGGTGCGACTGGCCATCCTCACCGGCACCGAGGTCGTCGTCGTCCACCACGTCTTCCGCCCCGACGACTCCGCGCAGGTCCTGGAGGTCGGCACCACCCTGCCCGCGCGGAGCACTGCGCTGGGCAAGGTGCTGCTGGCGTACGCGCCCGCACCCCCGGCCGAGCTGGCCGAGGTGCGCACGCAGGGCTGGGCGGCCGAGCGGGGCGAACAGGAGCCGAGCACGGGCTCGATCGCCGCGCCGGTCCGGGCCGCGGGCGGCCTGGTGACCGCCGCGCTGGGCGTCAGCGGGCCGCTGACCTCGCTCTTCGACGGCCGCGGCGTGCCACGCAGCCTGCTGCTGGCCATGGTCGTCGACGCCGCGCACGCGGTGTCCCGGGAGCTGGGACACGTCAGTGCCTGACCGGTACGTGCTCGCCGTCGACCAGGGGACGACGTCGACGCGGTCGCTGGTCTTCGACCGGGGCGGGCGGATGGTCGCCGTCCGCCAGCGTGAGCACCACCAGTACTTCCCCCGCCCCGGCTGGGTCGAGCACGACCCGATGGAGATCTGGGCGAACACCCAGCGGACCGCCGCGCAGGTGCTCGGCGACGTGCCGGACGCCGGGGACGTCGTGGCCCTGGGGATCGCCAACCAGCGGGAGACCACCGTGGTCTGGGACCGGGTGACCGGCCGGCCGGTCACCCGCGCGCTGGTCTGGCAGGACACCCGGACCGCCGACCTGGTGACGGAGCTGGCCGCCCGACCCGATGCCGGCCTGGTCGCCGAACGCAGCGGGATGGCGATCGCCGGCTACTTCTCCGGCCCGCGGCTGCGCTGGATCCTCGACCACGTGCCGCGCGCCCGTGAACGCGCCGAACGCGGTGAGCTGCTGTTCGGCACGATGGAGACCTGGCTGATCTGGAACCTCACCGGCGGACCGGACGGCGGCGTCCACGTCACCGACGTGACCAACGCCAGCCGCACCCTGCTGATGGACGTGCGCAGCTGCCGGTGGGACCCCGACCTGCTGGCCTTCTTCGACATCCCGGCGGAGATGCTGCCGGAGATCCGGCCCTCGGTCGGCATCCTGGGCCGGGCCACCGCCCTCAACCGGGCCCTGCCGATCGCCGGGGCGCTCGGCGACCAGCAGGCGGCGCTCTTCGGCCAGGCCTGCTTCGCGCCCGGCGAGGCCAAGTGCACCTACGGCACGGGCAGCTTCCTGCTGCAGAACACCGGGACCGAGCTGGTGCGCACCCGGTCCGGGTCGATCAGCACGGTGGCCTACCAGCTGGCCGGGGAGGCGCCGCGCTACGCGCTGGAGGGCTCGGTCGCCGTCGCCGGGGCGCTGGTGCAGTGGCTGCGGGACGGGCTCGGCCTGATCGGCTCGGCCGCGGAGGTGGAGACCCTGGCGCGCACGGTCGCCGACAACGGCGGCTGCTACGTCGTCCCGGCCTTCTCCGGCCTGCTGGCCCCGCACTGGCGGGGCGAGGCCCGCGGCCTGGTCGCCGGCCTGACCTCCTACGTCACCAAGGGGCACCTCGCCCGGGCGGTGCTGGAGGCCACCGGCTGGCAGACCCGCGACGTGGTGCAGGCGATGGCGGCGGACTCCGGACTCTCGCTGCCGGCCCTGCGGGTGGACGGCGGGATGACCACCAACAACCTGCTCATGCAGTTCGTGGCCGATGCGCTGGACACACCCGTGGTGCGGCCGATGGTGGGGGAGACGGTGTCGCTGGGCGCGGCCTACGCGGCCGGCCTCGCCGTCGGGGTGTGGTCGGACGTCGAGGCGCTGCGCCGGAACTGGCACCGGTCCGCGCAGTGGACGCCCACGCCCGAACGGGCCCAGGCGCTGACCGCGGAGTACCGCTGCTGGGAGCGCGCGGTGGAGCTCAGCATCGCCTGGGGCGCTCCCTGAGCCGGTCAGTGCGACATCGTCGGACGCCGACTGTTGTCCAGCTCACATCCGGACTCCTACGGTCCTCGCACGACGGGACGCGTGGTGATCACCGCCACAGACCCGTCACCGACCCACCCGGTCCGCGACGCCGCGGACCCGTCGTGAGGAGCGCCTACTCGTGGACACCGTCGGTCTGTGGACCGTCTTCGGCAGTGAAGTACTCGGCACCGGGATCCTGCTGCTGCTCGGCGTCGGCGTGGTCGCCAACGTCGTGCTGCCCAAGACCAACGGCAACGGCAGCGGCTGGATCGTCATCATCTTCGGCTGGGGGCTCGCCGTCTTCGCCGGCGTCTTCGCCGGGGCGACCTCCGGTGCGCACATCAACCCGGCCGTCACCGTCGGCCTGCTGGTCAGCGGGACCGACACGTACGCCCCCGGCGTCGAGGTCAGCGTCGCGAGCACGTTCGTCTACTTCGCCGGGCAGCTGATCGGCGCCTTCCTCGGCGCGGTGGTGGCCTACCTGGCCTACTACGGCCACTACAACGACCCGGACGCCGCCGGCACGCAGCTGGGCACCTTCGCGACCGGCCCGGCGATCGGCACGGTGAAGGACAACGTGGTGACCGAGGTCGTCGGCACGTTCGTGCTGGTCTACATCATCCTGCGGTTCGGCGACACCCCGAGCCAGCTCGGCCCGCTGGCCGTCGCCCTGCTCGTCGTCGGCATCGGCGCCTCGCTCGGTGGCCCGACCGGGTACGCCATCAACCCGGCCCGTGACCTCGGGCCGCGCATCGCGCACGCCGTCCTGCCCATCCGCGGCAAGACCGGCAGCAACTGGGGCTACGCCTGGGTGCCGATCGTCGGCCCGCTGATCGGCGCCGTCCTCGCCGGCCTGCTCTCCCACGTCAACGTCTGACCCGACCCCTTCCGGGGGCCAAAGTCGCGATTTTGGCCCCTCCTTCTGTAGGAGGAACTCGCATGGCCCAGTACGTAGCAGCCATCGACCAGGGCACCACCAGCACCCGGTGCATGATCTTCGACCACGACGGTGCCGTCGTGTCCGTCGGCCAGAAGGAGCACGAGCAGATCTTCCCGCGCGCGGGATGGGTCGAGCACGACGCGATGGAGATCTGGCGGAACACCCGCGAGGTGGTCGGCCAGGCGATCGCCCGCAGTGACGCCGGCAGCTCCGACATCGTCGCCATCGGCATCACCAACCAGCGGGAGACCGCGGTGGTGTGGGACCGCGCGACCGGGGAGCCGGTCTACAACGCGATCGTCTGGCAGGACACCCGGACGACGAAGATCATCGAGGAGCTCGGTGCGCTGGGCGGCGGCGCCGACCGCTACAAGGACAAGGTCGGCCTGCCGCTGGCCACCTACTTCGCCGGCCCCAAGGTCCGCTGGATCCTGGACAACGTCGACGGCGCCCGGGAGAAGGCCGAGCGCGGCGAGCTGCTCATGGGCACGATCGACTCCTGGCTGATCTGGAACATGACCGGTGGGGCCGACGGCGGGCTGCACCTCACCGACGTCTCCAACGCCTCCCGCACCATGCTGATGGACTACCGGACGCTGGCCTGGGACGCCGACATCGCCGAGGAGATGGGCATCCCGATGTCCATGCTCCCGGAGATCCGCTCCAACTCCGAGGAGTACGGCAAGGGCCGCAAGGCCGGCTTCCTGGCCGGGGTGCCGATCGCCGGCTCGCTCGGTGACCAACAGGCGGCGACGTTCGGCCAGGTCTGCTTCACCAAGGGCATGGCCAAGAACACCTACGGCACGGGCAACTTCATGCTGCTCAACACCGGCGAGGAGGCCGTCCCGTCGGAGAACGGCCTGCTCACCACGCTCTGCTACCAGCTCGGGGACGCCAAGCCGGTGTACGCGCTGGAGGGCTCGATCGCGGTCACCGGCTCGCTGGTGCAGTGGGTCCGGGACAACCTGGGGATGATCAAGAACGCTCCGGAGATCGAGGACCTGGCCCGCTCGGTGGACGACAACGGCGGCTCCTACTTCGTCCCGGCGTTCTCCGGCCTGTTCGCCCCGCACTGGCGCTCCGATGCCCGCGGCGCCGTCGTCGGGCTGACCCGGTTCGTCAACAAGGGGCACCTGGCCCGCGCCGTCCTGGAGGCCACCGCGTACCAGACCCGCGAGGTGCTGGACGCGATGAACGCCGACTCCGGGGTCGACCTGACCGAGCTCCGGGTGGACGGCGGGATGGTCGGCAACGAGCTGCTCATGCAGTTCCAGGCCGACCTGCTCGGCGTCCCGGTGATCCGGCCGAAGATCCCCGAGACCACCGCGCTCGGTGCGGCCTACGCCGCCGGCCTCGCCGTCGGCTTCTGGTCCGACCTCGACGAGCTCACCGCCAAGTGGGCCGAGGACAAGCGCTGGGACCCGCAGATGCCCGAGGACGAGCGGGAGCGGTTCTACCGCAATTGGCAGAAGGCGGTCACGAAGTCGCTCGACTGGGTGGACGAGGACGTCAGCTGACGCATTCTCGTCGGCACCGCAGGCCCGTCGGAGTCCGCTCCGGCGGGCCTGCAGTGCGTTCACGGGACAACTCCGGCAGCCTTGTTCACCCGCCGACCCGCCTCACCCACCACCAAAATGGCCATTTTGGTGATGCCGGGAGGGCCTGTGGACGGCGACAGCAGCGGGAGGCCCGCACCCGGCAGGCTCTGCCGATGCCCCGCGACCGTCACCTCACCGGCGTCTTCATCGGCAGCCACGCCATCGCCGAGGGGCGGTTGACCCGCGAACGACTGCGCTCACTCGGATACCGACGCTTGGTCCAGGGCGTCTACGCAGACCCCGCGCTGGACGTCGACCACCGACTCCGTGCCTGCGGCGTCGCGCTGCTGCTCCCAACAGGTACCGCGATCGGCGGGCACACCGCGGCGGCGTGGCACGGTGCCCCGTTCGCCGGCGTCCACGAGGCCGTCACCGTCGTCCGGCCGTCCCACGTGGAGTGGAAGGGCCCTCGACAGGTGCGGGTCCACCGGACCGACCTCGGCGTGACGGATGTCGAGCTGGTGGACGACGTACCCGTCACGACCGCGCTGCGGACGGCGTGGGACGTTGCTGCCCTGGAGCCGCTCGGCACCGCCGTGGCCGACCTCGATGCCATGGTCCGAGCTGGGGCGGTCGGTCTTCCGCAGCTGGCGGACCTTGCCGAGTGCGGGACCGGGCGGTGGGGCGTGACGAAGGTCCGCCGCGCCTTCGGCCTCGTCGACCCGCGGGCCGAGTCGGCTCCGGAGTCGAGGGTGCGGGTGGCGCTGGTGCTCGCCGGACTGACGCCCGTACCGCAGTTCCACGTGCACCACCGTGGCGAGTTCCTGGCCAAGGTCGACTTCGCCTGGCCGGAGGCGAAGCTCATCGTGGAGTACGAGGGCGCCCACCACTTCGAGGCCGAGCAGATCGTGGCGGACGACCAGCGCTACGCCGTCCTGATCGCGGCAGGCTGGCGGATCATCCGGCTCAGCGCCGTCGACCTCCGCGACCTTGACTCCGTCGTCCGCCGGGTGCGCGACGCCCTCGCCGCCCGCTGACCACCGAAATGGCCATTGTGGTGGTCAGCGGGGGTGACGTCAGCCGGCGAGGGCGGCCGAGACGACGGCCTTCGCCTCCTCCTGGACCTGGGCGAGGTGGTCGGCGCCCTTGAAGGACTCGGCGTAGACCTTGTAGACGTCCTCGGTGCCCGAGGGGCGGGCGGCGAACCAGGCGTTCTCCGTGGTGACCTTCAGCCCGCCGATCGCGGCGCCGTTGCCGGGGGCCGTCGTGAGCTTCGCGGTGATCGGCTCGCCGGCCAGCTCGGTCGCGGTGACGGCGTCGGGGGAGAGCTTGCCGAGCGCGGCCTTTTCCTCCCGGGTGGCCGCGGCGTCGACCCGGGCGTACGCCGACTCGCCGAACCGTTGCGTCAGTGACGCATGCAGCTCCGAGGGAGAGCTCCCGGTCACGGCCTGGATCTCCGAGGCCAACAGGGCGAGCAGGATGCCGTCCTTGTCCGTGGTCCACACCCCACCGTCACGGCGGAGGAAGGACGCCCCGGCCGACTCCTCGCCGCCGAACCCGACCGACCCGTCGAGCAGGCCGGGCACGAACCACTTGAACCCGACCGGCACCTCGACCAGCCGGCGCCCCAGCGACTCGACGACCCGGTCGATCAGGGAGGAGGACACCAGCGTCTTGCCCACCGCCGTCTCGGCGCCCCAGCCGTCGCGGTGGCTGAAGAGGTAGGAGATCGCCACGGCCAGGAAGTGGTTGGGGTTCATCAACCCGCTGTCAGGGGTGACGATGCCGTGCCGGTCGGCGTCGGCGTCGTTGCCGGTGGCGATCTGGAACTGGTCCTTCGCGCCGATCAGCGAGGCCATCGCCGAGGGGGAGGAGCAGTCCATCCGGATCTTGCCGTCCCAGTCCAGCGTCATGAACCGCCAGGTCGGGTCGACCAGCGGGTTGACGACGGTGAGGTCCAGGCCGTGCCGTTCGGCGATCGCCCCCCAGTAGTCGACGCTCGCCCCGCCGAGCGGGTCGGCACCGATCCGCACACCGGCGCTGCGGACCGCCTCCAGGTCCAGCACCTGCGGCAGGTCGTCGACGTAGGTGCCGAGGAAGTCGTAGGACTGCGCCGCGGCCCGGGCCCGGGCGATCGGGATGCGGCGCACCCCGTCGAGACCGGTGGCCAGCAGCTCGTTGGCCCGCTTGGCGATCCAGCCGGTGGCGTCGGTGTCGGCCGGGCCGCCCGAGGGCGGGTTGTACTTGAAGCCGCCGTCCCGGGGCGGGTTGTGCGACGGCGTGACGACGATGCCGTCGGCCAGCCCGGACGTCTTCCCCTGGTTGGCCCGCAGGATGGCGTGGCTGACCGCGGGGGTGGGGGTGTACCGGTCGGCGGCGTCCACGAGCACGGTGACGTCGTTGGCGGCCAGCACCTCCAGGGCGCTCACCCAGGCCGGCTCTGACAGCCCGTGGGTGTCCCGACCGACGAAGAGCGGCCCGTCGTACCCCTGCTGGACGCGGTACTCGCAGATCGCCTGGGTGGTGGCCAGGATGTGCGGCTCGTTGAACGCGCCGTCCAGCGAGGAGCCCCGGTGCCCGGAGGTGCCGAACGTGACCTGCTGGGCGACGTCGTGTGGATCCGGCTCGACCGTGTAGTACGCGGTCACCAGGTGCGGGACGTCGACCAGGTCGGAGGGCTGGGCCGGCTGGCCGGCGCGGTCGGAGCTCATGTGCTGATCTTCGCGCCGCGCGCCCGGTCACCGCGACCTGGGCCACCCTGTCGGTGGCCCGCCGTAACCTGGCCGGGTGCTCGGTGACTGGCGGGAGATGGTCACCGACGCGGCGTTGGTCGACGCCGTCGGCGCCGACGTGCTCGACCGCGCCCGCCGCTACGTCGCCCGCGGCGTCCTCGACGTCCGGCTGGCCGACGACGCACGGCGGCTGACCGGGCTGGTCCAGGGCGGCGCGCCCGAGCCCTACCGGACGACGGTGGTGCGCACCGACGGCGGCCGGGTGGGCTGGGCCGGTGCGTGCACGTGCCCGGTGGGCGACGACTGCAAGCACGCGGTCGCCGTCCTGCTGTCGCTGCGGTCGAGCCTCAAGGCGTCCCCGGTGGCGAGCGGGTGGGAGCAGGAGCTCGAGGAGCTGGTGGCCGCGGCCGCCGACCGGAGGCCGCGCACCGCGGTGCCGATCGGGCTGCAGTTCGAGCTGGTCGAGCAGGCCCCCGGGCAGGGACGGAGCTCGGTCGGCGCACCGGGCACCCGGCAGCGGCTGGTGCGGCTGCGGCCGGTGGTCCCGGGCAAGCGCGGGCAGTGGGTGCGCACCGGGATCTCCTGGCGGCAGCTGCAGTACGACAACAGCCGGACCGGCTGGGACCCGGCGCACGTGGCCTCCATGCGGGCGCTGCACGCCACCCACCAGGCCGCGCGGAACCAGTTCTACTCGTACGCCCCGGTCGACGTGTACCTGCACGAGTTCGGCCCCGGCCTCTGGCGGCTGCTGGCCGAGGCGGTGGCCGACGGCGTCCCGCTGGTGACCGCCGACCGTTCCCCCCGGCCGGTGGTGCTGGCCGAGGCCGAGGCGGACGTCGCCGTCGACCTGCGCGACAACGGCGACCGCACCGAGCTGTCCGCCGTCCTGCGGGTCGACGGACGGGCCGTCCCCCCGGCCGCGCTCTCCTTCCTGGGCATGCCCCCGCACGGGGTCACCGTCGACGGTCCGGCCCGGGACGAGGCACCCGACGGTGCGCCGGGCCTGGTGCTCGCCCGGCTCGACTCCCCGGTGCCCCCGGTCCTGGCCGGGCTGGTGGCGCGGGGTGGGGTCATCGGCATCCCGGCCGGTGACGTCGACCGGTTCCGCCGCGACTTCTACCCGGGGCTGCGGCGAGCGGTGCCGGTGATCTCCGCCGACGGCTCGGTGGAGATCAGCGACGTACCGCCCCCGCGGCTGGCCGCCGAGGTGCGCTACCCCGGTGACGCGACGGTGACGGTGGCCTGGTCGGTGCGCTACGGCGACCGGTCCTACACCCCGGGCACGGAGGGCGGCCCGGCCGACGGCCGCGACCTGGCCGCCGAAGAACTGCTGGTCGAGGCGCTGCCGGGCCCGGTCGGCGGGGTCGCCGAGCTGTGGACGCCGGAGCGCCGGCTGGCCGAACACGTCGAGCTGGCCGGCATGGAGGCGTTGGAGTTCACCACCGAGGTCCTCCCGGCGCTGCGCGCCGACCCCGGCGTCGACCTCACCGTGGTGGGCACCCCGACGTCCTACCGGCAGACCACGTCGGCGCCGCAGATCAGCTTCGCCGCGCGGGACAGCCGGGAGTCCGACTGGTTCGACCTGGGGATCACCGTGACGATGGACGGCCAGCACGTGCCGTTCGCGACGCTCTTCTCGGCGCTGGCCGCCGGGCGCACTCGGCTGGCGCTGATCAGCGGCACCTGGTTCTCCCTGCAGCGCCCGGAGTTCGAGCAGCTGCGGCTGCTGATCGAGGAGGCCCGGGAGCTGCGGGACCTGCCCGGGGACGAGGTGCAGGTCAGCCGCTTCTCCGCCGGCCTCTGGGAGCAGCTGCTGGGGCTCGGGGTGGTCACCGAGCAGAGCGATCGCTGGACCCGCGAGGTGCGAGGGCTGATCGACGCCGAGACCGCGGAGCCGCCGCCCGTACCGGCCGGCCTGGTCGCGGAGCTGCGGCCCTACCAGCGCGAGGGATACGGCTGGCTGTCCTTCCTCTGGGACCACCGGCTCGGCGGGGTGCTCGCCGACGACATGGGCCTGGGCAAGACGCTGCAGACCCTGGCGCTGCTGTGCCGGGCGCACGAGGCCGGCGAGCTGGACGCGGCCCCGGTGCTGGTGGTGGCGCCGACCAGCGTGGTCTCCACCTGGACCCGGGAGGCGGCCCGGTTCGCCCCCGGGCTGCGGGTGGTGGCCGTGGACGAGACCGAGCGGAAGGCCGGCACCACGCTGGGCGACCGGGTGGCCGGCGCGCACGTCGTCGTGACCTCCTACGCCCTGTTCCGGATCGACGCCGACTCCTGGACGTCGCTGCCGTGGCGTGCCCTGGTGCTGGACGAGGCGCAGTTCGTGAAGAACCACCAGGCCCGCACCTACCAGTGCGCGCGGATGCTGCCGGCGCCGGTGAAGCTGGCGCTGACCGGGACGCCGCTGGAGAACAGCGTGATGGACATCTGGGCCCTGATGTCGATCGTCGCGCCCGGGCTCTTCCCCGACCCGGAGCGGTTCACCGAGTTCTACCGGATCCCGATCGAGCGGGACGGCGACGCGGAGAAGCTGGCCGTGCTGCGGCGGCGGATCCGCCCGCTGATGCGCCGCCGGACCAAGGAGATGGTGGCCGCCGAGCTGCCGCCGAAGCAGGAGCAGGTGCTCGAGGTCGTGCTGAACCCGCAGCACGAGAAGCTCTACCAGACCCACCTGCAGCGCGAGCGGAGCAAGGTCCTCGGCCTGGTCGAGGACATGTCGAAGAACCGGATGACGATCTTCCGGTCGCTCACCCTGCTGCGGCAGCTGAGCCTGGACCCGGCGCTGATCGACCCGGCGTACGCCGACGTCCGTTCCAGCAAGGCAGACGCGTTCCTGGACCAGCTGCGCGAGGTCGTCGCCGAGGGGCACCGGGTGCTGGTCTTCAGCCAGTTCACCCGCTTCCTGGGCTCGATCCGCGACCGGCTGACCGCCGAGGGCATCGACTGGGTCTACCTGGACGGCCGGACCCGGGACCGGGACGCGCGGATCCAGGAGTTCCGCACCGGAAGCGCCCCGGTGTTCCTGATCAGCCTCAAGGCCGGCGGGTTCGGGCTCACGCTCACCGAGGCCGACTACGTCTTCGTGCTCGACCCGTGGTGGAACCCGGCCAGCGAGGCGCAGGCGGTCGACCGGGCGCACCGGATCGGGCAGGACAAGACGGTGATGGTCTACCGGCTGGTGGCCGTCGGCACGATCGAGGAGAAGGTGATGGAGCTCAAGGCGCGCAAGCAGGCCCTGTTCTCCCGCGTGGTCGGCGACGGCGCGCTCGCCTCGGGCGCGCTCACCGCCGACGACGTCCGCGGCCTGTTCAGCTGAGGCCGGCCGAGACGGCCAGCACCAGGGGGATGGCGAGGACGCCGATGCCGACCCAGCCGAGGACGATCCCCGCGGTCGCCATGCCGTCACCGCCCTCACCGCGTTCACGGATCTGCTTCTTGGCCACGTAGCCGAAGACCAGGGCCAGGATGCTGCCGATCCAGTACAGCCAGACGATGCCGAGCACCATGGAGGCGATGGCGAGCCCGTTGGTGCGCTGCGGCGGCGGATAGCCGTAGCCGTAGGGGGGCGGGCCGTACGGCGCCCCCGGCGGGCCGTAGGGCGGACCCGGCGGAGGACCGTAGGGCGGACCGTAGGGCTGGCCGTGCGGTGCCGAGCTCCCGTAGGACGGGTTCGTGTGCCCCTGCGGACCCGGGTGCTGGCTGCCGTCGTCCTGGCTCATCTGCTCGTCCCCCGTGATCGCCGCGTGTGCGGAGCCGCCCTGACGGGCCGGACGCCCCCGACCCTAGGAGCCGATCGGCGCGGCGGACAGGCCCGACCCTCCCGACGGATGAGCCCGGCACCGGTCGTGGCGCGAAGGGCTCAGCTACGGCGGGGTTCGCCTCGGTAGCTCCCTACGCTCCACAGGTTGCCCTCCGGGTCCCGGACGGCGAACTCGCGCCCGCCGTAGTCGGTGTCCTGGAGTGGCCGGAAGACCTCGGCGCCGGCCGCGACCGCGCGGTGGAACAGCCCGTCGACGTCGTCGCTGACCAGGTAGCAGCCGGTGCTGCCCGGGGCGACCGTCCAGCCACCGTCGTCGCGCACCGAGCCGAGCATCACCCCGCCGCCGGGCGGCCAGTCCAGCTGGGCGTGCTGCACGACGTCGCCCTCGCCGTACACGGCGGTCTCCTCGAAGCCGAGGGCGTCGACCAGGAAGCGGATGACCGCCCGGGCGTCCCGGGCCCGGAAGGCGGGCCAGACGGTGGGCGGGGGAGCGGTGGTGGTGGTGTCGGTCATGGGCTCAGGGTGTCGACACCGGCGTCCGGCCGTCTTGGACGATTCCGAACTCCGCGGCCAGCCACCGGGTCGGCGGGAGGCCGCTGAACGCCCGCCAGTCGCGGGTCAGGTGCGCCTGGTCGGCGTAGCCGGTGGCGACGGCGAGCGCGGCCAGGTCGGGCGGGCCGCCGCCGGCCGCCCGGGCGGCCAACGCCCGCCGGGCCCGGTCGAACCGGACGACCCGGGCCGCCTCCTTCGGGGTCAGCCCCGTCTCGGCGCGGAACCGGGTGAGCAGGTGCCGCTCGGACCACCCCACCCGCGCGGCCACGTCGGCGACCCGCAGTCGCCCACCGGAGGCGAGGGTCAGCCGCCAGGCCTGGACGATCTCGGGGGCCGGCGCGCTGTCGGCCTGGAGCCGGCGGAGGAGGACGTGCTCCAGGGCCGCGAACCGGCCCGTCCAGTCCCGCGCGGACCGCACCCGGTCGACCAGCTCGGCGCCGTCGGTGCCGAGCACGTCGGTGACCGGGCAGTCGAGGGAGGCGAGCGCTCCCGCCGGCAGCCCGAGCAGCGCCCGCCCACCCAGGGGGCTCAGCGCCAGTTGGACGCCGGCCTGCCGCCCGGTCTGGGTGATCAGCGCCGGGCGGGTGTGCAACCCGCCCAGCAGCGCGTCGTAGCGGTCCGGTGCCTGCCGGGGATCGGGGTGGGCGGCGAGCACCAGCGGTTCGTCCAGGGTGACCACGAAGGTGAGGGACGGGGAGGGCAGCCCGCGGTGCACCCCGGACGCGGACCCGCCGTACCGGTAGCCCACCGCACCGGCGACGAAGGGGCGCAGCGCCGGGTGCAGGCGGGCGTGCACCCACTCGTCGGTCACCGGACCAGGATGGCCGTCCTGCACCGTCCCGTCATCGTCCTCGCGCGCGGGCCCCCGACCGTCGTGCGCGTCGTGTTCACTGCTGTTGTGCACCCTCCGATCCCGGCAGCTCCTCCGCGTCCTGCCCGGTGACCGGTCAGGAGATCGTCAACGCCCCCGCACGAGTGGCCGCCGTGCGCGCCACCGACCTGCTCGACGGTGCTGCCGAGGAGTCCTTCGACCGGCTGACCGCCCTCGCCCGGCGGCTGACCGGGGCGCCGCTGGCCCTCCTCACCGTCGTCGACGACGAGCGCGCCTACTGGCTGAGCCACCAGGGCATGGCCGCGGACAGCCCGGGTCAGACCACCGTCGAGGAGTCCTTCTGCCAGCACGTGCTGGACGGGAACCCGATGGTGCTGGTCGACGTGGCCGCCGACCAGCGGACCCGGGACATCACGTCGATCGGGGGCGTGGACGTCCGCGCCTGGGCCGGCTTCCCGGTGTACACCCCGGACGGGCAGGTGCTGGGCAGCTTCTGCGTGGTGGACACCGACGTCCACGAGTGGACCGCCGACGACGTCGAGCTGCTGGAGGACCTCGCGGCCATCGCCTCCCGCGAGGTCGCGCTCCGGGTGTCCACCGCCCAGGCCGAGCTGGCCCGCGCGGAGGCCCGGGCCGAGGCCGACCGCGCCGCCCTGCTGTCCCGCATCGGTGACCTGCTCACCTCCGGTCTGGAGCCGGGGGGCGTCTGGCAGGCGATCGCCCGGCTGGCCGTCCCGGCACTGGGCGACTTCGCCTACGTCTGCACCGTGGAGCGCGACGGCAGCCTCGCGCCGGTCGCCGTCCGGCACTCCGACCCCGCGCAGCTCGCCGTCCTGGAGGAGTGGGTCCACGGTGCCGGACGGCGGGTCGGGGAGGCGTCCGGGCCCGGTCGCGTGGCCGCCACCGGCCGGGTCGAGCTGATCGACGTGCCCTCCGGCGCGCCGCTCACCCCCGCCCAGGAGGACGCCGCTGCCCGACTGGGGGTGCGCAGCGCCCTGGTCGCGCCGCTGACCAGCCGCGGTGTGGTGATCGCGGTGCTGCTGGTCGCCCGAACCGGTGCAGCGGTGCCCTACACCGAGGTCGAGCAGGAACTGGTCACCGCGATGGCCGACCGCGCCGCACTGGTGGTGGAGAACGCCCTCGCCTACGCGTGGCAGCGGTCGGTGTCGGAGACGATGCAGCGCGCGCTGCTGCCACCGGTGCTGCCGCAGCCCGACCACCTGCAGCTGGCTGCCCGCTACCAGCCGGCCGGGGACGCCCAGCTGGTCGGCGGCGACTGGTACGACGCCTACCTGGACGCCCGTGGCGTCACCAGCCTGATCATCGGCGACGTCGCCGGCCACGACATCGAGGCGGCGGCCACGATGGGTCAACTGCGCACGATGCTGCGGATGGCCGGCCACGACGGCACCACGGCCTCCGGCGCCGTGCTGACCGCCGTGGACGCCGCCTGCGACACCCTCGGGCACGACGTGTTCGCCACCGTCCTGGTCGCCCAGATCGAGCCCGACCCGGGCGCCGACCGGGCCGTCCGCTGGTCCTCGGCGGGGCACCCCCCGCCGCTGCTGCTGCACGCCGACGGCCGGGTCGAGGTCCTCACCGACCCGGTCGGGCTGCCGCTGGGCGTGCTGCCCGACCGGTCCCGCCCCGAGCACCGCTGCGCGCTGCCGGCGGGCTCCACCCTGCTGCTCTACACCGACG
The DNA here is from genome assembly GCF_026967885.1 of Modestobacter sp. VKM Ac-2983. NCBI lineage: Bacteria > Bacillati > Actinomycetota > Actinomycetes > Geodermatophilales > Geodermatophilaceae > Modestobacter > Modestobacter sp. VKM Ac-2983. The sequence continues at coordinate 41,710 of NZ_JAPVBK010000004.1, forward strand.
GGCTCATCGAGAACGGCGCCGGCCCGGCCGGTGCCCGGGACCTCGACCAGGGCCTCGGGCGCCTGGTCGAGGTGCTCTCGGATGCCGCCGGCCTGGGGCTGGACCAGCTGTGCGACCGCGTGGTCCAGACGCTGCTGCCCGCCGCCGGTGCCGACGACGACGTCGCCCTCATCGCCATCCGGGTGGACGCCGCACCGGGCGAACCCCGCTAGGAGTCGACCCGGGCGGTCTCCCGGCGCAGCCGCAGCCCCTGCAGCAGCAGCCCGGCGGCGAGCACCGCGCCCACCCCCTCGCCGGCGCGCAGCCGGAGGTCCAGCAGCGGCTCGCAGCCGAGGGCCTGCAGCACGGCGTCGCAGCCGCGTTCCCGGCTGCGCTGGCCGGCCACCAGCGCCGACTGCGCCGCCGGCTCCAGCAGGACGGCGACCAGCGCGGCGACCGCGGTGGCGAAGCCGTCCAGGACGACGACCGCCCCGACCTCCGCCGCCCCCAGCACCATCCCGGCGAGCACGGCCAGCTCCGGGCCGCCCAGCTCGGCGAGCGCGGTCTGCGGGTCCAGGTCGGTGCCGGCCCGGTCCAGCGCCGCCGCGACGACGTCCCGCTTGCGCTCCACCATGACCGAATCCGCCCCGGACCCGAGCCCGGCGACCTCGGCTGGTTCCACGTGCAACAGTGCGGCGGCCAGCGCGGCGGCGACCGTGGTGTTGCCGACGCCGACCTCGCCCAGGGCGACCAGCCCCGCCCGGCCGTGCTCGGCGCCCAGCGCCCGGCCGGCCGCGAGCAGCGCCGCGGTGTCCGCCGCCGTCATCGCCGGTCCGCTCACCAGGTCCCCGCGGGCCCCGGCCGGCCGGGCAGCGACCGCGCCGGGCACCGCAGGGCCGGTGACGCCGGCGTCCACCACGACCAGGCCGAGCCCCACCGACCGGGCGGCGGTGGCGCCGAGGGCGACCCCGGCGACCGCGGCGGTGGCGACGTCCCGGGTGGTCGAGCCCGGATAGGCCGAGACGTGGTGCGCGGTGACCGGGTGGTCGGCGGCGGCGAGCAGCAGCACGCCCCCGGTCAGGTCCCCCCGGCCCAGCGCCACCGCCCGGGCGACCGCGCCGTCCAGCACGCCGAGCGACCCCGGTGGGGTGAGCAGCCGGTCGGCGTCGTCCCGGGCACCGACGACCTGCTCGGGCGCCGGGCTGCGCAGCCGGGACGGCGGCGGCGCGGGCGCAGCCTCCTCCGCCGGCCACCGGTCGGCCAGGACGACGTCGGACAACGGCTGCCGGCGCGACCAGGCGGCCCGCTCCAGGCCGGGGGACGGCGGACGCTCGTCGGGCCAGCCCAGGCACAGCCAGCCGAGGGTGACCACCCCGTCGGGCAGCCCGAGCAGGTCAGCGAGCTCCTCGGGCCGGAACAGCGTCACCCAGCCGACGCCCAGCCCTTCCGCCCGGGCGGCCAGCCACAGGTTCTGGACGGCGGTGGCGCAGCTCCACAGGTCGGCGTCGGGGAAGGTCGCCCGGCCGAGCACACCGGCCGCGGGCGCCCGCCGGTCGCAGCAGACGACGACGCCCAGCGGCGCCTCCCGCACACCGGCCAGCTGCAGGTCCAGCAGCCGGGCCGCGGCGTCCGGGTCGAGCTGGGCGGCCTGGCGCAGCCGCTCCCGGTCGGTGAGGACGGCGGCGGTGTCCCGGATGCCGGCGTCCCGGACGACGACGAACCGCCACGGCTGGCTGTGCCCCACCGACGGCGCCTGGTGCGCGGCGGTGAGCACCCGGGTGAGCACCTCGTCGGGCACCGGGTCCGGCCGGTACCGCCGGACGTCCCGGCGGGCCTCGACCGTCCGGTACAGCCCGGCCCGGTCGGCCGCCGGCAGGGCCCAGCCGGCGGGGTCGGCCGCACGCTCGGACGCCGCGGTGCCGTCGCCGATCAGCGGCACCGGCCGGGGCCAGGTGGTCATCCCTCGACCTGCGCGAGGAACCGGCGGACGGTCTCCAGGAACACCGCGGGCTGCTCGGAGTGGACCCAGTGCCCGGCGTTCTTCACCCGGACCAGCCGGGTCGTCGGGAACAGCTCGTCCATCCGCGGCCGGTCGCTGTCGAGGACGTAGGTGGAGTTGGCCCCGGCGATCCAGAGCACCGGCTCCTCGTAGGTGGCCCCCGGCGGCGGGTCGGGGAACCGGCGCAGCTCGCCCAGGTCGCGGGCGAGGGTCTCCAGGTTCAGCCGCCAGCGCCAGCCGTCGCCCTCCCCGACGCCGTCCCGGACCAGGCTCTGCAGCAGGAACGACCGGACCATCGTGCTGGGGACGGCGGCGCGCAGCGCCTGGTCGGCGTCCTCCCGGGTCTCCAGCCGGTCGAGGTCCATGCCCTGCATGGCGGTGATGAAGGCGGCGAACGGGGAGGCCTCCTCGTCGGGGTCCTCGGTGCGGCCGCCGGACTCGGGGTAGTCGGTCGGGGCGATGTCGACGACGACGAGGGCGCGGAGCAGCTCGGGCCGGCGCAGCGCCAGCTGCATCGCCACCTTGCCGCCCATCGAGTGCCCGACCAGCGTCACCGGCTCGCCCAGCTGGGCCAGCTCGGCGGCGACGAACTCGGCCATGTCGCCGTAGTCGACCCGGTCGGTCCACGGCGAGTGCCCGTGGTTGGGCAGGTCGAGCAGGGTGACCCGGTGCCCGTCGGCGGCCAGCGCCTTGGCGATCGTCGTCCAGTTGCGGCCCTGGCCGAACAGGCCGTGCACGAAGACCACGCGGGGCCCGGTGTCGCCGAGCGTGCGGGCCGACAGGCGGATGTCCTCGGTCATGCGCTGATCGCAGCACATGTCGCTGCGCCTGGCTGTCGGTGGGCGCCCGTAACGTCGAGGAACCGGTCGTCGACTCCCAGGAGAACCCCGTGCCCGGACGCCGACGGCGCCCCACCAGCTCGACCCGCAGCAGCACCGCCCACACGACGACGGCCACCCGGAAGGCCGCGCCGCGGAAGGCGGCCGCCCGCAAGGCCGCCCCGAAGGTGGGCGCCGAGCTGCCGGTCGCCGGGCCGGGGGAGCGGGTCTGGGTGCTCGCCGTGCCGTTCCGCGCCCCGGCGCCGGGGGCGAGCTGGCACGCCGGCCTGTCGGCGCACGTGTACGTGGGCGCCACGCTGCCCGCGGCGCTGGCGCCCTACGACCCGCCGCCGTACAGCCTGGAACGGTTCCTCGAGGACGAGCTCAACGCCGAGCCCCGCCCGGTGCCGGCGGGCCGCCCGATGTCGCCGCGGCCGGAGCAGGTCAGCGGGGCAGCGGTGATCGCCGCGCACGAGGCGGCCGGCGGGCGGATGTTCCTGCTCGGCGACGACCCGGGCGTGGGCAAGACCGGCACCGCCGTCCTCGCGGTCCAGCAGATCGCCACCCGGCGGCCGGTGCGCACCGTGCTCGTGGTCGCCGACCGGCCGGCCGCCATCACGGTGCCGCACTGGGCCCGCTCCATCGCGGCCTTCGGCGACAGCGACCTGCGCTGGTGCGTGACCACCTGGGACCGGCTGGGCAAGGTGGCCGGGCTGACCAAGGCCACCGGCACCCGGTTCGACGTCGTGATCGCCGACGAGGCGCACATGGTGCGGCACACCACGACCCAGCGGTGGAAGCACTGGAAGTCGGTCTCCGGCGCCGGCCGGGTCAAGGACGCGCCCTACGTGCTGCTGGCCACCGCGACCCCGGCACACACCCCGCTGGAGCTGCCCTACCTGGCGCCGCACTTCGCCGCCGTCCACGGGGAACCGCTGAAGGAGTGGGCCGACCTGCCCAGCCGGCTCGCCGCGCACGGGTTCCACGTGGAACGTGCCCGCTACGGCTGGAGTTGGACCGAGGACCCCGACGAGCGCCGGGCCGACCTGACCCGGCTGCGCAGCTGGCTGGCCGACACCGACCCGCCGGCCACGCTGCACCGCCCCGCCCCGTGGGGACCGGTGTCGGTCACCGGCACCCCGGTCGAGCTGACGCCGGCCGAGCGGGCGCAGTACGAGGCCGAGTGGTCGGTGTTCCGCGCGGAGATGCAGCTGGCCCGCCGGAAACGGGAGACCGCGCGCGGCCGGGCTGCGCTGCTGCGGTTCCGGCAGAAGGCCGGGCTGATCCGGGCGGCGGCGACGGTCGACTGGGTCAAGGCCCAGGTGGAGGCCGACCGGCAGGTCGCGGTGTCGGTGGAGTTCGTCGAGACCGCCGCCGACCCGATCCGCGAGGCCCTGCTGGACGGCGGCGTCGCCGTCGCCTCGATCTACGGCCGGGACCGGTTCGACGTGGAGGCCGAGCGGCTGCGCTTCCAGACCGGGGAGGCGCCGGTGTGCGTGTTCACCGTGACCGCCTCGATCAGCCTGCACGCCGGTGAGGTGCTGCCCGGCGGCCGCGCTGCGTCGACCACGCCGCGGGTCGGGCTGTTCCACCAGCCACGGTTCTCCGGGATCGCCGCCCGGCAGGTCACCGGCCGCACGCACCGCGACCACCAGGTCTCACCGTGGCGGGTCGCGTTCGCCCAGGACACCGTCGAGGAGGACGTGGCCCGGGTGATGGTCGAGCGGCTGGCGGTCACCGGCTCGACCGCCGGCGGCGACACCGCCGGGCTGCAGCAGATCGCCGAGCTGCTCGACGCCGACTGGCTGCCGGCGACCTCGCTCACCGGTTCCGACTAGCGCTGGGCGAGCCGCATCGGCAGGTGCGGGATGCCGTCCTCGACGTAGTCCGGCCCGGAGCGGCGGAACCCGAATCGCGCGTACCAGGACTCCAGGTACGCCTGCGCGCCGATGTCGATGCGCCGGCCCTCGCACAGCTCGATGCCCCGGGCGACGAGCTGGGCCGACAGGCCCCGACCCCGGGCGCCCTCCGCGGTGGCGACCCGGCCGATGGCCCGGTCCTCGCCGTTGTGCAGCACCCGGATGGTGGACAGCACGGTGCCGTCATCGGCCTCGTGCCAGAGGTGCACGGTGGTCGGCTCGGGGTCCCGGCCGTCCAGCTCGGGGTACGGGCAGGCCTGCTCCACGACGAAGACGTCGACCCGGAGCCGCAGGATCCCGTAGAGCTCGGCGGGGGTCAGCTCGGCGAAGGCGGCCTCGCGCAGGGCGGGTGCATCGGTCACCGGTGCATCGTCGCAAGCCGTCAGGACGCCGCCCGCCGCAGGTGATCGCAATGGGCCAGCTCCTCCACGTCCGGCACCGACAGCTTCCGCACCGCCACGACTGCACCATGACCCGACGCCAGGACCGGGGTAGGACAGAACCCGCAGCTCAGCGACCCGGCGGCGTTCCCTCGGGAAAGCCGGTGTTAGCGTCGATGGCTGACACGGGGTGTCCCACCTGGGGACTGAGAGCACACCCGTCGAACCTGCTCCAGTTGGTACTGGCGAAGGGATGTCACCGCGATGGACGTCATCGATCTGCGCACCGCCCGCACGGCGCTGCGCGACTCCGCACCCCTGGTGCACTGCCTGACCAACACGGTCGTGCAGACGATCACCGCCAATGCGCTGCTGGCGATCGGTGCGGCCCCGGCGATGGTCGACGACCCGGCCGAGGCCGGCGAGTTCGCCGCCGTCGCCTCCGCGGTCCTGGTCAACGTGGGCACGGTGCAGCAGCGCACCGCCGAGGCGATGCGGCTCGCCGCCCGCACCGCCACCGACGTCGGCACCCCGTGGGTGCTGGACCCGGTGGCCGTCGGCGGGCTGACCTTCCGCACCGAGCTCGCCGCCGACCTGGTCGACCTCCGCCCCACCGTGGTCCGCGGGAACGCCTCCGAGGTGCTCGCCCTGGCCGGCGCCGGCAAGGGCGGCCGCGGCGTGGAGAGCACCGACTCCCCGGAGGCCGCGCTCGAGGCGGCCGGGGACCTGGCCCGGCGGACCGGGGGCATCGTCGCCGTCAGCGGACCGGTCGACGTCGTCACCGACGGGGAGCGGGTCGTCCGGGTGGGCGGCGGGTCCCCGCTGCTCACCCGCACCACCGGCGCCGGCTGCGCCCTGGGCGGCATCGTCGCCGCCTACGTCGCGACCACGCGTGACCCGCTCACCGCCGTCGTCGCCGGCCACGCGCACGTCGCGCTGGCCGCCGAGGCCGCCGCCGGGCTCGCCGCCGGGCCGGGCACGTTCGCCGCGCTGTGGCTGGACGCGCTGGACGCGGTCGACGGCGACGCGCTCGCCCGCGCCGACGTCCGCACCTCATGAGGGCCGGCTTCGACCCGCGGCTCTACCTGGTCACCGACACGCTGCTCTGTGCGCCCCGGTCGGTGCCCGAGGTGGTCGCCGCAGCCGTGTCCGGTGGCGTGACCGCCGTCCAGGTGCGGGACAAGACCGCGGGCCGCCGCGACCTGCTGGCGCTCACCCGTGCGGTGCAGGAGGTGCTCCGGCCGACCCCGGAGGTGCGGCTGTTCGTGAACGACGCCGTCGACGTCGCCCTGCTCACCGGGGCCGACGGCGTGCACGTGGGCCAGGACGACCTGCCGCCCGCCGACGTCCGCGGGCTGCTGGGCCCGGACGCCCTGGTCGGCGTCTCCGTCGGCAGCGCCGCCGAGCTGGACGCCGTCCTGGCCCTCCGCGCCGGCACCGCGGACCTGGTGGGCCTGAGCCCGGTCTGGTCGACCCCGACCAAGCCGGACGCCGGCGCCGCCCTGGAGCTCGACGGCACCCGGGAGCTGGCCGCCCGCGCCCGCGCCGGTGGGCTGCTGTCGGTGGCCATCGGCGGGATCTCCGCCGCCACGGCGGCCGCCGTGGCCGGCACCGGGGTCGACGGCATCTGCGTGGTCTCCGACATCTGCGCCGCCGCCGACCCGGCGGCCGCCGCCCGGACGCTGCGCACCGCGCTGGCCGGGAAGCTGGTGGCCCGATGACCGCCGCCGTGGCCCTCACCGTGGCCGGGAGCGACCCCAGCGGCGGCGCTGGCATCCAGGCCGACCTCAAGACCTTCAGCGCCCTCGGCGTCTACGGCACCGCGGTGCTCACCGCGCTGACCGCGCAGAACACCCGCGGCGTCACCGGGGTGCACCTGGTGCCGGCCGGCTTCGTCGGCGAGCAGCTGGCCACGTTGCTGGACGACGTGACCGTGCACGCCACCAAACTCGGCATGCTGGGCACCGCCGACGTCGTGCGGACGGTCGCCGCGGCGCTGGCCGGCCGCCCGGGCGGGCCGGTGGTCTGCGACCCGGTGATGGTGGCGACCAGCGGCGATCGGCTGATCTCGGAGGAGGCGGTCGACGCCGTCCGCACCGACCTGCTGCCGGTGACCGACCTGCTCACCCCGAACGTGCCCGAGGCCGCGGCCCTGCTCGACGTGCCACCGGCGACGACGGTCGAGGAGCTGGCCCCGCAGGCCCGCGCGCTGCTGGAGCTCGGACCGGCGGCGGTGCTGCTCAAGGGCGGGCACCTCGGTGGGGAGGAGAGCGTCGACGTCCTGGCGACGGCGGCCGGGGTGCTGGAGACCCGGCGGCCGCGGGTGCGGACGTCGTCCACCCACGGCACCGGCTGCACGCTGTCCTCCGCGCTCGCCGCGCTCGCCGCCCGCGCACGGCAGGCGGGGAACGTGCTGGACTGGGCGCCGCTGGTCGACGAGGCCCGCGACTACCTGCAGGCCGCGCTCCAGGCCGGGGAGTCGCTCGGGGTCGGCTCGGGGCACGGGCCGGTGCACCACTTCGCGGGGCGCTGGTAGGTCAGCCCTCCTCGGCGAGGACCTCGCGCAGCAACCGGGCCGCCAGCTCGTCCCCGCCGGCGGCGGCGATGGAGAAGTGCTCGACGGCGGTGTCGACGTCGCCGGTCTCCAGCAACAGCACCCCCAGGTCGTGGTGAGCGTGCAGGTCACCGCCCTCGACACCGGCCCGGTAGGCGGCTTCGGCGGCGACGGCGTCGTCGAGCTCGTCCCGGTAGAGGTTGCCCAGCGGCAGCCAGCTCGCGAGCTCGCCGCGGGCCGCGCCCCGCTCCAGCACCACCCGGGCCTCCTCGACCCGGCCGGTGCAGCGCAGCAGGTCGGCCAGGGCGGTCCGGGTGTGCGGGTGGTGGTCGGCGCCGGCCCGCAGCTCGGGCTCCAGCGCGAGGTCGCGGCTCTCCTGCCAGCGCCAACAGGCCAGGGTGGCGCGGGCCACCGGGTTGCCGGCGTCCGCGGCGGCCTGCGCCCAGTGCCAGGCCGCCAGCTGCCGTCCGGACGACCGCAGCAGGTACGCCAGCTCCAACGCCGCGGCGTCCGCACCACGCTCGGCGGCCACCCGGAACGCCCGCTCGGCCTCCGGGGCCCGGTCCTGGCCCTGCAACGCCTCGCTCAGCGCGGCCCAGCCACCGGCGTCCCCGCGGTCCACGGCGGTCCGGGCAGCGGACTCCGCCTCCGACCAGCAGCCCAGCCGCAGCAGCGCCCGGGCCAGGTCGAGCCAGGCGGCGTCCTGCCCGGCGTCGGCCGCCCGGCGGTGCACCACCGCTGCCTCTGCCCAGCGCCCGAGGACGCCCAGGCAGGAGCCCAGGTGGCGCAGGGCCACGGGGTCACCGTGCGCCGCCGCCGTCCCGAGGAGCTCGACCGCCCGCTCGTGGTCGCCCATGTCGGCGAGTGCGCACCCCCGGTCGACGAGGACGTCGACGTCGGGGGTGTTCTCCGGGTCCAGGGGCACGTCGGCAGTCTGTCGTGATCATGGGCTCGGGCGCATGCCCCGAAGGGGCGGGGCCACCCGTTCAGGGGGTCCAGTCCGGCGGATCGGCCGGTTGCAGGTCCGGGTCGTCGGCGGCCAGGGTGCGCACCGGACCGGGCGTCGTGCGCGGGCCCTCGAACCGGACGGTCACCCGGTTGAGTCCGCTGCCCCACACCCAGCCCGAACCGAGCTCCGGGTGGACGACGTCCTGCCCCGGGTACCAGAGGACGACGGCGGGCCCCGGTGCCGGATCGGCCGGCGGCTCGGCGGGCTCCACCACCTCGACGGGCTGGACCACCTCCGACGGCTCGGCGAACAGGTCGCCCTGGGCATAGGGCGACAGACCCGAGACTCCGACACCGAGCAGCCGCAGGCCGCCGCTGCGGTCGACGGCGCCGAGCAGCCGGTGGGCGATCTCGGCGATCTGCCGCGGGTCGTCGACGGCGTGGGCCAGGGTCTGGGAGCGGGTGAGGGTGCTGAAGTCGTAGCGGCGGACCTTCAGCGTCACCGTCCGCCCCGAGGTGCCCGAGCGCTGCAGCCGGCTGCCCACCCGGGTCGCCAGCGCCTCGATCTCGGCGGCGAGGCGGGCCGGGTCGGTCAGGTCGCGGGCGAAGGTCTCCTCGGCGCTGACCGACTTGGCCTCCCGGTCGGTGACCACCGGCCGGTCGTCGTCGGCGCGGGCCAGCCGGTAGAGCCCGGCGCCGTGCGCCTGGCCGACCAGGCTGGTGAGGTCGACCAGGGACAGCCGGTGCAGGTCGCCGATCGTCTTCACCCCGATCTGGGCCAGCCGCTCGGCGGTCGCCGGCCCGACGCCGCCCAGCGCGCGCACCGGGAGGGGGTGCAGGACGGCGAGCTCCTCCCCGGGCGGGACGACGGTCAGCCCGTCCGGCTTGTCCAGCTCGGAGCCGATCTTCGCCACCGCCTTGGAGGTGCCGATCCCGACCGACCCGGTGACCCCGCCGGTGGCGACCGCGATCCGGGCCTTGAGGTCGGCCGCCAGTGCGGTGACCCCGGGGACCGACAGGTCGTGGTCACCGGCGGCGAGGTCGACGTAGGCCTCGTCGATGGAGACCGGCTCGACCAGCGGGGACAGCTCGCGCAGCAACGCCATCACCACCTCCGACGTCCGCCGGTAGGCGGCGAAGCGGCCACCGAGGAATGCGGTGCCCGCCGGGCAGAGCCGGCGAGCCTCGGCGGTGGGCATGGCGCTGCGGGCGCCGAAGGCCCGGGCCTCGTAGGAGGCGGTGGAGACGACGCCGCGGCCGCCGGTGCCACCGACGACGACCGGCCGGCCGCGCAGGGAGGGCTTGTCCCGCTGCTCGACGGCGGCGAAGAAGGCGTCGAGGTCCAGGTGCAGGACGCTGGGCTCCCGACGCACGCCCTCCATGATGCCGCGCGGTGCGGCAGACCCGGCTCAGCCGCGCGTGGCCACCTCGCTCACGCACTGCCCCTGGTTGCGGAACGATGGGTTGTTGAAGGAGGCCCAGCCGCCCTTCTTGCACTCGTCCTTGCTGGCCGGGGGCGCGGTGTCGGCGATCCCGTCGCAGTTCCCGTCGATGAACGTCTCACCCGTCGCCTGGTCCCAGACGGTGAGGCAGTCGTTGGCCGCGCCGAGCCCCTGGACGTCGTAGGGCGTCTCGTTGACGGCGAAGACGACGATGCCCCACTCGCTGGGCAGGCTCGGGTCCCCCGCGCTGTTGCCGGTGATCCGGAAGTCGGCCTGCTCGCCGAGCAGGTAGTCGCCCTTGGTGTTCCAGGTGACGTTGCCGGTGATGACCCCGGAGCCGCCGTCGACGTACCCGCCGGTGCGCAGCGTGTGCAGGGTGTTGCCGGTGACGGTGAGACCGTCGACGTCGTTGTTGGTCCAGGCCCGGTTGGTGACCCAGCCGCTCATCGGCCCCTGCTGGACCGGTCCGTACACCGTGTTGCCGGAGATGGTGACGTCGTCGGCGCCGTTGACCCCGATGAACTCCCCGCGCACCAGGCTCGCACTGGTCAGCTCGAGACCGGAGATGGTCGCCCCACTGCCCCCGGGGGTGACGGTGAAGGTGCGGGCGTTGGCACCGGTCTGGGTGATCACGACCCCGGGGTCGGCGGTGATCGTGACCGCCTTGCCGACCGTCGTCGCACCGGCGACCGACAGGTCCTCGGTGACCCGGACGGTGTCACCGGCGGCCGCCGCCGACACGGCGTCGGCGATGGTCGGGTGGTCGCACCCGGTGGCACAGACGGTGAGCTGCTCGGCCGCGGAGGCCACCGAGGGCATCCCGAGGACGACGGCGGCGGTGACGACCGCCCCGGCGAGGACACGCTTGGGCACGGGGGACTCCAGTCGTCGGGGGACCTGGACACCGTTACGCCGGCAGCCGGGGTGGGAGGAAGCTACGGGGGACCGGTGCAGCCGCCAACGACCGGCCCGCGCCCGAACAGAGGAGTCCAGATCCGCATGGTCGAGCAGAGCAGCTGGAGCCGGATGTCCCAGGAGGACCCGGCGCACTCCACCGCCTACGTCGAACGGTTCCGCCGGCTGGCCGCCGAGGGCACGGACCTGGCGGGGGAGGCGCGGCTGGTCGATGCGCTGCTGCCCCGCGGCGCCCGGGTGCTGGACGCCGGCTGCGGTCCCGGCCGGGTCGGCGCCGTCCTGTCCGACGCCGGGCACGAGGTGGTCGGGGTGGACGCCGACCCGGTGCTGATCGCCGCCGCCGAGGCCGACCACCCCGGGCCCCGCTGGATCGTCGGCGACCTGGCCGAGCTCGACCTGCCGGACCCGTTCGACGGGATCGTCTGCGCCGGCAACGTGATGGCCTTCCTGGCACCGAGCACGCGCGGCGAGGTGCTCCGCCGCTTCCGCACCCACCTGCGCCCGGACGGCCGGGCGGCGATCGGCTTCGGGGCGGGGCGCGGGTACCCCTTCGAGGAGTTCCTGGCCGACGCCGAGGGCGCCGGGCTGACCCCGGACGTGCTGCTGTCCACCTGGGACCTGCGGCCGTACTCACCGGACGCGGACTTCCTGGTCGCCGTCCTGCGTCCGGCATGACGCTGCTGCCCGACCCGGCGACCTTCTCCCGGCGGGCGGACCAGCCGTCGGCGGGCCGGACCAGGTTCGTCGCCACCGGTGCACAGACCCGCGGCGACCTCGGGCTGTTCGAGGTGACCATGGCCCCCGGCGGCAGCGGCCCCGGGCCGCACCTGCACCGCACGTTCAGCGAGTCGTTCCACGTGCTCGAGGGGTCGCTGGCGGTGCTGGCGAACGGCGAGTGGACGACGGCGCACGCCGGTGACCTGGTCCACGTGCCCCGTTCCGGGGTCCACGGGTTCCGGTCGGTGGGGCCGGACGTCGGGGCCCGCTTCCTCATCCTCTTCACCCCGGGCATCCCGCGGGAGGAGTACTTCACCGGGCTGCTGGAGCTGCACGCCGGTGGGCGGACCCCGTCACCTGCGGAGATCGACGCGTTCGCGCTCCGGCACGACCAGCTCAACCTGCGCGACTGAGGCGTGCGGTGCCACTGCTGACCGTCGGCCACGGGCCCGAGGACCGGACTCGCCTGCTGACCCGCTTCTCCGACGCGGGCGTGGCCGAGGTCGTCGACGTCCGGCGGTTCCCGGGCAGCCGGGTGAACCCCGACGTCCGGCGCGAGGCGCTCACCGCGTGGCTCCCGGCGGCGGGGGTCACCTACCGCTGGGAGGAGCGGCTCGGCGGCCGGCGCCGGCTGCCCGCGGGCGAGCCGGTGGCCGACGGGTGGTGGACGGTGGCCCAGTTCGCCGCGTACGCCGCGCACACCCGCACCACCGAGTTCGCCGCTGCTCTGGACGAGGTGCTGGCCGCCGCGGCCGACCGCACGGTGGCGGTGATGTGCAGCGAGAGCGTGTGGTGGCGCTGCCACCGGCGGCTGATCGCCGACGTCGTCGTCCTGGCCCGCGGGCTGCCGGTGGACCACCTGATGCCCGACGGCCGGCTGACCCCCCACCGGCCCGCCGAGGGCGCCGTCCTCGGTGCCGACGGAGCGGTGCACTGGCCGGGCTGAGTCACTCGCAGGCGGTGCCGTCCCCGTCGCCGTCCATCGCGTCGGACCATCCCGGGTCACCGCGGTGCAGGGGTGCGGCACCGGCGGCCCGGGCAGCGTCGCAGTTGGTGAAGGGCGCGGCGGCCGGGTCGGCCGGCGGCGCGGACGACGTCGGGACCGGTTCGCCGGGGCAGGTGTCGAGCACGCGGGCGATGGCGTCGTGCTCGGCCTGGGTGACCCACAGCCCGTAGCCGGCCTTCACCGCGACCTGCCGGGCGACGTAGGCGCAGCGGTACCCGCGGTCGGACGGCAGCCAGGTGGCGGCGTCGCCGTCGCCCTTCTGCCGGTTCGCCGAGTAGTCGACGGCCAGGAGGTTGAGCGGGTCGTTGGCGAAGGCGGTGCGACGGGGCTCGTCCCACGCGAAGGCACCGGTCTGCCAGCCGTTGCTGAGCGCGACGACGTGGTCGATGTCCACGCTGCTGCCGTCGCCCTTCTCGAAGGCGATGGTCTGTGCGGTGTACGGGTCGACCAGGGTGCCGCTGACCACCACGCAGTCCTGGGTGCCGGGTCGGAACTGCTCGTCGGTGAGGTCGCGGGCGAGCACGTCGTTCCGGGTGTCGCAGCCGTTGCGGTCGACGTCGGCCCAGGTGGCGCCGAACTCGTCACGGTCGTACCCGGTCTTCGGAGCGCGGCCCTTGACCGGGAGGGTGGCCAGCACGTCGGCGGCGGAGGCGGACTGCTGAGCGGCCTCGGAGACGGCGTCGGCGGCCGGGGTGGCCGGGGCGTCGGCCGGCGCGCAGGCGGCGGTGCCGAGGACGGCGAGCGCGGCCAGCGCGGTGATGCGGTGTTTCACGTGGAGCCCCCGAGAGTCGGCCAGCCCCGACGGTAGGTTCCGTGCGGCCCGGATCCGCGCACCTGCCGGGCGCGCCGGGCGACGTGTCGCCGCCCGGCGCTGGGGGATCAGCCTCGGCCACCCCGACCGTTGCCGTTGCCGTTGCCGTTGCCGGCTGCGTCAGCGGTGCTGGCGACCTCGACGGCCTCGGCGGTGTCGACCTCGGGGGCGGGCGCAGGGGCAGGAGCAGGCTCGTTCTTGCTCGCCTTGTTGCGCGCTGCGGAGGAGACGGCCTGGCCGTGCTCGCGGCCCGTCGCGAAGCTGGACTTGGCGACCGACGAGACGGCCTGCCCGTGGTTGGCCGGGGCCGACGGCTCGGCCGGCACCTCGGGGGCCGCGGGCTCCTCGGGCTCCTCCGGCTCCGGCTCGGGCGTCGGCTCGGTCGTCGGGTCGGCCGTCGGGTCGGCCGTGGGCTCCTCGGTCTCCGGCGCCTCGGGGGCGGCGGTCGGCTCCGTGGTCTCCGGGGCCACGGTCGGGTCTGCGACGTCCGTGGGGTCGGTGACGTCGGTGGTCTCCGTGGTGCTGACCTCCGACGTCGTGGGCTCGGCAGCGGCGGTGACCACCTGGGTGGTCACGGCAGCACCCCCGCCGGCCACGACGAGGGCCGTCGTGCCGGCGGCCACCTTCGCGGCCAGTGAGGCGGAGACGGCCTTGGCGAGCAGGCCGGAGAGGAGCGAGAACACAGGTGACCTCCAGGTCGGTGGGTGATGCGTTGCCTGGAACATCGGCAGCCGGGCACCGATGGTTGAGTCGCCCCGGTCTCGTATCCCCGATCGAGTGAACGGGCATGCTGGGCCGGTGACCACCGAGGAAGCGGGGCGCGCGGAGTCGGCGGGTGAGCTCGCCCTGGTAGAGCTGGTGCGTGCCGCAGACACCGCCTGGTCGACCGCCGCGGGGGTCACGCGGCACTGGCGTCGCCAGGACCTGGTGATCCGTGCGTTCCATCGGCACTACGAGCGGCGGAGCGCTCAGGATCCCGACGCGGTGACCTGGCTGGTGTCGACGTCGGATGAGGGCTCGGGCGACGCGGGCGACGACTCGGGCGGGCCGGCCGACGACGTGCTCGAGACGGTGCTGGAGGTCGCTGCCGACCGGCCGCTCCGGCGTCGGCGAGCCGAACTGGTGTCCGGCCGTGGCGAGGAGCACCGCGCCGACCTGCTGGTGGTCGACCAGGACACGTTCTGGGCGCGCACCGGGACGGAGATCTCCACCAACCACGGCAACGTGGACCATGGCCACGGTGGCGCTGACATCATCGACGCGCTGCTGTGCCCCGGCTACGTGCCGGCGCTGTTCTCCCTCACCCCCCGTGGCCGGACACAGCTGGCCGGCCGCGACTGCATCGAGGTGGGTGCCCGTCCCCGCACGGATGTCCCCGACGACGAACGCTGGAAGTGGACCGGGTCACCGCTCGACATGATCACCGGCGGGGACGAGTTCCGGCTCGCCGTCGACGTCGGCACCGGGATCATCGTGCGGGCGAGCAAGTTCGTCGACGGGGACCTCGCAGAGGTCACCGAGTGGCTGGAGCTGCGCCTGGATCCGGTGCTCCCCACGTCGCTGTTCGCCCCGCTCTGATCCCGGTGCGGCGCCGGTGGGCCGAGGAGGCCCTGGCCTCCGTGCCCGGGCCGGTGAGGTGGCGTCGAGCGTGGGCGTCCGCGGCGAGTTGCCGGGCGGCGATCACGCTCGCGGGTTCCTCGGCGGTCATGCGACGCGGAGGTTGGCCGGGTCGATCGCCTCGCGGGTGCGACTGCTGAGCAGCCGCACGATGCCGCCACTGGCGAGCAGGAGGAGGGCGACGGCGGCGGGAGCGACGACGACCAACGGCCACGCATCGGTGCTGGACGCTGGTTCGCCGCCGGCCGTCAGGGCACCGAAGCCGAGTCCGCCGACGAGCAGGCCGGTGACCAGGGGCGCGATCGTCGCCGCCCGCAGGCGCCGCCGTTGCAGGGCCTGCACCCGGGCCAGGTCGGCACCGACGGCAGCCATGGCGGCCAGTCCCCGGCGATTGGTGAGCAGGTCGTCGAGAGCCGCCAGGGCGATCGTCGCGAGACCGGCCAGCGCCGCCAACCCCGCCGCGACGGCAGCCAGGACGATCCCGGTCAGGTGACCGTCCGAGCCGAGGTCGGTCATCTGACGCAGGGTGTTCCCCAGCATCACGGTCGCGACGCCCACGGTCAGGCCGACCCCCAGCAGCACTCCCGCCGCGCGTCCCGCAGGTCCGGCGAGGGCGCGCAGCCCGCCGGCCGCCAGGAGGTCCGTCGTCCCGCCTCGGCGGCTCATCCTCCTGGCCTTGGCCCGCGCCCAGGACGCCCCGCCGGCGAGGGCGACCATCAGCAGCAACGACACGGCGACCGACATGAGGACGACCTGCAGCTGCCGGTCACCCTGGCCCAGCTGGGGGAGGACGACCATGCCGGCGAGCGCGACGATCGACAGCACCAGCCACCACCAGCCGCTGAGCGGACGCCGGTGCCGCCGGGTGGCCGCGCGGGCACCGGCAGCGGTGGCGAGTGCCGCCGAGCCGGCCACCACGCAGGCCCAGGCAGTGAGGTCCGCGGGTGCCAGGGCGGGCAACAGGCGGCTGGTGGCCGGCTGGACGGGTCCGAGGAGCAACCACAGCAGCAGGTAGACCGGCCCGGCGAGCAGTCCGCCGGCCACACCGGCGACGGCGGCCTCGATCGCGCCCAGTCGACGCAGGTCGCCGGGCGTCGCGCCGGCAGTGCTGAGCGCGTGGTCGCGGCGCTGGCGGCGGGCACTGCCGGAGGAGACGGCCTGCCAGGCCAGCACCAGGGCGGTGGCGGCGACCAGCAGCACCGCGGTGGCCACCCCGATCCGGGTCTCGGCGCTGGTCACGATGCCGGCGTACCGGGCGTCGTAGGTGACCTCGTAGCGCTCGGTGCTCCCGCGCGGTGGGAGCGCGAAGGCCGGCACGCGGAACAGGGCCACGGTGACCAGGACGAGTCCGCCGGCGGCCGCGGTGCCGGCCGCCACCAGGGCTGCTCGGGTCCGGGAGGCCCGCACGTGCGGGGCCGCCAGCAGCCAGAGGGTGGCCGGCTTCATGACAGGGCCACCTGGTGGGCGACGGTGCCGCGGCGCAGTCGGATCTCGCGGTCGGCGCGCGCGGCCACCGCGTTGTCGTGGCTGACCAGGACCACCGAACCCCCGGCCTGCACCGTGGTGGTCACCAGCAGGTCCAGCAGCGCCCGGCCACTGGTGGCGTCCAGGCTCGCGGTCGGCTCGTCAGCCAGCAGCAGCCGCGGGCCGGCGACCAGTGCCCGGGCCCCAGCAGCCAGCTGAGCCTGCCCGCCGGACAGGTCCGCGGGCAACGTGTCCGGTTCGACGTCCAGTCCGACGCGTTCGAGCCAGCCATCCGCGGCAGCTCGGGCATCGGCCGGCCGGTGACCTCCCAGCAGCAGCGGCAGCGCGACGTTGTCGCGCACCGACAGGTCGGGCACCAGTTGCCCGAACTGCAGGACGAGGCCCACCTCGCGGCGCCGGAGCCGGGCGCGGGAGGCGTCGTCCGCCCCGGTCAGATCGGTACCGGCGACCGTGATGCGGCCCGATTGGGCGCGCAGCACTCCGGCGGCGAGCATGAGCAGGGTCGACTTCCCGCATCCGCTGGGCCCGGTGACCGCGACGACCTCACCGGGCTCGACGGTGATCGACACGTCGCTGAGCGCCTGGGTGCGGCCGTAGGCATGGCTGACACCGGACAGTTCCACCGTGCTCATGCGGGCTTCCTCTCGTCGGGACGAACGGTCGGCTGGTCATCCGGGGACAGCAGCAGCTCGGTGGCCAGTTCCAGCCAGCGCAGATCGGCGTCGAGGTGCGCGATGAGGTGCTCACGGACCAGCCGTTCGGCCGGGCCGGCACCGGGTGGGGTGGCCTGCAGCTCACGGATGCGGCGCAGGTGAGCAGCGCGCTGGCGGGCGACGAACCCGCCGACGTCGATGCCGGTGTGCAGGACCGACACGGTCTTGCGCACGATCTCCTCGGCACCGGCACCGGTCGGCGCAGCAGGCTCGGCCAGCCAGGCGCGCAACCGCGCCGCCCCGTCAGCGGTCAGCGCGTACACCGTCCGCTCGGGGCCCCCGTCCACGCGGGTCTCCACCACCTCGGCCAGTCCATCGCGCTGCAAGCGCGCCAACGTCGCGTACACCTGGCCGTAGGGGAGCGGACGGGTGTCCGGGAACCAGGAGTCGTGCTCCTGCTTGATGTCGTACCCGTGCCGCGGGGCGCCCGCGAGCAGGGCCAGGTGCAGCTCGGTCAACGACATGCCTCGTGTCTACACCACGAGTACACACTTTGTGAATAGCGACACGGGCCGCAGCCGAGAGGCGTTCCCACCTCTCGGCTGCGGCTGCTGGACGCCGGTCAGTTCGCCATGTCGACGAAGCGGCTGTAGTGGCCCTGGAAGGCGACGGTGACGTTCGCGGTGGGGCCGTTGCGGTGCTTGACCAGCATGATGTCGGCCTCGCCGGCCCGCGGGGACTCCTTCTCGTACATGTCCTCGCGGTGGATCATCATGACCATGTCGGCGTCCTGCTCGATCGAGCCGGACTCACGGAGGTCCGACAGCATCGGCTTCTTGTCCTGACGCTGCTCCGAGCCACGGTTCAGCTGGCTCATCGCGATGACCGGGAGCTCGAGCTCCTTGGCCAGCAGCTTCAGCGCACGGGAGAACTCCGAGACCTCCTGCTGGCGGCTCTCGACCTTCTTGCCCGAGGTCATCAGCTGCAGGTAGTCGATGACGATGAGCTTGAGGTCGTTGCGCTGCTTGAGCCGCCGCGCCTTCGCCCGGATCTCCATCATCGTCATGTTCGGTGAGTCATCGATGTAGAGCGGGGCGTCGGCGATCTCGCCCATCCGGCGGGCCAGCTTCGACCAGTCCTCGTCCGACAGCGTGCCGGCGCGCATGTGGTGCAGCGGGACCTTCGCCTCGGCCGACAGCAGACGCATCGTGATCTCGTGCTTGCTCATCTCGAGGGAGAAGATCGCCGCGGGCATGTGGTGCTTCACCGTGGCCGACCGCGCGATGTCCAGCCCCAGCGTGCTCTTGCCGACACCGGGTCGGGCGGCGATGACGACCATCTGGCCGGCCTGCAGGCCGTTGGTGAGCTCGTCGAGGTCGCGGATCCCGGTGGGGACACCGCGGGCCGTGCCACCCCGGGAGGCGATCGCGTCGAGCTCGTCCATCGTCGGCTGCAGGACGTCGGCGAGGCGGGAGTAGTCCTCGCTCATCCGCTTCTCGGTGACGTCATAGATCTCCTGCTGGGCGCGATCGACGATGTCGTCGACGTCGCCCTTGCCACCGGCGGCGCCGTAGCCGAGCTGCACCACCCGGGTACCGGCCTCGACCAGCCGCCGCAGCACCGCCTGCTCGGCGACGATCGCCGCGTAGTACCCGGCGTTCGCCGCGGTCGGGGTGGACGCGATGAGCGTGTGCAGGTAGACCGCACCGCCCATCTTCGACAGCTGGTCGGTGCGGTTCAGCTCCGCGGCGACGGTGATCGCGTCGGCGGGCTCACCCCGGCCGTACAGGTCGAGGACGACGTCGAAGACGACCTGGTGCGCCGGGCGGTAGAAGTCGGGACCGGCCAGGACCTCCACCACGTCGGCGATCGCGTCCTTGCTCATCAGCATGCCGCCGAGCACCGACTGTTCGGCAGCGACGTCCTGAGGGGGCTGCCGGTCGTACTCCGGAGCCGTGACCCTCGGCCTGCTGATGTCCTCGACGACCGCCACGCTGATGTCCTCCTCGTCCCGCGCCCACCCAGACCTGGAGGCCTGCGTGCGGCGCGCCCTGCTCCCGCTGCCGTTCGAACTGCTGTTCGCACAACAGCTACCACCGGGCGCCGACAGTTCGCGCCCGGCGGTAGCTGGGGTGACGTTAGGAACCGGGGAGGGGGCGCGTCCAACACCGCTGTGCACGCCGATCTGCACAACTTGTGGACAAGTCGGTGGATGGAGCCGGTCACCGTGTGGAGACCGCGGTGGAACCGCGGACGTCGTGTCCCCGTCACCCCCTCGTCACCTGCACGGGGGCCTGTCCCGGGGTGTGGACGGAAGAAATCCGGCAACTTCCCGCAGAACTCGCGGCCCGGGCGTGTCGGCGGATCCCCGCAGGTCACACGCGTAACGGTCGGCGACCCGGCTCGGTGACCCACGACGCAGACGGTCGCCGAGGACACCCGGCCGGCCGGCGGTGACGTTCACCTGCCGTCCACGGTGGCGTCCGCACCCGTGTCGACACGGGAGGGCGTCGACCGGGCCTCGGGAACGCCACGAGGGGCGCCGGACCGGAGTCCGACGCCCCTCGTGGGCGGTGCTGTGGAAGAGCGGCCTCGATCAGCCGGCGACGACGTCCAGGGTGACCGGGACGGAGACCTCCGGGTGGACCCGCACCGTGACGGTGTGGGTGCCGAGGCTCTTGATGCTGCTGGGCAGCTCGATCCGGCGACGGTCGAGCTCCGGGCCGCCGGCAGCGGTGACCGCAGCAGCGACGTCGGCGGTGGTGATGCGACCGAACAGGCGGCCGCCGTCACCCGAGCGGGCCGGGAGCGTGACGGTCAGCTGCGAGAGCTGACCGGCGACCGTCTGGGCCTCCTCGAGCGAACGCACGTCGCGGGCAGCCCGCGCCCGGCGCAGGCTGTTGACCTGCTTCTCGGCACCACGGGTGGCCACCATGGCCAGCCCGCGGGGCAGGAGGTAGTTGCGGGCGTACCCGCCCTTGACCTCGACGGTGTCGCCGGAGGAACCGAGACCGGTGACCTCCTGCGTCAGGATCAGCTTCATGGTGCTCATGATCAGCGCGCCGTGGAGGTGTAGGGCAGCAGTGCCATCTCGCGGCTGTTCTTCACGGCCACGGCGACGTCACGCTGGTGCTGGCTGCAGTTGCCGCTGACGCGGCGGGCACGGATCTTGCCGCGGTCGGAGATGAACTTCCGCAGCAGGGTCGTGTCCTTGTAGTCGATGTAGGTCGCCTTGTCCTTGCAGAACTGGCAGACCTTCTTCTTGATCTTGCGGGGGGGAGGCTTGGGCACTGGGTTCTCCAGAGATCAGTACAGAGAGGGGGGATCAGAAAGGCGGTTCGTCGGAGGACGCCGGCGGGGTGGACCAGGGGTCGCTCGCTCCGCCACCGGAGAAGCCACCACCACCACCGCCACCGCTGCCACCGCTGTTGCCGCCGCCGCCGCCGAACCCGCCGCCGCCACCCTCGCTGCGCGCAGCGCGGGTGACCTTGGCGGTGGCGTACCGCAGAGAGGGGCCGATCTCGTCGACCTCCAGCTCGATGACGGTGCGCTTCTCGCCTTCCTTCGTGTCGAAGGACCGCTGCTTCAGCCGGCCCGACACGATGACCCGCGAACCGCGGGTGAGCGACTCGGCGACGTTCTCCGCCGCCTGACGCCAGACGTTGCACCGGAGGAACAACGCCTCGCCGTCCTTCCACTCCTGCGACTGACGGTCGAAGGTGCGGGGGGTCGAGGCCACGGTGAAGTTGGCGACGGCGGCGCCGGACGGGGTGAACCGCAGCTCCGGGTCGGCCGTCAGGTTCCCGATGACGGTGATGACGGTCTCGCCGGCCATGGTCAGTGAGCCTCGGGGCGCATCAGCTTGGTGCGCAGGATGGACTCGTTGAGGTTCAGCTGACGGTCCAGCTCGGCGACGGCGGCCGGCTCGGCCTGGATGTCGACGATCGCGTAGATGCCCTCGGCGTTCTTGTCGATCTCGTAGGCCAGCCGACGGCGGCCCCAGATCTCCGTCTTGACGGTGCCACCGGAGTTGGTGACGACGGTCAGGAAACGATCCAGGCTGGGAGCGATGGTCCGCTCCTCGAGCTCGGGGTCGAGGATGATCATCAGTTCGTAGTTACGCACGGAGAACCCCACCTCCTCTGGTCTCAGCGGCCGCAGGGTGTCTGCAGCAGGAGGGTCGTACATGCGTCGCGCGCCCGGACCTGCAGGAGGCAGGAGAGGACGCGCACCGGCCAGGCTACCAGTGCACTGCACCCATCGTGTCCGGGCGGCGGGTGCGCCTAGTCTCCTGCGGGTGGCTGAGCAGCTGATCGGCGTGCACGTCGGACCGGGTCTGACCGAGGACAACGAGCTGGCCGACGGCGGTCCGCTGGCCCGCGCGGCCGAGCTGGACGCCGACGCGGTGCAGGTGTTCCTCGCCGATCCGCAGGGCTGGAAGGCGCCGAAGCCGAGGCCGGACGCCGAGGCGCTGCTCGGCTCCGACGTCGCCGTCTTCGTGCACGCCCCCTACGTGCTCAACGTCGCCTCGACGAACAACCGGATCCGCATCCCCAGCCGCAAGCTGCTCGGCCAGCACGCCCAGGCGTCGGCCGCCGTCGGTGCCCGCGGCATGGTGGTGCACGGCGGTCACGTGCTGGCGAAGGACGACCCGGCGGCCGGGGTCGACAACTGGCGCAAGACGTTCGCCCGGCAGGCCGACGAGGGCGGCTTCGGCATCCCGGTGCTGATCGAGAACACCGCGGGCGGGGACAACGCGATGGCCCGTGACCTGGACGCCGTGGCCCGGCTGTGGGAGGCGGTGGGGGAGTTCGGCGCGGGGTTCGTGCTGGACACCTGCCACGCCTGGGCGGCGGGCTGGGACCTGGCCCGGGTGGTGGACGACGTCCGGGCGATCACCGGCCGGATCGACCTGGTGCACCTGAACAACAGCCGGGACCCCGCCGGTTCCGGCCGCGACCGGCACGCGCCGCTGACCGCCGGGGAGATCCCGCTGGAGCTGCTGCTCGGCGTGGCCCGCGCCGCCGGCGCCCCCGTCGTCCTGGAGACCCCGGGCGACGCCGCGGGTCACGCCGAGGAGATCACCCTGCTGCGCGAGGCCCTCGCGGGCTGAGCCCGGCCCACGGGCCGGGGGAGCACCCACCGGTCGGGGGCGCCGTCGAGAGGGCCGCCGGCGGGGTCGTCGGTGCCCGGCCAGCTGCGGCGCACCAGGTCGTGGTCCGGTGACCAGACCTCCCGCACGACCAGCGCCATCAGCACGAGGACGGCGACGTCCCGCACGATCACCGCGAGGTAGAACCACTCCACGCCCACGCCGTTGTCGTCGGCGCCGAGGTAATACAGCATGGTCGTCACCCAGACCAGCACCTCGGTGGCCTGCCAGAGCAGCAGCGAACGCCAGCGCGGCCGGGCCAGCACCGCGAGCGGCAGCAGCCACAGCGAGAACTGCGGGCTCCACACCTTGTTCAGCAGCAGGAACGCTGCGACCAGCAGGAACGCCAGCTGGGGCAGTCGCGGACGCAGCGGAGCGGCCAGGGCCAGCCAGGAGACCGCGGCGGCCGACAGCAGCAGCACCACGGCGACGGTCGCGTTGAGCACCGACGGCGTCTGCCCCTCGGCGAGCGGGCCGTCCAGGATCCGGTCGCCGGTCAGGTCCAGGGCGATCGCCCAGATGCTCTCCGGGTTCGCCGGCCGGACGTCGCTGAAGGTGAAGAACCGGGCCCAGTTCTCCCGCGCGACGAGGGCCACCGGCAGGTTCACCGCCAGCCAGGCCAGCCCGGCGGCCACGGCCGCCGACAGCCAGGCCCGCAGCCGGCCGGCGCGCAGGCACAGCACGAACAGCACGCCCAGGACGATCACCGGGTAGAGCTTCGCCGACACCCCCAGCCCGATCAGCACGCCGGCCAGCACCGGGTGCCGACGCGCCCACGCCCACATCCCGAGGGTGGTCAGCGCGATCGCCAGCAGGTCCCAGTTGGTGAAGGCGTGCACCAGCAGCAGCGGTGACAGCGCGACCATCGCGGCGTCCCAGGGCCGTCGCCCGGCCAGGCCCAGCACGCCGCGGGTGACCAGCAGCGCCAGCGCCGACAGCAGCAGGCAGGTGACGAGGTAGAAGGTCGCCACCGGTGCGGCGGAGATGCCCCCCGCGAGACCGTCCCATCCCCGGGCGGTCATCGCGGCGCCCTGGATCATCGCTCCGATCAGCACCGGGTACTCGACGGCGGAGTCCAGGTAGGGCACCTGCCCGTCGCCCACCCCGTGGGTGAAGAACAGCGGGATGGGATCGCTGTAGCAGAAGTGGGTGTACTGCTTGCTGCCCGACCAGTCGCCGGCGGCGCAGGGCGCCTGCTTGACCCAGGCCAGGCTGAGCACGACGACGGTGAACAGCAGGCACACCCGCAGCGGCGTCCAGAACCGGGCCCGCCCGGTGACGGCGTGCCGACCCCAGGGGCCGCCCACCGCCTCGCTGGCCTGGACCGCCACCGGGTCGGTCCAGGTCGGCACGACGCGGTCCGGCTCCGGAGGCGCAGACACCTCGGGCCCGCCCCCCAGCCGGTCGGCTGGAACGGACGGGCCCGTCGGTGTCGCACTCACGCGGTCAGTCTGCCTGCTGTTCCGGTCAGCCGTTCGGCGCCGAGGTGGACGGTGTCGGCGGCCCCGATGACGAGGGGACCGGCGGCGTCGACCCGACCGGTTCCTCCGCCTCGGGCGACTGACTGGGAACCGGAGCCGAACTGCTGCTCGGCGTGCGGCTCGGCGCCGGGGCCTGGTTGGTGACCGGTGCCGGTTCCGGGGCCTGGCTCGTGGTGGGGGCCGGGGCCTGCCGCGTCGGCTCGGGGATGCCCTTGTCCGCGTCGCCCTTGATCAGCGGCTTGGACGGGAGCGGCTCCTCCGGGGTGCCGGCGAGCACGGTGTCCATGAACTGCTGCCAGATCTCCCCCGGGAGCCCCGAGCCGTAGATGATGTTCCCCCGCGAGTTGACGATGGGCTCGGTGCCCTTCGACCCGACCCACACCGCGGTGGAGATCGACGGCGTGTAGCCGACCATCCAGGCGTCGGAGTTGTCGGTCCGGTTCGCGCCCTGGGTGCCGGTCTTCGCCGCCACCGGCCGGTCGCCGTCCAGCGGCAGGTCGGAGCTCTCGGCGACGTCGGTCAGGGCGAAGGTGACGTCGTTGGCCACCTCCGCCGACACCGCCTGCGTGGAGGCGGTCGTCCCCGTGCCCAGCACCGTGCCGGCGCTGTCGGCGACCGAGGCGACGAAGTGCGTCGCGTGCTGCACCCCGCCGGCGGCGAAGGTGGCGAAGCCGGCGGCCTGCTGGATCGGCCGGACCGGGTACTCGCCGATGCCGATCGAGCCGCCGGTGATGTCGGTCTTCGGGATGCTGAGCGTCTCGTACCCGGTCAGGTCCTCGGGCACCGTGTTGTCGTCCCGGTTGGGGTCCCAGGTCGCAGGGAGTCCGGCGACCTCCCGGGCCGTCTCGGCGACCACCTCGGGGCCGACCTCGTAGGCCAGGCCGTAGAACGTGGTGTTCAGCGACCTGGTCATCGCCTCCTTGAGCGTGCAGTTGCCGCACTGCGCGTTGCCGGAGTTGACCACCGGCAGCCCGGGCCGGTCGTCGAACTCCTGCGGTGAACTGCCGTCCCGGCGGGTGCTGACGCTGTAGCCGTTCTCCAGCGCGGCGGCCAGGGTGTACGGCTTGAACGACGACCCGGGCTGCTTGAGCGCCTGGGCGTAGTCGGTGGTGTCCACCTCCGGGTCCTCGCTGCTGCTCAGGTCGTTGCCGTAGTAGGCCAGCACGCCGCCGGTCTTCGGGTCCACCGCGACCAGCGCCTCCCGGAGGTTCGCCGGCTCGCCGGCCATCACGTCGTTCACCGCGGCGAGCGCGGCGTCCTGCTTGGCCTTGTCCACCGTCGTGGTGATGCGGAGCCCGGCGGAGTAGATGTCGTCCCGGGTGTAGCTGAACGGCTGCCGCTCCAGCTCGTCGAGCACCTGGCGCACGATCAGCCCCTCCGGGCCGGTCGGGATGCCGGAGCTGCTGCCGGTGTTGGGCAGCACCGCCGGGTAGACGGCGGCCTCCCGCGCGGCGGCGTCCAGCCAGCCCTGCTCCACCATCGCGTCCAGCACCAGGCCCCAGCGCTGCTGCGCACCCTCCGGGTTGGTCTCCGGGTCGTTCGCGCTGGGGTTCCGGATGAGAACGGCGAGCACCGCGCCCTGCTCGGGGGTGAGCTCCGTGGCGGAGACCCCGAAGTACGTGCTGGCCGCCGCCTCGATGCCGTAGGCCCCGCGCCCGAAGTAGATGGTGTTGAGGTAGTTCTCGAGGATCTGCTCCTTCGAGTACTCGTTGTCCAGCTTGACCGCGAGGAAGAGCTCCTTGAACTTGCGGCTGAACGTCTGGTCCGAGGTCAGGAAGGCGTTCTTCACGTACTGCTGGGTGATGGTGGAGCCACCCTGGGTGGAGCCGCCGGTCAGGTTGTTCCACGCCGCCCGCACGATGCCGGTGAAGGAGATGCCCGGGTCGGTGTAGAACGCCCGGTTCTCCGCGGCCAGCACGGCGTTCTGGGCCGGCTGGGAGATCTGCCCGAGAGAGACGTTCGTCCGGTTCTCGTTGCCCAGCCGGGCCAGCTCGGTGACGCCGTCGGCGTAGTACACGACGGTCGTCTGGTCGGTCTGCACCGACTCCGGCGTGGGCACCTCGGTCGTGGCGTAGACGACGCCCACGAAGACGCCCAGCAGCACCAGCATGCTCAGGAACGCACCGGCGAGCACCTTCAGCCAGCGCCGGCGCTTCGGCTTGGCACCCTTCTTCCCGCCACCACCGGGCGGTCGGCTGCTGCCACCGGGACGCCGCCCACCCGTCGGGGGCTTCACCGGCGGACGACCACCGCCGCTGCCCCCACCGGAACGGGCCGCCGGCCGCGCACCACCGTCACGGGACGCCGTCGTCCGGGCCCGGGCAGCGGGCGGGCGGCGGGCACCGGCAGCACCGCTGCCACCAGAGCCGGCGCGGGCCCGGGCCGGCGGGGGACGGCGGACCGAGCCGGCACCGGGGGTGACACGGGCGGTCTCGTCGTGGGGAGGCACGCGGTGGGCCCCTTCCTGCAGGTCGTGGGTGCTCAGCCGCCGGGGTGCAGGCGGTCCTGGGCGTCCAGGGTGACGTCTTCAGCTGTGTGTCGACTGGGAGCGCGTCTGCGCTGCCCGGCGGGACGCCGCCCGGCGGCGGCCCTCGCGTGGTCCGCGTCGCGGCGACCCTGCGCGTCGTCCAGCACCGGCCGACGTCCGGGCACGGCCGCCAATGTACGCACTGACCAGCGGTTCACCGTCTCTGCGGAGATCGACATGGGACGGGTGGGACACCGGTGCACTGGCTGTCCGACTTGCGCGCGGTGCAGCGACCGGATGTATCGTCCCGATACATCGATCCGGTGAACACCGGCAGACCAGGAGGTGGCGTCGTGCTCGAGTTCGCCATCCTCGGTCTGCTGCAGCAGTCGCCCATGCACGGCTACGAACTCCGCAAGGAGCTGGCCGCCGTCCTCGGTGGCCTCCGTTCGATCTCCTACGGGTCGCTCTACCCGGCGCTCAAGCGGCTGCAGGCGGCCGGCCTCATCGCCAGCGACGACCCGACCCCTCGGTCCCTGCTGCCGGCCGACGCCCCGGCGCTCACCGGCCGGCGCGGGAAGGTCGTCTACGCGATCACCGCCGAGGGCAAGGAGCGCTTCGCCGACCTGGTCAGCCAGACCGGGCCCGAGGCCTACGACGACGAGGGCCGGTTCGGCGTCCACCTCGCCTTCTTCCGGCACACCGCCGCCGACGTGCGGCTGCGCATCCTGGAGGGCCGCCGACGCACCGTCGAGCGCCAGCGCGACCGGCTCATGGACTCCCTGCGTCGCACCCAGGAGAAGCTCGACCGCTACACCCTCGAGTTGCAGCGGCACGGTCTGGACTCGGTCGACCGCGAGGTCCGCTGGCTCACCGAGCTCATCGACAGCGAACGCGACGACGCACGCGCCGAAGCGGCCCGGGCGGAGCAGACGCCCACCCCGCCCCCACCACCGAACGACGTCCCCACCTGAACCACCGCACCGCCAGCACCACGTCCACGCACATCGTCCGGACCCGCGTCGGGTCCGTCGGAGGGAGTCAGTCCATGGCATCGGTCAAGGTCGCCATCGTCGGCGTCGGCAACTGCGCCGCGTCGCTCGTCCAGGGCGTCGAGTACTACCGGGACGCCGACGAGACCGCGTCGGTCCCCGGCCTCATGCACGTCCGGTTCGGTGACTACCACGTCTCCGACATCGAGTTCGTCGCCGCGTTCGACGTCGACGCCAAGAAGGTCGGCCGCGACCTCTCCGAGGCGATCGTCGCCAGCGAGAACAACACCATCAAGATCGCCGACGTGCCGCCGCTGGGCGTGACCGTGCAGCGCGGCACCACCCTCGACGGGCTGGGCAAGTACTACCGCGAGATCGTCGAGGAGTCCGACGACTCTCCGGTCGACATGGCCGCCGCGCTCCGGGAGTCCGGCGCCGACGTCGTCGTCTGCTACCTCCCGGTCGGCTCCCAGCAGGCCGCGGAGTTCTACGCCCAGGCCGCGATCGACGCCGGCGTCGCCTTCGTCAACGCGCTGCCGGTCTTCCTCGCCGGCACCAAGGAGTGGGCGGACAAGTTCACCGCTGCCGGGGTGCCGATCGTCGGTGACGACATCAAGAGCCAGGTCGGCGCCACCATCACCCACCGGGTGCTGGCCAAGCTGTTCGAGGACCGCGGCGTGCAGCTGGACCGCACCATGCAGCTCAACGTCGGCGGCAACATGGACTTCAAGAACATGCTCGAGCGCGAGCGCCTGGAGTCCAAGAAGATCTCCAAGACGCAGTCGGTCACCAGCCAGGTCGACCGGGACATGGGCAAGGGCAACGTGCACATCGGCCCGTCGGACCACGTGCCGTGGCTGTCGGACCGCAAGTGGGCCTACGTCCGCCTGGAGGGCCGCGCGTTCGGCGACGTCCCGCTGAACCTGGAGTACAAGCTCGAGGTCTGGGACTCCCCGAACTCGGCCGGCATCATCATCGACGCCGTCCGGGCCGCGAAGATCGCCAAGGACCGCGGCATCGGCGGGCCCATCCTGTCCGCGTCGTCGTACTTCATGAAGAGCCCCCCGGTGCAGTACAGCGACAGCGAGGCCCGGGACGCCGTCGAGGCCTTCATCCGCGGGGACGTCGAGCGCTGACACGGCCCGACCACGGAACGGCCCGCACCCCGCACCGGGTGCGGGCCGTTCCGCGTCCGGGGCCGGCACCGGCTCCTAGTGTTGACGGCATGCCGCTGCGTCGCCCACCACTGCTCGTGCCCTCCCTGCTGGTGGCACTGGCCCTGCTCGCCGGGTGCGGGGACGACGAGACCGCCGAGCGCGTCCCCGGCGACCCGGTGAGCTCCGCGGAGGCCGAGGTCCTCGGTCAGGTGCTCTACGCCGGCCGCGAGGAGGGCGGCGCCGACTTCGAGGTGACCGCCCCCTACGCCGAGGGCGCCGTCCTGACGCTCACCGGCGAGATCGACTTCACCGAGGGGACGGGCCGGGCCCAGGCCGTCACCAGCTACGCCGACGGGCGCCCCGAGGACACCCGCACCCTCTTCTTCACCGGTGAGGACCTCTGGCAGGGCGACGTGCCGGGGCTGGCCGAGGCGCTCGAGGAGGCCGGCCTCCCGCCCGCCACGTACGTGCGCCGGCCGATCGCCATCACGCAGGCCGGCGGCACGGCCTCGCTGCTGGACGTGCTGGTCCAGATGGTGCCCAGGCTCGCGTCCACGACGGCGGACGACCCGCAGTCCTTCGCCGGCTACACCTGGGCGGGCAGCCGGTCGATCAACGGGGAGCTCGCCTCGGTCTTCCAGAACCCCACCGGGACGACGATCGCCGTGGCCGCCGACACCGAGTTGCTGGTGCAGTACGCCACCACGCTGCAGGACGTCCCCGTCACCATCACCCTGGCCGACCACGGCGAGCGGGAGATCACGCTCCCGGCCGAGGGCGACACGGTGAGCCTCACGGAGCACCCGGAGATCGCGGCGGCCCTGGGCCTGTGAACGACAGAGCAGGAGGGGGCGGCCTCTTCCCCAGGTCGCCCCCTCCTGCGGGCTCATTCCTACCAGGTCCTGGCCGCCACCGGGAGTCGACACGCGGGCATGTCGGTCAGGCGCCCACGTCAGTTGGCGGAGGGGTCCGCCGTCGCGGTGGAGAGGACGGCCAGCCGGCCCGACTGGCGGCGCAGCACCGACCGCCACAGCTCGGGCCCGGAGGCGCCGGTCAGCACGTCGGCCGGGATGCCGGCGACGCAGGCCCAGGCGCCCTCGGCGAGCTCGCCGGCCAGCTGCCCGGCCGACCACCCGGCGTAGCCGGCGAACACCCGCAGGCCGCCGATCTCCCCGTCCAGCTCGGCCGGGTCGCTGTCCAGGTCGACCAGGTGGACCGCCCCGGCGACCGCGCGGAGCCCGCTGTCGGCCGGCAGTGGCTCGCTGCCCCGGCGGGTGGCCAGGCACAGGGCGGTGTCGGCCTCGCAGGGCCCGCCCACGTGGAAGACGCCCGGCTCGACGGCCAGCTCCGACCACCCCGGCAGCACGTCACCGATCCGGACCTCGCTCGGCCGCCCGAGCACGACGCCGATGGTGCCGGTGTCGGAGTGGTCCAGGACGTAGACGACCGCACCGGCGAAGGTCGGATCGGTCAGCGTCGGCAGCGCGACCAGCAGGCAGCCCGGCCGGACGTCGTCCAGCGAGCCGACCGACAGGGCCGGTACGCCGGTACGCCTGCTCCGCCCCGCAGCCTTGCCGGCTGTGGGGCGACGCTCGGGGTCGGGTGACGAGGGCACCGGGTTCATCGCCTCCAGTGTGCATCAGGGACCGGCCGGAGGGGTGGCTGATCCGTCCGCCTCCTGACCGCCCGACGTCGGCTGCCCGCCCGTCGCGGGCGACGTAGTGTGGCTGGGATGCAGCAGGCGCCCACGACCGTGCGTCACCTCCTCGGGCGTGGTGACTTCCGTCGGCTGCTGGCCACCCGGCTGTCCTCCCAGTTCGGTGACGGCGTCTTCCAGGCCGCCCTGGCCGGCACGGTGCTCTTCAACCCCCAGCAGGCCACCGACCCGATCGACGTGGCCGCCGGGTTCGCCGTCCTGCTGCTGCCGTACTCGCTGGTCGGTCCGTTCGCCGGGGTGTGGCTGGACCGCTGGAGCCGCCGGCAGGTGCTGCTGGTCGCCAACGTGGTGCGCGCCGTCCTCGTGGTCGTGGTCGCCGCGCTGATCCTGTTGGGGGTCCAGGGCCCCGGGTTCTACGTCGCCGGGCTGCTGGTGTTCTCGGTCAACCGCTTCGTCCTGTCCGCGCTCTCCGCCGGGCTGCCGCACACCACCGATGCGCCCTCGCTGGTCTCGGCCAACGCGCTGTCCACGACGGCCGGCGCGGTGGCGGCCGTGCTCGGCGGCGGGGTCGCCATCGGCGCGACGGCGCTGACCGGGTCCGGGAGCGGCGGTTACGCCGGCCTGGCCCTGGCCTCGGCGGTGCCCTACCTGGTGGCCTCCGCCATCGTCTCCCGCTTCACCCGCGGCCACCTGGGCCCCGACCACCTGACCCTGGCCGCCACGGTCAGCGCCCGTGACGTGCTGCACGGCATGGTGGCCGGCGCCCGGCACATGCTGGCGCACCCCCCGGCAACGGCGATCCTGTCGGTGATGGCGGTGCACCGGCTGATGTACGGGCTGCTGACCCTCATGACGTTGCTGCTGTACCGGAACTCCTTCGCCGAGGACACCGGGCTCTTCCCGGGCGGGCTGGCCGGCCTGGGCCAGGTCCTGGCGGCCGGCGCGGCCGGCACCCTGCTGGCCGCTGCGGTGACCCCGTGGGCGGTGCGCCGGTGGGGCAAGGCCGCGTGGGTGTTCGGCCTGCTCGTGCTCGGCGGCACCGGCCAGCTGGTGCTGGGCGGGGTGTTCCGGCCGGCGGCGATCGTGGCCGCCGTCCTCACCCTGGGGTTCGTCGCGCAGGGCATCAAGATCTGTGTCGACACCACGCTGCAGGAGGCGGTGGACGACGACTTCCGCGGCCGGGTCTTCTCCGTCTACGACACCCTCTTCAACGTCACCTTCGTGGTGGCCCTGCTGGCCGGGGCGTTCCTGATGCCGGCCTCGGGGGTCAGCTGGGCGCTGCTGATCGGGATCGCCGCCGGCTACCTGCTCACCGCCGTGGCGTTCAGCCGCTGGGCGCGGGCCGAGGCCCGCCGCACCGACGACGCCCCGCTCGCCCTGCGGCTGTCGCTGACCCCGTAGTCAGCTGACCTGGCCGCGGGTGCGCCACCAGGCGAGCAGCTCGGCCTCGGCCTCCTCCGGCTCCAGCGGCCCGCGCTCCAGCCGCAGGTCCTTGAGGAAGCGCCAGGCCTCGCCGACCTGGCGGCCCGGCGGGATCTCCAGCAGCTCCATGATCCGGTTGCCGTCGAGGTCAGGCCGCACCCGGGCCAGGTCCTCCAGCTTCGACAGCTCGGTGATCCGCTGCTCCAGCGAGTCGTACGTCGCCGACAGCGCCGCCGCCCGCTTCCGGTTGCGGGTGGTGCAGTCGGACCGGACCAGCTTGTGCAGCCGTGGCAGCAGGTCACCGGCGTCGGTGACGTACCGGCGGACGGCGGAGTCGGTCCACTCGCCGCCGCCGTACCCGTGGAAGCGCAGGTGCAGGAAGGTCAGCCGGGACACCGCCTCGACGACGTCCTTCGGGTACTTCAGCGCCAGGAGCCGCTTGCGGACCAGCTTCGCGCCGACCACCTCGTGGTGGTGGAAGGAGACCCGGCCGCGGGGCTCGTGCCGGCGGGTGGCCGGCTTGCCGACGTCGTGCAGCAGCGCCGCGAGCCGCAGGACCAGGTCGGGGGACTCGGCCTCCGGGTCCGCCTTCTCCAGGGCGATCGCCTGGTCCAGCACGGTCAGCGAGTGGACGTAGACGTCCTTGTGCTGGTGGTGCTCGTCGATCTCCATCCGCAGCGCGGCGAGCTCGGGCAGGACCACGTCGGCCAGCCCGGTGGAGACGAACAGGTCCAGCGCCGGACCGGGGGCGTCGTTCAACAGCGTGCGGGAGAACTCGTGCTGCACCCGTTCGGCGGTGATCCGGGCCAGCTCGGAGGCGAGCGCGGTCATCGCCTCGACCACCTCGTCGTCCGGGGTCAGCCCCAGCTGGGCGACGAAGCGGACCGCGCGCAGCATCCGCAGCGGGTCGTCGGCGAAGGAGTCGACCGCTCGGCCCGGGGTGCGCAGCCGCCGGGCCAGCAGGTCGCCCAGCCCACCGAAGGGGTCGGTGACCGTGCGGTCCGGTCCGAGCGAGACCGCCATCGCGTTGACGGTGAAGTCGCGGCGGGCCAGGTCGTCGGTGAGCGAGGCGCCCCAGGCGACCTCCGGGTTGCGGGACTCCCGGTCGTAGCGGTCGGCCCGGAAGGTGGTGATCTCCACCCGCTCACCGCGCACCTCGGCCCCGACGGTGCCGAAGGCGATGCCGGTGTTCCACGTGGAACTGGCCCAGCCCCGCAGCACCTCCAGCGTCTGCTCCGGCCGCGCGTCGGTGGTCAGGTCCAGGTCGCCGGTGGGCAGCGGCCGACTCGTCCCGGCCGCCAGGAGGGCATCGCGGACCGAACCGCCCACGAGGTGCACCTCGTGACCGGCGGCGGTGAACCGCTCACCGAGGGCGACCAGCACGGGGGAGACCTCGACGAGCTCCCGCACCGTCTGCTGCACCGCCGCGGGGACGGGCTCGGGTGGCGGGGTCGGGCCGGAGGGGGCGCGACGCGACGGGTCGGTTGACACGACGGTCGAGGGTAGTGCCGTGCCGCGCGCTACCCTGCTGGCATGGCTGGAACGGGCGGGCGGCAGCGCCCCGGCCGCCGGCTGCGTCGGGTCGACGAGACCTCCGCCGGAGGGCTGGTGGTCGCAGACGACGAGGTCACCGGGCCGAGAGCCGCCCTGATCGGCCGCACCGACCGCCGTGGCCGCCTGCTCTGGTCCCTGCCCAAGGGGCACATCGAGCAGGGCGAGACGCCGGAGGACACCGCCGTCCGCGAGGTCGCCGAGGAGACCGGCATCATCGGCCAGGTCGTCGCCCCCCTGGGCATCATCGACTTCTGGTTCGTCGCAGACGGCCGCCGCGTGCACAAGACGGTCCACCACTTCCTCCTCCGGGCCATCGGCGGCGCGCTGTCCGACGCCGACGTCGAGGTCACCGAGGTCGCCTGGGTGCCACTGACCGAACTCGGCGGGCGACTTGCCTACGCCGACGAGCGCGCGCTGGTCGAGCGCGCGCCCGGCCTGCTGGCCGACAGCGCGTGACCCGGCGGGTCGCCGGCCGCGCCGACGGCCGCCCCAACACCTCCCCACCGAGGACGACGCCGACCGGGGGCCGCCGGGAGGGCGGTCGTCGACTGGTGCTCGGCGCCCTCGCGACCGTCGTCACCGGGCTGCTGGGCGTCCCGGGCACCGCGCACGCCGCGCCGGGGGACCCCGACAGCTCCACCGGCTCCTCGGCCGACCGGCCACTGGAGCTGACCGTGAGCCGGCTGGAACCGCGCACCGTCACCCCCGATGCCGCCGTCGAGGTGACCGCCACCCTCCGCAACGACAGCACCGAGACCTACGACGACCTTGAGGTGCGGCTGCAGCGGGGGGAGGTGCTGACCACCCGGTCCGGGCTGGCCGCCGACCTCGCCCGGCCGGGCGACCACACCGCGGCGATCGCGCCCTTCGTCGAGGTGCCCGGTGCGGACGAGCTCGAGCCCGGAGAGGCCCTCACGTTCAGCTTCTCGACCCCGGCCGAGGCCCTCCAGCTCACGGCCGAGGGCGTGTACCCCGTCCTGCTCAACGTCAACGGCACCCGCGCGGACGGGGTCACCGAGCGGGCGGCCGAGGTGGCCACGCACCTCGTGGCGCAGTCGGTGGCCTCGGAGACGGCTCCGGAGGCCCGGACCGAGGTGGCCTGGCTCTGGCCGGTCACCGACCGTCCGCACCGGGACGCCACCGGGGCGTTCACCGACGACGCGCTGGCCGCCCAGGTCGACGACGGCGGCCGGCTGGACCGCATCGTGGACACCGTCGAGCAGCTCCCGCGCACCTCCGATGCGGCCACGGCCGAGACGGTGCCCGCCGTGCCGGTCACCCTCGCCGTCGACCCGGCCCTGCTGGAAGAGCTGGCGGCCATGGCCGCCGGCGCCTACCTGGTGGACGGCGAGGAGGGCACCGGCACCGCGGACGCGGCCGCACTGCTCGAGCGACTGCGCCGGCTCGCCGCCGACCACGACGTGGTGGCCCTCCCGTACGCCGACGTCGACGCCGACGCGCTGGTGGCCGCCGGGGAGGGCGAGGCGCTGCTGCGCACCCTGCCCGGCGCGGGCACCGTCCGGCAGCCCAGCACCGCCGACGGGGCGCTCGTCCCGACGCCGGCGGCCGGCACCGCCCCCACAGGGGCCGGGGCCGCGGTCGTCGAGGAGGTGCTCGGGGTGCAGCCCCGCACCGACCTGGCCTGGCCGGCCGGCGGCACCCTCGACGAAGGCACCCTGACCACCCTGGCCACCGGCGGGGTCGGCACCGTCGTGCTGGCCGAGGACGGGCTGACCGACGGCAGCCAGGCGGTGGGGGACGACGGCGACCCCGCGGCTGCCCGCGGCGTGCTGGAGACCACCGGTGGGCCGGTCACCACGCTCGTCGCCGACGGGGAACTGGCCGAGGCCGTCGAGACCGCCACCCTGCGGCCGGAGGCCGGGCGGCTGGTCGAACAGCGCTACCTGGCCGAGCTCGCCACGCTGCACGCCCAGCAGGCCGACGGCGTCACCTCCACCGTGCTCGTCGCCCCGCCCCGCTGGGTCGACCCCGACCCGGGCACCGTGGCCGCGATGATGACCGACACCGCCACCCAGCCGTGGCTCGCCCCGGTGTCGGTCGCCGCCCTGGCCGACCGCCCCGCGGCGGAGGTCGGGGAGCTGACCGGCACCGACCCGGACGTCCGGCTGCCGGCCGCGACGATGGCCGGGATCGTGGAGACCTCGGAGGTGCGGGACGACTTCGCCGCCGCCGTGGTCGGCGACGCCGACGAGGCGCTGGCCGGCTACGACGCGGCGATCGCCCGGGCGGCGTCCGCCCAGCGGCGGGGCGACCCGGAGGCGTTCCAGGCCGCGGTCACCGACCTGCAGGGCACGGTCGCCCGGCTCCGCGAGCAGGTCAGCCTCGTCTCCCCGGCGGACGGGACGTACACCCTCGCCTCCAGCGACGCCCCGCTCGTGCTCACCGTGCGCAACGACCTGCCCTTCGCCGTCGACGTCCGGCTGGACCTGGAGAGCCGGCGCAACGTCGGGCTGGTCACCGAGGACATCGGCGTGCAGACGCTGGAGCCGGAGTCGCTCACCACGCTCGAGGTGCCGGCCGACGTCCAGCAGTCCGGCGGGTTCGCGGTCACCGCACGGCTGACGACGCCGGCCGGTGGTCCCCTGGGCGATCCGGTGCAGCTCCAGGTGCGGAGCACCGCCTACGGCCCGGTCACCCTGGCGATCACCCTGGGCGCCGCCGCGCTGCTGGCCCTGCTCTTCCTCCGCCGGGCGGTGCGCTTCGTGCTGCGCCGCCGGCGGGGCGAGCCGGCACCCACCCCGGACCCGGCGGCGGGTCTGCCGCCGGCCCGGAGCCCGGTGTGAGCGGCCCACCGGCCGGTTCGGAGGACCAGCGCGCGGGGTCACCCGACGCGCGACCCCGGAGACCGGCCCCACTGCCCCCGCCGCCGTACCGGGGAGCACAACCCGGCTCGGCGGCCACCCCGCCCGCCCCCGCCCCGGCCCCGGTGGTCGGCAACCGGCCCGAGGCCCTGGCCCCGCCGGTCCCGCCGCGATCGCTGCCACCGCCGCCCGCCGGCTACCCGGCAGCGCGGCCGGTGGGTGACCCTGCGTCCGGCGACGGCGCCCGCCGGCGGGCGGCGCTGCCCCCGGTCCCGCCGCCGGCCCGGCAACGGCGCTTTGTGCCCGGCCCCGACGACACCCAGCTCATCCCGGTCATCCCGGCGGTGCCCCGCTACCTCGAGGACGAGCCGGAGGACACCGACGTCCGCCAGGGCCGCTCGGGGGGCAGCAGCGGCATCCTGCGCGCGGCCGGGACGATGGCCGTCGCCAGCCTGGTCTCCCGGCTCACCGGCTTCCTGCGCACCGTGGTGCTCACCGCCGCCCTGGGCTTCGGCCTGGTCGGCAACGCCTACACGGTGGCCAACACGCTGCCCAACATCGTCTACGAGCTGCTGCTCGGCGGGGTGCTGACGTCGGTCGTCGTCCCCCTGCTGGTCACCGCCCAGGAGCGGGACGCCGACGGCGGCGTGCGGTACACCCAGCGGTTGCTCACCCTGGCCACCGTCGGGCTGGCGGTGCTCACCGTCGTCGCCGTGCTCGCGGCGCCGGCGCTGACCTGGCTGATGGGCATCCGGGAGGACCTGGGACAGGTCGAGCTGGCCAACTGGCTGGCCCGGATCCTGCTGGTGGAGATCGTCTTCTACGGGATCGGTGCGCTGGCGACGGCGGTGCTCAACTCCCGGCAGGTGTTCGGGCCGCCGGCCTGGGCGCCGGTGCTCAACAACGTCGTGGTCATCGCCACCGGCCTGGTGTTCCTGCTGGCGGCCGGACCGGGCGACCTGACGCCGGTCACCATCACCGCCTTCCAGGTCTGGCTGCTGGGCATCGGCACTACGCTGGGCATCGCCGTGCAGGCGTTCGTGCTGCTGCCGCTGCTGGGCCGCAACGGGGTGCCGCTGCGGCCCCGCTGGGGGCTGCGGGGCACCGGGCTGGGCGAGGCCGGCACCCTCGGGCTCTGGGTGATCGGGTACGTGCTGGTCAGCCAGGTCGGCGTCGTCGTCGCCAGCATCGTGGCCAACGAGGCCGCCGACGCCGGCGGCCTCGGCCCCCTGGCGTTCGCCAACGCCAGCCTGCTGTTCCAGATGCCCTACGGGATCATCGGCGTCGCACTGCTCACCGCCCTCCTGCCCCGGATGAGCCGGGCGGCCGCCCGGCACGACATGGACGGCGTCGTCGCCGACCTCTCGCTGGGCACCCGCCTGTCGGCGACCGGGCTGCTGCCGGTGACCGCCCTGCTGGTGGTCCTGGGGCCGGCGGTGGGCATCGTGGCCTTCGCCCGCGGCAACGCCGACGTCTCCGACGCCCGCGGGGTGGGCGTCGCCCTCGCGGTGGGCGCGTTCGGACTGCTGCCGATGGCGGTGACGCTGCTGCAGCTGCGGGTGTTCTACGCCATGAAGGACGCCCGGACCCCGACGCTCATCCAGGTGGCGATGGTCGCCGTCCGGGTGCCGCTGCTGCTGCTCGTGCCGGTGCTGGTCGAACCGGAGCACGTCGTGGCCGGTCTGATGATCGCCACGAGCGCCACCTACGTCGCCGGTTGGGTCGTGGGCGCCGTCGCCCTGGAGCGCAAGCTCGGGGTGCGGGCCAGCGCCGAGGCCGGCACCACCGTGCTGCGGATGGGTGCGGTCTCGGCGGTCGCCGGGGCCCTGGGCTGGGCCGCCGTGTCGCTCGCGGGCAGGTCGCTGGGCACGTCGGTACCGGGCTCGCTCGGGACGGTCGTCCTCGGTACCGTGGTCATCGGCAGCGCGGTCGTCGCGGGTGCCGTGATGGCCGGTGTCCCGGAGCTCCGGGGCGTCCTGGCCGGGGTCCGGGCTCGACTCGGGCGCTCACGGTGACCGACGGCCGCGCGACCGGAACCGGGGACGCCGTTCCCGGCCGAGAGTGACCAGGGGGTCGGCAGCGTCCGTGACGTCGACGACAACCGGCCTGCCCGATCGCTACCGCCCGCTGGACCAGGTGGCGCCCGACGAGGAGACGCCCACCGGGGTGATCCGCTCCTGGCGCGCCCGTGACCGGGTGCTCAACCGCGACGTGGCCCTGCGGGTGCACACCCCGGGCGGCCCGGCCGCGCGTGAGTGGATCAACCGCGCGCTGACCGCCGGTGGGCTGGCCACCCCCGCACTGGCGATGGTCTACGACGCCGCCGAGGGCAGCGGCCGCAGCGAGCCCGGCGGCGCCGCCTACGTCGTCAACGAGTGGATCGAGGGCATCCGACTCTCCGACCGGCTGGCCACCGACGGCCCGCTGTCCGAGCGGGAGGCCCGCGCGGTGGTCCGCCGGCTGGCCGAGGGGGTCGCCGAGGCCCACCGGGTCGGCCTGGCCGTCGGCGGCCTCACCCCCGAGCACGTCGTCCTGCGCCCCGGCGGCCTGGTGGGCCTGCTGTCGGTGCCGGCCGCCGTCGGCACCGAGAAGGGCGACATCACCGCGCTCGGGGCGCTGCTGGAGCTCTGCCTGACCGGCGGCCGGCCCACCGAGATCTCCTCACCCGACCTCGCCGCCCTGGTACGCCGGGCCCGTTCCACCGACCCGGCCACCGGCCTGTCCAGCGTCAGCACGATGGTGTCGTTGCTCGCCGACCGCCCGCGCACCGGCCCGCAGGAGACCGCGCGGCGCGAGGTCGACGAGGAGGAGCCGGTCCGGATGGGCCGGCACCGCCTCCCGCCCGTGCCCGGGGCGGCCCTGCCGCGCCCGCTCTCCGCCGGGCCGGGCAGCAACCGGGTCGAGGACGAGGACGACCTCGTCCTCGACGAGACCTTCGCCGCGGCGGACGACGACCCCGCGGGCACCGAACCGGCGCCGTCCGCCCGGCGGCGGCTGGCCGTGATCGGGTTGCCCCTGCTGGCGCTGGCGCTGGTCGTCGCCATCGGCTGGTGGTTCGGCACCAACGTGCTCTCCGTGGCCGGAAGCGTGGAGGGCGGTCCGACCGGGTCGACGCCGCAGGCGAGCGTCACCGCCGGGGCCGACCCGGCCGAGGAGCCGGCGCCGGCACCCCCGGCCGTCGGCGCACCGGTGCCCATCACCGGCGCCACGGTGTTCGACCCGTTCGGCGACGGGGAGCCGGAGAACGACGACGACGTCCCGCTGTCCTTCGACGGTGACCCGGACACCGCCTGGTCGACGCTGAACTACCGGGGCTCGGCAGACTTCGGCAACCTCAAGCCCGGTGTCGGCGTCCTGTACGACCTGGGCAGCGAGCAGACGGTCGGTGGCGTCGCGCTGCGGACCACCCAGCCCGGGGCGACGGTCGAGGTGCGCACCGGCGGCTCGCCGGACGCCGCACTGGAGTCCTTCCCGGTCGCGGCCTCGGGAGCGCTCACCGGCGACGACGTGCTGGCCTTCGACGAGCCGGCCACCGCCCGCTACGTGCTGGTCTGGGTGACCGGTCTGGTGCCTGTCGACGACGGCTTCAGCGCCGACCTGGCCGAGGTCACCGTCACCGCAGCTGGCTGAACCGCCCCCCCGGGAGGGGGTGAGCCGGGAATGCGCGTCCTAGGCTGGCCGTTGTGCGCCCCGTGACGACGAACCAGCCGACGCCCGGTCCCGCGGTCTCGACCGACGGCCCGCCCGCCATCCCCCCGGCGGAGCACGACGGGATCCGCGACCTGATCATCATCGGGTCCGGCCCCGCCGGGTACACCGCTGCCACGTACGCCGCCCGCGCGAACCTGCACCCGCTGGTGTTCGAGGGCTCCCAGTTCGGCGGCGCACTCATGACGACCACCGAGGTCGAGAACTTCCCCGGCTTCCCGGAGGGCATCCAGGGCCCTCAGCTCATGGACGACATGCGCACCCAGGCCGAGCGCTTCGGCGCCGAGCTGGTCGCCCGGGACGTCACCGAGGTCGACCTCACGGTCGACCCCAAGGTGGTCAAGGTGGGCGACGAGGTGCACCGCGCGCACGCGGTGATCGTGGCCACCGGCTCCAAGTACCGCTACCTCGGGCTGG
This sequence comes from Modestobacter sp. VKM Ac-2983, assembly GCF_026967885.1. Classification (NCBI taxonomy): domain Bacteria; kingdom Bacillati; phylum Actinomycetota; class Actinomycetes; order Geodermatophilales; family Geodermatophilaceae; genus Modestobacter; species Modestobacter sp. VKM Ac-2983. The sequence continues at coordinate 81,782 of NZ_JAPVBK010000004.1, forward strand.
ACAACGAGCAGCGCCTGCTCGGCCGCGGCGTCTCCGCCTGTGCCACCTGTGACGGCTTCTTCTTCCGCGACCAGGACATCGTGGTCGTCGGTGGTGGCGACTCAGCGATGGAGGAGGCCACCTTCCTCACCCGCTTCGCCAAGTCCGTCACCGTGGTGCACCGCCGCGAGGAGCTCCGCGCCTCCAAGATCATGCAGAAGCGCGCGCAGGACAACGCGAAGATCCGCTGGGCGCTGGGCAAGCAGGTCACCGACGTGCACGGCGACACGACGGTCGAGGCCGTCGAACTGACCGACATCGCCACCGGCACGACCGAGAAGATGCCGGTCAGCGGCCTGTTCGTCGCGATCGGCCACGACCCCCGCACCGAGCTCTTCGTCGGACAGTTGAAGCTGGACGACGAGGGGTACGTGGTGGTCGACCACCCGACGACGCGCACCACCATCGACGGCGTGTTCGCCTGCGGCGACGTCGTCGACCACATCTACCGGCAGGCGATCACCTCGGCCGGCACCGGTGCCGCCGCGGCGATCGACGCCGAGCGCTGGCTCGCCGAGACCTTCGACGAGCGCTGAACCACAGACTGCACCGTCCCCTCTGAGCAAGGAGCAGCACCATGGCAGGCAAGAACACCGTGACCGTCACCGACGCGAGCTTCGCCAGTGACGTCCTGGGCAGCGACAAGCCCGTTCTGGTCGACTTCTGGGCCGAGTGGTGCGGGCCGTGCAAGATGGTCGCCCCCGTGCTGGAGGAGATCGCGGCCGAGCACGCCGACAAGCTGACGATCGCGAAGCTCAACATCGACGAGAACCCGCAGATCGCCCGCGACTACCAGGTCATGTCGATCCCGACCATGACGGTCTTCCAGGGTGGCAAGCCGGTCAAGAGCATCATCGGCGCCAAGCCCAAGGGCGCCATCCTCTCGGACCTGTCCGACTACCTCTGATCCCGTCGGGCCGGGCACCGGCCGACGGGAGGCCGTGCCTCGCCACGGCGTCCGAACCACGGTGAGGCCCGCCCGTCCCCCCGGACGGGCGGGCCTCGTTCGTTCCGGCTGCCGCTCACCCGGACGGGTCAGCAGACAACCCGGTGCACTGCCCGATCGTGCACACCCGCCACAATCGTCTCCGGCGGCACCACCGGCCACCCCGACCCGAGCGAGGAGCGACGACCTCCGCATGGACGTCCTGCGACCTGGCAGCACCGGCCCCGCCGTGGCGGAGGTGCAGGCCATGCTCCGTTCCCTCGGTCTGCTGGCCGATGAGCCGGCGCGACCGGAACGGCCCGAGGAGTCGGCCTACGACGCAGCGACCGAGCTCGCCGTCCGACACTTCCAGCAGGTGCGTGGGCTCTCCGTCGACGGTCGGGTCGGTGACGAGACCTACCGCGCCCTGCACGAGGCCCGCTGGTCGCTGGGCGACCGGCTGCTGCGGTTCGACCCCGAGCGGCCCACCCGCGGCGACGACGTCCGCCGGCTGCAGGAGCTGCTGCTGGAGCTCGGCTATGACGCCGGCCGGGCCGACGGCATGCTGGGCGCCGACACCGAGCTGGGGCTGCGGGCGTTCCAGCGCGACTACGGGCTGACCGCCGACGGCACGTGCGGTCCGGCCACGCTCCGCGCGCTCAAGCAGCTGGGCCGCCGGGTCACCGGCGGACGGCCGCAGCTGCTCCGGCAGAGCGCCTCGCTCGTCGACTCCGGGCCGCACCTGATCGGCCGGGTCATCGTCATCGACCCCGGCCACGGTGGCGCCGACAGCGGGTACACGGCCGGGGAGACCACCGAGGCCGACCTGGTCTTCGACCTCGCCTCCCGGATCGAGGGGCGCCTGGCCGCCGCCGGCGCCACGGTCTACCTCACCCGCGGCCGCACCGTCGACCCCACCGCCGAGGACCGCACCGCCTTCGCGAACCAGGCCCGGGCCGACCTCTTCCTCTCCCTGCACATGGAGGCCCACGGGTCGGCGCACGCCCGCGGCGTCGCCAGCTACTACTACGGCACCGGATCCGGCGCGAGCTCCACGGTCGGCGAGGAGTTCGCCAACCTGGTGCGCCGCGAGGTCATCGCCCGCACCGGGATGCTCGACTGCGGCTCGCACCCCAAGACCTGGGACATCCTGCGGATGACCAGGATGCCCGCCGTCCGGGTCGACTGCGGCTACCTCTCCCACCCGGTCGACCGGCTGTTGCTGCTCGACGCCCGCTTGCGCAGCACCGTGGCGCAGGCGGTCGTGGCCGCCGTCCAGCGGCTGTTCCTGCCCGCCGACGCCGACCCGCCCACCGGCACGTTCCTGCTGCCCGCCCGCGGCTGAACGGCCGGTCCGGGGTCGGGGCATAGACTTCCACGGGTGACCCCTCCTGTGCCCGGCCCCTCGGTCGGAACCGGTCAGGCCGGGGCGCACTCCAGCGGTGCGTCCCCGCACGTCTCCCCGCGGCACCCGCGGCTGGACCCGCTGGCAGACCGGTACGCAGCACGCACCCACGGCATGAAGAGCTCGGAGATCCGGGCGCTGTTCTCCGTGGTGAGCCGCCCCGAGGTCGTCTCGCTCGCCGGCGGCATGCCCGCCGTCACCGCCTTGCCCCTCGACGCCGTCGGGTCGATGATCGGCGAGCTGGTGTCGGGGATGGGCGCCCAGACGCTGCAGTACGGCTCCGGCCAGGGCGACCCCCGGCTGCGGGAGCGGATCTGCGACGTCATGGCGCTGGAGGGCATCACCGACGCCTCGCCCAGCGAGGTGGTCGTCACCGTCGGCTCCCAGCAGGCGCTCGACCTGGTCACCCGCGTGTTCGTCGACCCGGGTGACGTCATCCTCGCCGAGGCGCCGTCCTACGTCGGAGCGCTCGGGGTCTTCCAGGCGGCCCAGGCCCAGGTCCGGCACGTCGCGATGGACGACGACGGGCTGATCCCCGAGGCGCTGGAGGAGGCCCTGCTGGAGTGCCGGGCCCGCGGCGACCGGGTGAAGTTCCTCTACACGGTGCCCAACTTCCACAACCCCGCCGGCGTCACGCTGAGCGAGCCCCGCCGCGAGGCGATCGTCGCGATCGCCGAGCAGTACGACCTGCTGGTCATCGAGGACAACCCGTACGGGCTGCTCGGCTTCGACCAGGAGCCGATGCGGGCCCTGCGCGCCCGCAACGAGCACCGGGTCATCTACCTGGGCTCGTTCTCCAAGACCTTCTCCCCGGGCCTGCGCGTGGGCTGGGTGCTCGCCCCGCTGGCAGTGCGGGAGAAGCTGGTGCTCGCCACCGAGGCGCAGGTGCTCTGCCCGCCCTCGCTCACCCAGTACGCCGTGGCCCGCTACCTGGACACCCAGCCCTGGCGCGAGCAGATCAAGGTCTTCACCGAGCTGTACCGCGAGCGGCGCGACGCCACGCTGGAGTCGCTCACCGCGCTGATGCCGCCGGGCACCAGCTGGACGAAGCCGGATGGCGGTTTCTACGTCTGGCTGAAGCTGCCGCACGGCCTGGACGCCAAGTTGATGCAACCCCGCGCGGTCGCTGCGCACGTCGCCTACGTGCCCGGCATCGGCTTCTACGCCGACGGTGGGGGCCGGGAGCACATGCGCCTGTCCTACTGCTATCCCGAGCCGGACCGGATCCGGGAGGGCGTCCGCCGGCTGGCCCGGGTCATCGAGGCCGAGCTGGACCTGCACTCCACCTTCGACGCCGTCGACACCGGGACGTTCCGGGCGGTCGGCCCGGCCACGACCCGGCCGGCGAGCGGTCGACCGACCCCGCCACCGGTGATCGGGCCGGCGAACAGCGACCAGAGCGAGGACCGTCAGCCATGACCGACCAGGCGGCCGCACCGGTGGCGGCACCCGCTGCTCGGACGACCCCGCTGCGGGCCCTGGTGCTCGCCGGCGGGCTCACCTTCGAGCGGGAGGTCAGCATCAACTCCGGTGGGCAGGTGGTCGAGGCGCTGACCCGGGCGGGGGTGGAGGCCGAGATGCGCGATGCCGACGCCGAGCTGCTGCCCGGCCTGGCCGCCGCACCGGCCGACGCGGTGTTCATCGCACTGCACGGCGCCACCGGCGAGGACGGCGCGCTGCGGGCCGTGCTCGATCTGGCCGGCGTGCCCTACGTCGGCTCCCCGGCCGCGGCCTGCCGACTGGCCTGGGACAAGCCCGCCGCCAAGTCGGTCGTGCGCACCGCCGGCATCTCCACGCCGGACTGGGTCGCGCTACCGCACAGCACCTTCCGGGAACTGGGCGCCGGCGCCGTCCTGGACCTCATCGTGGCCCGGCTCGGACTCCCACTGATGGTGAAGCCCGCCTCCGGTGGCTCCTCGCTCGGCGTGCAGAAGGTGAGCCGGGTGGAGGACCTCCCGGCGGCGATGGTCAGCTGCTTCGCCTACGGCGACACGGTGATGGTGGAGCGGTTCGTCGACGGGGTGGAGCTGGCTCTGTCGGTGATCGATCTCGGGGACGGCCCTGAGGCCCTGCCAGCGGTCGAGATCGCCCCGGAGTCCGGCGTCTTCGACTACACCTCCCGGTACACGCCCGGGATGACCGAGTACCACTCCCCGGCGCGGGTCTCCGACGAGGTCGCCGCCCGCGCCGCGGAGGTGGCCCTGCGGGTGCACGAGGTGCTGGGGCTGGCGGGTCTGTCCCGCACCGACGCGATCGTCACCCCGGACGGGGAGGTGCAGTTCCTCGAGGTGAACGTCTCCCCGGGGTTGACCGAGACCTCCATGTTCCCCATGGCGGTCGAGGCGGCCGGCTACGGGCTCGGTGACGTCCTCGGCCGGCTGCTCGCCCGAGCAGCCGCCGAGGGCCCGATCGCCGGATGAGTCCGTAGTTGCGTCTGTGACGCAACTACGGTGATCACTCCTGCTGGCTACGACCGGTGATGTCCGGGGCCATCATCCCGACGATCCGCTGCAGATCGTCGACCGAACCGAACTCCACGACGATCCGGCCCTTGGCGCGACCGATCTGCACCTTCACCTTGGTCTCGAAGACGTCCGACAGCCGCCCGGCCAGGTCCTCGACCCCCGGGGCGCTGATCTTCCGCGCGGAACGGCGTGCCGCGGTGGGGGAGTCGGCGACCGCCATCGCGACGGCCTCCTCGGTCGCCCGGACCGACATGCCCTCGGCGACGATCCGGGTGGCCAGTGCGTCCTGCGCCTCGGCCTCGGGGAGCCCGAGCAGCGCGCGGGCGTGACCGGCCGAGATGACGCCGGCGGCGACCCGGGTCTGCACCTTCACCGGCAGCTTCATCAGCCGGATGGTGTTGGTGACCTGGGAGCGGCTGCGCCCGATCTTGCTGGCCAGCTCCTCGTGGGTGGCGCCGAACTCCTCGAGCAGCTGCTGGTAGGCGGCCGCCTCCTCCAGCGGGTTCAGCTGGACCCGGTGGATGTTCTCCAGGAGGGCGTCACGCAGCATCGCGTCGTCGGTGGTGTCCCGGATGATCGCAGGCACGGTCGCCAGACCCGCCGCCCGCGAGGCGCGCAGCCGCCGCTCGCCCATGATGAGCTCGTAGCGGCCGTCGCTGGCCTCCCGGACCACGATCGGCTGCAGGAGCCCGAACTCTCGGATCGAGTGGGTGAGCTCCTCCAGCGCCTCGTCGTCGAAGACCTGCCGTGGCTGCTTCGGGTTCGGGACGATGTCGTCGACCGGGAGCTCGCGCAGCTGCGCGCCGGGCACACCGGCGACCTCCTCGAGCGCGCGGCCCGGGAGCTCGTGCACCGACGCCGTCCGGGCGGGCAGCTCGGAGGGGGTGGCCCCGGCCTGGCCGACCGCGGTGGCGGCGACCTCGGCTGCTTCTGCGGCCTCCGCGGCCCGAGCCGCCGGGGTCGCCGTGGGAGCCGGTGCACTGGTGGGGATCAGAGCCGCCAGGCCCCGCCCCAGACCGCCGCGCTTGGTCACTGGTCCTCCTCGCTGATGCCCGGTGTCCGCAGGCGCGGCTCGGGAGTGGGAATGGGGCGCACCGGGCTCACGTCGCGTGCCGTCCGCGCTGGGCGGGGGCCGTCGCACGCTCACCGAGCACCAGCGCCGCCACCGACGGCGGCCCGCCCGCCGGCGGCGGCGACCCACCCACCGGCGGCGGGTAGACCGGTGTGGGGACCGGTGGCGGGGGAGGAGGCTGGGTGATCGGCTGCGCCTGCGAGGCGGGCAGGGCCGCCCCTCGGCGGGCGAGCTCGCGAGCCGCCTCCACGTAGCTGGTCGAGCCGCGGGACCCTGGGTCGTAGGTGAGCACCGACTGCCCGTAGCCGGGCGCCTCGCTCACCCGGACGTTCCGCGGGATGACCGCGGTGAGCACCAGTTCACCGAAGTGGTTGCGGACCTCGTCGGCCACCTGATCCGCGAGCTTCGTCCGGCCGTCGTACATGGTGAGCAGAATCGTGCTCACCGAGATGCCCGGGTTCAGGTGGGCGCGCACCAGGTCGATGTTCGAGAGCAGCTGGCCCAGCCCTTCCAGGGCGTAGTACTCGCACTGGATGGGGATGAGCACCTCGTCCCCGGCCACCAGCGCGTTCAGCGTGAGCAGCCCCAGGGACGGCGGACAGTCGATGAGGACGTAGTGCGGGCGTTCCTCGGCGGGGAGCTCGTGCAGGTAGCTCTCGATCGAGCGCCGCAGCCGGTGCTCCCGCGCGACCACGGAGACCAGCTCGATCTCGGCGCCGGCCAGGTCGATCGTCGCGGGGACGCAGAAGAGGTTCGGGCTGGCCGTCGTCGGGTGGGTGACCTCGGCCAGGGTGTTGTCCCCGACGAGTGCGTCGTAGATCGACGGAGTGCCCACGGTGTGCTCCACGCCGAGAGCAGTGCTGGCGTTCCCCTGGGGATCGAGGTCGATGACCAGCGTCCGGAGCCCGTACATGGCCAGGGCGACGCCGAGGTTCACGGTCGAGGTGGTCTTCCCGACCCCGCCCTTCTGGTTCGCCACCGTGACCACCCGGATCCGGCCCGGCGCCGGGAACGGCTCCTGGTCGGCGGCGTGCAGCACCCGGGTGGCCCGCATCGCCTCCATGGCGATGGGGCTGTCGAAGTCGGGACCGACCGGCAGATCGGCAGCGAGACTGTTGCGCAGCCGCTCGCCCGGGTCCGTCATCGGTGCGTCCTCCTCACCACCGTGTTCCACGTGGAACAGGGCGCGGTCGCTACGGCGAGTTCCACGTGAAACGGACTCACCCTGCCGAGCGCCCGGACCGGGAGGTGCCAGCGCGCGTCATGAGCACCACGGTAGTGGCTGCGGCCCCGAGCTCGACACCGACTGCCCGCGTGTGCACGTCACGCATCCCGGCTGCCTCCAGCTCGGGCACCAGCGCGGGCACCTCTGCCGCTGCCCGGGCACCGACGAGGGCGATCAGCTGCACCCCCGGGGCCAGCAGCCCACGGCACCAGCCCACCAGTCGGGGCAGTGGCGCCACCGCCCGTGCGGTGACGACGTCCACCGGCCCGACCGCCCGGACGACCGATCGCTCTTCGGCGCGGCCGCGGACCACCCGCCAGGGCGCGCCCAGCTCCGTCACGACGTCTTGGAGGAACTCCACCCGGCGGGCCATCGGCTCCACCAGCGTCAGCGTCAGGTCCGGACGGGCCAGCGCCAGCGGCACCCCGGGGAGCCCGGCGCCACTGCCCACGTCGACCACCCGGCTGCCCTGGGGCACCACCTCGGCCAGCGCGGCGCTGTTCAGCACGTGGCGGTCCCACAGGCGGGGCACCTCACGGGGCCCGATCAACCCGCGGACCACACCGTCACCGGCCAGCATGGCGACGTAGCGCCCCACCTGGTCGACCGCAGGACCGAACAGCGATGCCGCCACCGCCGGTATCTCCGGAACAGCAACGTCCTGATCCCCGACCGAGGTCGTCTCCTCGGCCGGGTCCTCCCCGTCGATCACCGGTCCGGCAGGACCACGACGCGCCGGTTCGGCTCTTCGCCCTCCGACTCACTGCGCACGCCGGCAGCGGCGGCGATGACGTCGTGCACGACCTTCCGCTCGAACGGGTTCATCGGCGCGAGGCGCTCGGGTGCCCCGCTCTCGGCGACCCGCTCGGCCGCCTCGGAGGCGAGGCTGGTCAGGTCGGCCCGCCGCTTCGCCCGGAAGCCCCCGATGTCGAGCATCAGGCGGCTGCGGACGCCGGTGGCCTGGGCCACCGCCAGCCGGGTCAGCTCCTGGAGCGCCTCGAGCGTCGCGCCGTCCGGCCCGATGAGGGTCTTCAGCTGGCCGCCGACGACGGCGACCGATGCCCGGTCGCCCTCGACGTCCAGGTCGATGTCGCCGTCGACGTCGAGGATGTCGAGCAGCCGCTCCAGGTAGTCGCCGGCGACGTCGCCCTCACGGACGAGCAGGCCGTCCCCGCCCTCGTCGGTGTCGTCCTCGTCGGCCCCGTCCTCGACGTCGACCGGCTCGACGACGGCGTCCGAGGACGCCGGGTCGGCGTCGGGCAGCGCAGGGTCACCGCTCTCGTCCGCCGAGGTCAGCAGGGCGTCCGAGGTCGCCTCGGACGTGGCCACGGTGTCGTTGTCGGATGCACTCACGGAGTCCTCCAGGGTCGTGCAGGCGGCCGGGCGAGCCCGGTGGTCAGGGGGCGGGCACGCCACGGGCTCACGCCCGGGTGCCGCAGCCGGTCAGCGGCGCTTGCGCTTGCCGCGGTTGGCGGGGCCGGCCGAGGACCGGCTCCCCGAGGAGCCCGTCCGTGGGCGGGCACCGCCGCCGCCCGGGGGCCGCCCGTTGGACTGGCCTCCGTCGCCCTTCGCGGGCGGCGTGCCGTCGCCGTTCGCAGCGGTCGCGCCCGACGGCGGGACGTCGGGGGTGGCGCCGTCGCCGTCGACCGTGGACATCGGGGCCGCAGACGCGGGACCGGTGCCCGGCTTGGGGCGCACCGGCTTCGCACCCGGCTTGGGGGCGAGGGTCTTGGGGTCGATCTGCGGCTTGTCGGCGGCGGCCTTGGCCAGCGCGGCCGGCGATCCGGGCGGGGGGAGCTTCTTCAGGATGTAGAACTGCTGGCCCAGGGTCCACAGGTTGTTGGTGAACCAGTAGAGGAGGACGCCGATCGGGAAGAAGAAACCGGAGACGAAGAGGCTCAGCGGCATGCCGTAGAGCAGCAGCTTCTGCACCATCGCGGCCTGGCCCTCGACCGGGCCGGAGCGCCGCATGATCTGCTTCTGGGTGAAGAAGGTCGTGAAGCACATGATCACGATCAGCAGGAACGCGACGATCCGGATGTTGGTGTAGTCGGCGATCTCCAGGATCGCCTGTTCCTTCTCCCCGACCATGTTGAACGAGGAGGAGATCGGTGCGCCGAAGAGCTCGGCCCGGGCCGCCTGGTCGGTGAGCTGGTCGTCCCAGCTGTAGAGACCCGGCCGGTCGGGGGCGATCCGGCGCAGCACGTGGAAGAGCGCCAGGAAGATCGGGATCTGCGGCAGGATCGGCAGGCAGCCGGCGAGCGGGTTGACCCCGCGCTCCTTGTTCAGCGCCATCATGGCCTGGCTGAAGCCCTGCTTGTCGCTGCCGTACTGCTTGCGGAGCTTCTGGATCTCCGGCTGGATCTCCTGCATCGCCCGCTGGCTCTTCACCTGCTTGACGAACAGGCGGAACAGCAGCACGCGGATGGTGACGACCAGGAAGACGATCGACAGCGCCCAGGCGATGCCGCTCGCCGGGTCCAGGAACGTGGAGAACAGTGCATGCCACTGCTTCATCACCCACGCGATCGCGGTGTACAGCCAGTCAAGCAACGCCAGCCTCCTGCTGCGCAGACCGGCGCGGAGCCGGCGGGGTGGCACGGTCGGGACGACGAGTGTCGTCAGCCGTCGGCGCGGTCGCCGCGGACGGTGCCGGCGGGTGCGCCGCTGTGCACGACGAGTGGGTGGGCTCAGCGGTTCCTGAGCCCGGTTCAGGACCTGCCTCGCCGGAGGGCGCAGCGGCCCCGCGCCGGGGTGGGACCAGGTCGACGCCGCCGCGGTGCCAGGGGGCGCACTTCACCAGCCGACACACGGCCAGCCAGGTGCCCCGCCCGGCGCCGTGGACCTCGATCGCCTCGGCGGCGTAGGCGCTGCACGTGGGCTCGAAGCGACACCGCGGCGGGAAGGCCGGGCTGATCGCGCGCTGGTAGAAGCGGACCGCGGCCAGCAGCCCGCGAGCAGGCGAACCGGTCACGGCCGCCGGCTCCGGGAGCCCCGGTCGCCGAGCACCCGGTCGAGGCCGGCGTCCAGGTCGCGGCTCAGCACGGCCGAACCGGCGTCGGCCGCCTCCGGGCGGGCCCGGATGACGAGGTCCGCGTTCGGCGGGAGCCGGTCCAGCCGGTCGCCGACCAGGTGTCGGAGCTGCCGGGTGACCCGGTGCCGGCAGACGGAGTTGCCGACGGCCTTGCCGACCACGAAACCGGCCCGCGGCCCGGTCGCAGGGTCCGAGGGACCCCCGACCCGGGCGACGGGCCGTTCGGAGAGGTAGTGCACCACCAGGGTCGGCCGCCCGGCACGCCGGCCGGACCGCACGACCGCGGTGAACTCCGGCCGCCGGCGCAGGCGTGCCTGCGCAGGCAGCACCTCAGGCGGAGAGCTTGTTGCGACCCTTGCCGCGACGGGCGGCGAGGATCGCCCGCCCGGCCCGGGTGCGCATCCGCAGCCGGAAGCCGTGGGTCTTGGCCCGGCGACGGGTGTTCGGCTGGAACGTGCGCTTGCTCACGAGGGACTCCCACTGCTGACGACGTCGGTGCGGCGCGAACCCGGTCGGGCAGCGCACGCGCGGGGCCGGGCAGGTCGTCGGCCCCGGTTGCTCCCGGTCCCTGCGACCGTCCCGGACTCCCGAGGCTGGTCTGCTGCGCAACGGGCCCGACGTTCACGCCCCACGAGCTGGGACGTGCACCGACTCCCGTGCACAGACTCCGACCAGCATAGCCGAGACCTGGAGGGTCCTGGTCTGCTGGCCGGACCCGTCATGGTGCACCGCTGTCGGAGCCCTCCGGCGAAGGACACGCCGCGACCGGTCAGTGCGCCGCTGCCGTCGTCGTTGCCCGCCTGTGGACGGGGCTGTTAGCGTCGCCGTCGCTCCGGGTCGGACGACCGGGCGCCGGTTCTCCTGCCGACCCCGTCGGCCGACCGCTCTCCGGACCCCCCTCCGATCGCCCGCTGTCCGGGCGCTCACCAGCCACGACGTCGTGACCGGCAGCACGCACGCCGGTCCGCCGGACCAGGTGTCGCCGAGCGTGCACAGACTGTGGACACTCGTGTGGACACAGCAGCCTTGGACGTCCACAGCTGGGGACCCGGCGGGGGATCCAGCGATCCACCGACATCCGTCCCACCTGTGGACGACGGCTGCGGGGCCGCACCGAGGCTCCGGGGCCACACCGGACGCAGCGCACTGGAGACAGAGCACCGAAGGCACGGGAAGGGACACAGTCGATGGCCGACGATCCGGTCGACCTGGCGACGGTCTGGGACCAGGCCCGCGAGCGGCTCGCCAGCAGCCTGACCCCGCAGCAGAAGGCGGTGCTCAACCTCACGCGGCCGCTCGGCCTGTTCGAGGACACCGCTGTGCTCGCCGCGCCCAACGAGTTCACCCAGACGGTGCTCGAGTCCCGCATGCGCATGGTGCTGGCCGAGGCGCTCTCCGCCGAGATCGGCCGGGACATCCGGGTGGCGGTGCAACTGGAGGACATGCCGGTGCCGCCGCCGGCCCCCGAGGCGCCCCGGCTGAGCGCCGAGCCGGAGGTCCGTCGCTGGCCCACCGCCGAGCAGGACCGGCTGGACCAGGACCGCCTCACCCAGGACCGGCTGGCCCACGACCGGGCCTCGGAGGAGCTGGCCGCCCGCGAGCGGGCCGCACACGACCGGGCCGCCGAGGACCGTGCCGACCGGGACCGGGTCGACGACGGGCGCAGTGCCTTCGGGGTGCGCGCCGACGCCGCCCGCGCCGAGGCGTGGCTGCCCGAGTCCGGGGACGGCCGTGACTGGTCCCGCGGGTCGGCCGGCGACGACCAGTCCGATGGCGCACCTCGCCGGCTGGCCCCCTGGGACCGCGACCCCGGGGACGCCGCCGGCCGCGACCAGGCACCGGAGGACGACCGCCGTCCGGCCGACCGCGCCGGGCGCGGCGGTGGCGCCGTCCCGCTGTTCGCCGACCGCCGCCCCGCAGGCCTGGACCCGGGTCTCAACGCCAAGTACGTCTTCGACAGCTTCGTCATCGGCAACAGCAACCGGTTCGCGCACGCGGCCGCCGTGGCCGTCGCCGAGGCCCCGGCGCGGGCCTACAACCCGCTGTTCATCTACGGCGACTCCGGGCTGGGCAAGACCCACCTGCTGCACGCGATCGGGCACTACGCGGCGCGGATGTTCCCCAACGTGCGGGTGCGGTACGTCAGCACCGAGGAGTTCACCAACGAGTTCATCAACCTGGTGCACTCCGGCCGGGCCGAGGACTTCCGGCGTCGCTACCGGGACATCGACTTCCTGCTGATCGACGACATCCAGTTCCTGGAACGCGCCGAGCGGACCCAGGAGGAGTTCTTCCACACCTTCAACACGCTGCACAACGCCAGCAAGCAGATCGTCATCACCTCCGACCGTGCGCCGAAGAAGCTCACGACGCTGGAGGACCGGCTGCGCACCCGGTTCGAGTGGGGCCTCATCACCGACGTCCAGGCGCCGGACCTGGAGACCCGCATCGCGATCCTGCGGAAGAAGGCCTGGGGCGAGCGGCTCCAGGCGCCCGACGCGGTGCTGGAGTTCATCGCCAGCAAGGTGCAGACCAACATCCGTGAGCTCGAGGGCGCGCTGATCCGGGTCACCGCCTTCGCCAGCCTGAACAAGCAGCCGGTCGACCTGGCGCTGGCCGAGCTGGTGCTCAAGGACCTGATCAGCGACGAGCAGGGTCCACAGATCACCGCGGCGATCATCATGGCCGCGACCGCCGAGTACTTCTCGGTGACCATGGAGGAGCTGCAGGGGGCCAACCGCAGCCGCACCCTGGTCAACGCCCGGCAGATCGCCATGTACCTGTGCCGTGAGCTGACCGAGCTGTCACTGCCCCGCATCGGGGCCTCCTTCGGCGGCAAGGACCACACCACGGTCATGCACGCGGTCAAGAAGATCACCGGGTTGATGAGCGAGCGTCGGGCCACCTACACCCAGGTCACCGAGCTCACTGCACGGATCAAGAGCCGCGCCCGCTCCTGACCATCGGCCGCGCTCGGCCCCGTCCGGGCTGAGCGCGGCCGCCGCACGTCCTGCCACCGTCCGGTCACCGGTCCGGTGGCTCTTCCGCGTGCCTCGACGGCCTGCTCCGAGGGGCACTCGCAGCAGGCCGGATGCGTCCCGTGTCTCCTTGTCCCCAGATCTGTACACAGCCTGGGGAGAGCGGGAGTGCACGGGCCACGGGCCGGCGGATCCCGCAGCCGACCGCATCTCTGCAGGTCGAGCGGGTGCGCCCGGGCGTCGCCGTCCCCCCGGTGTCCACAAGTCGCCCACCGGGGCCGGTGGACAGCACCCCGCGCCCACACCGGATGGGGACGGACCTGCGGGTGGAGGGGGGATGCGGGGTGGAGAGGGCACGACGACGGTGCACGGCGGTCGAGTTGTCCACGTGTCGACACAGGAGGACGCCCACCGGCCCACAGCGGGCCAACAGGCCCATTCGGGGGGTGACCTGCAGGAAGAGCTCCCGTCCCCAGGATCCACAACTGTGATGACGAGGATGAGCTATATCTCCCAGGTGTTCTCGAACCACACTCTCGGTGGGGACGGGCCGGTCCGGGGGCTTCGCTCCCCGGCCGGAGAGCACCAGGAGACGAGCTCTCAGCAGGCCCCTGAGCAGGGGACTGGTCACGCAGGGGGGCCGGCAGGAGAGGATGGGCGCCGCACACCGCCCGGCAGCAGCCGGCGCAGACGAACGTGGGGTGGATGACGAGATGAAGTTCCGGGTGGCACGTGAGGTGCTCGCCGAGGCCGTGGCATGGACGGCGCGCAGCCTGCCGCCGCGGCCGTCGGTGCCGGTGCTCGCCGGGATCCTGCTGGAGGTGGAGGGCGGCCAGCTCGCGGTCTCGGGCTTCGACTACGAGGTCTCGGCGCGGTCGGAGGTCGACGTGCAGTCCACCGAGGCCGGCCGCGCGCTCGTCCCCGGGCGGCTGCTCGCCGAGATCACCCGGGCCCTGCCGCCGCACCCGGTCGACGTGGTCGCCGAGGGGGCCCGGCTGGCCATCAGCTGTGGCAACGCCAAGTTCAGCCTGCCCACGCTCCCGGTCGAGGACTACCCGTCGCTGCCCTCGATGCCCTCCACCGCGGGGGTCGTGGACAGCGACGCCTTCGCCGAGGCCGTCGGCCAGGTCGCCGTCGCCGCCGGCCGGGACGACACCCTGCCGATGCTGACCGGCGTCCGGCTGGAGATCGAGGACGACCTGGTCACCCTCGCCGCCACCGACCGGTACCGGCTCGCGGTCCGGGAGTTCGCCTGGCGCCCGGAGACCCCGGGCCTGTCCGCCGCCGTCCTGGTGCCCGCCCGCACCCTGGCCGATGCGGCGAAGACGCTGACCAGCGGCCCCGAGGTCGTGCTCTCGCTGGCCTCGGGCGGCTCCGGCGAGGGCATCCTCGGCATGTCCGGCAAGGACCGCCGCACCACGACCCGCCTGCTGGACGCGGAGTTCGTGAAGTACCGCGCGATCATGCCCAGTGAGTCCTCGTCCTTCGCCACGCTGCCGGTCGGGCTGTTCACCGACGCGGCCAAGCGCGTGGCCCTGGTCGCCGAGCGCGGCACCCCGCTGCGCTGCGAGTTCACCCCCGGGCAGGTCACGCTGCGGGCCGGTGGCACCGACGACGAGGGGCAGGCCGAAGAGCGCTGCGACGTCGAGTTCGACGGTGAGCCGCTGACGATCGGCTTCAACCCGACGTTCCTGCTCGACGGCCTGGCAGCGGTGCACACCGACCGCGCCCGGATGGACTTCACGACGGCGCTGAAGCCGGCCGTGCTGTCCGGTGTCGACGAGTCCTCCGCCGACGACGAGGGCAACGGCAAGCCGGCCGAGCGGGCCGGCTCGTACCGCTACCTGATCATGCCGGTGCGGCTGCCAGGCTGACAGCGAGCCCGGCGCGCGTGCGCCGGGGAGGGCGAGCACGATGGACGGCGGCGTGCGCCCTGGGCCCTGCCCGGGTGCAACGGGTGCGCTGCAACGGTGCGGCTGCCCACCGAGACCTGCCGCGGGAGGACCGCGGCCCACGAGCGACATCGAGGACTGAGGAGCGGGACGTGCAGCTGGGGATGGTCGGACTGGGCAAGATGGGCGGCAACATGGCCGAGCGGCTCCGCCGCGCAGGTCACGACGTGGTCGGGTACGACGCGTTCTCCGAGAAGCGGGACGTCGAGAGCCTCCAGGCGCTGGTCCAGGCGCTCGAGGCGCCCCGCGTCGTCTGGGTGATGGTGCCCAGTGGCGACCCCACCCGCTCGACGGTGCGTGAGCTGAGCGAGCTGCTGAGCCCGGGTGACGTGGTCATCGACGGCGGCAACTCCAAGTTCACCGACGACAAGGTGCACGGGGAGGAGCTGGGCGCCAAGGGCCTGGGCTACATCGACGCCGGCGTCTCCGGCGGCGTCTGGGGCCTGGACAACGGCTACGCGCTCATGGTCGGTGGCTCGGTGGAGGACGTCGCCAAGGCGCAGCCGATCTTCGACGCGCTCAAGCCGCCGGCCCCCAAGGACGAGGCCGGGCAGCCGATCCACGGCGCCGGGTTCGTGCACGCCGGCCCCTGCGGCGCCGGCCACTTCGCCAAGATGGTCCACAACGGCATCGAGTACGCGATGATGCAGGCCTACGGCGAGGGCTACGAGCTGCTGGCCGCGGTCGACCTGATCGAGGACGTCCCCGGCGTCGTCGCCTCCTGGACCCAGGGCACCGTCATCCGCTCCTGGCTGCTGGACCTGCTGGTCCGCGCCCTGCAGGACGACCCGTCCCTGGAGAAGATCTCCGGCTACGCCGAGGACTCCGGCGAGGGCCGCTGGACCGTCGAGCAGGCGATCGAGCACGCCGTCCCGATGCCGGCGATCTCGGCGTCGCTGTTCGCCCGCTTCGCCTCCCGGCAGAGCGACTCCCCGACGATGAAGGCGGTGGCCGCGCTGCGCAACCAGTTCGGCGGGCACGCCGTCCAGGCCGTCGAGGCGGCCGAGCCGGCGGAGGCCGAGACCCCCGCGTGAGCACCGGATCGACGTCCGTCCTCCACCAAAATGGCCATTTTGGTGGAGGACGGGGTCGGGGCTGAGCCGTGTACCTGCGGCACCTGCAGGTCGGGCACTTCCGCAGCTGGGAGTCCGCGGACCTGGCGCTGACGCCGGGCCCGACCGTGCTGGTCGGCCGCAACGGCCAGGGGAAGACCAACCTGGTCGAGGCGGTCGGCTACCTGGCCACGCTGGGCAGCCACCGGGTCTCCTCCGACGCACCGCTGGTGCAGCACGGCGCGACCCAGGCGGTGGTGCGGGCAGCGCTGCGCCGGGACGAGCGCGAGCTGCTGGTCGAGGTGGAGATCAACCCCGGCCGGGCCAATCGGGTGCGGGTCAACCGGGCGCCCCTGCCCCGGCCGCGGGAGCTCCTCGGGCTGGTCCGGACGGTCCTGTTCGCCCCCGAGGACCTCGCCCTGGTCCGCGGGGACCCGGCCGAGCGCCGGCGCTTCCTCGACGACCTGCTGGTCAGCCGCACACCGCGGCTGGCCGGGGTGCGCAGCGACTACGACCGGGTGCTCAAGCAGCGCAACGCCCTGCTGAAGACGGCGAGGCTCGCCCGCGGCAACGCGCTGGCCACCCTGGACGTCTGGGACGGCCACCTGACCGAGCTCGGCGGCCAGTTGCTGGCGGCCCGACTGGCGCTCATCGCCGACCTCGCCCCCTACGTGGCGGAGTCCTACGCCGGGGTGGCCGGCCCCGGCGCCGACCGGGCGGCGCTGGGCTACAGCAGCTCGGTGCCGCTGGCCGGTGACGGTGCGCCGGTCGACCCGGCGCGGGCGCTGCCCGGTGCCGCGGAGCTGGCCGCGGCGCTCCGCGAGCGGGTCGCCGAGCGGCGCAAGGACGAGGTCGACCGCGGGGTGACCCTGGTCGGGCCGCACCGCGACGACCTGGTGCTGCACCTGGGGCCGGCGCCGGCCAAGGGCTACGCCAGCCACGGTGAGTCCTGGTCGTTCGCCCTCGCGGTGAAGCTGGCCTGCTTCGCGCTGCTGCGCGCCGAGGGCGACGACCCGATCCTGGTGCTGGACGACGTCTTCGCCGAGCTGGACTCCGGTCGCCGCGCCGCGCTGGCCGAGGTCGCCCGCAGCGCCGAGCAGACCCTGATCACCGCGGCCGTCGCCGAGGACGTCCCCGCGGTGCTGCTGGGCACCCGGGTGCAGGTCGCCGACGGGGAGGCGCGGATCCTGCCCGGTGAGCCGGCCGACGGGAGCGCGGCAGCGGAGGAGGCAGAGGTGGACCGTGGCTGAGGAACGTCCGGCACGACCCTCCGACATCGCCCGTGCGGCGCTGGAGGCCGCCCGGGCGGCCTCGGCGTCCCGCCCGCAGCCCACCCGTCGCCGGGTGGCCGGCCCGCGGCGCCGCTGGACCGGCCCGGGCCCCGGTGCCGACGACCCCCAGCCGCTCGGCTCCCTGGTCGACTCGCTGGTCACCCAGCAGGACTGGACCGCCCGCACCAAGATCGGTGCGGTCTTCGGGCGCTGGGACACCCTGGTCGGACCGGAGATCGCCGCGCACTGCCGGCCGCAGTCGCTGAACGAGGGCGAGCTGCTGGTGGTCGCGGAGTCCACGGCCTGGGCCACCCAGCTGCGCCTGCTGGCGCCGAGCATCCTGGGCAAGCTGCGCGCCGGGGTGGGCGGGGACGTCGTGACCAAGCTGCGCGTTGTCGGTCCGACGGCGCCGAGCTGGAAGAAGGGCCCACGCACCGTCCGTGGCCGTGGGCCGCGCGACACCTACGGATGAGCGACGAGACGACGAGGAGTCAGCGATGAGCAGCCCGCGCGACCGCGACCGGGACGGCTTCGACGACGGCGCCGGCGGCCAGTGGCAGGAGCCCGCGCACCTCGGTGGGGACACGCCCGGCGGCGGTGAGCCCGGCCCGGCCGCGCCCCGCCCGGACGGCGACCGCACCGACGGGCCCGGGGACGACCGTTCCGGGTCCCAGGCCTGGCAGCCCCCGGGCTGGGACCTGCCGGCGGTGCAGCCCGACCGCCCGGCGGCGTCCGGCCCGCCGCCGTCCAGCCCGCCGCCGTCCACCCCACCGGCCCAGACACCGCCCCCCGCACCCCGGGACGAGCCCGCCTGGCGGCCACCGGAGGCCGACCAGGGGCAGTCCGACGCACCCCCGCGTGAGCAGGCCGAACGCCCCCGGCGGGGGCTGAGTGGGCTGTTCGGCGGCGGCCGGTCCCGGCCGTCGGGCGACGCCGGCACCGGGAACCGGGACGCGCAGCCCGACCCGGCTGCCGCGGAGGACCCCTACGGCACGCAGCTGTGGGCCCAGCAGTTCGGCTGGGTGCTCTCCGACGGCACCGCCCCGGAGGACGAGCCGCTGGGCGCGCTGGTGAGGTCGGCGCCGGTCCGGCCCGGCAAGGAGGACCAGGCGAGCCGGGTGGTGCGCGGCCGGGGCAACGGCCTGGACCTGGTCGCCTTCGACATCGTCTCCCCGGTGGGCCGTGGCTTCGTCAGCACCCACGGGGTCACCGCCGCGCCGGTGCTGGGTGCGGTGCCCGCGTTCCGGCTCTCCCCGGCCCGGATGTGGCGGCACGGCACCGGCGGCATGCTGCAGATCCCCAGCCCGGACCCCGAGTTCGACCGCCGCTGGGTGCTGCTCGCCGCCGAGGACGGCCCGCAGGTCCGCCGGATCGCCGAGGACCCGCTCGTGCGGCAGTCGCTGCTGGGCAGTGACGACGGCGACGAGATCTGGTCCGCGGCCGGCTTCGTCGCCGCCATCAGGCCGGACGCCAACCGGCCGCAGCTGATCGAGCACCACGCCCGGTTGCTGGCTGCCGTGGTCGGCGCACTCGCCGCCGCGGCCTGACCGGCGCCCCACGATGACGTCGGGCGGGTCGACGACGGAGGAGCCGACGCCGACCGCCGGGCTGCGCGAGCTGCTGCCCCTGCTCCGCCCGCACCGCCGGGCGCTGAGTGCGGCCGCGGTGCTCTCGCTGGTGTCGGCCGCGGCTGCGCTGGCCCAGCCCGCCCTGGTCGGGCAGGTGATCAGCGCGGTGGGCTCAGGCGGTGCGGTGCTGCCCGGGGTGGTCGCGCTGGTCGTCGTCCTGGTGGTGGCGGCGGTGCTCGGTGCCGGGCAGCAGTACCTGCTGCAGCGCACCGCCGAGGGCGTCGTCCTCAGCACCCGGCGACTGCTGGTCGACCGGCTGCTGCGGCTGCCGATCGCCGAGTACGACCAGCGGCGCACCGGGGACCTGATGTCGCGCGTCGGCTCGGACACCACCCTCCTGCGGGCCGCCGTCACCAGCGGGGTGGTGGAGCTGGTCGGGTCGGTGGTGGTCGGCGTCGGCGCCCTCGTGGCGATGGCCCTGGTCGACGTCTGGCTGCTGCTGGTCACCGTGCTCGCGGTGAGCGTCGGGGTGACCACCGCGGTGGTGGCCTCCCGCCGGGTCCGGGTGCTGTCCCGGCAGGCGCAGGAACAGGTCGGTGCGATGAGCGCTGCGGTGGAGCGGGCGCTGTCGGCGGTCCGCACGATCCGGGCGAGCGGTGCCACCGCCCGGGAGGTGGACACCGTGGGCACCAGCGCCGAGCGGGCGTTCACCGCCGGCGTGCAGGTCGCCCGGCTGGAGGCGCTGGTCTCACCGGCCGGGTCGATCGCCGTCCAGGGCGCGTTCCTGGCCGTGCTCGGGCTGGGCGGCTACCGGGTGGCGACCGGCTCGATCGCCGTCGCCGACCTGGTCGCCTTCATCCTCTACCTGTTCCTGCTGGTCATGCCGCTGGGACAGCTGATCGGTTCCTACACCCAGCTGCAGGCCGGCCTCGGGGCGTTGGCCCGGGTGCAGGAGGTGCTGGCCCTGGAGCCCGAGCACGACGAGCGGCCGGAGCGGCCGGGAGCCGGCCGGTCGCCGGCCGTGCTCCGCACGCCCGCGGGCGGGGACCCCGTCCCGCTGCTCGAACTGGAGGACGTCGGCTTCGGCTACCCGGACGGGACGGCGGTGCTCCACGGCGTCTCCTTCACCGTGCCGGCCGGCACCCGGGTCGCGCTGGTCGGGCCGTCGGGCGCCGGCAAGTCCACCGTGCTCGCCCTGGTGGAGGGGTTCTACCCGCTCTCGTCCGGCACGGTCCGGTGGGGCGGCACCGACGTGCGCGAGCTGCCGCGCGCCACGCTGCGGGCCCGGATGGGCTACGTCGAGCAGGAGGCGCCGGTGCTGGCCGGCACGGTCCGGGACAACCTGCTGCTGGCCGCGCCCCACGCCGGGGAGGAGCAGCTGTGGCAGGCGCTGGCCGACGTCGGCCTCACCGGCGTCGTGCAGCGCTCCGCGCGCGGGCTGGACGTCGCCGTCGGGGACGACGGGGTGCTGCTGTCCGGCGGGGAGCGCCAGCGGCTGGCGATCGCCCGGTCGCTGCTGGCCCGGCCGGCGCTGCTGCTGCTCGACGAGCCGACCGCCAGCCTCGACGCCCGCAACGAGGGCCTGCTGCGGGAGACCCTCGCCGCCGCGGCGGCCGACCGGGCGCTGCTGGTGGTGGCCCACCGCCTGTCCACGGTGGTGGACAGCGACCAGATCGTGGTCCTGGACGCCGGGCGGGTGGTCGCCGTCGGCACGCATGCCGAGCTGGTCGACACCAGCCCGCTCTACCGGGAGCTCGCCACCGCCCAGCTGCTCGTCTAGTTCCCGGTTCCACGTGGAACGTGCGAACGGCGGCGCAGCCGCCACAGGACGGCGTGTCGACCCGGGGGGCAACACAGATGGTGGCGCGTGAGTCGGGAGAGGCTCTCGCGCCACGTCAGGCCCCGGACGGGCGATCTGGGGTGTACGGACCCGGTACTCTGGAGGGGACACACCCCCAGCAACCCGCTGAGAGCCGTCCTGCGCGCCTCGACATCGTCGTCGACGTGGTGCCGCGGCCGCGAGGTTGCGCAAGAGAAGGGCCCCACGTGGTCGCTCAGCCGCAGACCGAGAACGCCTACTCCGGTAGCTCCATCACCGTCCTGGAGGGGCTGGACGCGGTCCGTAAGCGCCCCGGCATGTACATCGGCTCGACCGGTGAGCGGGGCCTGCACCACATGGTGTGGGAGGTGGTGGACAACGCCGTCGACGAGGCGCTGGCCGGGTACTGCGACACCGTCCGGGTGACCCTGCTCGCCGACGGCGGGGTCCGGGTCGAGGACAACGGCCGTGGCATCCCGGTCGACATGCACCCGGTGGAGAAGCGGCCGACGGTCGAGGTGGTCATGACCATCCTGCACGCGGGCGGCAAGTTCGACGGCAAGAGCTACGGCGTCTCCGGTGGCCTGCACGGCGTCGGGGTGACGGTGGTCAACGCGCTCTCCCACGCGCTCGACGTGCGCATCTGGCGCAACGGGACCGAGTGGACCCAGCACTACGACGTGGCCAAGCCCGCCGCGCTGACCGAGGTCGGCCCCACCGACAAGCGGGGCACGGCCATCACGTTCTGGGCCGACCCGACGATCTTCGAGACGACGGTCTACTCCTTCGACACGATCAACCGCCGGCTCCAGGAGATGGCCTTCCTCAACAAGGGCCTGACCATGGTGCTGCGCGACGAGCGCCCCGGGCACAGCAAGGCCGAGACCGGCGCCGGCGACGAGGCCTCGCTGGCCGAGGCCGCACCGACGGTCGGTGCGGAGGCCGCCGCCTTCGAGCCCACCGAGGTCACCTACCGCTACGACGGCGGCCTGGTCGACTACGTGACCTACATCAACCGCCGCAAGACCGCGATCCACCGCTCGGTCATCGGCTTCTCCGCCGACGGCGTGGGCAAGAACGACACCGCGATGTCGGTGGACGTCGCCATGCAGTGGTCCGACGCCTACTCCGAGTCGGTGCACACCTTCGCGAACATCATCAACACCCACGAGGGCGGCACCCACGAGGAGGGCTTCCGGGCGGCGCTGACCTCGATCGTGAACAAGTACGCGATCGAGAAGAAGCTGCTCAAGGAGAAGGACGACAAGCTCACCGGTGACGACATCCGGGAGGGCCTGGCCGCGATCGTCTCGGTGAAGCTCGGTGACCCGCAGTTCGAGGGCCAGACGAAGACCAAGCTCGGCAACACCGAGGTCAAGGGCTTCGTGCAGAAGGTCTGCAACGACCAGATCGGGCACTGGTTCGAGGCCAACCCGGCCGAGGCGAAGACGATCATCACCAAGGCCACCTCGGCGGCCCGGGCCCGCCGGGCCGCGCAGGACGCCCGCAAGCTCGCCCGCAAGAGCCTGCTCACCGTCAGCGGCCTGCCGGGCAAGCTGGCGGACTGCCGCTCGACCGACCCGCGGAACTCCGAGGTCTACATCGTCGAGGGCGACTCGGCCGGTGGCTCGGCCAAGTCCGGCCGCGACTCGATGTACCAGGCGATCCTGCCCATCCGCGGCAAGATCATCAACGTCGAGAAGGCGCGCATCGACCGGGTGCTGAAGAACACCGAGGTCCAGTCGATGATCACCGCCTTCGGCACCGGGATCCACGACGAGTTCGACCTGTCGAAGCTGCGCTATCACAAGATCATCTTGATGGCCGACGCCGACGTCGACGGGCAGCACATCACCACGCTGCTGCTGACCCTGCTGTTCCGCTTCATGCGGCCGCTGGTCGAGGCCGGCCACGTCTACCTGGCGCAGCCGCCGCTGTACAAGATCAAGTGGGGCAACAAGCACCCCGACGACTACGTCTACACCGATCGGGAGCGGGACGAGCTGCTCAAGAGCCGCGCCTCCGAGGGCCGCAAGCTCCCCAAGGACGACGCGATCCAGCGGTTCAAGGGCCTTGGTGAGATGGACGCCAAGGAGCTGTGGGAGACCACGATGAACCCGGAGAGCCGGATCCTGCGCCAGGTGACCCTCGACGATGCTGCCGCAGCGGACGAGCTGTTCAGCGTGTTGATGGGCGAGGACGTCGTCGCCCGCCGGAGCTTCATCACCCGCAACGCCAAGGACGTCCGCTTCCTCGACGTCTGAGGAAGGGCCCCGGTGAGGGGCCAGGGGCAATGCCCCCGAGGGCGCTCGTAGTGCGCATTCATCCACCGCTGTGTATCGACTTGTGGAGAACCAGACGTGACAGAGACACCCAGCCGCGACCGCGTCGAGCCGGTCGACCTCCAGCAGGAGATGCAGCGCAGCTACATCGACTACGCGATGTCGGTCATCGTCGGCCGCGCACTGCCCGACGTGCGGGACGGCCTCAAGCCGGTGCACCGCCGCGTGCTCTACGCGATGTTCGACCAGGGCTTCCGGCCCGACCGGGCGACCGTCAAGTGCGCCCGCGTGGTCGGCGAGGTGATGGGCAACTACCACCCGCACGGTGACTCGTCGATCTACGACGCCCTCGTGCGGCTGGCCCAGCCCTGGTCGATGCGCTACCCGCTGATCGACGGCCAGGGCAACTTCGGCTCGCCGGGCAACGACCCGGCCGCGGCCATGCGGTACACCGAGGCCCGGCTCACCCCGCTGGCCATGGAGATGCTCCGGGACATCGACGAGGACACCGTCGACTTCCAGCCCAACTACGACGGCAAGAACCTGGAACCCCTGGTGCTGCCGGGGCGCATCCCCAACCTGCTGGTCAACGGCTCGGCCGGCATCGCCGTCGGCATGGCGACGAACATGCCGCCGCACAACCTGCGCGAGGTCGCCGCCGCCGTCTTCTGGATGCTCGAGCACCCCGAGGCCGAGCCGGAGGAGGCGCTGACCGCCTGCATGGAGCGGGTCAAGGGCCCGGACTTCCCGACCCACGGGCTGATCGTCGGCCGTGAGGGCATCGAGGACGCCTACCGCACCGGCCGCGGCTCGGTGCGGATGCGCGCCGTCGTCACCGTCGAGGAGGACAGCCGGGGCCGGGTACAGCTCGTCGTCACCGAGCTGCCCTACCAGGTCAACCCGGACAACCTGGCCGAGTCGATCGCCGAGGGCGTGCGTGACGGCCGGCTCCAGGGGATCTCCGAGATCGCCGACGAGTCCAGCGACCGGGTCGGCCGCCGCCTGGTGATCACGCTGCGCCGGGACGCCGTCGCCAAGGTCGTGCTGAACAACCTCTACAAGCACACCCAGCTGCAGACCACCTTCGGCTGCAACATGCTCTCCATCGTCGACGGCGTGCCCCGCACCCTGCGGCTGGACGAGCTCATCCGGCTCTGGGTGACCCACCAGATCGAGGTCATCGTCCGGCGCACGCGCTACCGGCTGCGCAAGGCCGAGGAGCGGGCGCACATCCTGCGCGGCTACGCCAAGGCGCTGGACCACCTGGACGAGGTCATCGCCCTCATCCGCCGCAGCGAGTCGGCCGAGGCGGCCCGCAGCGGGCTGATGGAGCTGCTGGACGTCGACGAGATCCAGGCCGTCGCGATCCTGGACCTGCAGCTGCGCCGGCTCGCCGCCCTGGAGCGGCAGCGGATCCTGGACGAGCTGGCCGAGATCGAGGCCAGGATCGCCGAACTGCAGGCGATCCTGGACTCTCCCGAGCGGCAGCGGCAGATCGTCCACGACGAGTTGGCCGAGATCGTGGAGAAGTACGGCGACGACCGGCGCACCCAGTTCGTGGCCAACGACGGTGACGTGTCGATGGAGGACCTCATCGCCGAGGAGCAGGTGGTCGTCACGATCACCCGCACCGGTTACGCCAAGCGCACCAAGGCCGACCTCTACCGCTCGCAGCGGCGCGGCGGCAAGGGCGTCATGGGCGCTGCGCTCAAGCAGGACGACCTCGTCCAGCAGTTCTTCGTGGGGTCGACCCACGACTGGATCCTGTTCTTCACGAACAAGGGGCGGGTCTACCGCGCAAAGGCCTACGAGCTGCCCGAGGCGGCCCGGACCGCCCGCGGCGCGCACGTGGCCAACATCCTGGCCTTCCAGCCGGACGAGAAGATCGCCCAGGTCATCCAGATCAAGGACTACACGGTCGCGCCGTACCTGGTCCTGGCCACGGCCCGCGGTCAGGTGAAGAAGACCCGGCTCACCGACTTCGACTCCCCCCGCTCCGGCGGTGTCATCGCGATCAACCTGCGCGACAACGACGAGCTGGTCGGCGCGGCGATGATCAGCCCGGACCAGAACCTGCTCCTCGTCACCCGCAAGGCGATGTCGATCTGCTTCCGGGCCAACGACGAGCAGCTGCGCCCGATGGGCCGGGCCACCGAGGGCGTACGCGGCATCTCACTGGCCCCGGACGACACCCTGCTGTCGATGATCGTGGTCCAGGAGGGCGTCGACGTCCTGGTCGCCACCGAGGGCGGTTACGCCAAGCGCACCGGGATCGAGCACTACCCGGAGCAGGGCCGCGGCGGCAAGGGCGTGCTCACCGCCGACCCCAAGGCCCGCAAGGGTGCGCTGGTGGGTGCCCTCGCCGTGGTGCTCGGGGACGAGCTGTACGCCATCACCTCCGGCGGCGGGGTGATCCGCACACCGGTGAACGGCGTCCGGCACACCCGGGACCGGGCCACCATGGGCGTCAAGCTCATGAACTTGCCGGAAGACGTCTCCATCGTGGCCATCGCGCGTACGACGGACAACGACGAGCCCGACGCCTAGGGTGGGCGCGGATGCCGAACCGGTGTCGCGGACGACGACGTCCGCGATCCGGGCCGGCGACGACGACCGCAGTGACCGGCCCACCGCCCTCTGCACCATGGCGGGACCGGTGGGTGCACCGACGCGGCACGAGCCGCAGGGCGACAGGAGACTGGGATGAGCGACCGGGCACGCAGTTCGGTGCGTACCGACTCCCGTGAGGGGGACGGCGCCGCCGACGCGGCACCGGACGGCGCCACCCCGGTCGCCGACCGGCCCGGGCCGGCCGGCTCGGGCACCGCGGCCCCGGCGAAGGACGGGGGCCAGCCGTCGTCCGGCTCGCCGGCCGGGTCGGCAGGTGGCGGTCCCGCCAAGGCCGGTCCCGCCAAGGCCGGTCCCGCCAAGGCCGCTCCGGCCAAGGCGGCCCCGGCACAGGCCGCCTCGGCACAGGCTGCGTCGGCACAGGCTGCGTCGGCACAGGCTGCGTCGGCACAGGCCGCCCCGGCCCAGGCTGCGTCGGCACAGGCCGCCCCGGCCAAGGCCGCCCCCGCGAAGGCCGCGAACGGCGGTCCGGCGGAGGGTGCCGGTGCCTCCCCGGCCCGCGCGGCCGGCACGTCCGGACGGGACGGTGTGCCCGCGACGGGCACGGCGGCCGCGCCGGGGAACCGGCCGGCGAGCGCTGCCCGTGCGAACGCCCCTCGGAGCGGGGTGCCGGCGGCCGGCTCGGCTCCGGTCGACTCGACCCAGGCGGTCGGCCTGCCTCCGGCCGCGGCCCGACCGATCGACCCCGCGGCCCGGCCCGACCCGGCGCGCGCTGCGGCCCGACCCGCCGGTCAGGGCGCCGGTCGCCCCTCGTCCGGGAAGGCACGCAGCACCGCCAACCGTGGCCCGCGCCGGGCCCGGCTGCAGCTCCGCCACATCGACACGTGGTCGGCGCTGAAGATCTCGCTGGTGCTCTCCATCGCACTGTTCTTCGTGTGGATGGTCGCCGTCGGCATCCTCTACGGGGTGCTGGGCGGCCTGGGCGTCTTCGACACGGTCAACGACCTGATCGGGCAGCTCGCCACCACCACCGACGCCACCGACGGGGGCGGTGAGGTGATCACCGCCGGCGTCGTGTTCGGCGGTGCCGCGGTGATCGGCGCGATCAACATCGTGCTGCTGACCGCCCTCTGCACCGTCGGCACGTTCGTCTACAACCTCTGTTCCGACCTGGTCGGCGGCCTCGAGGTCACCCTGGCCGAGCGGGACTGAGCCGGCAACCCTCGTCGAGGCCCCCCACGTCGGGGGCCTCGAGGGGGCAGGTAAGCTGTTCACCGGTCCACGGGCCTGTAGCTCAGACGGTTAGAGCGCATCCCTGATAAGGATGAGGCCGGAGGTTCAAGTCCTCCCAGGCCCACCCGTGCACCGACGGCGGGCGACCGAGATCTCCACGGAGATCGCGGTCGCCCCGCCGCTGGGTCCCGGCAGCGGTCACCCGCACCGCGGTGGTCGACACCGTTCGAGGAGGTCCCGCGTGCTGAAGAAGCTGGCGATGGCTGCGGTCGCGGCCACTGCCCTGGCGGCCGTGCGCAAGCGCAGCAGCGGCAAGGGCGAGGCCGATCTGTGGGCCGAGGCCACTCGCGGTCCGGGCTCGGTCAGCACGCCGCGCGCCTCCTGAACCCGCGGCTGCGGGATCCGTCGACCGCACCCTCCTCAGGGACGTTATCGTCTTGCCCTTCGGGGACGTAGCTCAATTGGCAGAGCACCGCCTTTGCAAGGCGGGGGTTAGGGGTTCGATTCCCCTCGTCTCCACTCCGGCCCGCACGGGGCCGTCGCCGGGCGACCGGCCACAGCCCGGTCGCACCGGTCGCCCAGCAGCCTCACGGGTCGCAGTGGGAGAGTGGTCGTCGTGACTGAACAGACCTCCGCCGCACGGCGCGCCGTCCTGCACACCAACCACGGCGACATCACCGTCGACCTGTTCCCCGACCACGCCCCGAAGACGGTCGCGAACTTCACCGAGCTCGCCGAGGGCAGCCGCGAGTGGGTCGACCCGCGCACGCGCGAGAAGACCACGGACAAGCTCTACGACGGCACGGTGTTCCACCGGGTCATCCCGGGCTTCATGATCCAGGGCGGCGACCCGCTCGGTCAGGGCACCGGTGGCCCCGGCTACCGCTTCGGTGACGAGTTCCACCCGGACCTGTCGTTCAACCGCCCCTACCTGCTGGCCATGGCAAACGCGGGCCCGGGCACGAACGGCTCCCAGTTCTTCATCACCGTGACGAACACGCCGCACCTGAACAACAAGCACACGATCTTCGGTGAGGTGGCCGACGACGCCAGCCGCCAGGTCGTCGACGCGATCGCCGCCACCCCGACCGCCCGCGGTGACCGCCCGGTCGAGGACGTCGTGATCACCTCCGTCGAGGTGCAGCGCAGCTGAGCACCCCTGAGGGCAGCGGGGGCGCCGGCGCGGAGAACCCGCAGCCGGCGCCCCCAGCCACCTGCTACCGGCACCCGGACCGGCCGACCGGGGTCCGCTGCACCCGCTGCGGCCGGCCGATCTGCCCGGAGTGCATGAACCCGGCCTCGGTGGGCTTCCAGTGCCCGGACGACGTACGTGCCGGCAACGCCACCGTCCGCCGCCCCAAGCGCACCACCGGGCTGCGCAGTGCAGCCCGGCGTTGGGGGCCGGTCACCCTCTCCCTCATCACGCTGAACCTGCTGGTCGCCCTGGCGACGGCCGCCTCGGCGATCAGCGTCGGCGTCAACCCGCTGCGCAGCTTCCGGTCGCCGCTGCAGGACGACTTCGCGATCGTCCCGTACCTGGTCGACGTCGGTGAGTGGTGGCGGGTGGTCACGAGCGCCTTCACCCACGTCGGGCCGGTGCACCTGGCGCTGAACATGCTCGCCCTGCTGCTGTTCGGCTCCGAACTCGAACGGATGCTCGGCCGGGGCCGCTTCCTGACCGTCTACCTGGTCTCCGCGCTGGGCGGCGTGGCCGCCCTGCAGCTGTTCGGCACCTACCTCGGTGCGGTGGTCGGTGCATCGGCGGCGATCTACGGCCTGCTCGGGGCCCTCGGCGTCGTCCTGCTGAAGCAGAAGCAGGACCTCCGCGGCCTCCTCACCCTGTTGGTGATCAACCTGGCGATCAGCTTCCTGCCCGGGGTCTCCCTGCTCGGGCACCTCGGCGGTCTCGTGGTGGGCGTGCTCGCGGCCGGGGTCCTCGTCCTGGCCCGCGGCCGCCGGCCTGTCGCCGTCGGCGGGATCGCCGTCCTCGTGGTGCTGCTGCTGGTCCTGGTCCTCGGCGGCTGGCGCTAGCCGGCTGGCGCTAGCCGGCTCCCGCACCGGCCTCGTGCAGTGCCCGGGCGACAGTGGCCGGGTCCTCGCCCAGCTCCCGGCGGCCCAGCACGACCAGGACGGCGTCGTCCGTGCGGTCCTCCAGCTCCAGGGTCTCCATCCGCAACCCCCACCGTCGTGAAGTGCGCACCCGGGCCCGCAGCGCCGGCCAGGCGATCGTCGTGCCGCCGCTGAGCGCCCGCACCCTCACACCCCGGGCGTCGGCCCGCAGCCGGGGGCGGAGCACGAGGTCGCGGGTGGCCAGGCCGAGCAGCAGCACGGCGCCGCCGCCGACGAGGACCCGACCCACCGGGTCGACCAGCAGGGTGGCCAGCGCGAGGGCCACGCCGGTGACCGCCATCGCCACCGCCTCGCCGATCCGGGGCGACCAGTGCACGAGGCCAGCTTGTCAGCACCGGCCGCGGGCCTGCACCTGCCGCCTAGCATCACCGGTACCGGACGTCTGAGACGTCACCCTGTGGTGAGGAGTGGTCCATGCGCGATGCCGTCATCTGTGCCGCGGTCCGCACGCCGGTCGGGAAGCGGGGTGGCGGGCTGTCCGGCGTGCACGCCGCTGACCTCTCCGCCGCCGTCCTGCAGGCCCTGGTGGAGCGCACCGGCCTGGACCCCGCCGTCGTCGACGACGTGTTCTGGGGCTGCGTGAGCCAGGTCGGTGAGCAGACCAGCAACATCGGCCGGGTGGCCGCGCTGGCGGCCGGCTGGCCGGAGTCGGTTCCCGGTACCACCATCGACCGGCAGTGCGGCTCCTCCCAGCAGGCGGTCGCCTTCGCCGCCGCCACGGTCGTCAGCGGGCAGGCGGACGTCGTGGTCGCTGGTGGGGTCGAGTCGATGAGCCGGGTGCCGATGGGCTCCTCGGCCGGTGACGGGTCGGCCGGCCGACCGCTGGGGCCGCGGTACCTGGCCCGCTACGGCGGTGTCGCGCCCAACCAGGGGGTCGGTGCCGAGATGATCGCGGCGCGGTGGGGCCTGTCCCGGGCCGAGCTCGACGAGTTCGCGCTGCGGTCGCACGAGCGGGCCGCCAAGGCACGGGCCGACGGGGCCTTCGACTCACAGCTCGTCCCGGTCACCACCCCCGAGGGCACCGTGGTGTCCGCCGACGAGGGGATCCGCACCGGTGGCACCCTCGAGGCGCTGGGGGCGCTCAGGACCCCCTTCCAGGCCGACGGTGTGATCAGCGCGGGGAACGCCAGCCAGATCTCCGACGGATCGGCGGCGCTGCTGGTCACCACCTCCGAACGGGCACGCGAGCTCGGGCTGACCCCGCTCGTCCGGGTGCACACGACGGTCGTGGCCGGCGACGACCCGGTGATCATGCTGACCGCACCGATCCCGGCCACTCGCAAGGTGCTGGACCGCTCCGGGCTCGCGCCGGCCGACATCGGGGTCTTCGAGGTGAACGAGGCGTTCGCCCCGGTGCCGCTCGCCTGGTGCCGGGAGATCGGCGTCGGAGCCGACGTGGTCAACCCCCTGGGCGGAGCGATCGCCCTCGGGCACCCACTGGGCGCCTCGGGGGCACGGATCATGACCACGCTGGTGCACCACATGCAGGCCAGCGGGACCCGGTACGGGTTGCAGACGATGTGCGAGGGCGGCGGCATGGCCAACGCCACGATCCTGGAGCTCCTCGACCACTGAGGCCACCGACCGGTCCGCCGCGCTCCGTCCACAGCCCCCGTCCCCACGGTCGGGGGCTGTGCCGTTCCCGGCGACCCTGCACCGGGGTGGGGATGTCGACAACTCTCCCGGACACGCGCGGGAACGGCCCGTCACGCTGGCGGTTTGCGGATACCGACGATGGGTAGTAAGGACCTGCACCGGGCCTGTCGGTCGTCGTGCGCCGGAGGGTTTCCCACAGCTGTGTACACAGCTGGGGACGGAGTTCCACGGGTGTAGTTACCCCTGTGCCGTTTCCGTCCCAGCAGTCACATCACCGGCATATCCGCAGGTCAACCTGGGATGCCGACCCTTCGACAACCCACAGATCGTGGACAAACCCGTGGACGGCCGAACCGGCCGCCTGTGGACGACGGCCGGCGCTGTGCACAGCGGATCTTCCGGCGGGCCGCTGACCTGCGGGTTGACCGTTTGTCGACCCTGCGAGCCGGTCACTGACCGCTGTGCATCGGTGACCGTTCGGAGTACCGACGTCTCAGGGACGACGAAGGCCCCCGTCCCCGGGGGGGACGAGGGCCTGTCGGTCGGGCCGTGCGCGGGTGTCAGCGCCAGCGCATCGACATGACCAGGCCGGCGACCATGGCGCCGAACCCGATGGCGAAGTTCCACGGGCCCAACGTCACCATGAGCGGGATCCGGTCGCCTGCCACGTAGTAGACGACGATCCACAGCAGGCCGAGCAGCATCAGCCCGACCATCACCGGGGCGTACCACCGCGGGCTGGGCTTCGCGGCCTGTGCCCGGGCCGCGCTCGAGGGCAGCACGCCCTCCGGCGGCGTGTAGACCGACTTCTTGCGCACCTTCGACTTCGGCACCTGGCGGACTCCCTCCCGGGCCGGTGGCCTGACGCCCCGGCGTGAACGGTCACCAGCCTAAGCTGAGAGGCCAGCAGTCCCGCCCCGTCACGCGGCGACGTCACCCTGTCCGCCCTCCCGGGGGTGGACGCTGACACCAGGAGGTGCGCATGGCCCGCACCGGGCGCTCCCGCCGGTTCGATCCGTGGGTCGGGCTCGTGCCCGTCGTCGCCCTGGCTGCCGGTCTGCTCTTCGCCACCTCCAGCAAGACCGCCCAGGGCACGGACCTGCGGGGCGGGGAGATCACCGAGCTCTCTGCGCTGATCGAGCAGCGGGACTCCGCCGTCGCCCGCCAGCAGAGCGAGCTGGCCGCCCTGCAGGAGCAGGTGCAGGCGCTCACCGACCTGGCGGCCTCCCGGAACGGTGAGGTCGCCGCCGCTCAGCAGCGGGTCGCTCCCGGGGTCGGCTCCGCCGGGCTGGCCGAGGTGAACGGGCCGGGGATGTCGATCGTGCTGGACGACGCACCGCGTCAGCCCACCGGCATGGCCCCCACCGAGGGCAACCCGGACAACCTGGTCATCCACCAGTCCGACGTCCAGGGCGTGGTGAACGCTCTCTGGGCCGCTGGCGCCGACGGGGTGGCCATCATGGGCCAGCGGCTGATCGCCACCAGCGCGGTCATCTGCGTCGGCCCGACCCTGCTGCTGCACGGCCGCAAGTACTCCCCGCCGTTCGTGGTCACCGCCGTCGGGGACGCCGACGAGATGCGGGGGGAGCTGGCTGCCTCCCCGGAGGTGCAGGTCTTCCAGGACGCGGTCGAGGACTACGGGTTGACCTTCGACCTCGAGGAGCGGGCCCAGCTGACCGTGCCGGCCTACGACGGTGCGCTGGACATGCAGTACGCCAGCGTCGGCTGAGCGCGTTCCCAGCCCGGCCGTCCCGCCCCCTCAACGCCCTGGAGATCGAGCCCCGTGTCCCGCACCGACGTGAGTGTCGAGCGATGAGCCTGCCCGCCGTCCGGCCGGTGCTCGTCGTCGACAACTTCGACAGCTTCGTCTACAACCTGGTCCAGTACCTGGGCCAGCTCGGTGTGCCCAGCCTGGTGCGCCGCAACGACGCGGTCACGGTCGAGGAGCTCGCCGACCTGGACGTCGCCGGCGTGCTGCTCTCCCCAGGGCCCGGCACGCCGGTCGACGCCGGGGTGACCGTGCCGATGGTGCGAGCCGCCGCCGACGCCGGGCTGCCGGTGCTCGGGGTCTGTCTGGGCCACCAGGCGATCGCCGAGGCCTTCGGCGGCGTCGTGGGCCGGGCACCCGAACTGCTGCACGGCAAGACCAGCCAGGTGGTGCACGACGGTGTGGGTGTGCTGGCCGGGCTGGGCAGCCCGTTCACCGCCACCCGCTACCACTCGCTCGCGGTCGAGTCCGACAGCGTCCCGGCCGAGCTGGAGGTCACCGGCCGCACGCCGTCGGGCATCGTGATGGCGCTGCGGCACCGGGAGCTGCCGATCGAGGGAGTGCAGTTCCACCCCGAGTCGGTGCTCACCGAGGGCGGGCACCAGCTGCTGGCGAACTGGCTGTCCGGCTGCGGGCTGGCGCCGGACCCCGCCCGGGTCGAGGCCGCGGCGGCCAGCGCCCGCCGGCTCACCACCGTCACCGTCTGAACCGGCCACCCTCAGAGGTGGCCCGGGTTCAGCCGGCGGACTGCACCGTCTCCGTGGTCTCCCCCGCCGGCGGGACCGGGGTCGCGGGGGTCGGCGTCGCGCTCGGGGTCGGCGTCGGGGTCGGCTGTGCCGGCGTCGGGACGGCGATCAGCAGGGTGACCGTCTCGCCGGCCGACACCGAGGCCCGCGGGCCCGGATCGGTGTCGACGACGGTGCCCGGCGTGGCGTCGTCCCGCTCGACGTTGTTGGGCACGATGACCCCGTTGTCGATCCCGGCGTCCACGAGGGCCTCCCGGGCGGCGGGCTCGGTGAGACCACGCACGTCGGGCAGGGTGATCGAGCCGGTCGAGATGCTCAGCCGGAAGGACACGTCCGGGGCCGCCTGGCTGCCCGGAGCGGGGTCGAGGGCGACGACCGTGCCGGCCGGCTCGAGGCTGTCCACCTGGTCGGTGCTCGTGCTCCCGGTGAAGCCGGCCCCCTCCAGCCGTTCGATCGCCTCGTCCTGCTGGTCGCCGAGCACGTTGGGCACGGCGATGGTGTTCGGGCCACCGCCGACGACCAGGGCCACCCGCGTCTCCGGGTCCACCTCGGTCCCTGCTGCCGGGTCCGAGCTGAGCACGGTGCCCTCCTGGGCCTCTGTGCTGGGCTCGCGGGTGATCGGGCCGATCAGGAGGCCCTCGGCCAGGATCTCGGCTTCCGCATCGGCCTGCGGGTCACCGACCAGGTCGGGGATCGCCACCTGCTCGACGACCGGGGTGTCGGGCTCGTCGGACCCGGCGGTGAGCGCCAGCGCCAGGCCGACGCCGCCGGCGACCAGCAGCACCACGGCGATGACCAGGGCGATGATCCGGTTGCGCCGGCGCTTGTCGTCGGTCTGTCCGTCGTCCCACTCGTCGTTGCCGTACCCGCCGGGGGTCACCCCGATGATCGTGGTCTTCTCGGCGTCGCTCATCACCGGCGTCGCCTCGACCCGCTGGCCGGCCACGGCGCGCAGCAGGTCCGCACGCATGTCGGCGGCCGACTGGTAGCGGTTGGCCGGGTTCTTGCTCATCGCCTTGAGCAGGATCGCGTCGAGTTCCGGGGTGATCTCCGGGTTGATCGACGAGGGCGTCCGCGGGTCCTCCCGCACGTGCTGGTACGCGACGGCGACAGGGGAGTCGCCGGTGAAGGGCGGGGTGCCGGTGACCAGCTCGTAGAGCAGGCACCCGGCGGAGTAGACGTCGGAACGGGCGTCGACGCCCTCACCACGGGCCTGCTCGGGGGACAGGTACTGGGCGGTGCCGATCACGGCGGCGGTGGAGGTCATCGTCGCGGCGGAGTCGGAGACCGCGCGGGCGATGCCGAAGTCCATCACCTTGACCGTGCCCTGCGGCGTGATCATGACGTTGCCGGGCTTCACGTCCCGGTGCACGATGCCGTTGCGATGGCTGAAGTCCAGGGCCGCGCAGATGTCGGCGGTCAGGGACATGGCCCGCTCGGGGGACAGGCGCCGCTCACGGCGCAGCACGTCGCGCAGGGTGTCGCCCTCGACGTACTCCATGACGATGTAGGGGGTCGCGCCGGTCGCGGTGCGGTCCTCCCCGGTGTCATAGACCGCGACGATCGCCGGGTGGTTCAGCGACGCGCTGGCCTGGGCCTCGCGGCGGAACCGGACCTGGGACGACGGGTCCCGGGCGAGGTCCTGACGCAGCACCTTGACCGCGACCTCGCGCCCCAGCCGGAGGTCCCGTCCCCGGTGCACCTCCGCCATGCCGCCGCGGCCGAGCACCCCGCCGATCTCGTAGCGCTCGCCGAGCACCTGGGGGGTGGTCATCGGTGGTCCTCTCGGGTGGTGCGGTGCGGCGGTCGCAGCTCCGGGACGGCAGGACCGGGGAGCGGTGCGCCGTCGCGGAGCCTAATCGCTGGCCGGGTCGCGGCAGGCGCGACGCGAGCGCCGGGGGACGCGTGTGTCATGGGAGGTCCGCGGTGTTGGTCTGCCCCAACGCGCCGTCCTCCTGGGCGGCCGAGGAGGTCGGGGACGTCGACGTCGGAGGGGCCGAGGAGGTCGGGGACGTCGACGTCGGGGCAGCCGACGTGCTCGTGTTGCTCGTGGTCGGCTGGCTGCTCCGGGTGACCGTGGCGGTGACCGTGGCGGTCGTCGGGGTGGTGAGCCCGTCGTCCTCGTCGTCCTCGCTGTCGGGGGTGGGTGCCGCCGGCGCCGGTGCGTCGCCCCCGTCGCCGTCCTGGTCGGCCTCGGGGTCGTAGGCCTCGGCGGCCACGGCCAGCGTGACCGTCGCCCCGGGCGTCAGTGTCGCGCGCGCCGGGTTGGCGGTCACGACGGCGTTCGCCGCCAGGGCCACGTCGGCCGCCGCCAGCTCGGTGGCGGTCGCCTCCCGCTGCCGCACCTCGAAACCCAGCTCCTCGAGCTCGTCGACGACGGTGTCGGCGTCGTCACCGACGTAGTCGGTCACGTCGAACGCGAAGGTCCCGGAGGGGTTGCTGGTCGGCGACGCGGAGGTCGAGACGGAGCTGGTGCCCGGTGACGCGGCTGAGCCGTCCGGCTCGTCGGACCCCAACTGGATCAGGAACAGCCCAGCCGCGACCAGCCCCACGAGGGCCAGTGCGGCGGCCGCCCACAGCAGCCGGGTGCGCCGGACGTCCTGCGGGTCGGCCTCCCCGCCGGTCCAGGTGCTCGCTCCGTCACCGTCGACCGGGGGGCCGTGCAGCGGGGGCATGGTCCGGGGCGCGGTCGTGGGGCCGAGGGCGGTGCCGGGGCCGGTCGCCGGGAGCATCGTGGTCGCCGTGCCGTCGTCCCCGACCACCTGGGTCATGGCGGTGGCGGCCGGCACGGTGCCGCCGGCCGCCACCCGTCGCACCGCGTCGGCGAACGCCGCCCCGTCGGGGAAGCGGGCTGCGGGGTCCTTGGCCAGGCACCGGTCGATCAGGGCCCGGACCTGCCACGGCACGTCTGCGGGCATCGGGGGCGGGGGACGGTTGATCTGCGCCAGCGCGATCGCGACCTGCGACTCGCCGTCGAACGGGCGCACCCCGGCGATGCACTCGTACCCGAGCACGCCGAGGGAGTAGACGTCGGAGGCAGCGGTCACCACGTGCCCCTGGGCCTGCTCGGGGGAGAGGTACTGCGCGGTGCCGACCACCATGCCGGTGCGGGTGAGGGGGGCGGCGTCGCGGGCGTAGGCGATGCCGAAGTCGGTCAGCTTCACTACGCCGTCCGGGCGCACGAGCAGGTTCCCGGGCTTGATGTCCCGGTGCACCATCCCGGCCGCGTGTGCGGCGGAGAGGCCGTCACCGGCCTGCCCGAGGACGTCGAGGGTCTGCTCGGCGGTGAGCCGCCCACGCTCGGCAAGGACGGTCACCAGTGGCTTGCCCTCGACGAACTCCATGACCAGGTAGGCCAGGCGCTGGCCGTCCTCGGTGGTCTCGCCGTAGTCGTAGACCGAGGCGATGTTCGGGTGCGAGAGGGCGGCGGTGTGCCGTGCCTCGTTGCGGAACCGGATGAGGAAGCTCGAGTCGCCGGTGTACTCGCTGCGCAGCACCTTGACCGCGATGATCCGGCCGAGCGTGCGGTCGCGGGCCTGCCAGACCTCCCCCATCCCGCCGGTGGC
The DNA here is from genome assembly GCF_026967885.1 of Modestobacter sp. VKM Ac-2983. Classification (NCBI taxonomy): domain Bacteria; kingdom Bacillati; phylum Actinomycetota; class Actinomycetes; order Geodermatophilales; family Geodermatophilaceae; genus Modestobacter; species Modestobacter sp. VKM Ac-2983. Next base: position 118,476 of record NZ_JAPVBK010000004.1, read on the forward strand.
GATCGGGGCGGTGATCTCGTAGCGGCCGGCCAGCATGCTGCCCACGCGGACCGCCATCAGCCGCCGCCCTGCAGGTGTGCCTCGATGACCTCGCGCGCGATCGGTGCGGAGATGTCCCCGCCGGTGCCGCCGCCGTTGCGGATGAAGACCGCCACGGCGATGCTCGGGTCCTCGGCGGGGGCGAAGCCGATGAACCAGTTGTGGTCGGGGCCGGCGTTCTCCGCCGTGCCGGTCTTGCCGGCCACCTCGATGCCGCTGATCTGCGCGCGCCGGCCGGTGCCCTCGTCGACGACGTTGGTCATCATCTGGGTCAGCTGCTCGGCGACGTCGGCGGAGAAGGGCTCGGAGAACGTCTCGGGCTCGGTCTGGTCGATGACCGTCAGGTCGGGGGCCTGGACCGACTCGACCAGGTACGGGTTCATCAGCACGCCGTCGTTGGCCACCGCGGCGGCGATCATGGCGGCCTGCATCGGGGTCAGGGCGACGTCGCGCTGGCCGATCGAGGTCTGGCCCAGCGCGGCGTCGCTCTCGATGTCGCCGATCGTGCTGTCTTCCACCGGCAGCGGGATCTCGAAGCCCGTGCCGTCGATGCCGAGCGCCTCGGCCATCTCCCGGACGGAGTCCTCGCCCAGGTCGATGCCGAGCTGGGCGAAGGCGGTGTTGCAGGAGATCGTGAGCGCCTCGATCAACGGCTGCTCACCGGTCGGGCTGCAGGGCTGGTCGCCGAAGTTCTGCAGGTCGGTGGAGGTCCCCGGCAGGATGTAGTCCTGCGGCGCCGGGATCACCGTCTCCGACGTGTAGTCGCCGCTGGCCAGCGCCGCGGCGGCGACGACCACCTTGAAGATCGACCCGGCCGGGTAGCGCTCGGAGATGGCCACGTTGGTCCGCGGGTCGGTCTCCTGGGCCTCCAGCTCCTCGGCGTACGTCCGGATGGCGCTGGGGTCGTGGCTGGAGAGCAGGTTCGGGTCGTAGGTCGGGGTGCTGGCCAGCCCCAGGACGGCACCGGTCTGCGGGTCCAGGGCGACGACGGCGCCGGTCCGCCCCTCCAGGGCCGACATCGCTGCCGCCTGGACCGCCGGGTCCAGCGTGAGCTCCACGCTGCCACCCGAGAGGTCCTGCCCGGTGAACAACTCGGTGAGCCGGCGGAAACTGAGCGCCAGCCGCGCGTCGTCGCCGGAGAGCACCTCGTCGACGGCCTCCTCGAGCCCCCGGTTGCCGAAGATGAGCGAGTTGTAGCCGGTCACCGGTGCGTAGAGGGGGCCCTGCGGGTAGCGACGCAGGTAGGTGAGCGGGCCGTCGGTCGCCTCGGACAACGCGATCTCGTTCCCGTCGACGATGATCGAGCCGCGCTGCTCGTCGTACTGCTCGACGAGCACCCGGGTGTTGCGCGGGTCGGCCCGCAGCTCGTCGGCGCGGAAGACCTGGATCACGTTCACGTTGACGATCAGCAGCGTGAACAGCACCAGCACGCTGATCGCGACCTTGCGCAGCGGGGCGTTCACGGTTGCACCACCTCGGTCGGTGCATCGGTCAGCTTCGGCGGCGTGGCCACGGCGGCGCCGGCCGGTCGGCGGGCGGCGTCGCTGATCCGCACGAGCAGCGCGACCAGGCCGAAGTTGGCGACCAGCGAGGACCCGCCGTAGGCGAGGAACGGCGTGGTCAGCCCGGTCAGCGGGAGCAGACCGGTGACCCCGCCCAGGACGACGAACACCTGCCAGGCGAGGGAGAAGGCCAGCCCGGCGGCCAGCAGCTTGCCGAAGCCGTCCCGGACCACCAGGGAGGTGCGCAGCCCGCGCTCGACCAGCACCAGGTAGATCACGATCATCGCGACCAGGCCGAAGAGTCCGAGCTCCTCACCGATGGCGGCGGCGATGAAGTCGCTCTTGGCCACCGGCACCTGGTCCGGCCGCCCGCCACCGAGCCCGGCGCCGAACAGACCGCCGGTCCCCAGGCTGAACAACGACTGGACCACCTGGTAGCCGCCGGTGTCGGCGTAGGCGAACGGGTCCAGCCAGGTGTCGACCCGCACGCGGACGTGACCGAAGAGCTGGTAGGCGACGAACGCCCCGCCGGCGAACAGCAGCAGGCCGATGACCAGCCAGCTGGCCCGTTCGGTGGCCACGTAGAGCATCACCACGAAGATGCCGAACAGCAGCAGCGAACTGCCCAGGTCGCGCTCGAAGACCAGCACCAGGATCGAGGCGACCCAGGCCAGCAGCACCGGCCCGAGGTCGCGGCCACGCGGCAGCTCCAGGCGCAGCACCCGGCGGCTGGCCAGTGCCAGGACGTCGCGCTTGTCGACCAGGTAGGCGGCGAAGAACACGATCAGGCAGATCTTGGCGAACTCGCCGGGCTGGATGGAGAAGCCACCGAACCGGATCCACAGCTTGGCGCCGTTGATCTCGGAGTTCGGCAGCACCGCGGGGAGCGCCAGCAGGACCAGCCCGATGAGGGCGAGGGTGTAGGCGAAGCGGGAGAGCGCCCGGTGGTCGCGCACGATGACCAGGACGGCGACGAAGAGCACCAGCCCGACCGTGGCCCACACCAGCTGGACCGGGGCGTCCACGCTGGCGGCGCCGGTGCCGCCGACCTGTTCACCGGCGATGTCCAGCCGGTGGATCATCGACAGGCCCAGCCCGGACAGCACCGCGACGCAGGGGAGCAGCAGCGGGTCGGCGTAGGGCGCGAACCGCCGGACGACGACGTGGGCGATGGCCCACAGAGCGGAGAACCAGACGCCGAAGGTGACCAGCTCGGTGCCCGGGGACCCGGTGACGGTGATGTCGATGATCAGGTGCGCGGCCAGCGTGATGAGCACCGCGAAGCCGAGCAGGAGCAGTTCGGTGCCCCGCCGGGTGGGGACGGCCGTGCCGGGGGCGAGGGCAGCGCGTGGGTCGGTGCCGGGGCCGTTGACCGGCGCAGCCACTAGTCGACCTCCCGGCAGTCCACTCCGGGCTCACCGGAACGCGTCAGCCCGGGGGCGGCGGCTGAGCGCGTCGGCTCGGCGGTGCCGGGGACGGTCGTCGTGGCTGCGGCGGCGTCCGGCTGGCCCGGGACGGTGGCGGGGGTGGGCTCCGCCGCCGGCGTCGGGGTGGCGGACGGGGTGCTGGCGGTCACCGCGGGCGTCGTGCGGCACAGCGGCAGCTGCTGGCCGCGGAGGTTGGAGAGGATCCGCTCGGCGTCGTCCGGGTCATCGGCGGGGATCCCGTCGACCACCCGGTTGCGGGCGGCCGGGGTGAGGTCGGTGGCGGCCAGCGCCGTCGCCTCGTCCAGGCGGTAGAGGTCCAGCCCGACGACGGAGGCGTTGAGCCCGCGGAAGACCCCGACCCGGTCACCCTCGGCGGTCTCGGCGACCCCGACGAACCAGTGGGCCATCACGAACAGGTACGCGCCGATCGTCGCGGCGCCCAGCACCACGACGGCGGCGAGGGCGAACAGGGCGGTGCGCAACGGCCGGCGACGGCGCGGCGGTGGGGAGCTGGTGGTCAGCGCGGTGGCCTGCCCAGCCGCCTGCGGGTCGGCGAGCGCGGCGCGACCGGCGGCCGACCGGGGGTCGACCTCCCGCTGGCCCACGTGGTCGCCGGCGGCGCCGTCGACGACCGGCTCGACCAGCACGCCGCGGCCGTCGTCCTCCACGACATCGGCGACGATGCAGGTGATGTTGTCCGGGCCCCCGCTGCGCAGGGCGAGCTCGATCAGCCGGTCGGCGGTCGCCTGCGCGTCCGGCTCGCGCATCGCGGCGGCGAGGGTCTCGTGGCTGACCACGCCGGACAGGCCGTCGGAGCAGAGCATGTAGCGGTCGCCGGCGCGGGCCTCGCGCATCGACAGGTCCGGCTCGACGTCCTGGCCGTTGAGGGCGCGCAGCAGCAGGGAGCGCTGCGGGTGGCTGTTGGCCTCCTCCTCGGTGATCCGGCCGTCGTCGATCAGCGTCTGCACGAAGGTGTCGTCGTGGGTGATCTGGTGGAGCTCGCCGTCGCGCATCAGGTAGGCGCGGGAGTCGCCGACGTGGCACAGCCCCAGCCGGCCACCGGCGAACAGGACGGCGGTGAGCGTCGTCCCCATGCCCTCGAGCTGCGGGGACTCCCGGATGACCTCGCGCAGGTGCTCGCTGCCCTCGAAGACCGCGTGCCGCAGCGCCTGGAGCAGGTCGCCGGAGGGGGCGTCCTCGTCGAGGTGCTCGAGCGCGGCGATGACGACCTTGCTGGCGACGTCGCCCGCCGCGTGCCCGCCCATGCCGTCCGCGACGGCCAGCAACCGGGGCCCCGCGTAGACGGAGTCCTGGTTGGTGCCGCGGATCAGGCCGCGATCGGAACGCGCCGCATAGCGGAGGACCAAGCTCATGAACGCAGCTCCAGGACGGTCTGCCCGATCCGGATCGGCTGGCCGGGGGCGACCAGCAGCGGACCCTGCACGCGCTGCTGGTCGAGGTAGGTGCCGTTGGTGGAACCGAGGTCCTCGACGTACCACTGGCCGCCGCGGTTGGTCAGCCGCGCGTGCCGGGAGGAGGCGAAGTCGTCGGTGAGCACCAGCGTCGAGTCATCGGCGCGGCCGATCAGGATGGCTTGTTCCCCCAAGGTGATCCGGGTGCCCGACAGCGGGCCGGCGGTGACGACGAGGTGGCGGGGACCGCGGCCACCGCGCTTGCGGGCGGCCGCGGCGCGGGGCGGCACCGAGGCCACCCGGCCGGCCCGGCCGCCGAACAGGTCGGCGCGGACCACCCGGAAGGCGGCGAAGACGAACAGCCAGAGCAGGAGCAGGAAGCCGAAGCGGAAGGCCTGCAGCACGATCTCCGCGGTCACTGCTCGGCCCCGCCAGGGCCCGCGCTCAGCCGCCTCACGCGCCGTCCTGCCGGTACACCAGCACCGAGTGGCCGATGCGGAGGACGTCGCCGTCGGCGAGCTCCTGCCGGCTGACCCGGCGGCCGTTGACCAGGGTGCCGTTGGTGGAGCCCAGGTCTTCGACGACGACCGCGCTGCCGGCCAGCTGGACGTCGGCGTGCTTGCGGCTCACCCCGGTGTCGGGCAACCGGACGTCGGCCTCGGTGCCGCGGCCGAGCACGTTGCTGCCCTGCTCGAGCACGTGCTTGGTGCCGGGGCCGTCGACGACCAGGACGTGACTGACCCGCTGGCCGGCCCGGCCCACGACCGAGGGCGGCTGGGCGCCGGTGTCGGTGGCCCCCATGGCGGCGCCGGGGAGCCGCGGGAGCGGGGGCAGGCCGGGCGACGGTGGCGGCGGGGCGGCGGCGGAGCGGCTCGGGGCGCCGCCGGTGACGTGCGAGGCGACCTCGAAGACCCCGGTGCGCAGCTCCTCGTCGAGCTCCAGCCGGACCTCGATGTCGCCGAAGGTCTGGTAGCCCTCGCGCTCGATGTGCTCGGCGACCATGTCGGCGAGCTCGGCGGCCAGCTGCTCGGACCACTCGACGAGGTTCTCGTGGTCGGTGGGGCCCAGCATCACGACGTAGACGTTCGGGGCGAGGACCCGGTCACCGCTCAGCACCGAGCGTTGCTCGTCGGCCTCGCGTTGCAGGGCGTGGGCGATCTCGGCGGGGTGGACCTTCCCCTTGAACACCCGGGCGAAGGCCAGCCCGACCATGCCCTCGAGGCGTCGCTCGAAGCGCTGCAGCACACCCACAGTCGCTCCCTTGCGCTCGGTCGACCTCCCACTGCCTGAGCGCTGATCGTAACCGGGGGAGGGTCGCCGGGACGTCGCGCAGCGCAGGACGCCCCGGACGATGTCGTCCGTGCCGCGTCGGCACACCGTTCTACCAGCGCACCGCCCGCTGTGGGGCCGCGCCGTGCCGAACGGGGGCAGGTGAGGGCCACCTCCAGGGGGCTGCTACTGTCCTTCCTCGCCAGGGCAAGTGGCGGAATGGCAGACGCGCACGGTTCAGGTCCGTGTGTCCGAGAGGACGTGGGGGTTCAAGTCCCCCCTTGCCCACCAGTACCTGGGAACTCCCCAGGCGCTCGAGACAGAGATCGCGCTCGAGACAGAGACCGGTAGTGCCGCCCCAGGGCGGGGCTGCCGGTCTTCTTCGTCCGTGGCCGCTGATGCGGCGCCGCGGTCCGGCGTCGGATCAGCAGGACGCGGCGGGTCGGGGTCAGCCGACGAGGGTGGTCCAGTACAGCCAGAAGCGCTGCGTGATCGCGGCGGCGATGACCAGGAACCATGCGGTGAGCAGCACGCTGTGCCGAGCCCGCAGCGCGGCCACGGCCGCGTTGACGCCGGCCGGCAGGTGCGGAGCCCACGCCGTGGAGTTGCGCAACGTGACCGCGGTGAACAGCGGGATGGTGACCGCCCAGACGACCGTGCAGTACGGGCACAGCGCCCCGATGCGGTAGAGGCTGGCGAAGACCAACCAGTGCACGAACAGCACCGCAGCGGTGACCCCGACCTGCAACCCGGCCCAGAACCAGCCGGCCAACCGGGCGCCGGCCAGCAGCGCCGCGCCGGTGGCGGCCACGACGGCGAAGCCGGCGATGCCGAGCAGCGGGTTGGGGAAGCCGAACGCCTCCGCCTGCCGGCTGGCCATGATCGAGCCGCAACTGAGCACCGGGTTGATGCTGCAGGAGGGCACGTGGTCCGGGTTCGCCAGCACGGCGTACTTCTCCACCGCCAGGACGAACGCGGCGAGCAGGCCGACCGAGCCGCCCACCAGCAGCCACACCGCCAGGCCACGGCCGGCCGGAGCCGGCTCGGCGGCGGCCTGACGCGGGGCGGCGAGGACCTGGCGCTCAGCCATCGAGCGCGGCCTCGATGAGCTCGACGAACTCCTCGGCGGTCTCCACCTCGACCAGTTCGCCGTCGAGGAAGAACGTCGGCGTGCCCTGCACGCCCAGCGCCAGGCCGTCGTCACGGTCGCTGAGCACACGCTCCAGGGTCGCCGGGTCCGCCACGGCCGCGTCGTAGGTGGCCATGTCCAGGCCCAGTCCCTCGGCGAAGCCGCGGAACACGGCGGCCTGCGACTCCTGCTGGTGACTCCACTGCGGCTGGGTCTCGTACATCCGCTGGTACATCGCCTCGAAGGCGCCCTGCTGCGCAGCGGCCTCGACGGCGACGGCGGCGTTCTCGGCGTTGGGGTGGCCGGGCAGCGGCATGTAGCGGGCCACGAAGGTGACCTGGCCGGCGTGGTCCTCGCGCAGTTGCTCGACGAACGGATACGCCGCGGCGCAGGCTTCGCACTCGAAGTCCAAGAACTCCACCAGCGTCACCCCGCCCTCGCCGGGTTCGCCCAGCCGGTGGCTGTCCTCGCGCACCACGGGCAGGGCGCCGCCGTCGGCGGAGGGCTCGGATCCCGACCGGCCGAAGGCGAGGAAGACGGCGATCACCAGGCCGAAACCGGCCACGAGGGCCGCGATGATCTTCAGGTTGGTGCTCACGCGGGCTCCCGCTTGCCTCGTCCGGCGATGTGGTGGCAACGTACCAACGCCTGTTGAGGTGTTTACTCGAGACCCCGAGGACCTGGAGTGGCGCGATGAGCAGCGACGCGTGCGACCTGCTGTGCCTGGACGTGCCGCACGCCGAGGCCGTCCGGGCCCAGCTGGCCGACGGCGAGCGGGCCGCTGCCCAGGCCGCCCAGGCGAAGGCGCTGGGCGATCCCACGCGACTGCGCATCGCGGCGGCGCTGCGGCTCGGTGAGGAGCTCTGCGTCTGCGACCTCGCCTGGATCACCGAGCTGTCCCAGAACCTGGTGAGCCACCACGTCCGGGTCCTGCGCTCGGCCGCCCTGGCGACCTCCCGCCGCAACGGCAAGCTCGTCATGTACCGGCTCACCGACTCCGGTCGCCGCCTGCTGGCCGCCCTCACCGGCACCGCGACGTCGCAGACCACAGTCGCTCCGGCGTCCCTCGAGATGCCGGAGCCGGCGTGACCGTCCGGCTCCACGCACGCCGCGCGGAGCCGCCCCGGGACGCCCGATGACCACACCGCGCTCGACTCCCGCAGCGCCCGCCCGCCCGGAGATCCCCGTGCCACCCCAACTCGTACTGCTCCGCTCGTCCGACAGCGCGGGCCTGAGCGGACCGGTGGCGCGCTGGTACCTGCGGGCCCTGGTCGTCACCGCGGCCGTGACCGGCCTCCTGCTCGCGGACGGTGGTCCAGCGGCGGCCCACACCGGCCTGCAGAGCTCCACCCCGGCCGACGGGGAGGTGCTGGACCAGGCGCCCGAGGCGATCGCGCTGACCTTCACCGAGGAGGTGCGACCGCAGTTCAGCCAGGTGGCGGTGACCGGGCCGGACGGCGCGCCGGTGACGACCGGGGCTGCGACCTTCGACGGTCCAGGTGTCACCCAGCCGGTGAGCATCGACGCCGACGGGCCCCACGTCGTCGCCTACCGCGTGGTCGGCGACGACAGCCACCCGGTCTCCGGGCAGTTCACGTTCACCGTCGCCCGCGCTGGAGCCGGCGCCAGCAGCGGCACCGGGGCGGCTCCGGGCACCGGGCCGGCCGGATCCACCGCACCGGGCACTGCGGCTCCTCGTACCGAGACGGCCGCCGGAGCACCGACGACGGACGAGCAGGGCGGAGGCTGGTGGTGGCTGACGCTGGTCGCCGCGGCGGTCCTCGCTGCCGGTTCGGTGGCGCTCGTGCGGCGACGCAGGGCCGACGGTGGGTGAGCCCCGAGCCGGCACCCCGGAGAGGCAGACGGCGACCGGGCGACGCTCACTGCTGGTCGTGGGTGCCGGGCTGGTCGCCGCCGTCACCTGCGCGCTGACGCTGTGGGCGGCCGGCGCGATCGACCCCGTGCCGCTGCCGGGGATCCCCGTCCCCAGCGCCGAGGTGACCTGGCTGGTGCCCGCGCTGCAACTGCTCAACGACGCGGCCGCGGTCGTGACCGTCGGCTGCCTGCTCGGCGCCGCGGTCCTCGTGCCCGGCGGACCGACGATCAGCACGGCCGGCTACCGCTGGCTGCGCATGACCACCTGGAGCGCGGCCGTGTGGGCGCTGGCCGCGCTGGTGTCGTTGCCCCTGCTGCTGGCCGACTTCCTCGGCACCGGCGTCGAGGTGGTCTCCCTGCGGGCCGTCTACAGCTTCGTCGTCGACATCGAGCAGGGGCGGGTGCTGCTGGTCGTCGCAGCCCTGGCTGCGGTGGTCGCGTCCAGCGCGCGCACCGTGCTGACTCCGACCGGGGCCCGGGTGCTCCTCGTCATCGCGTTGGCCGCGACGGTGCCCCCGGCGTTCACCAGCCACTCCGCGGACGAGGCCGACCACGACCTCGCCGTCGCCGGTCTCGCTCTGCACGTCCTCGGCGTGGTCGGCTGGGCCGGGGGGCTGCTGGCACTGCTGCTGGCCGCCAGGCTCACCGGGCCGACGCGCACCGCGGCCGTCGGCCGGTTCAGCCGCCTGGCCGCACCGCTGGCCCTGCTCGTGGCCGGCAGCGGCGTCGTCACCTCGTTCACCCGCCTGTCGGCGCCCGGTCAGTTGGTCAACACCAGTTACGGGATCGTGCTGCTGGTGAAGACCGCCGCGCTCCTGGCCGTCGTCACGATCGGCTGGTGGCACCGACGTCGCACCCTGTCGGCGCTCGGCGCCGGTCGGCCAGGGGCGTTCTTCCGGCTGGCCGCCGTCGAGGTGCTGCTCCTCGCCGCGACGATCGGGGTCGGGGTCGGCCTCTCCCGGACCGCTCCGCCGCCGGTGCCCCAGCCCGCCGAGCGGGCTGTGGAGGGAGCGAGCGGTGTGCTCCCGACCCCGCCGCCCGGCACCGTTGGTGTGTTCGAGCGTGAGTGAGGCAGCTCGCCCAGCGGTGTGGCGAGCCTGCTGCTGTCGGGCGCGATCCTGGTCGTCCTCATCCCGCTGGCCGCCTTCGGCGTCCTCGGGCTGGGCACGGTCGTCGTCACCGCCGAGCTGGCCGACGTGCTGGTCATCGCCGACGGCGTCCGCGCGGCCGGCTCCGCATCGCCGGTCAGCCGCCGACTCCCGGGACGCCGCAGCAGCCGCGGGCCCAGCGCACGGTCGGTGCACCGGGCAGTGTGGCCGGCGAGGGCGTCCCGGACGGCCTGGCCGGCTCGGGCGAGTACACGGACGGCTGCTGCGCGCATCCGCTGGCCGTCGCCCCACCGACCCCCCGGCCCACACCCAGGGAGACGGCTCCGTCTGCCCGCGGTGCCCCCGGCGGGCCACCGGGTGGCAGTGGAGCCGTACAGCTCGGCGGCGCAGCTCAGTCCCTGGCGCCGTGCGGGAGCTGCCGCTCCCGGTCTCCGCCGCGATGTCCGCCGATCGTCTGGGCGAGCAGGACGAGCCCCCACGGCCCGATCACCCACATCGGCCAGAAGTGGATCGAGTCGTCGGAGGCCATCGACGTGATCAGCCAGATGCCCAGCACGATGACCGCGGTGCTCAGCCAGCTCGCCCACGCCGCCCGCATGCTCGACCCGCCGGCCCAGGAGCCGAAGCTCCCGTACCAGCCGTGGACCGCCCAGGGGCCGCCGCCGGCCGGACCGGCCGGTGGACCGGCGACGGCCGGGGTCTCGGCGGTCCGGCTCCCGGCCGGCTCGGCGGCGGGCAGGTCCGTGGTCAGCTCGGCGAGCTCGCCGTAGGTGCGGGCCGCGTAGGCCCGGGCCAGCCGGTCGTCGTACTCCGCGACGGTGAGCCGGCCGGCGGACATGTGGTGGCCGAGGACCTCGGCGACCGCGGCCCGGTCGGCATCGGCGGCACGCAGGTGGGGCTCGGGCATCGGGGGCTCCTCGTGGTCGGTGCCCGTCCAGTCTGTCGCCGCGCGGCCTGCCGAGGCCACTGACGTCTGTCACGACTCGAACCGGTGCCGGTGGTTCCACGTGGAACCGGGGGCACCGCGGCTGTGGTGAGCTGTCCGGGAACCGACTCCCGGGAGGAACGCATGTCGCTCGACCCCTCGCCCACCGACCGCCCCTGGCCGGCCACCGAACCGCGGGACGTCGAGGTGGCCGCCGGTCCCGCCCGGCTGTCCGTGGACCTGCGCGGCGGCGCCCTGCGCGAGCTGGTGGTCGGCGACTGGCACGTGCTGGACGGCTACGCGTCGGGCACCGTCCCGGCCGGCCGACGTGGTGGTGTCCTGCTGCCCTGGCCCAACCGGCTCCGCGGCGGGCGCTGGTCCTGGCGCGGCCGCGAGCTCCAGCTCGACGTGGTCAGCCCGTCCACCCCGAACGCGGTGCACGGGCTGGTCACCGCCCAGCCCTGGCAGGTGCTGGCCCAGCGGGCGGACGCCGTCACGGTCGGGACGACGATCGAGCCGCGCACCGGGTACCCCTTCCGGCTGGCCGCCGCGGTCGATCACACCCTCACGGCCGACCGGCTCACCGTGACCGTGCGGGTGCGCAACGCCGGGGACGAGGACGCGCCGTTCGGGGCGGGCATGCACCCCTACTTCTCGGTCGGGGCGCCGGCCCCGGGTGACGTGGCCGCGGCCGAGCTGACCGTGCCGGCCCGCACCGCCCTGGTGCTCGAGGGCGGCCTGCCCACCGGGGAGCGGCGGCCCTACGACGGCGCGGTCGGTCGGATCGGTGACCAGGCGATCGACACCGCTGTGACCGACCTGGTCCGGGACGACGACGGCTGGGCGCGGACCCGGCTCCGTGGGCCCGCCGGTGCGCTCGAGGTGGCCGTCGACCCGGCCTGGACCTGGCTGCAGGTCTACACCGGCGACACCCTGCCCGCAGATCAGCGGCGGCGCAGCGTGGCCGTGGAGCCGATGACCTGCCCGGCGAACGCGCTGGCCGACGGAGTGGACGTGCTCGTCCTCGCGCCGGGGGAGACCTGGTCGGGCACCTGGACCGTGGGCTGGACCCCGGCGTGAGCGGTGGCCTCCGGGTCACCGAGGTCTGGCGGTTCCCGGTGAAGTCGCTGCAGGGCGAGCGGCTGGCCGGGGTGGAGATCGGCCCGGAGGGCCTCGCCGGTGACCGCGGCTGGGCGCTGTTCGACCTCACCACGGGGTTCGGGCTGACCGCCCGCCGGGTGCCCGAGCTGCTGTTCGCGGCCGGCCGGCTGCGCGTCGACGGCGGCGCCGAGGTGGTGCTGCCCGACGGCACGGTGACCGCCGAGGACGACGTCCTCTCCGACTGGGCCGGGCGCCGGGTCGGCCTGCGCCCAGCGGCGGCGGTGGCCGGTGCCCGGCGGTACGAGAACCCGGCCGACGTCGACGACGAGGACACCGGCCGGTGGAACCCGTTCTCCGGGGCCGACGGCGCCTTCCACGACAACGCCGACGCCCGGGTGACGCTGGTGTCCGCCGGCACCCTGGGCGGCTGGGACCGTCGCCGCTTCCGGGCCAACCTGGTGCTGGCCGGGGACGGGGAGGACGCGCTGGTGGGTCGGCGGGTCCGGGTGGGCGCCGCCGAGCTGGACGTCGTCCGCCGGGTGCCCCGCTGCGTGATGACCACCCGGCCGCAGTCCGGCGGCATCGGACGGGACACCGCCGTGCTGAAGACGATCCACCGCGACCGCGGGGGTGCCCTCGCGGTCGGGGCGCTGGTGGCCCGCCCCGGCGAGGTCTCGGTGGGCGATGTGCTGGCCCCGGCGTGAGGCGGGGAGGATCAGGGTCGTGCGCACCATCGAACTCCGCTCCGGCGAGGACACCATCCGGCTGGGTCAGCTGCTGAAGCTGGTCGACGCCGTCCCCACCGGCGCCCAGGTGAAGGACGTGCTGCTCGCCGGGGAGGTCCAGGTCAACGGCGAGCCGGAGGAACGCCGCGGCCGCCAGCTGCACCGCGGGGACGTCGTCTCGGTGGCCGGGCAGGACGACGTGCGCATCGGCTGACGCGCCGATCCCGTACGTGACCGTGCGCGTGGCGTCACCCCGCGCGGGCACCGGGACGAGTTAACGCAGATGTCACACAACTCGCGTGCACGCCTCCGGGCTGCGGGCATGAGATGCACTGCCCGGGCGGCGGTGCCGCGGAACCCGCCGCCCGGGACTCCCGTCGCTCAGCCGGCCGCCGGGAGCCGCAGGTCGGCGACGAGTGCCCGGTGGTCCGTCCCCGGCACGTGCACCACCTCCAGGCCCTCCACCGCGATCCGCGGGTCGACCAGGACGTGGTCCAGGGTGAGCCGCGGGTGCGGCACCCGCATCGGCCACCAGGTGGCCCGCCGGGCGTGGCCGGTCGCCGCTGCAGCGTCCACCCAGCCCCGGCCCAGCAAGCGCCGGAAGGCGGCGTGGTCCGGCGTGGCGTTGAAGTCGCCGGCCAGCACCCGCAGCACGCCCGGCTCCGGGTCGGGCAGCAGTCGGAGGTCCTCGACCCAGCTGGCCACCTGGGCGGGTGAGTTGGTCGGCGGGTGGGTGTGCACCGCGGTCAGCTCCACGTCGGGCGCACCGGGCACGGTCAGCAGGGCCGCCGGCTGCCCGAACCGCCCCGGCACCACCGTGCGCCCCCGGATCTCCAGCCGGGTCCACAGCGCCCCGCCGGCGCCGGCGGGCTGGCCCTCCCCGGCGGGCACCACGTGACCGGCGGGCAGCAGGTCGGCGACCCCGGCAGCCAGCAGAGCGGACACCGCCTCGGGGGTGACCTCCATCAGCGCCAGCACGTCGGCGTCCCGGTCGGCCGCGAGGGCCACCAGGGCGTCCGGGTCGGCCCGGCCGTGCAGCATGTTGGCCGAGACGACGCGCAGCCGCGGCCCCCGCGGCGGCGGCACAGGGCTGGCGGGCGCGGTCGGGCGGCGCACGGCGGCCGTCAGCACCGCCGCCGAGGCAGCCGCCAGCACGGCGGCACCGCGCGACCGGGACACCACCGCCGCGGCCAGCGGGAGCACGCTGGTGGCCGCGATGTACGGCGTGAAGGCCAGCGCGGGCACCAGCGGGAAGCCCCGCTCGGTGCCGGTGGACCGGAGCGCGGCCGCCGCGGCCCACGGGACGGCGAACGCAGTGGCGGTCCAGCGGCGGCGGGTGCAGGGTCGGCGGGACACGGCGTCCATGGTGCCGACCGCGGTGGGATGATCATCAGCGGGTGCGCCGTCCACCTGCGTGGGGTAGGACGGTGGGCTCACAGCGGGGTGCCCAGCAGAGGGTGGCCCCGGCGGAGGAGGAGTGGCGCTGGTGGCGGTCGAGCATGTGGAGATCGAGCGGAAGTTCGACGTCGACGAGGCGTTCGAGCTGCCCGACCTCGGCGGTGCACCCGGCGTGGTCGAGGTCCGGGCGCCGGTCGAGCACGCGCTGGAGGCCGCCTACTACGACACCGCTGACCTCCGGCTGGCCCGCGCGCGGGTGACGATGCGGCGCCGCACCGGCGGCCCGGACGCCGGCTGGCACGTGAAGCTCCCGGCCGCCGCCGGCGCTCGCCGGGAACTGCACTCGCCCCTCGGCCGGGCGACCAAGACGCCGCCCAAGGCGGTGCTGGAGCCGGTGCTGGGCATCGTCCGCCGCGCCCCCGCGGCCCAGGTGGCGTCCCTCCGCACCCGCCGGGTGGTCAGCGAGCTCGTCGCCGATGACGGGCGGGTTCTCGCCGAGGTCGCCGACGACCACGTCACCGGCACCGCGCTGCCGGCCGCTCCCGGCGAGGCCGCCGTCGTCACCACGTGGCGGGAGGTGGAGGTGGAGCTGGTCGACGGCGACGAGCAACTGCTCGCCGACGTCGCCGGGCTCCTCCTGGCCGCGGGGGCCCAGCCGGCCTCGTCCCCGGCCAAGCTGACCCGCGTGCTCGCCCACCGGCTGGCCGACGCCGACGCCGCAGCGCCCCCGGCCCCGGCACGGGCCGGGAAGACCAAGAAGGGCAAGAAGAAGAAGCAGCGGCACGCGCCGGGCACGCCGGCCGGCGAGGTCGTCCGCGCCGCGCTGGCCGCGCAGGTCCGGGCCCTCCAGGACGCCGACCTGATGGTCCGCACCGGGCAGCCCGACGGCGTCCACCAGGTACGCGTGGCCTGCCGCCGGCTGCGCAGCACGCTGGCCGCCTTCCGTCCGGTGCTCGACCGCACGCAGACGGACCCGCTGCGCGAGGAGCTCGCCCAGGTCGGGTCGGCGCTGTCCCCCAGCCGGGACGGCGAGGTGGCGGTCGCCCACCTGCGCGACCTGGTCGACGCCGAGCCGCCCGAGCTGGTCCTGGGCCCGGTGGTCGCCCGGCTGCAGCAGGAGGCGGTCCGGGACGAGCAAGCCGGTGACGCGCAGGCGCGCAAGGCGCTGAACGCGCCCGCCTACCTGCAGCTGCGCGACGACCTCGATGCCCTGGTCGAGGGGCCACCGCTCACCGAGGCCGCCGCCCGGCCGGCGGAGGAGGTGCTCCGCGAGGTCGTCGCGCGCACCGGCCGCCGGTTGCGGCGCAGCGTCGAGGCGGCCCAGGACAGCGACGACGCCGAGGCCCTGCACGAGGTGCGCAAGGCCGCCAAGCGGCTGCGGTACACCGCCGAGGCGGCGGTGCCGGTGCTGGGCGCACCGGTGGTCGAGCTGGTGTCGGCGCTGAAGGGCGTCCAGGAGGTGCTCGGCGACCGCCAGGACACCTTCATCACCCGCCCGCTGTGCCTGCAGCTCGGCCGGGCGGCGTTCGCGGCCGGGGAGAACACCTTCACCTGGGGCCGCCTGCACGCCCTGGAGGAGGCGCGGTGCGAGCAGGCGGAGCGGGAGTTCTGGCTGCGCTGGCCGGAGTTGCGCTCGGTGCTGAAGAGCCGGTCGACGTAGCGTCGGGGGCACCACCTCGACCTCCAGGAGCGCGCCGGTGTCCCTGATCGGCCTGCTCGGCTTCGGCCTGACCGTGCTGCTCGCCGTGTCCCTGCTGCACGGCTACCTCTGGTGGCGGCTGGTGCGCAGCACCACCCGGCCGGGGCCCGTCCGGCGCCGGCTCACGGTGCTCCTGGTGGTGCTCGCCGTGCTGCCGGTGCTGGTCGTGCTGCTGCGCGGCCGGCTGCCGGTCGGTGGCTCGGTGCTCGACTGGGTCGGCTTCACCTGGCTGGGCCTGGCGTTCTACCTGTTCCTCGCCACGCTGGCGACCGAGCCGATCCGCCTGGTCGCCCGGCTGGTGCAGCATCGTCGCCGGCCGGATCCCGTGTCCGTGCGGGAGCCGGGTGACGTCGAGTCCGAACCGAGCACGGTGCTGGTGCCGGACGGGGCACGCCGGACCGACGTGGCTCCTCCCGCTCCGGGCCCGGCACCGGAGGGCGGTGCGGTCCGCGCGGACCGCGGTGTCGTCGATCCCTCCCGCCGGCTGTTCCTGGCCCGCACGCTGGCCGTCGGGGCGGGTGCGGTCGCGATCGGGACGGCGGGCACCGGCGTCGTCCTGGCCAACACGACCCCGGTCGTCCGCCGGGTGCCGATCCGGATCCCGCGGCTGGACCCGGCGCTGGCCGGGCTGCGGATCGTCACCTTCTCCGACGGGCACCTGTCCACCACCTACGGCGGGCGGCGCTTCGAGCGGCTCGTGGAGACCGTCAACGCCCAGCGCCCCGACGTGGTGGCGATCGTCGGTGACCTGGTCGACGGCGAGGTGAGCGAGCTGCGCGAGGACGCAGCCCCGCTGGCCGACCTGGTCAGCGACCAGGGCGTGTACTTCGTGACCGGCAACCACGAGTACTTCGTCGACACCGGGGAGTGGCTGCGGCACCTGTCCACGCTCGGGGTCGACGTGCTCCGCAACGAGCGGGTCTCGATCGGCCGCGGCGGCGCCACGCTGGACCTCGCCGGCATCGACGACCGGACGGCAGCCGCCTCCGGGCTGCCCGGGCACGGTGCCGACCTGGACGCCGCCCTGGACGGCCGGGACGACGCCGTCCCCGTGGTCCTGATGGCGCACCAGCCGGTGCAGGTGGAGCAGGCGCGGGCCGCGGGGGTGGACCTGCAGCTGTCCGGGCACACCCACGGCGGTCAGCTGTGGCCCTTCGACTACGCCGTCCTGTTGGACCAGCCGGTGGTCGAGGGCTGGTCGCAGCAGGGGGACACCCAGCTGTACGTCACGTCGGGGGCCGGCTACTGGGGGCCGCCGATGCGGGTGGGCGCCCGCCCGGAGGTCACGGTGATCGAGCTGCAGCCCGGCGAGCCGACCCCGCCGCGCCGCTAGCCGGTGAAGGCGGTGGTCTCGCCCAGCCGGGACGGGGGCACGGTCTTCAGCCGCGCCACGGCGTCGGCCAGCGGGACCAGCCCGATCTCGGTGCCCTGCAACGCGACCATCTGCCCGACGTGCCCCTCGTGGGCGGCGATCGTGGCGTGCAGCCCGAAACGGGTGGCCAGCACCCGGTCGAACGAGGTCGGGGTGCCGCCGCGCTGCACGTGGCCGAGCACCGTCGTCCGCACCTCCTTGCCGGTGCGCCGTTCCAGCTCCTCGCCCAGCTGCTGGGCGACCCCGGTGAACCGCCGGTGGCCGAACTCGTCGAGCCCGCCGTCGCGCAGCGGCATCGTGCCGGGCTTGGGCGTGGCCCCCTCGCTGATCACCCCGATGACGTGCCGGTGGCCCCGCTCGAACCGGGCGGTGACCATCTCGCAGACCTCCTCGATGTCGAAGGGCTGCTCGGGGGTGATCACCAGGTGCGCGCCCGCGGCCATCCCGGAGTTCAGCGCGATCCAGCCGGCGTGCCGGCCCATCACCTCGACCAGCAGCACGCGCTGGTGGGACTCGGCGGTCGTGTGCAGCCGGTCGATCATCTCGGTGGCGATGCTGACCGCGGTGTCGAAGCCGAAGGTGAGGTCGGTGCCGTCGATGTCGTTGTCGATCGTCTTCGGGACGCCGACCACCGGCACGCCCTCCGAGGAGAGCCACGCCGCGGCGGTGAGCGTGCCCTCGCCGCCGATGGGCACCAGCACGTCGACCCCGTGGGCGTCGAGCACCTCGCGCATCCGGCCCAGCCCGGCGTGCAGCTTCTCCGGCGCCACCCGGGCCGAGCCGAGGATCGTGCCGCCGCGGGTCAGCAGGTTGTGGACCATGGGCCGGTCCAGCGGCATCGCGTCGTCGTCGAGCAGGCCGCGCCAGCCGTTGCGGAAGCCCACGACGTCGCTGCCGTACTGCTTCTCCGCGGTGCGGACCACCGCTCGTAGGACGGCGTTGAGACCGGGGCAGTCTCCGCCGCCGGTCAGGACTCCGATGCGCACGTGCTCTCCTCCGGACGAGGGGGTCGGGCGGGTGAACCGTACGTCATGACGTATAGACGTCTCATGGTGCAGTACCTTTCTGGGCGTGGCGAGTTCGGAGGCGGGGCCCAAGTACCTCGCCGTGCGCGAGGCGTTGCGGCGACGCGCCTCCGCGCTGCCTGAGCACACCCTCCTCCCTCCCGAGCCGGTGCTGTGCGCCGAGTACGGCGTCAGCCGGATCACGCTGCGCCGGGCGGTCGACGGGCTGGTCGCCGACGGGCACCTGATCCGCGAGCAGGGCCGGGGCACGTTCGTCAGCCGGCCGGGGATCCGGCACGAGTACCGCGAGAGCTTCGTGCACCGGATCGCCGGCTTCCACTCGGTGATGACCGAGCAGGGCGCCCAGGTGGGCACCTCGGTGCTGACCCAGCGGGTCGTCCCGGCCGCCCCGCCGATCGCCGTCGAGCTGGCGGTGGCCACCGCCGACGACGTCGTCGAACTGGTCCGGCTGCGCAGCGTCGACGGGCTGCCCAACCACGTCGTCCGCAGCTTCCTGCCCGCCGCCCGCTACCCCAAGGCGGCCACCGAGGACTTCAGCCACGGCTCGCTCTACGAGTTCCTGCGCCGGGAGTACTCCGCCGACCTGGCGCACGCCCGGCTCGTCGTCGACGTCGGGACGGCGGCCGCCGACGAGGCCGACGTGCTGCAGGTGACCGCCGGCTCCCCGCTGCTCGTCGTGCGCACCACCGTCCGGGACACGTCGGGTCACCCGCTGGTGCACTCGTTCAGCCGGCTGCGCCCCGACGTCAGCCAGGTCGAGTTCGAGGTCTCCGTCGGCGGTCGCTGAGCCCGGCGGGCCCAGGATCAGCGTCGGTCGGGCCCGGACGGCCCGAGCGGCAGCTCCGCCAGCCGCAGTCGCTGCTCGCGCAACAGCACCCGGTCCAGGGCGTGGCCGACCGGCCGGGCCAGGTCGGTGACGACGGCCCGCACCGGCGCGTCCAGCTGCCGGGGCTGCCGCCAGCTGACCAGCAGTGCGGCATCGGAGTGGTGCTGACCGAGCGGCAGGTGGACGGCGAGGACCGGACCCGCACCGGGCAGCTCCCGCAGCCCCGGCAGGGCTCGGACCTCCCCCGGGGTGGGGACCGCCACGAGCTGCCGTTCGCGCATCGCCGCCGCCAGCGGGTGGGCGTCGTCCACCCCGAGGCGCGCGACGGGACCGCTCCGCGAGCCGGCCGTCGCCGACCAGACCTGCAGTTCCGGGAACCCGACCTCGGCCACGCCGAGCAGCACGGTGGTGGCGCCCAGCGGGGACCGGACCAGCCGGTCCACCGTGTGCAGCAGGTCGGGGAGCGTCTCCGCCGACAGCAGGGCGGTGCTGAGCCGGGCGACCACACGGGCGCGGTCGGCGTCCGCCTCGGCCAGCACGAACGCGGCCCGCGCCGCCTCCGCGGCGCTCTGCGCGGCGCTGTCGTCCCGGACGGCGACCGCGTGCGCCTCCTGCTCGGCCAGCTCGATCGCCCGGAACCGGAGCTGCCGTGAGCTCTCGTCGGCCATCCGGTGCAGCGTGGCGAGCTCGTCGCCGGTCCAGTCCCGGGGGCGGGTGTCGATGGCGCACAGCACGCCGACGGGCTGCCCGTGCACACCCCACAACGGCGTACCGGCGTAGGCGACGGCGTCGAGCTCCTGGACCGAGGGGCCGGTGGCGAACTCGGGGTGCTCCCGGGCGTCGCGCAACGCCAGCGGGCTGCCGCTGGTGGCCACCCACTTGCTGATCGAGTGGCTCAACGGCATCGAGCGGCGGCTGGCCCACGGCTCGGGCAGCCCGAAGGCCCCGGGGAAGACCTGCCCGGCCTTGGAGACCAGGACGACCAGTGCCCGGGGGGCGCGCAGCTCCTCGGCGACCGATCGGGCGAGCCGGTCGAAGGCGGCGTCGGCACGGGCCGGCAGGACGGACCAGGTCGGCAGTTCGTACGCAGCGGTCACCGTGCCCCCTGTTCGTCTGCGGCCTGCCCGGCGACGCCCACCGGGGTGCTCACCCCTCGGGAGCACGACGATGCTGTCAGACTCCAGGGGTCGGTGCCCGGCTCCGAGGGGGACGACGTGGAGCAGTTCCGGGAGCAGCGGACGAACGGTGTCCGGGCGGTGATCGCGGACCGGGCGGTGACCAGCGTCTTCCAGCCGATCGTCGAGCTGGACAGCGGTCGGGTGGTCGCCTACGAGGCGCTCGCCCGTGGCCCGGAGGGGCCGTGGTGGGCACCGGACGCACTGTTCGCCGCCGCGCGCGCCGAGGGCTGCCTCAGCGAGCTCGACCAGGCCTGCCGGGCCGCCGCCCTGCGCGGCGCGGTGACGCACGGGCTGCTGGCCCCCTCGACCGTCTTCGTCAACGTCGAGCCCGAGGTGCTGGACGACACCCCGGTGGCCGCGCTCTTCGACGCCGGCGAGCCGGTGCCCGCGGACCTGCGGGTGGTCCTGGAGATCACCGAGCGTGCGCTGGCCGCCCGCCCTGCCGAACTGCTGCGCACCATCGCCCGGGTGCGCGAGTTCGGCTGGGCGATCGCCCTGGACGACGTCGGCGCCGACTCCCTCTCGCTGGCCTTCATGCCGCTGCTGCGCCCCGACGTCGTCAAGCTCGACCTGCGCCTGGTGCAGGAGCGCCCGGGCCCGGCGATCGCCGAGATCATGAACGCGGTGAACGCCTACGCCGAGTCGACCGGGGCGCTCGTGCTGGCCGAGGGCATCGAGAACGGCACGCACCTGACCATGGCCCGGGCACTGGGCGCGACCCTCGGGCAGGGCTGGCTGTTCGGGCGCCCGGGGCCCGGGGTCGCCCCCGGGGCGCGACCCGGCACGCTCCGGCTGCCCGTCGTCCAGCCCACCGACCCGCGGGGCGAGCTGGTCTCCCCGTTCGCCTGCCTGCCGGCGCGCGCACCGGTCCGGGAGGCGCCCAAGGCGCTGCTGATCGAGCTCAGCAAGCAGCTGGAGCGGCAGGCCATGCGCCTGGGGGAGACCTGCGTGGTCGTCGCGACGTTCCAGGAGGCGCGGCACCTCACGCCGGCCACCCGGCTCCGCTACCGGGACCTGGTCGAGCGGGTCGGGTTCGTCGCCGTCCTCGGTGAGGACCTGCCGGCGGAGCCGATGCCCGGCCTCCGCGGCGCGGACCTGGCGCCCGCTGACCCGGTGCGCGGCGAGTGGGACATCGTGGTGCTCAGCCCGCACTTCAGCGCCGCCCTGCTGGCCCGCGACCTCGGGGACGACGGGCCGGACCCGGAGCGCCGCTTCGTCTTCGCGCTCACCTACGAGCGCGACACCGTCGTCCGGGCCGCCCAGGCGCTGCTGTCCCGGGTCGCGCCGAGCACCGCGCAGCGCACGTCGGCGGCGGACGGCGGGGTGCCCGCCGGCGTGGTCCCGCCGCTGGCCGGCCGACCGGCCGGCGACCCGGGGGAGGCGCTCCTGCACCGGGCGCTGGCCGCGGTCGGCACCGGCGTCACCGTCGTCGACCTGCGGCTCCCCGACCAGCCGCTGGTCTACGTCAACCCGGCGTTCGAGCGGCTGGCCGGGCAGCCCGCCGCCGAGCTGCTGGGCCGCAACTGCCGCTTCCTGCAGCACCCGGACACCGACGCCGCCGCGGTGGGCCGCATCCGTGCGGCGATCGCGGCCGGTGCCGAGTGCCGGGAGGTGCTGCTCAACCGGCGGGCCGACGGCAGCACCTGGTGGAACCAGTGCACGCTCACCCCGGTGACCGACGAGTCCGGCGACGTCGTCCAGTACATCGGCATCCAGGCGGACGTCACCGACCAGGTGGAGACCGAGCGCGCGCTCCTCACCGAGCGGGACCGGGTGCGGAGCCACGCGGCGCGGATCGCCGAGTGAGGACCCGCGGGTCACCGTGCCGGTGCCCCCCGAGGCACCTCACGCCGCGACGGACTCCCCGGGGGCCAGGCGGGTGTAGGGCACCGGCTGGCCGGGGCCGCGCTCACCGAGCAGGCCCGCGACCAGACCCAGGCCGGTGTCGTTGAGCAGGCCGTCGTGCACGGCGAGTGCCCGCTCGGCGCGCACCTCGCGCAGGTAGTCGATCAGCTCGGCGGTCGTGGACCAGGGCGCGTGCGCGGGCAGCAGCAGGGTCGGGACGGCCACCTCGGGCACGGTGAGTGCGTCGCCGTGGTGGACGATGGCGTGCCACTCCCCGTGCACGGTGACCTCGAACCCCGCGGCGGTGACGGCGTCACCGGCCCCGACCACGTGCCCCCGCGGGCCCGTGCCCGCCAGGCGGTGGGACGTCGCTGCACGGTGCCACGGCCGGCGCCACACGTCCGCAGCGGGCGCGGTCATCCGATGGGGTGAGCCGGCGACGGAGCCCCTCCACCGGCGGGCCGGTGCTGCCGACGACCGAGAGGTGACCACGCAGACGCTCATGTTCGCCGCCGCCCGCAGCCGTGCGCACGGGCCGACCGCCGCGCTGTGGCACGCCGTGGAGGTGCACCGGGCCCTGGCCGACCTGGACGGCGCCTGCGAGCTGACCGTCTGCGGCACCCTGGCCCGGGTCAGCACCGAGGAGCGCTGGCCGGTGCGTGGCACCGACGTCTGCCCCGCCTGCGCCGCCAGCTAGCAGAGTTCCACGTGGAACCGGTCAGCGGCCGGTGAAGACCGCCGGTCGCTTGCCCAGGAACGCATCGACGGCCTCCCGGTGGTCGGCGGTCGCCCCCAGGCCGGTCTGCAGGCTCGCCTCCAGCGCCAGGGTGTCCGCCAGGCTGTCGGTGGCCGCCGTCGCCAGCACCGTCTTGATCGCCCGGTAGGCCCGCGTCGGCCCGGCGGCGAGCCGGGTGGCGAGCGCGGTCGCCTCGGCGAGCACGTCCGCGGCCGGGACGACGCGGTGCACCAGCCCCCACTCGGCGGCGGTCTCGGCGAGGAACGGCTCGGGCAGCAGCAGCAGCTCGGTGGCGCGTGATCCGCCGACGCAGTGCACCAGCCGGGAGGCCAGCGCCGAGTCGCTGGAGAGCCCGATGCCGGCGAACGCGGTGGTGAACTTCGCGCCGGCGGCCGCGACCCGCAGGTCACCGGCGAGCGCGATCCCCAGCCCCGCGCCGGCACAGGCGCCGTTGACCCCCACCACGAGGGGCACCCGCAGGCCGGCCAGCGCCAGCACCAGCGGGTTGTACTCGGCCTCGACCACCGACAGCGAGGGCTGCGCGTCCGGGCGCTCGGAGCGCAGTTCCTCGACGTGCTCGGCGAGGTCCTGGCCGACGCAGAAGGCCCGGCCGCTGCCGGTGAGCAGCACCGCGCGCACCGACTCGTCGGCGGCCACGTCCTGCACGTGGGCGAGCAGCTCGGTCCGCAGCCGGTGGGACAGCGCCGGCCGCTGCAGGGTCAGGGTGGCGACGCCGTCGGCGTCGGAACGGGTGACGGTGGGCTCGGAGCCGGGTGTGGACATCGTCGTCCTCTCAGTCCTCTGTGTAGTCGTGGAAGCCGCGGCCGGTCTTGCGGCCGAGCTCGCCGGCGGCCACCTTGTCACGCAGCAGCTGTGGTGGGGTGAAGCGCTCGCCCAGGGTGCTGGCCAGGTACTCGGCGATCGCCAGCCGCACGTCCAGGCCGACGAGGTCGGTCGAGCGCAGCGGGCCCATCGGGTGCCGGTAGCCCAGCTCCATCGCGGCGTCGATCGCTGCGGCGTCGGCTACGCCCTCCTCCAGCATCCGGATCGCCTCCAGCCCGAGCAGCACGCCCAGCCGGGACGACGCGAAGCCGGGGGAGTCGCGGACCACCACGTCGGCCTTGCCCAGGGCGCGCACCCAGTCCCGGGCGGCCACCACGACGTCCGCGTCGGTCTCCGGGGCGACGACCACCTCGACCAGCTTCGAGGCCGGCACCGGGTTGAAGAAGTGCAGGCCCAGGAAGCGCGCCGGCCGCTGCAGCGCGGCGGCCAGCTCGGTGACCGAGAGGGAGGAGGTGTTCGTCGCCAGGACGGCGTCGGGCCCCAGCACGGCCTCCGCGGCGACCAGCACGGCGACCTTGAGGTCCGTCCGCTCGGGCACCGCCTCCACGACCAGGCCGGCGTCGGGGGTCAGCGCGGTGGGGGAGTCGACCAGGGTGAGCCGGCCGAGGGCCTCGGCGACCTCGCCGGTGAGCTTGCCGCGCCGGGCGGCCTCCTCGAGCCCGGCCGACACCCGGCCGCGGGCGGCCTCGGCTGCCTCGTCCCCGGCCTCGACCACCTCGACCCGCGCGCCGGCGGCCAGGAACGCCTGGGCGATCCCGGCCCCCATCCGGCCGCCGCCGATCACCCCGACCTGGTCCGGGACCTGGCTCATCGACACCGTCTCCTCGGTGGTCCCGAACCGCCGGGCCCCGTTGCCGGCGTGGAGGTCGCGGACCGCGCGCCCATCATGCACACCCGCCGGGCGGGCGGTTCAGGAGTGCTGGGCCAACTCGGCGCGCAGCCGGGTCAACAGGTCCGACCGGGTGGTCGCGCCCAGGCGCTGCCGCATCCGGGACACGTGGTGCTCCACCGTCTTCGGGGAGATGAACAGTCGTCCCCCGATCTCCCGGTACGTCTGCCCGGCCACGACCAGCTCGGCGACGTCCCGTTCCCGCTGGCTGAGCGCCGGCTGCGCCGAGGGCCCGGCGATGGCCCGGGAGGGTGGGGCGGCGTCGCCCGTCCGCCGGCCGGCGGGTGCCGCACCGGGGGCCTCCCCGGTCGCGAGGTCCCGGGCACAGTGCAACAGGTCGGTCCGGTCTCGGGCGTCGACGGCGCGGGCCGCGGCCTGCCCGGCCAGCCGGGAGCCGTCCCAGGCCAGCCCCACCCCGGCCAGCCCGGTCGCCGCGGCGACCACCCCGGGGGCGTCGACCTGACCGGCGAGCAGCCGCACCCAGCAGCGCCCGGCGGTGGCGACGGTCGCCGCATAAGGGCTCGTGCGGGCGGCAGCCACCAGGGCAGTGGCGTGCGGTTCCAGCGCCGCGGGGTCGTCGGTGAGGATCGCGGCCTGTGCCGCGCTCCAGTGCAGCGGTGCCGACCAGACGGGCGGCTGGCCCAGCCGGGCGAGCAGCGCCTGCGCCTGTGCCAGGTGGGGGGCCAGCCGATCGGCATCGGCCAACCGGGCGCCGGCGACCACGAGCTCACCCAGCGGGAGGAGCGTGAACAGGTCGACCGGATGGCGCAGGACCGCCTGGCGCGCTCGTTCCCAGGCGGTGCTGAGCGCCGGGGCGTCGCTGGCGCGCCGGGCCAGTCCGACCAGCAGGGCACGCAGGAAGAGCTCATCCCGTGGCTCGAGTGCGGCGCCGGCCTCGGCCCGGGCCCGCGCCGCCAGCGCCCGCGCGCTGGCCTCGGCCCCGCGCAGCATCGCCGTCCAGGCCTGCAGCAGCAGGTGCCGCGGCCGGCACGGTGGGCCGCCGACGTCGGCCCCCAGGGCGCGGTCGAGGACCGACTCGGCCGCCGTCAGCTCCCCGCTGTGCAGGGCGAGGAGCGCTGCCAGCGCCGCGGGGGTGTCCAGCAGCAGGACGCCTCGGCCGACCGGCTCGAGCAGCGTCGCCGCGCGGGTGAGGGTGGACAGGGCCTCGGAGACGTCGCTGGCGGAGGCAGCCGGCCGCACGGACTGCAGCACGCCCTCGGCCATGAGGTGCTCGGCGCCGGCGACCATGGTGGCGCCGCGGTGGCTGGTCGGCCCCTCCTCGGCACCCAGGTGGGCGGCCGCGGCGGTGGCGTCCCCCAGGGCGAGGAGCGCGAGCGCCGTCGACCCGGCGTGCTCCGGGCCGGCGAGCCGGCACAGCTCCGCGCTGCGGGTGAGCATCCCCCGGCGGGCGAGCACCGCCGCGGACACGGCCGCCGCCCGGGCACGGTCCGGGAGGGACTCGTCGTGGAGCGCGCGGTCGGCCCACTGCAGCGCCCCGTCGAGGTCACCCACCAGCGCGGCCGCGGTGGCGCGGCGGGCGGCCAGCCCGGTGACCGGTGCACCGGTGGCCGCCGCGTCCGCGAGCAGCTGGACGGCCAGCTCCGGGTCGGCCCTCAGCGCGCTGGTGCCCTGTGCCGCCAGGACCTCCGCCGCGCGTGGGTCGCGCACACCGTCCGCGGCGAGGCCCCGGGCGACGGGCAGGGCGTCCTCTCCCCGGTCCAGCAGGGCGCCGAGCAACCGGCGGCGGATCTGCCGGGTGATGTCGGCGGGGGTCAGGTCGAGCAGGACCCGGTGGACCAGCGGGACGACGTCCCCGCCGGGGAGCAACAGCCCGCCGCCACGTGCCCGGGTCACGAGGTCGGCACACTCCCGGGACGGCAGCTCGAGCACGTCCCCGAGCACCTCGCTGTCCAGTGGGGTGCCGACGGCGAGCGCGTGCAGCAGGGCCCGGTCCGACTCGTCCAGGGCCACCAGGTTGGCGCGGACGCCGTCGAGCACGTCCGCCGGCACCGTCGGCCCCCCGTCCGGGCGGCCCGGGGTCAGCGACCGGAGCAGCTGGGCCACGAGGCTGGGCAGGCCACCCGTCTGGTGGGCGACGAAGGCGACCACTCCCGGGGTGGCTGCCGGGCCCAGCTCCGCCGCCGCCCACTCCTGGACCTCGTCGGCGTCCAGATGGCCCAGCACGACCAGGTGCCGGTCCGGGCCCATCGCGTCGAGCAGCGAGGTCAGCTCCGGTCCGTGTGGCCAGGGCCGGTAGGCGAGGGTGACCGGCGTCCGACCCGAGACCACGAGGTCCCGCAGGCGCCGGCAGGTCCCCGGGCTCAGTCGATGGCCGTCGTCGACGACGACGGCCACCTCGCTGGTGACGTCGCCGCTGGCGACGCTGCCGCTCGCGGGTACCGCGGTCACCGGCGGTGCGCTGTGTGCGTCGACCACCGGCACCCCGGCGGCTCGGTACGCGGCCGCGAGCTCGGCCAGGAGCACCGTCTTCCCGGTGCCACCGGGCCCCTGCACGGCAACGGAGGGGAGCGGTCGGCCGCCCCCGGGCGGCAGCACCCGACCGGCCACCGCGCGCATCGTCCGGACCCGGTGCGTCACCTGACGAGCGGGGGAGGCCAACGCGACCGTCATCCCTGACCCGGTGCCGCGTCGGCTGCCCCGGCGGGCTCGTCGGCCGGCGGGGGCGCCTGGTCCGCCGGTGCCCCATCCGTGGCCGGCGGGGTCGTGGGCGGCGGGTCCGTCGGGGAGGGCGGGGGCGGCTCGCTCGGGGTCGTGGGGGGTGGGTCCGTCGGTGAGGGGAGGGGCGGCTCGCTGGGCGTCGTGGGGGGCGGGTCCGTCGGGGAGGGCGGGGGCGTCCCGCTCGTGGTGGTGGGCGCTGGGTCCGAGGGGGAGGGTGGGGTGCTGGAGGGCGGGGTGCTGGAGGGCGGGCTGCTGGTCGGCGGCACTGCGGACGGAGCCGCGTCCGGCTGGTCCGGCGTGTTCGCGGCGGTCGAGGGACTGTCGGGAGTGGCGGCCGGCCCGGTGACCGGGACGAGGCCGTCCTGCGGACCGGTCGTGGACGCACCCCCGGTCGCGGTACCGGCGGCCGGGGACGACTGGGCGTCCGTGGCTCTCGGGCTGCGGTCACCGGGCGACGTCCGGTCTGGGCTCCCCGGATCGCGGTCGCCCGGCTGGCCGGCTCGCCCGCCGGCACCGGCCGGGGAGAGCCGGGTCCCTGCGGTCTGGCTGCGGCCCGGTGGTCGGGGATCGACCTGCGGACCGTCGGTCCGCTGCTGGACTGCTGTCTGCCCCGCGTCCGGGGTGCGGGCAGCGGCATCGGTCCTGCCCCCGGCGGTCCAGCCGGCCGAGACCGTGGCGGCCACCGCCAGCACGATGGCCGCGAAGGAGGCCAGCACCACACCGACGCGGGCCACGTGCCGTCGGCCGTCCAGTGCCGGCTGCCGGGCGCCCGACCGCACGGGCGGCCGATCGGCCACCGGTCTCCGCCCCCGGGAGGACGGGCCCGTGGCGGCTCGCACGGCCCGCTGCCGTGTCGGCCGCGCGAGCGGCTCGGCCACGGCCGTGGTCGGTGCGCCGGGTGGGTCGCCGACACCACCACGAGTCTCCTGGTCGGCCGCCGCGAGGTCCCTGGCCAGCTCGGCGGCCCCGAGGGCGGCGCTGGAGGAGGGGTCGCTGCCGACCACCACCGGTCGTCCCAGGTCGCCGGAGAGCGTCTCGGACAGGAGGGGCACCGCGGCGGTCCCCCCGGCCAGCAGCACCGCACCGACGTCGGCCACGTCCAGGTCCGCATCGGCCACCGCCCGGCGCACCGCATCGACGAGGACCTGCACCTGCTCCGCGACCACCTCGTCCAGGTCCTCCCGGACCAGCCGGAACGAGACGGGACCACCCGGCCCGGGGAGCTCGACACAGGCGACGGGGTCGGTGGACAGCGACTCCTTGGCCAGCACGCAGGCGGCCCTGAGCTCGGCCGCTGTCGGGTCGGGCCCCTGCTGCCCAGCCGCGTCCTCGGTCGCCAGACAGTCGAGGACCAGCTGCACCACCGCGTCGTCGAGGTCGCGCCCGCCCCAGGCGACCGGGGGAGGCGGCACGGCAACGGTCTCGATCCGGTGGTCCGTCGCCGTCCGGAGCACGGCGATGTCGGCTGTGCTGGCGCCGACGTCGACGACGACGACGGGCACACCGGTGGGCACCCCGTCCGTGCCCAGGTGGTGCCGGAGGACCGCGACGGAGGAGGACTCCAGGCTGCAGTCGTGGAGTCCGGCGGCCCCCAGGGCAGCAGTCAGCAGGTCGCGCCGGTGCTCGCCCCAGCTGGGCGGGACGGTCAGCACCGTGCGGGCGGGGGCCGAGCCCTCCGCGCGGGTCGCGTGCTCGACCACCTGCAGAGCCAGCGCTGCGACGGCGGCGGCGGGGGAGACGAGCCGGCCGTCGACGTACATCGGTGCCGATGCGCCCACCCGGCGGAGGGCGGACCCGACCGGGAGGTGAGCCGGGGGCTCGTCGACCGGGCCCACGAGGCCCGGGACGGCGACGGTCCCAGCAGGCCGGACGAGCCGGACCCAGCGGTCCTCGCCGTCGGGGGTGGAGATCGCGGCGACCACGGTCTCGTCGCCGATGTCGATCCCGAGCGTCTGACCGACCGGCACCATGGAGCCCCCCGTTCGCGACAACGGCAACGCTGCCCTGCCGGGCAGAACGTAACCCTCAGCGACGGTCGGCGAAACAGCTGAGGCGGCTGATGCGGGAGATGACGGATCCAGGTGGCGACTCCCCGGATCCCCCAACGCTGAGTCACCGACCAACCCCCATCGGGGGGCGCGCGATGGGGGGCTGGCACCCGATGAGCGATGAGGGTCCCGGGCCCTTCACTGGCCACAGCAGCCGGACGACGGCGTTCGGCGCGGGCCCCAGGAGGACGCCATGACCACTCTCGCGAGTTCGCTGCTCGACTTCATCATCGACCTGCTGCGCGACCCGGCTGCAGCCCAGCAGTTCGAGGCCGACCCCGAGGGGGCCCTCGCCTCGGCGGGGCTGGACGACGTGTCCGTCGCCGACGTGGACGCGGTGATGCCGATGCTCGCGGACTTCGCGCCGGTGGGTGTCGGTGCGGTCGGCATCGCCCACGCCGCGCCGTCCGGTCACCAGCCCGCGCCCACCGCTCCCCACCCCGCACCGCAGCCGGACTCCGGATCGTGCGACGACGACCACAAGCCGGAGCACCACGGCGGTGACCACAGGCCGGTCGCAGAGGGTGCCCCCGCGGTCGAGCACATCAAGTACATCCAGAGCAACTACACCTACACGTCGACCACGACCATCGACGCATCGCACAGCGTCTGGGCCGGCGAGGACGTCTACCAGGTGTTCGGCGAGGACATCGTGGTCGCCACCGGCGGCAGCATGGTGGCCGGTGACGACCTGGACGTGGCGCTGGACAACAGCACCGACAACAGCACGAACACCAGCGTCGTCCTCGACGACTCGCTCAACACCGACGGCTCCTACAACACCGAGGACTCCCACAACACCGACGTGGACGTCGAGAACTCCGGCAACACCGTGGAGGGCAACGGCAACGCCGTCGGCGAGGGCAACACGGTCGACAACTCGGTGAACGACTCGAACAACGACAACTCGGACAACAGCGACAACGCCGTCGACGTCGACGTCACCGACTCGCTGAACGGCAACAACCTGGCCGGCGGGGACATCCAGCACGGCGACGACGTCGACACGGACGTCTCCCTCGTCACCGACGACGTCGTGGTCGGTGACGGCAACGTCGTCGGTGACTCCAACTCGGTCGGGAACGCCACCGACAACTCCACCGACGTGGACGTCGACGACTCGTTCAACGACAACTCCGACAACTCGGTGAACGACTCGAACAACGACAACTCCGACAACTCCGACAACTCGGTGAACGACTCGCTGAACGACAACTCCGACAACTCGGTCAACGACTCGAACAACGACAACTCGGTCAACGACTCGCTCAACGACAACTCGGTGAACGACTCGCTGAACGACAACTCCACCGACGTGGCCGTCGACGACTCGTTCAACGACAACTCGGACAACTCCACGGACGTGGACGTCGAGGTCGACGACGTCGTGATCGGCGACGGCAGCGCCGGCGGGGACCTGGACGAGTCCGTGGACAACTCCGTCGACGACAGCTTCAGCGACAACTTCTCCGAGAACGCGGTGGCGGTGGACGACTCGCTGGCCGTCACCGAACCTGACGTGGCATGAGCTGGGGTCCCGGCGGCGGCGCACCCGCCGCCGGGACGGACGGGAGGCTGCCCGGCCCCGCGCTCTCTGGAGACAGCGAGCGGCGCGGTCGGGCGGCCGACCGTCCGGGGTGGGACGGTGCACGTGCGGCAGCGTGGCCGCAGGACCGGGGGTGGGGCGTGGCGACACCGATCGAGCTGCTGGACGGGCTGCTGGCCGTGACGGTCCTCTGCGAACGACCAGACCTCGAGCGCCGACTGGCGGCGGCCAAGCGGCGCACGCAGAGCCCCACGGTGCGGGTCCTCGTGGTGGGGGAACCGGGCCAGGGCAAGAGCACGTTGGTCAACGCCCTGGTGGGGGCGCCGGTCTGTGCCGTCGGCCCGGGGACGCCGACCCGGGTGCCGACCGTCGTCCGGGAGGGGGCCACGGCCGGGGCGGCGCTGGTGTACGCCGACCGTCCTGACGGCGCCGATCAAGCCGATGCGCCGCTCGAACGGGTGCCGGTGCCGGTGTCCGAGCTGTCCGAGAGCGCAGCGGAGGCCGGTGCCGACGCGGTCGCTGAGCGCGGCCGGTCGTTGGTGCGGGCCGAGGTCGAGCTGCCTCGGCGGCTGCTCAGCGGGGGGCTGGAGCTGGTGGACACCGCGGGCGTCGGTGGGGTGGGCACCGGGTCGGACCTGGCCACGCTCGAGCTGCTGCCCAGCGCCGATGCGGTCCTGCTGGTCACCGACGCGTCGCAGGAGTTCACCGCGCCGGAGATGACCTTCCTGCGGCAGGCAGCTGCGCTGTGCCCGACCGTGGTCTGCGTCCTCACCAAGACCGACGCCTGCCCGGAGTGGCGGCGGATCGCCGAGCTGGACCGGGGGCACCTGGCGGATGCGGACGTGGCCGCGCCGGTGCTGCCCGTGTCCTCGGTGCTCGAGGTGCTCGCGGTCCAGCGGCGCGACCGCGAGCTGCACGAGGAGTCCGGCGTCGGCGCGCTCGCCGCCCACCTGCGCCGCGAGGTGGTGGACCGGGCCGAGGCCCTGGCCCGCCGCTCGCTGGCGCACGACCTCCGGTCGGTCGCCGGCCAGCTGGCCCTGGGGCTGCGCAGCGAGCTGGCCGGGCTGCAGGACCCGGCACGGGGGGAGCAGATCGTCGCCGAGCTGGAGGGCGCCCGGGCAGCGGTGGAGGACCTGCGCCGCCGCTCCTCGCGA
Source organism: Modestobacter sp. VKM Ac-2983 (assembly GCF_026967885.1). Classification (NCBI taxonomy): domain Bacteria; kingdom Bacillati; phylum Actinomycetota; class Actinomycetes; order Geodermatophilales; family Geodermatophilaceae; genus Modestobacter; species Modestobacter sp. VKM Ac-2983. The sequence goes on from NZ_JAPVBK010000004.1 coordinate 150,227, forward strand.
TGGCAGCAGGTGCTGGGCGACGGGGTGACCGACCTGATGGCCGACATCGACTACGACCTGCGGGACCGGGCACGGGTGGTCACCCGGGAGGCGGACGACGCGATCGACGCGCACGACCCTGGTCCGTTGTGGGACGACGTCGCGGACTGGCTGGACCGCCGGGTCGCCGTCGCGGTGGCCGACAGCTTCGTCTGGGCGACCCAGCGGTCGGAGTGGCTGGCGGCCCAGGTGGTGGAGCAGTTCACCCGCGACGGCGGCGGCACCCTGCCCGAGCTGGACCTGGGGGACGGCGGTGAGGCGCTGGGGGCACTGGTGGAGCTGACCGACATCGACCGTGGCGAGCTCAAGGTGTCGCAGCGGGTGCTGATCGGGATGCGCGGTTCCTACAGCGGGGTGCTGATGACCGGGCTGGTCACCAGCCTGGCGGGGATGGCGCTGATCAACCCGATCTCGCTGGGGGTCGGGCTGGTCATCGGCAGCAAGGCCTATCGCGACGACAAGGTGGTGCGACGGCAACGTCGCGAGGCCGAGGCCAAGGCAGCGGTGCGGCGGCACCTCGACGAGGTCGTGTTCCACGTGGGCAAGCAGCTCAAGGACCGGCTCCGGTACGTGCAGCGCACCCTGCGTGACCTGATCACGGACACGGTCGAGGAGATGTCCCGCACGCTGGCGGAGACGCACCGCACGGCGCAGCGCGTGGCCAAGACGGCCACCGCCGACCGGGCCGCCCGGATCCGGGAGCTGCAGGGCCGGCTGGCGGAGGTCGACCGGCTCTCCGCGGAGGTCGACCGGCTGGCCCGGGACCGGGTGACGGCGGCATGACCCCGGTCCCGGTCCCGGTCCGGCCCGCGCCCGGTCGGGGGCTGGCCGAGGACGTCCGGCACCTGCTGGACGAGGCGCTGGAGGTCTACCAGGACGTGCCGGCCGCGGTCTCCCGGTTGCGCGCCTCGCGGGAACGACTCGACGAGCCGTTGCGGGTGGCGCTGGCGGGCCGGGTCAAGGCCGGGAAGTCCACGCTGCTCAACGCGTTGGTGGGTGAGCGGATCGCCCCGACCGACGCGGGCGAGTGCACCCGGGTGGTGACCTGGTACCAGCGGGGGCCGGTGCCCCGGGTGGTCATGCACGGCACCGACGGTCGTCGCCGTCCCCTGCCGGTCCGCCGGTACCGCGGCGAGCTGCGGCTCGAGCTGGCCGACGCAGCCGTCGAGCAGGTGGAGCGGCTGGTGGTGGACTGGCCGGCGGCCGGCCTGGGGACGGCGACGCTCATCGACACCCCGGGGATCTCGTCCCTGTCGGTGGAGAACAGCGCCCGCACGGAGGCGTTCCTGGACGCCGGTGACCAGGTGTCCGGAGCTGACGCGGTCCTCTTCCTGACCCGCCAGTTCCAACCCGCCGACCTGGCCTTCCTCGCCACGGTGCAGCAGGCCTGCGGCGGCCTGCCGACGACGACGCTGTCGGTGCTGTCCCGTGCCGACGACGCCGGCGGCGGCCAACTGGACGCGCTGATCGCGGCCGGCCAGCTGGCCCGGCGGACGGCGGACCTGCCCGCGGTGCGGGCACTGAGCGCCACCGTGTTGCCGGTCGCTGGGCTGATGGCCCTGGGGGGTCGGACGATGCGGCACGGTGACTTCGTGGCGTTCCGGTCCTTGGCCCGGGCGGACCGTTCGGACGTGGAGACGATGCTGCTCACCGCAGACCGGTTCCGCCGTCCGGAGGTGCCGGTCGACCTCTCCGCGGAGGTGCGCAGCGGACTGCTGGAACGGTTCGGGCTCTTCGGCGTCCGCATGGCCGTGGCGCTCCTGCGCACCGGGGTGACCGACGGCCCGACGCTCGCCGATCAGCTGGTCGTGCGGAGCGGCCTGGCCGAGCTGCAGCGGCTGCTGGCCGTCCAGTTCACGGAGCGCGGCGACCAGCTCAAGGCGGCCACCGCGCTGCGCCTGTTCGAGCGGCTGCTCCGGGGCCTGCCCGTCAGCGGCAGCCGACTGCTGTGGCGGTCGCTGGAACGGGTGCGGGTCGCATCGCTGGAGCTGCTCGAGCTGGATCTCCTCGCGCGGACACGGGCGTCGGACAGCCCGTTCGCCCCGGACGTCCGGCAGGAGGCCGAACGACTGCTCGGTGCCCACGGGTCGAGCGCCGCGGCCCGACTGGGCCTGCCGCCGGACTCGACCGCCGCCCAGCTGCGGGTCGCCGCCGGGACAGCGGTGGCACGGTGGCAGGCCCTGGTGACCGATCCGCTGGCTCGGCGGGCCACGGTCGACGCTGCCGACGTCCTGGTCCGGGAGGTGGAGGCGCTGCTGACCCAGCTCGGTGGTCCCGTGGACGACGAGCCGGGCTCCGACCTCGACTCAGCCGCGCGGCTCCCGTGACCAGTCCCGCGAGGGTCGGGGGAGGAACAGCAGCGCCAGGCCCACCGTGACCAGCCCGGCCTGGACGAGCACCGCGGAACGGTCGACGTCGGGTCCACCGGCGAGCAGGTCGTGCGCCAGCACGTCGGCCGCGACGGTGAGCAGGCCGAGGACCAGGAGCACCCGTGACCAGATCGACCGACGGCGCAGGTAGAGGAGCAGAGCGGCGAGTCCGAGGACGGTGAGCACGGCCAGCGGGCCCACCACCGCCAGCACCGTGGTGTCCACCCCCTCCCGGAGCAGTTCCTGGTCCGTGGCGGGGTCGGCTGCTGCCGCCGAGTCGAGCAACCGCTGCCGCAGCCCGGCCAGGTCGAGGGCAGCCGCGATGAGTCCGATCACGCCGGCGAGGGCTGCAGCGACCCAGCACCACGCCGCGGCCCGGACCGTCCAGGGTGCCGGTGGCACCACGTGGGGGCTGGGTGGCCGGAGGTCACTGGTCAGTGGAGGCCGGGGCGGCGGGCGCCGCCCGCTGGTCCCCGGCGGCCGGGCCGCCGATCGGGTCCCGCCGGTGTCCGCCTCTGTCATGGACCCTCCTCGCCCGGCCGACCGTCGTCGGCTGCAGTCGGGTCGCGAGCGTCGCACCCGGGGTCGGCAGCAGGCGTGGCCGGCCGGGCGTGCCGGGTGGGCAAGCCGGGTGCGATCACCATCGAGTGAGCGTAGGAGTGCGCTGGGTGACCGGGTGGTCCTGGGCAACGGGGCGCCGACGACCGGTGGGGCCGGACCGTCGGTTGCCGAGCCGGTGGCTCAGACCGGGTGCGCTCAGGCCGGCAGGGCGAGGGGCTGCTGCGCCTCGGGGTGCTGCACGCCGTGCCGGGCCAGCACGTCCAGGAGCGCGGTGATGTCCCGGATCGTCCCCGCCGACGCGGGGCCCAGGGGCAGCGCCGCCCACGTCTGCTCCAGGTAGGCGCGGGTGATCGGCCGGCCGGCCGGCAGCTGCCCGGTCAGGCGGTCCCGGGCGACGGCGGTGGCCAGCGCCGGCACGAGTGAGCGACCGTCGGCCCGCTCGCCGTCCGCGGTCAGCTGGACGCCGGTCGCCTCGGCGAGCAGCGCGCGGTCCTCGGCGGTGAGCGCGGCGAGTGCGTTCCGCCGCCAGCGCGCCGGGGCGGCGGCGCGCATCGTGACCGGCCGCAGGGCTCGGGCCGGGGTGGCGGACGTGGACGTGGCACCGATCATCGGACCTGTACTCCTGGTCGTGGGCTTGCGCGAGCGGCCGTCGCGGTCCTCCTCGGCAGCTCCCAGGCCGATCGGCACCGGCTGGCGGCACTTTTCTCGGCCACCTGACCCACCCGGCTTGCCGCCCGCCCCCGGCAGCGGCGAGGCTGCCCGTCATGTGCTGCGACGACGACGGTGACCGAGGGTGACCCGGGTGGTGATCGCCCCCGACTCGTTCAAGGGCACGCTCGGCGCGGCGGCGGCCGCGGAGGCGCTGGCCGAGGGCTGGCGCCGGGTACGGCCGCAGGACGAGCTGCTCACCGTCCCGCTCGCCGACGGCGGCGAGGGCACCCTCGAGGCGCTCGGGCACGACCTGCCCGCCGGCTGCTGGCGCAGCGCGCCGGTGACCGGGCCGGACGGGCGTGCGGTGGACGCGGCCTGGCTGCTCCTCCCGGACGGGACGGCGGTGGTGGAGATGGCCCGGGCTGCCGGGCTGCCGCTGCTGGACCGGCCCGACCCGCTCGGTGCGACGACCCGGGGGCTGGGGCAGCTGCTGGCCGCCGTCGTCGTCGACCCGGCCGTGCACCGGGTGATGCTGACCCTGGGGGGTTCGGCCACCACCGACGGCGGCACCGGTGCGCTGACCGCCCTCGGCGCGCGGTTCCTGGACGCCGATGGTGCCGAGCTGCCCCCGGGTGGTGGCGCCCTGTGCCGGCTGGCCCGGGTCGACCTGACCGAGCTGACCCCGCCGCCGGTCGGCGGCGTGCAGTGCCTGGTCGACGTCACCGCGCCGCTGCTGGGGCCGCTGGGCGCCGCCGGCCAGTTCGGGCCGCAGAAGGGCGCGGACCCCGGGCAGGTGACCGAGCTGGACGCGGGCCTGGCCCGGCTGGCCGACCTGCTCGGTGGTGACCGGGAGGCGCCGGGGGCCGGCGCGGCCGGCGGCACCGCGTACGGCTTCGCGGTCTGCTGGGGGGCGGAGTTCGTCAGCGGTGCGCAGGCGGTGGCCGCCGCCGCCGGCCTGGACGAGGCCCTGCGGGGCGCGGCGCTGGTGGTGACCGGGGAGGGGCAGTTCGACGCCCAGTCGCTGCGCGGCAAGGTGGTCGGCGACCTGGTCGACCGGGCGGAGGGCGCGGAGGTGCCGGTCGCGGTGGTCGCCGGCCGCGTCGTGGCAGCAGAGGGGCTGCCGGTGTCCCGTGCGCTCTCGCTCACCGAACTGGCCGGCTCCGTCGCGGCCGCCATGGCCGAGCCCGCGCACTGGCTGGCGACGGCGGGGGAGCAGCTGGCGCGGGAACAGTCCGTCTCGACCTGACGTTACGGCGGTGGCCGAGAATCCGGCCGTGGGCGGGTTTACGAACGCCAGGGCGGGGCATCCAGGCCGTCGGTGTGTCCAGTCGCCAGCGCCGGCCGGCTGGGGGCGCATCCGATGACGAGGCAGGACGAGGGGACGGCGCACGGTGGTGGAGCCCGCGAGGAAGAGCCTCGGGAACCGCTACGAGTTGGGGACCCTGCTGGCCTCCGGTGGCATGGGCCAGGTATGGCGCGCGCACGACGAGCTGCTGGGCCGGGCCGTCGCGGTCAAGGTGCTGCGCAGTGAGTACACCGGCGACGAGCTGTTCCTCGCCCGCTTCCGGGCCGAGGCCCACCACGCGGCTGCGCTGAGCCACCCGAACATCGCCGCGGTCTACGACTACGGCGAGGAGCCGGCGGTCGACGGGTCGGGCGAGCACCTGGCCTACCTGGTCATGGAGCTGGTCGAGGGCCAGTCGCTGTCGACCGTGCTGGCCCGGGAGGGGAGCCTGACGCCGGACCGCACGCTCGACGTGCTCCGGCAGACCGCCTCCGCGCTGGCCGCCGCACACGCAGCCGGGGTGGTCCACCGGGACGTCAAGCCGGGCAACGTGCTGGTCCGCTGGGACGGCACGATCAAGATCACCGACTTCGGCATCGCCTGGTCGGCGGGGAGCGTCCCGCTCACCCAGACCGGCCAGGTGGTCGGCACGGCCTCCTACCTCTCCCCGGAGCAGGCCGCGGGCGCGCACGCCACTCCGGCCAGCGACGTCTACGCCCTCGGCATGGTCGGCTACGAGTGCCTGACGGGCCGGCGCGCCTTCGACGGCGACAACTCGGTGACCATCGCGCTGCGCCACCTCCGCGACCAGCCGGACCCGCTCCCGGCGGAGCTCCCGCAGGGCGTGCGGCGGCTGGTGGAGTGCGCTGTCGTCAAGGACCCTGCCCAGCGCTACCCCGACGGTGCGGCCGTCGTCGCGGCGATCGACGAGGTGCTCGCCGGGCGCGAGCTGCCCGCGGTGCAGCGCACCGACACCCAGAGCTTCTGGCTGCTGCCGGACGCCGCCGCGCTGGCCGGTGCGTCCTCGGCCGGCGAGCCCGCCACCCGCCGTCCCGCGCCACGGTCCGGCCTCGGCCGACTGCTGGTCCCACTCGTCGCGCTGCTGGTCGGGGCGGGCCTGGCCGCCGTCGTGCTGCAGGCCCTCGCCCCGACCGGGACCACCCCGATCGCCGCAGCGGTGGAGGTCCCGGGGGAGGTCGTGGCCTCACCGGCGACCGTGGTCCTGGACGCCGAGGACTACCTGGGCCGCCCGGTCGACGCCGTCCGCGCCCAGCTGGAGGTCCTCGACCTGGTCGTCGAGGTCCAGCCCACGGAGACCGACTCCGCCGAGCCGGGCACGGTCGTCGACGTGGCGCCGCTGGCGACCGAGCTCCGGGCGGGCGAGTCGGTGTTGGTCAGCTACGCGGTCGCCCCCAGTGACACCCCGGCGCCGGTCCGGCCGACCCGGGAACGGCCGGTCGACGCCGTGGTCCAGCAGCCGGTCCCCGCCCCGACCCCCACACCCACGCCGTCCCCGACCCCGGCCGTCACCCCGACGCCCAGTGGGTCGCCGACGGGTGAGAGCGACGAGGAGGAGTCGACAGAGGCCGAGCCCACCGACTCGGCCGACCCGGAGGAGTCGACCGGGGACGACGGCACCGGGGAGGACGACACCACCGACGAGGACGACGGCACCGACGAGGACGCCGAGGGCGAGGACGACGCCGACGACACGCCCGGCTCCTCCGGCACCGGGACGCCCACCCTCCCCGCCGGCAACGGCAACGGCCCGGGGAACGCGAACGGGAACAGCAACGGGAACGGCAACCCCGCAAGGGGCTGAGCCAGGAAGCCCCCAGCGGGTCCCACGCCGGTATGTTCCCGATCACAGGCCCGGTCCGTCGAGGCGGTGGCCGTGGGGGGCGTGAGGGGTCGTGGGCGCGCGCGCGAACGGGCCAGACCACCCGACCGGCACCGAGGGGCCAGCCGGCGGCGCCGGCGCGGGCGGCGGTCAGTCGGCACGGCCGAACCACCCAGCACTGCCCGACGAGCCGGCAGCGCCCGACCACGCAGCGCTGTTCGCCGCGATGCCCACCCCCTACCTGGTGCTCACGCCCGAGCTGGTCATCGCCGACGCCAACCCGGCCTACCTGGCCACCACCGGGCGGACCCGCGACGAGCTGATCGGGCGGCCGGTCTTCGAGGCGTTCCCCGGCAACCCCGACGCGACCGCCACGGACGGCGCCAGCCGCATCCGCGCGTCCCTCGAGCGCGCCCGGGACACCTGCCGGCCGCACACCCTGCCGGTCCAGGAGTTCGACATCCCGGACGGGTCCGGCGGCTTCGCCAAGCACTTCTGGAGCCTGATCAGCGTCCCGGTGCTGGACGACGCCGGGCGCTGCCGGCACCTGCTCCAGCGAGCGGAGGACATCACCGACTACGTGCGTCAGCAGGCGATGTCCGACCACCCCAGCGGCCGGGGGCGGCGCTGGCACCGCCGGGTGCTGGAGGTGGAGAGCGACCTGTTCGCCCGGGGCGCCGAACTGCGCGCCGCCCGGCAGGCCGAGGCCGACGCGGCGCGCCGGCTGGCTGCCCTCTCCGGCGTCGCCCTGGCCCTGGGCCGGGCCGAGACGCTCGACGACCTGGCCCGGGTGGTCAACGAGCGCGGCCTGGTGGCGCTGGGCGCCCACGGCGGCGCGATCGGGGTCTGCGACGGGGAGCACAACCTGCGGTTGGTGCTCACCGACGGGATCGCCCCGGTCGGCGTCGGGCCGGACACGGTGCTGTCCCTGGACGGCCCCTACCCCAGCTGCGTCGCAGCCCGCACCGGGGAACGGGTGCTGTTGCCCGACCGCGCGGCCACCGACCGGTTCTCCCCCCAGCTGGCCCGGCTGGCCGCGGAGACCGGGGTCCAGGCCTGGGCGGCGGTGCCACTGGAGAGCGGCTCCCGCCGGATCGGGTCGCTGAGCGTCGGCTGGACGCGCCCGGCGACCCTGGACCAGGGCGACATCCAGCTGCTGCTCGCGCTGGCCGGTCAGTCGGCGCAGGCGCTGGAACGGATCCGCGCCCGGGCCGACGAACGTGCCCAGCACGCCGTCGTCGAGGGCATGGCGGAGGCCCTGCAGCGCAGCCTGCTCACCGAGCCACCGGAGACCGAGCACCTGCAGGTCGCCGTCCGGTACCTGCCGGCCGCGTCGCTGGCCCAGGTCGGCGGGGACTGGTACGACGCCTTCCTGCTGGGCGACGGCCGGCTCGCGCTGGTGATCGGTGACGTCACCGGGCACGACCGCCACGCTGCGGCGGCGATGGCCCAGGTCCGCAACGTGCTGCGGGGGGTCGCCCACAGCCGCCGGGACTCCCCGGGGGCGGTGCTCGGCGCGCTGGACCGGGCGCTGGAGGACCTCCAGGTGACCGCCCTCGCCACCGGCGTCCTGGCCACGGTCGAGGAGGCCGGGGCCGGCGGCCGGCTGCTGCGCTGGAGCAACGCCGGGCACCCGCCACCGCTGCTGATCGACCCCGACGGCACGGTGACCGTGCTGGAGCGCGCGCCGGACCTGCTGCTGGGCGTCGACCCGTCCTTCCGGCGCTGCGACCACGCTCAGCTGCTCGTGCCCGGGTCGACGGTCGTGCTCTACACCGACGGGCTCGTGGAACGACGGGGCGCGGTGCTGGACGACGGCATCGACTGGCTGGCCGAGGAGCTCGCCCGGTGGGCGCACCTCCCGCTGGAGGAGCTGTGCGACCGGCTGCTCGGGGCGCTCGAGGGGGCGGTGGAGGACGACGTCGCGGTGCTGGCGGTGCGGGTGCGCGGGTAGCGCCGGCGCTCAGCCCGCCGTGCCCCGGGCCGGGACGAGGCGGTGTCCGGCGGCCCGGCAGCCGAGCACCAGGCACACCGCCGCCCCGGCCAGCGCCATCCGGCCGGACGACGCGTCGAGCCCCCCGATCAGCAGCCCGACCCCGGCGGCGGCGAGCGCTGCGGTGAGCCACCGGTCCTCCCCGCGGCGCAGCCCCACCACGGCCAGGGCCAGGGCGGCGAGGACGGCGACCCGCGCCGGGTGCCCGGCGCCGGACAGCTGCCCGGCCCACGGCAGCCCGAGCGAGGCGAGGGCGAGCGCCGCGGCGCCGAGGAACCAGCCGCGGCCCGCGGTCACTCGGTGCGGCCCGGGGCCAGGGCCACGTGCGCTCCGCGCAGCAGGGCCACCGCGGCGCCCGTGGCGGCCAGGGCGGCGGTGAGCCAGAAGCCACGGTCGCTGACGGCCAGCGGGAGGGCGACCAGCACCCAGAAGGCGGCGAGCGCGACCAGGCCGCCGACACCGACCCGCCACGCCGTCCGGGCGGATGCGCCACGGCCGGCCAGGGCGGCGACCGAGGGCGCGAGTGCGACCAGGGTGGCGACGGTGGCGAAGGTGGACCAGGTCGGCACGACGTCCCACAGCGACTGGTTGCCGAAGTCGAGGGCCAGCCCCAGCTGGACCAGCGCGATCCCGAGGACGCCGAGTGCGAGGGCCACCAGCTCGGTGCCGGGGCGGCCCGGCGAGCGGACCGCGGCGAGCCGGGAGCGGACCGAGGACGACGAGGAGCCGCCACCCTGCTGGCCCGCGGAGGGGACGCCGGGCGCGGTGCCCGGGGTGGTGGCCGGCCCCGGGACCGGCGGCGGGGTGGGCGTGAAGCCGGGGACGACGTCGACCGGACCGGTCCGGTGGGTGCCGGTCGGCGGGTCGTAGGAGGGCTGGTACGGGGGGTGGCTGCCGTGCTCCCCGGCGTCCGGCTGCTCCGGCTCCACCGTCTGGCGCTGGCTGGGCGGCAGCAGGATCGACTGGGTGCGGGGGTCCTCGGTCGGGTCGGTGACCGGGGGCTCGGTGGCCGGGTGCTCGGTGGTGGCGTGCTGGTCCCCGGCCTGCTCGTCGCCGGGGTCCCGGGTCGCACCGGTCGGCGCCGAGCCCGGCTGCGGCTGCGGTTCGGGGATCGGTGGGTGCGGCTGGCTCACGTGTCCTCCTCGTGGGGTGCGCCGAGGCGCTGGCGGCCCGGTCCCGTCCGGCAGGACGGCGACCAGCGCGCTGGTCACCGTAGCCGCGGAGGGCCGCCCGGATCCTGCCCCCGCGCCGTGGTCCGGTCGCCCGCCTAGGGTCGGTCCCGTGGCAGCGCGCGCGGGCATCCTCGTCACCGGCACCGAGGTGCTCACCGGCCGGGTGGCCGATCGGAACGGGCCGTGGCTGGCCGAGGCGCTGCGCGTCCGGGGTGTCGACGTCGTCGCCGTGGTCGTCGTCGGGGACCGGCCCGAGGACCTGCGGACCGCCCTGGCCTTCCTGGCCGATGCGGGCACCGACCTGGTGATCACCACCGGCGGGCTGGGTCCCACGGCCGACGACCTGACCGCGGCCCTGGTCGGTGACTTCCAGGGCCGGCCCTCGACGGTCGACCCGGCCCTGGAGCAGCGGATCGCCGACGTGGTCGCCCGGCTCAGTGCCCGCCGCGGCTGGCGGATGGACCCGGCGGCGACCGCGGCCGGGGTCGCCAAGCAGGCGCAGGTCCCGGCGGGGGCCACGGTGCTGGAGCCGGTCGGCACGGCCCCGGGCCTCGTCGTCCCGGTGGCCGGCGGTCGGGCCGGGCCCCCGGTGCTGGTGCTGCCCGGGCCGCCGTCGGAGCTGCAGGGGATGTGGCCGGCGGCGCTGGCGGCCGAACCGGTGCGCCGGGCGCTGGCCGGGGCCACCGAGCTGCACCAGTCGACGCTGCGGCTGTGGGGCACGCCGGAGTCCGAGCTGGCGGCCACCCTGCGCCGGGTCGAGGACCAGGTGACCGGCCTGGAGATCACCACCTGCCTGCGGGACGGTGAGCTGGAGATCGTGACCCGGTACGCCCCGGACGCCGAGGCGGCGTACCGGCGGCTGGTGCAGGCGCTCACCGCCGACTTCGGCGACACGCTCTTCAGCGACGGGCCGACGGTGGACGAACTGGTCGCCGCCGCGCTGGACGAGCGCGGGTGGACGGTCGGCATCGGCGAGTCGTGCACCGGGGGTCTGCTCACCGCGCGGCTCACCGCGCCGCCGGGCTCCTCGGCCCGGGTGCTCGGTGGCGTGGCGGCCTACGCCGACAACGCCAAGACCCAGCTGCTCGACGTGCCGGCCGGCACGCTGGCCAGTGCCGGGGCGGTCAGCCAGGAGGTCGCCGCCGCGCTCGCCGCCGGCGCCAGGAGCCGGTTCGGCGCCGACGTGGGGGTCGGCGTCACCGGCATCGCCGGCCCGGGTGGCGGCACCATGGAGAAGCCGGTCGGCACGGTGCACCTCTCCGTCGCCGGCCCGGACGGCGCGTTCGCCCGCTCGCTGACCCTCCTCGGGTCGCGGGAGGCGGTGCGGCAGCGGACGACGACGCTCGCCCTGCACCTGCTGCGCCAGCTGCTGCTCGGCGGCCCGCCGGCCTGACGGGCGCTCAGGCCGGGTCGTGCGTCCAGCCGACCACGCGGCTGCGGCGCTCGAGGAACAGCACGTCGTGCCAGCTCGCCCGCCCGTCGACGACCCGGCGACCGATCCGTTCGCGGCGACCGACCACCCGGAACCCGAGCCGCTCGTGCAGCGCGAGGCTGGCCGTGTTGGCCGGGAAGACCGCCGCGCGGATCGTCCAGATGCCGTCGGCCTCGGTGGAGTCGACCAACGCCTCCAGCAACAGCCGCCCGACGCCCTGGCCGGCCGCCTCGGGTGCGACGTAGACCGAGTGGTCGACGACGCCGGCGTAGGCCGCCCGCGGCGACTCGCGGGTGCACGCCACCCAGCCGAGGACCGTGCCGGCGAGGTCCGTGGCCACGTGCCGGTGACCGGGCAGGCGCGAGGCGTCGAAGGCCGCCCAGCTCGGTGGCTCGGTCTCGAAGGTGGCGAGGCCGGTGGCGATGCCGGCGGCGTGGATCGCGCGGACGGCGGGCCAGTCGCCCGCCGTCATCGGGCGGAGGACCGGTGAGGGAGGGGATCCGGGCACGCCGCGATCCTCGCGCCCGGCCTGGGTCGGTCGTCCGCGGGGTTCCACGTGGAACCGGACCTGCGGGGTCGGCGGGTGGGGCGCATCATGGTCCGGCGCGGATGGACTGGCCTGGGTCACTCTCGGGGGCGGACCCCGGCCATCAGCCCGCCCGGGTGTCAGTCGGCAGCTGGGCGGGCACCCGTCCCCGGTGACCACACTGACCGTGCACGCCACCGGACAGATCGAGCCCGACGAGGTGTGGGACCGCTTCGTGCACCCGGCCCGCTGGCCGGAGTGGTCCCCGCAGATCAGCCGGGTGGAGGCCACCGCTCCCCGGATCGCCCCGGGCGTCACCGGCCGGGTGTACGACCCGCTGCGCACCTCCGTCCCGTTCGTCGTGGACGGTGTCTCCGACGCGACGCGGTGGTGGAGCTGGCAGGTCACCGTCGGCCCGACCCGGCTGCGGCTGGCGCACTGGGTGAGCCCCGCCCCGGACGGCGGGACGACGACCGGCCTGCGGATCAGCGGCTTCGCGCCCCTGGTGCTCGGCTACGCCCCGCTGGCCCTGCTGGCGATCAAGCGGCTGGTGACCATCACGACCTGAGCGCGGGGGGCGTCTCGTACGGTGCCGGGGTGAGCTGGTCGCGATGCCGTCGTCCCGTCGACGGAGAGGCCCGGTGACCGGCCGCCGTCGGCGACGGGCGACCGCGCCGGGCGGCACGCCCAGCGCCGTTCCACGACCACCGGACCCGCAGCCGGACCCCGACCGGCAGACTGAGGCGATGACCGAGATCCTCGACGACGCGACCGGATCGGTGGACGGGCACGACGAGTTCTCGTCCGAGGGGCCGCGCCCGTCGCTGGACCTCCTGGTGTGGGACGCGCCGAACATCGACATGACCTTGGCGAACGTGATCGGCGCGCGCCCCACCGCGGCGTCCCGGCCGCGGTTCGACGCGATCGCCGCCTGGTTCGTCGAGGGGGCCGAGGAGTTCGGCGCCGTGCAGCCGCCGGAGGTGGAGGCCTGCGTCTTCGCCAACGTGCCGCCGCAGCACGCCACCTCGCTGCAGCGCTGGGTGGAGGCGCTGCGCAGCTTCGGCTACGCCGTCTTCGCCCGGCCGAAGCTCCAGCCCGACGACGACATCGACCAGTCGATGCTCGACCACATCAGCGTGCGGGCGCACAGCCACCGGCTGCGCCGGCTGGTCGTCTTCTCCGGTGACGGCCGGAACTTCGCCGAGCCGCTCGAGGACCTGGCCCGCGCCGGCACCGAGGTGGTCGTCGTCGCGTTCAGCGAGGTCGCCGGCTACGCGATCAGCTCGGAGCTGCTGCAGTTCGTCGACATCGAGGACGTCCCCGGGGCGTTCGTCGAGCCGCTGGACCGCGTGCGGCTGGACGCCCTGCCGACGGACGGCGCCTGGCTGCGCCCGACCAAGAGCCTGCGGGACGCCGCCGGCCTCTTCGCCGCCCGCCGGTCCTGACGGTCCCGTGCCCGGGGCGCGGGGCCCTTCCGCTACCGGCGAGCCAGCCGGCGCACGCCACCGGTGTAGGGCAGCGAGTAGTGCGCGAAGACGTCGGGCTCCTGCTCGACGGTGAGCTCGCCGTCGGTGTCGATGGACGGCGCGTTCTTGGTGACGTCCTTGGACACGGTGACCGTGATGTGGTCGGGGGACACGGTCGCGCCGGTCAGCGGCACGAAGGTCAGCTGGCGCCGGCCGATGAAGCCGGTGATGACCGCAGCGAAGAAGGGCTGGTCGGTGGTGGTGTCCACGTACACCGACTCCAACGTGCCGATCTTGCTCCCGTCCGGGTCGACGACGTTCAGGGTGCGCCAGTCACGGATGTTCTCGGCCGGGAACACGGGGTCCTCCTCAGTTCTCGGGACAGTTGCCCCTCCATGCCCGCGGTCACCGCCCCGCAACCGTCCGCCGCACCGCGCCCGGACGTGCACCGGCCGGTCTCGGGTACCGGGGACGGCGTGGCCGGCCAGGAGCTCGTGGTGATGGTCGGGCTGCAGGGGTCGGGCAAGTCCACCTGGGTGGCCGAGCACCTGGCCGGCACGCACGCGGTGGTCAGCAAGGACCACTGGCCGAACGCCCGCCGTCGTGAGGCCCGGCAACAGCGGGTGGTGGCCGCCCTCCTCGCCGAGGGTGCCAGCGTCGTCGTCGACAACACCTCGCCCTCGCCGGCCGAGCGGGCACCGCTGGTCGCGCTGGCGGCAGCGGCGGGCGTCCCGGCCAGGGCGGTGTTCCTGGACGTCCCGCTGGAGACCTGCCGGGCCCGCAACGAGGCCCGCCAGGGCCGGGCGCGGGTGCCGCTGGTCGGGCTGTACAGCGCGGCCGCGCGGCTCGTCCCGCCGAGCAGCGCGGAGGGGTTCGGCGAGGTGACGCGCGTCCGCGGTTGACCCCGGCGGTCCAGCGGGGCGTGGGCCGGGTTCGTCGCGGGCGGGGAGGAGTGCGGTCAGAGACCCGGGCCGGAGGAGGAGCGCGGCCGGGGGACCGACGCGGTGGTGAGCCCGGAGGGCAACCGGGCCCAGACGTGCTTGCGATCGGCGTCGCTGCACCAGCCGTAGTCGACCGACAGCTGGGCCACCATGGGCAGCCCCATCCCGCCGTACGCGGGGTCGCGGTCGACCGCGGGGCGTGGCGGGGAGTCGGGCGAACCGTCGGTGAGCACGATCAGCCAGCCGGCCGGTACGGCGACGATCAGCGCCACCACCGCACCGCCGCCGTGCCGCAGTGCGTTCGAGCTGAGCTCCTCGAAGACCAGCAGGAGGCCCTCACGGGCGTCCTCGGTGGACCGGGCGGCCAGCGACGGGTGGGCGAGCCGGGCCCGCAGGTCCATCCGGACCCGGGACGCGTCGTGCACCGTCGGGAGCTCCCACCGCCAGACGTCGCCGTCCTCGTGGGGCACGTCGGCCGAGGGCCAGACCAGTGCACTCACTCTTCGGGCCTCCCGCCGGCCGGTGTCTCCGCCGGTGACCATGGTGGCGGACGCGGGGGCCTGGTGCAGCACGGGGGGTCACGTCCCGGCTCGGCGTGGTCAGCGCCGCGCCTGCCCGGGGTCGCCCTGGGGGCCGGCCGAGACCCCGGGCATGCCGTGGACGTCCAGCCGCTGGAGCAGGCCGGTCAGCTCCAGCGGACCGGTGACGATCCGGTTGGTGGCGATGACCCCGACGTGCTTGCCGGCCGCCTCGGGGTGCTGGCTGACCCAGACCAGTGCGGTGACGCCGGCCGACCCGAAGAAGGTGACCTCCGACAGGTCGATGGTCAGCAGCCGCTCCGCCTGACGCAGTGCGGTGAGCAGGGTCTGCTGCAGGAGCGGGTTGCTGGCGGCGTCCAGTTCACCGGACACCGAGGCGACGAGCTGCCCCGGCTCCGGGCCGTCGGCGAGCCGCACCTGGAACGGGGCCTCGTCGGCTGCCGACCTGACCGTGCTGATGGGTCCTCCTCCAGACCAGGACACGTGCGTCGCGTCCGTCCCCGATCGTCTCCTCCACGGACGTGCTCGCGGAGGAGCCCGGCTGGCCCCCATACCCGGATCGGGGCAGGACAGTCCTGCCCGGCCTCCGCGGCGGGGACCGTCATCACTTCGTCATGCGCCTGGGGTCGCCAGCCCTGTGACGGGTGTGTCACCGTGTCACACGGCCGAGATGAGGCCGCCGTGCTCGGTACCGTTCGGGCTCGGCGGTGGAGCCCCTCGCTGCTGCGCCGTGCGCGCCGGGGGCGCTCGCCCACCAGGTCGCCCGTGTCCTCGCCGGACCGTGTGCGGCACCACGAGGACGACGAACGCCCGGCCGGCTGTGGTCCGGGCGCGGAGAGGGGGCGGGCCGATGTGGGAGTACCTCGTCGACCGGCGCGGGCTGATCGCCTTCCAGGCCTTCCAGCACGTGAGCCTGGTCGTGCAGTGCGTGCTGCTGGCCACCGTGATCGCGATCGGGCTGGCCGTGCTGGCCTACCGCAGCCCGCGGCTCACCGGGCTGGCCAACGGGCTCTCCGCGATCGGACTGACCATCCCGTCCTTCGCGCTGCTGGGCATCCTGCTCGCGCCGTTCGGGTTCGGGATCACCCCGGCGGTGCTGGCGGTGACCTTCTACGCGGCCCTGCCCATCCTGCGCAACGCCGTCGTCGGCCTGGCCGGCGTCGACCGCTCGCTGGTGGAGTCGGCCCGCGGCATCGGCATGAGCCGGCTGAGCACGCTGCTGCGGATCGAGCTGCCGCTCGCGTGGCCGGTGATCCTGGCCGGCATCCGGGTCTCCACCCAGATGGTCATGGGCATCGCCGCGATCGCCGCCTACGTGCTCGGCCCCGGCCTGGGCAGCTTCATCTTCTCCGGACTCTCCCGGCTGGGCGGTGCGAACGCACTGAACGCCACGCTCGTCGGGACCATCGCGATCGTCCTGCTGGCCCTCGTCCTCGACGTGGTGCTGGTGCTGGTCGGTCGCCTCACCACCTCGAGGGGCATCCGTGTCTGACACCATCGCCGAGACCACCGGCGACACCGTCGAGCAGCCCGCCGGCGCCGAGCGCCGGGTCAGCGGCGTCTCCATCCGGCTCGAGGGCGTCACCAAGAGCTACCCCGGACAGGGGAAGCCGGCCGTCGACGCCGTCGACCTGGACATCCCCGCCGGTCAGATGGTCATGTTCGTCGGGCCCTCCGGCTGCGGGAAGACGACGCTGCTGAAGATGCTGAACCGCCTGGTCGAGCCGACCAGCGGCAAGATATTCCTGGGCGACGAGGACGTCACCGGCCAGGACGCCGACCAGCTGCGCCGCCGGATCGGGTACGTCATCCAGGCCGGCGGCCTCTTCCCGCACATGACCGTGGCCACCAACATCGGCCTGGTCCCCGGGATGCTGAAGTGGGACCGGAAGCGGATCGTCGCCCGGGTCGACGAGCTGCTCGAGCTGGTCGGCCTGGACCCCGAGGTGTACCGCGACCGGTACCCCCGGGAGCTCTCCGGTGGTCAGCAGCAACGCGTCGGGGTCGCCCGGGCGCTGGCTGCCGACCCGCCGGTGCTGCTGATGGACGAGCCGTTCGGGGCGGTCGACCCGATCACCCGGCAGCGGCTGCAGGACGAGCTGATCCGCATCCAGGAGGAGCTGGGCAAGACGATCGTCTTCGTCACCCACGACTTCGACGAGGCGGTCAAGCTCGGTGACCGGATCGTGGTCTTCGACGTCGGTGCCCGCGTGGTGCAGTACGACACCCCGGAGGCGATCCTCGCCGACCCGGCGGAGGAGTACGTCGCCGACTTCGTCGGTGCCGGTGCCACGCTGAAGCAGCTGACCCTCACCCGGGTCGGAGACGTCGAGCTGCTCCACCCGCAGGTGGCCCGGGTGGGGGAGGACGCCGCCGAGGTCGTCCGCCGCGCCTCGGCCGCCGGGGAGAAGTACGTCGTGGTCACCGACCGCCGCGGCCGGCCGATCAGCTGGCCGACGCTGGCGGAGCTGTCCCGGGTGGCCACCGTGCCCGACACCGTGGACGAGAAGCTCCCGGTGGTCGGCCTGCGCTCCACCCTCAACGACGCGCTCGACACCATGCTCGCCGCCAGCCAGGGCGGCGTCGTCGTGACCGGCCGGGACGACGTCGCCGGCGTCATGGTGGTGGAGACGGTGATGGCCGCGATCCAGCGCACCCGCGACGAGGTGCAGGGATGACGGCGCCCCGCCCCGCCGCCACCGAGGCGTACCCCGAGACCGAGGTCGACGACGCGCTGGCCCAGACCCAGACGCCGGTCGCCGGCCGGTCGGACGAGGCCCGCGGGGCCTGGCGCGGTCTGCTGGTGCAGCCGGTCCTGGTGCTGGCCGGCGTGCTGGCCTTCGTCGTCTGGCGGTCGACCGCCGAGCTCGCCGACACCGAGCAGCGCCAGCTCGGGTGGAGCGTGCTGGGCCGCAGCATCGTCGAGCACCTGCAGCTCACCCTGCTCGCCGCCGCGATCGTGCTGCTGATCGGCATCCCGCTGGGCGTCCTGCTCACCCGTGGGCCGTTCCGCCGGGCCACGCCGCTGGTGCTCGGCGTGGCGAACACCGGCCAGGCCGCCCCGGCGATCGGGCTGTTCGTGCTGCTGGCCACCTGGTTGGGGTTCGGCTTCCGGTCCGCGGTCGTGGCCCTGGTGCTCTACACCGTGCTGCCGGTGCTGCGGAACACCATGGTGGGGCTGCAGGGTGTCGACGCCCGGCTGGTCGAGGCCGGTCGCGGGATGGGCATGAGCGCCCTCGCCGTCCTGCTGCGGGTGGAGCTGCCGTTGGCCGTGCCGGTCATCCTGGCCGGCGTCCGCACCGCCCTGGTGCTGCTCGTCGGCACCGCCACGCTGGCGACCTTCATCAGCGGCGGCGGCCTGGGCCAGCTGATCACCACCGGGATCAACCTCTCGCTGGACAGCCTGCTGTTCAGCGGGGCCGTCCTCGTCGCCCTGCTGGCGCTGGCCATCGACTGGCTCGGCCGCGTCGTCGAGCACGTCGCCCGACCGAAGGGACTCTGATGCGGACCCGCGCAGCCACCGCTCTCTCCCTCGCGGCGGCCACCCTGCTCAGCGGGTGCGGCCTGCAGGCCGCGACGCAGTACACCCCGGCTTCCGCGCCGGCCGAGATCCAGCCGATCGAGGGCGCCGCGGGCGAGGAGATCGTGGTGGGGTCGAAGAACTTCACCGAGCAGCTGATCCTCGGCAAGATCGCCGTGATCGCGCTGCAGACCGCCGGGTTCGACGTGGTCGACCGGACCAACATCCCCGGCTCGGTGCCGGCGCGCCAGGGCATGGTCAACGGCGAGATCGACATGGAGTGGGAGTACACCGGCACCGCGTGGCTCTCCTACCTCGGCGAGACCGCCCCGATCGCGGACCCGCTGGAGCAGTACGAGGCCGTCCGGGACGCCGAGCTGGCCAACGGCCTGACCTGGCTGCCGCCCGCGGAGGCGAACAACACCTACGCCTTCGCCGTCCGCAGCGAGGCGGTCGACGACCTCGGCGGGATCAGCACGCTGTCGGAGATCGCCGAGCTGCCCGTGGAGGAGCGCACCTTCTGCGTGGAGAGCGAGTTCGCCAGCCGCAACGACGGGTTCGTCCCGATGCTGGAGACCTACGGCCTGGAGCTCGGCGACCCGCAGGGCGTTCCGCGGGACAACGTCAGCACGCTGGACACCGGCGCGGTCTACGAGGCCACCGACCAGGGCGCGTGCAACTTCGGCGAGGTGTTCACCACCGACGGCCGGATCACGGCGCTGGACCTCACGGTGCTCGAGGACGACCGGGGGTTCTTCCCCAACTACAACATCTCGCCGGTGCTGCTCACCGAGACCTTCGAGGAGCACCCCGAGCTGGCCGACCTGTTCGGGCAGATCACCCCGCTGCTGACCAACGACGTGCTCCAGGAGCTGAACGCCCGGGTCGACGTGGCCGGCGAGCAGCCCGGGGACGTCGCGCTGGAGTGGATGGTCTCCGAGGGGCTCGTCGAGCCGGCCTGATCAGGTCCGCTCGGCCAGCCCGCACAATCGGCTGACCAGGAACTCCACCGCCGCCTCGCTGTCCACGTCCTCGGCCACCGCCACCGCGGTGCCCGAGGACGACGTCGCCCGGCGGTCCACCAGGGTCTGCCCCCGCCCGGCGCCGTGCCCGGTGTCCACCACGACGTCCCGGCGCACGGTGGTCAGCGTGCCCGGCACGATCGCCTCGGTCAGCGCCAGGGCGTCGTGCACCACCACCCCCTCGATCCCGTAGCTGCTGCGGGCGTGGTCGACGTACTGCTGCAGGACCGCCGCCGCGCGGTCACCCACCGGGCCGGCCGCGGCGAACCGGGCGATGTCCGGGGCGGTGAGCACCGTGGGCAGCGTGACGTCCAGGCCGACCAGCACGGTCGGCAGGCCGGCACCGAACACCGCGGCGGCGGCCTCCGGGTCGGCCCACACGTTGAACTCCGCGGCCGCGGTCACGTTGCCGCCGCGGGTCGCCGAGCCGCCCATCACCACCAGCCGGCCGATCCGCGCCGCCGCCTCGGGGTACACGCCGATCAGCAGCGCGATGTTGGTCAGCGGGCCGATCGCGGCCACGGTCACCGGCTGCTCGCTGGCCAGCAGCAGCTCGGCCAGCGCCACCACCGCCGGCCGGGGGTCGACCGCGGCCGGGGACGGCGGCAGCACGACGCCGCCCAGGCCCGCCTCCCCGTGCACGTGCCCCGCCCGCTGCGGCTGGGGGAAGACCAGCGAGGTGCGGGCACCGGCGGCCACCGGCACGTCCGACCGTCCCGCCAGGTGCAGCACCCGCAGCGCGTTCTCGGTCGTCTCGGCCAGGCCGACGTTGCCGTGCACCGTCGTCACCAGCTGCAGGTCGACCTCGGGACTGGCCAGCGCGAGCAGCACGGCCAGTGCGTCGTCGATGCCCGGGTCGGTGTCGATCACCAGGGGGGTGCGCATCCGCCCATCCCACCAGACCGGCCCGACACGCCGGTGCGCCGGTTCGGCGCCCGAGGTCATCGACCGGTGATGCCGCCACTGAGCTGGTCTTTCGCCCGGGGTTGTCGACTAGTGCCCGGGTCCGGAGACGGGTCATCGACCGCTGCGGAGGGGTCCGGCAACGGTTGGGTCACGCGGTCGCGAGGGGGTGTCTGGAACGGGGGTCCGGGGGCTCCGTCGTCCGTAACTTCTTCCTTGCCCGCGGCCCCTTCCCCGGCCGCGGCGACTACTTCCCCGGGAGGGCAGCAATGGCGATCCAGCTGGCACCGGTCCGGTCGACCGCCCTGCCCGCCCCCCGGGACACCGGGCGGCTCGGGCTGTTCGGCACCGACACCCCGGCGCCCAACACCACCGACCTGGCGTTCGGCCTGGCGGTCGGCCTGGCGTGCGGCGTGCTCGGCATGCGCCCCAGCCCGCTGGCGGACGACGACGTCCCGGTGCGTCCGGCCCGCTCCCGGCGTCGCCAGCTCGCCCGCCGCGCCGCCGGCTGGGGCGCCGGCGAGGACGGTGCGCACCTGGCCTGGCGCCCGACCCCGCTGCCGGTCTACCGGCTGACCGACGGGCCGGCCCCGTCCGTGCGGCGTGCGGCGCCCGCGTCCCCGGTCGCCCCGGCGGTGCGGCCGGACCCCGTCCCGTCCCTGCCGCCGGCCGTGGACCACCAGCTCGAGGCCGCGATCGAGTTCGCCACCGACTTCTCCGTCGACCTGCTCACCACGCCCGTGCGGCTGGCTGCGCCGGCGCCGCGGTTGACCGCCCCGGTGCGGCAGCTGCTCAGCCGGCTGCGGGGCGTGCGCCGGCGGGCGGCGGGCTGGGGCAGCGGCCCGAACGGTGCCTCGCTCAGCTGGGGGCGTCCGGCCCTGCCCCCGGTGCACCAGCTGACCCTGGCAGCGCTCCCCGCGGCCGAGCCCCGGCCGTCCCGGGTGGTCGTGCCCACGCCCCGGCAGCCGGTCGACCTGCGGCCCGTCGACGTCGACCTGCGGCACCGTGCGCCGGAGGACGACGACGCCCAGCCGATGCGGGAGCTGCCCAGCACCCCCACCGCACCGCCGCAGCCCCGCAACGGGGCCACGGAGCCGCCGCGACCCAGCGCGAACCGGCCACCCCTCTCTAGGGTGGCTGGGTGTTCACCACGCGGCCGGAGCTCGCCGGCACCTTCGGGATGGTCGCCTCGACGCACTGGCTCGCCAGCGCCGCGGGCATGGCGACCCTCGAGGCCGGTGGGAACGCGTTCGATGCCGCGGTCGCTGCGGGCTTCACCCTGCAGGTGGTCGAGCCGCACCTCAACGGCCCGGGGGGCGAGGTCCCGATCCTCTTCGCCCGGAGCCCGCGGGCAGCCTCCGGTGCGGGGGTCCCCGTGGTGCTGTCCGGTCAGGGGGTCGCCCCCGCCGGCGCCACGATCGACGCCTTCGGGGACCTCGGTCTCGACCTGATCCCAGGCACCGGTCTCCTCGCGGCCACCGTGCCCGGCGCCCTCGGCGCCTGGCTGACCCTCCTGCGCGACCACGGCACCCTGCCGCTGGACGCCGTCCTCCGCTTCGCCATCGAGTACGCCGAGCACGGCCACCCGGTCCACCCCCGGGTCGCCGCGACCGTCGCCTCGGTCTCCGAGCACTTCCGCACCCACTGGCCGACCTCGGCCGCCACCTGGCTCGCCCCCGACGGCGCACCCCCCACCGCCGGCCGCCTGTTCCGCAACCCGGTCCTCGCCTCGACCTACCGCCGACTGCTCGACGCAGCGCGCGGACCCTCCCGAGAGGCGCAGATCGACGCGGCACTGGCGTCCTGGTACACGGGGTTCGTCGCCGAGGCGATCGACGAGTTCTCCCGGTCCCCGGTGATGGACGACTCCGGTCGTGCCCACCGCGGTCTCCTCACCGGTGAGGACCTGGCCAGCTGGGCCCCGAGGTACGAGCCGCCGGTCACCCTCGACTGGCAGGGGTGGACGCTCGCGAAGGCCGGGCCGTGGTCCCAGGGCCCGGCGCTGCTCCAGGCGCTCGCGATGCTGGACGGCCACCCGGCGGCAGGAGCCGGGGCCGGGTACGCATCGGGCACCGCCGATGCCGACCTGGTCCACGTCAGCGCGGAGGCGGTGAAGCTGGCGATGGCCGACCGGGAGGCCTGGTACGGGGACACCGCCGAGGCCCCCGTGGACGACCTGCTCTCCACCAGTTACACCGACCAGCGGCGGGCGCTGATCAGCGACCGGGCCAGCACCGAGCTGCGGCCCGGCTCGCCAGGGGGGCGCCCGCCCCGGCTCCCCGCGTTCGTCACCGACGCCGCCGCCGGCGTGCGGGTCGACCGCGGCACGATCGCCGGGGTCGGGGAGCCCACCGTCGACACGCGGGGGACGACCCGGGGCGACACCTGCCACGTCGACGTCGTCGACCGCTGGGGCAACCTCGTCTCGGCCACCCCCTCCGGCGGCTGGCTGCAGAGCTCGCCGGTCATCCCCTCGCTGGGCTTCGCACTGGGCACCCGGGCGCAGATGTTCTGGCTGGAGCCCGGGCTCCCCAACTCGTTGCAGCCGCGCAAGCGGCCGCGCACCACGCTCACCCCGTCGCTGGCGCTGCGCGGCGGCGTGCCGACCCTGGCCTTCGGCACCCCCGGCGGTGACCAGCAGGAGCAGTGGCAGCTGTGCTTCTGGCTGGCCCACGTGCTCGGCGGGCTGGACCTCCAGGCGGCCATCGACGCGCCGGCCTGGCACACCACCAGCTTCCCGTCGTCGTTCTACCCGCGCGAGATGTCACCGGGCGAGCTCGTGGTGGAGTCCCGGCTCGGGGACGACACCATCGCCGAGCTGCGCCGTCGCGGGCACGCGGTCACGGTGTCCGACCCCTGGTCGCTGGGCCGGCTGTCGGCGGTGTCGGTCGACCCGGAGACCGGCGTGCTGCGGGCCGGAGCGAACCCGCGGGGCATGCAGGGCTACGCCGTCGGTCGCTGAGCCCTCGGCGGGCGGCGGCGCTGCTCAGTCCGGCGCGTCCTCCTCGGCCAGCTCCTCGGGCACCACCGCGGCCAGGCAGCGCCGGATCGCCAAGGCGATGCTGCTGGCGGCGAACAGGTCGTCGTCGGTGTGCCGTCGAGCGCGCCGCAACTGGTCCTCGAGGGCATGCAGTTCGTCGTAGGCGGCGCGGGTCACGTCGGGCTCGGCGGTCGGGCCGTCCACCGAGTGCAGGACCTCGGCCAGCCCGACCAGCGCCGAGGCTGCGGGCGGCCGCAGCGCCGGGCCGAGCGCCACGTGGGACAGGTCGGCGGTCTCGGTCTCCGCGATCAGCTGGGTGAGGTCCTCCACCATCAGCGTCAGGCGTTCCAGCGCCCGGGCCTGGGCGTACTGCCGATCGGCGTCCTGCTGGTGCCGCCGGGCCCGGAGGTTGCCCCGGCGGGCCTCGTCGGTCTGCTGGACCGCCGCGCGGGTCTGCGCCAGCACCGGGTCGATGGTGTGGATCCGCTCGCGCCACTCGTCCTCGGTGGGCGGGTGTTCCTGCTGCAGGCCCTCGGCGAGGTCCTCCAGCTGGGTGGCCAGCAGGTCGCGCAGCCGGCCGAGCTCGGTCTGCGACGGCGCCAGCGGCAGCGGCGGGAAGAGCGCCAGGACGGCCGTGCCGATCAGCGCACCGAAGAACGTGAGCCCGGCGTAGCCCACCACGTAGTCCAGCGGGTCGCCGCCACCGATGATCAGCACGAAGAGCGCCGAGGTCGGCACCCAGCTGCCGGAGCCGCCCAGCCGCTGCCAGCCGGCGAGCAGCACCCCGATGGTCACCACGATGGCGACGCGGGCCACGACCGGGACGGGCAGCGCGTCGGCGGCCAGTGCCACCGCCGCCCCGATCGCGATCGCGGAGACCGACTGCGCGGCCGACCGGGCCGAGCCGGCCAGGGTGGTGGAGATGGCGATCACCGCGCCGAACGGCGCGTAGTAGGGGTACTCCTGCGCCGGGCCCGGCAGCAGGCGGGCGAGCGCCCAGGCGATCGTCGCCGCGATCGCGGCCCGCAGGGCCAGGCCGATCTGCGGGTGCCGGGCCCAGCTGCGGTGGAGGGCACCGGCCCAGGAACGTGGGTGCAACGAGCGTGGACGGCCGACCTGCTGCCGGGGGCGGGCGGTTCCGTCCATCCGGTCATCGTCCCCCGTGGGCAGCGGCGGCGCCCGGGATGGCCCTGTGCACCGCGCCGGTGCCACGAGGCATGATCAGTTCCGGTACGCAGCGGTGGAGACTCCCGCCGGCGGGCGTACGGAGCGGGGGCGGGTAGGCGATGTCGGTGCACCACCCCGATCCCGTGGCGCCGGTGGCCGGTCCCCTGCTGCAGCGGCTGACCGATCTGGCCGTCCGCTTGCTCGGGCCGGACGTCGCCCAGCTCTCGTTGGTCGGCGCGGTGCAGACGGCGGCCGTCGTCAGCGGTCCGGCTGCCGGCCCGGCGGGTGCCGCGCTGCCGCTGGCGGATTCGCTGTGCGCCGTGACCGTGCAGGCGGGGGAGCCCCTCGTCGTCCGGGACGCGGCGCACGACCCCCGGGTCGCCGGCCGGTCGCCGGCCGCCTCCGGTGCGGTCGGGGCCTACCTCGGGGTGCCGCTGGATGGCCTGGCAGCCGCCCTCTGCGTCTTCGGGGCTGCGCCACGGGACTGGACCGACCGGGACGTCGCCGTGCTGGAGCTGCTCGCCGAGTGCGCCTCGAGCGAGCTCCGGCTGGCCGGGGTCAGCGCGGAGTCGGAGGCCTCCGGGTGGCGGTGGGCGCTGGCGATCGACGCGGCCGAGCTCGGCAGCTTCGACTGGGACGCCGTCGCCGACCGGCTGATCTGGGACGACCGGCTGCTCGCCCTCTACGGCTGGGACCGCGCGGACTTCCCCGGCACGCTCGACGCCCTGATCGAGCGGCTGCACCCGCAAGACCGGGAGGGCGTCGTCGCGACCATCAACACCGCGCTGGCGACCGGGGACGGCTTCGACCAGGAGCACCGCGTCCAGCGGCCCGGTGGTGAGGTCCGCTGGGTGCGTGCCCGCGGCCGCGCCGTCCTGGACGACGCGGGGACGGCGGTCCGGATCGTCGGGGTCGCGCACGACTCCACCGAGCAGCGACGGGCGGAGGCGCAGGTCTCCCGGGTGCTGGAGTCGATGCCGGCGGCCTTCTTCTCCCTCGGCCGGGACTGGTCCTTCACCTACGTCAACGCCGAGGCCGAGCGGCTGCTGGGCAACGGCCGGGCGGAGCTGCTGGGCGGCGATCTCTGGGCGCTCTTCCCGGCCGCGGCGGGCAGTGACTTCGAGCGGCACTACCGGCACGCGATGGACAGCGGCGAGCCGGCGCTGTTCCAGGCGTGGTACCCGCCGCCGCTGGACAGCTGGTACGAGGTGCGGGCCTGGCCCAGTGACGAGGGGCTGTCGGTGTACTTCCTCGACGTCACCGAGCGTCACCGCGCCGAGGAGGCCACCCGCCGGGACGCCGAGCGCCTGGCGCTGGTCGCCCGGGTGTCGGACGTCCTCTCCGCCGCGCTCGTGGACCGCCGGGGGGCGCACGGTGCCCTGCAGGAACTGGTGCAGGCCGTCGTCCCCGACCTGGCCGACTGGGCGATCGTCAGCCTGGTCGAGGAGGACGGCCGGCTGCACGACGTGGCCAGCTGGCACCGGGACCCGGCCGCACGACCGGTCGCGGCCACGTACGCCCGGCTCCGGCTGGCGGCGCTCACCAGCACCGCCCCGATCGTCGACGCCCTGGCGACCGGCGAGATCACCGTCGTCCCGGACATGGCGGACGCCGTGGGGAACGGGCTGCCGGCGGGCGAGGTCCGGGAGGCCTACTGGGCACTGGACCCGGGGACCGCGGTGGCGCTCGCGCTGGTCGCCCGCGGACAGGTGCTCGGGGCGATGACCCTCTACCGCGACCGGGACCGGGCCCCGATGGACGCCCGGGAGCGCGAGCTGCTGCGGGAGGTCGCCGACCGGGTGGCGGTCGCGTTGGACGGTGCGGCGCTGCAGGAGCAGCAGCGACGGATGGCCGAGGAGCTGCAGCGCAGCCTGCTCACCGACCCCCCGGAGGCTGATCACTGCGAGATCGCCGTGCGGTACGTCCCCGCCGTCCAGGCCGCCCAGGTGGGTGGCGACTGGTACGACGCCTTCCTCCAGCCCGGCGGGGCGACGGTGGTGGCCATCGGGGACGTCGTCGGCCACGACACGGTCGCCGCCGCGGCGATGGGCCAGCTGCGCAGCCTGCTGCGCGGCATCGCCTACAGCGGCGGTGGCGGGCCGGCCGGGGTGCTCACGGACCTCGACCGCGCGATGGAGGGGCTGCAGGTGGGCGCGCTGGCCACCGCGGCCGTGGCTCGGCTGGAGCGGGAGCAGGTCGACCGGGACCGCGGGGAGACCCGGCTCCGCTGGTCCAGCGCCGGTCACCCGCCACTGCTGGTGCTCACCCCCGACCGGCGGGTGGAGGTGCTGGCCACGGAGCGGGCGGACCTCATGCTCGGGGTCGACCCGACCACCTCCCGGCGGGAGCAGGTGACCGTGCTGGCGCAGGGCTCCACCGTGCTGCTGTACACCGACGGCCTGGTCGAGGGCCCCGACCTGCCCCTGGACGACGGGGTCTCCCGGCTGGTCGGCCTGCTCACCGAGCTGGGGGAGCTGCCGCTGGAGGAGCTGCTGGACCAGATCGTCGTCCGGCTGCGCCCGCAGGGGTCCGAGGACGACGTCGCGCTGGTCGCCGTCCGGCTGCACCGGGACGACCGGCCGCGACCGGTCGAGGCCGGGCCGGAGGTGCTGCCGCCCGGGAGCTGAGCCGGCTCAGCGGCGGGGGAGCAGCGCCCAGACGCTCTTCTGGCCCTCGGTGACGTGCCAGCCGTGCGCGTCGGCCATCTCGGCGATCAGGTAGAGGCCGAGCCCGCCCTGGCTCGGGTCGCGCCCGACCGCCGGCTGCGGGGGGCGTTGGGCCGCGGAGTCGCGCACCTCGATCAACCAGGCGTGCGGCGTCCGCTGGACCCGGGCCCGCACGCCGCCACCCCCGTGCCGGAGGGCGTTCGAGGCCATCTCGTCGAAGGCGAGGACGACGGCCTCGTCGAGCTCGGTCGCCTCGCGGTCACCCCGGGACTCCGCGGCCAGCCCGCGGCGCAGCTGGGCGCGCACCCGTGGGAGCTCCGCCACGCTGCTCAGCGCCCAGTGCCAGCCGTCCTCGGCGGGCGGTGGAGGGGACGACGGCCACGCAAGGCTGGTGCGCTCGCCCGTCACCCGATCTCCTCGCTGTCTGGTCGCCTGTCTGCACGGCGAACCCCTGTCTTGTCTCGGCAGGGGCAGGTCTAATCATGAACCTGATGTGATGCCCACCTCACCGGTCGGGGGTGGGTCGCGCCAGTCGACCGGCGCGTCGCCCTCAGCCGGTGAGTGCGGCCAGATGATCCCGCACGGACGACGGGTCGCGCATCACCCCGCCCATCACCGCCACGCCCCAGGCGCCGGCGGCGAGGCAGCCGGCGACGTCGTCGGGGCCGATGCCGCCCAGCGCGTAGACCGGCGGCCCGTGCGGGACCAGCTCCGCCAGGCGGGTCAGCCCCAGCGCCGGGCCGTGGCCGGGCTTGGAGGCGGTCAGGAACACCGGGGAGAGGAAGGCGTGGTCGCAGCCCTCGGACCGGGCCCGGGCCAGTTCGGCGGCGGTGTGGCACGAGCGCCCGAGCCAGCCGGGGCGCGGCGTCGGCAGGGGGTCGGCCGCCGACAGGTGGACGGCGGCCCGTCCTCCGCTGCCGGCGGCGCCCGCCCACACCAGGACGCCGGCCACCGGGGCCAGCAGGGCCTGCAGCTCGGTGGCGAGGCGCGCCCGCTCGGCGAACGGGAGGTCCTTCTCCCGCAGCACCACCGCCCGGGCGCCGGCGTCGACGGCGGTGGCCACGGTGGCGGTCAGGCTGTCCCGGCACTGCGTGCGGTCGGTGAGCACGAGCAACCGGGGCAGGCTCACAGCTCGGGCAGCCCCTGCATCGACGTGGAGGCCTCGGCCAGCCAGCGGCGCGGGATCCGGCCGGCCCCGCGGGCCAGCCGGCCGCCCTCGACGGCCTGCCGCATCGCCAGCGCCATCTGCACCGGCTCCCGCGCCCGGGTCACCGCCGAGGCCAGCAGCACTGCGTCGCAGCCCAGCTCCATCGCCAGCGCGGCGTCCGAGGCGGTGCCGATGCCGGCGTCCAGCACCACCGGCACGCTCACCTCCTGCCGCAGCAGGGCGATGTTGTACGGGTTGCGGATGCCCAGCCCGCTGCCGATCGGTGCGCCCAGCGGCATGACCGCGGCGCAGCCGACGTCGGCCAGTCGCCGGCCCAGCACCGGGTCGTCGGTGGTGTAGGCGAGCACGGTGAAACCGTCGGCGACGAGCTGCTCGGCGGCGTCCATCAGCTCGACGGCGTCGGGCAGCAGCGTCCGGTCGTCGCCGATGACCTCCAGCTTGACCCAGTCGGTCCCGAAGGCCTCCCGGGACAGCTTCGCGGTCAGCACCGCCTCCCGCGCGGTCTGGCAGCCCGCCGTGTTGGGCAGCAGCCGCACCCCGCAGCGGTCGAGCACCTCCAGCATCGTGCTGCCCGCCGCCGCCTCGACCCGGCGCAGCGCCACGGTCACCAGCTGGGTGCCCGAGGCGCGGACCACCCGCTCCAGCACGTCCAGGCTGGGCAGGCCGCCGGTGCCCAGGATCAGCCGGGAGGTGAACGTCTCCCCGCCCAGGGTGAAGGGATCGGTGGCCTCCTCCTGCTCGAGTGCGGGAGCCAGTTCCTCGGTCAGTTCGCGGTCCTGCTGCATCTCAGCCTCCTGCGGTGGGGGCGAGCACCTCGAGGCGGTCGCCGGGGGAGAGCTCGGTCGTCGCCCAGCTGCTGCGCGGGACGACGTCGCCGTTGCGCGCGACCGCGACCCGGTCGTGCCCGCTGGTGCGCTGCTCGACGAGCGCGGCGACGGTCGTGCCGTCGGCCAGCTCGACCGGGCTGCCGTTGACGGTCAGCGAGATGGTCATCGGTGCGGGAACCTCTCGACGGTGAACGGGGCGGCCAGCTCAGGCAGCTCGCCGGTGTCCAGCAGCTCGGCGACGAGGTCGCCGGTGACCGGGGTGAGCAGGACGCCGTTTCGGTGGTGGCCGGTGGCGAGCACCAGCCCGGGCAGCCCGCTGGCCCCCAGCAGCGGGGCGTTGTCGGCGGTGCCGGGCCGCCAGCGGGCGAGGGTCTCGACCAGCTCCAGCTCGGTCACCCCGGGCACGACCTCGATCGCGTCGTGCAGCAGGTCGTGCACCCCGCCGGCGGTGACCGTGGCGTCGAAGCCGCGGTCCTCGGTCGTCGCCCCGACGATGAGTCCGTCCTCACCGTAGGGCACCAGGTAGACCTGCCGGCCACGGACGAGGGCCCGCACGGTGCCGGTCAGCAGCCCGGCCGCACCGGCCATCCGCAGGATCTGCCCCTTCACCGGTCGGACGGGCAGCGGCGGCACCCCGGGCAGGGTGTCGCTGTGCGCGCCCAGGGCGAGGACGACGGTGCCGGCGGCCAGTGCCGAGCCGTCGGTCAGCTGCAGCCCGGTGGCCCGCCCGCCGGCGACCTGCACGCCGGCCACCCGGTCCCGGACGAACCGGACCCCTGCCGCCTCGGCGGCCGCGGTCAGCGCCCGGTGCAGGGCCCGGCCGTCGACCGAGTGGTCGCCCTCGACGGCGAGCCCACCGCGCAGCCGCGGGGTCAGCGCGGGTTCCCGGCGGCGCGTCTCCCGCGGGGTCAGCCGCTCGACGGCCAGGCCCAGCTCCTGCTGGTAGCCGAGCAGCGCGTCGAGCGCCCGCACGTCGTCGGCGTCGAAGCCGACGACCAGGGTGCCGGCGGTGCGCAGCCCGACCGGCAGGCCGCTGGCCGCCTCGACCTCGGCGGCGAACGCCGGGTAGCGCTGCAGGGAGGCCAGGCACAGCCGGAGCAGTGCCTGCTCGCCGTAGGCCGCCTCGGTGACCGGTGCCAGCATCCCGGCGGCGGCGGCCGAGGCGCCGGTGCCCGGGGCGTCGTCGACGACGGTGACCGACAGCCCGCGCTGCGCCGCCCGCCAGGCCACCGACAGCCCGATCAGCCCACCTCCGGCCACCGCCACGTCGATCACCGGGGTTCCTCCAGCGCCCGCAGCAGTTCCGCCGTCGCGGCACCGGGGTCGGGGGCGGCGGTGACGGCGCCGACCACCGCGACCCCGGTGGCGCCGGCGGCCAGCAGCTCCACGACCCGCGCGGCGGTGACCCCGCCGATGGCGATGACCGGGACCGGCACCGCGGTCGCCACGGCACCGACCCCGGCGACCCCGATCGGGGCGGGGAGCCCGGTCTTGGTGGTGGTGGCGAAGGCCGGGCCGACCCCCAGGTAGTCCGCGCCCTCGGCCACCAGCTGCCGGGCCTGCTGCGGGTCGCGGGCCGTGCCGCCGAGGAGGTGCCCCGGGCCGGCGACCCGCCGGGCGGCGGCGAGCGGGAGGTCACCGGCGCCCAGGTGCGTCCCGTCGGCGCCGACCGCCAGGGCCACGTCGACCCGGTCGTTGACCAGGACGGTGGTGCCGGCGGGCCGGCAGAGCTCCACCACCGCGTGGGCGAAGTCGTGCAGCACCCGGTCGCTGCAGCCCTTCGCCCGCACCTGCACCACCGGCGCCCCGGCGGCCACCGCGGCGGCGACCACGGCCAGCGCGCCCGGCCCGCCGTCGGCGTCGGTGAGCACGTGCAGCCGGCCCAGCCGGCGGGTCATGCCCGCTGCCGCTCGCGGCGGGCGCCGAGCAGTGCGATCACCGCGGTGAGGGACGCGGCGACGGCCAGGCTGATCAGCGAGGCCGACCAGCCGTTGGCCGGGTCGATGCCCAGGTCGGTCTGGCGGGCGGTCCACCAGGCGGTCCAGCCGGCGCCGACGCCGGAGAAGAAGGTCGGCAGGGTCAGCTGGTAGGCGACGAACCCGGCGAGCCAGGGCAGCAGGTAGGCCAGCCGGGCCGGTGCGGTGTCCGAGGTGTCCCAGCGGCCGGGGGCGCTCAGCGCGTAGGCGACCAGGAAGACGCCGATCAGCGGCACGAAGACCGCGCCGATCAGGAAGAGGAACGGCTCGTAGGCGACGATGTCGAAGCTCAGCGCGAGCAGTGTGGCGATGGTGCCGACGCACAGGGCGAGCAGCCGGCGGTCCAGCCGGGCCACCACGTTCTGCGCCGACACGGCGGTGGAGTAGACGTTGGCGAACGCCTCGTCGAGCTCGACCACGACGAGCACCAGCACGGCCAGGGCGCCCAGCTGCACGGCGAGCAACGCGTCGATGACGTCCAGCCCGGCGCTTCCGTAGGCCGCCAGCGCCAGGACGCCGAGGGTGAACATCGCGATGGTGGCCAGGCCGTAGCCCAGGGCGGTGCTGGTGCCGGCGACCCGGCCGCTGCGCACGTGCCGGGTGTAGTCGGCGGCGAGCGGGAACCAGGAGATCGGCAGGGCGATCACGATGTCGGTCGCCGTCCAGAACGACGCGGCGCCGCCGTCGTCCAGTGCTGCTCGCGGCTCGGACAGCACCTCGACGAAGAGGTAGACGATCGCGGCCAGCGCCGCCCACACCGCGTACCGGGACAGCACCTTGACCACGCCGAGGGGGCGCAGCGCCATCGCGGTGGCCAACACCCCGGCGACCAGCACGAACGGCCAGCGGGGCGCGTCCAGCACCCGGGACGCCGCCTCGGCGATGATCACGATCTCGAAGGTGGCCCAGCCGATGCACTGCACGAGGTTCAGCGCGGTGGGCAGGTAGGAGGCCCGCCGGCCGAGGAGGCCGCGCAGCAGCACCATCGCCGGCACCCCCTCGCGGGCGCCCGCTGCGGCGGCCAGCCCCAGCAGGGAGGCCCCGATCACCGCGCCGACGACGATCGCGCCGATCGTGACCGACAGCGGCCGTCCGGGCAGGACGACGTAGACGGCGGCCACCGGCAGCAGCAGGCTGATGCCCAGGTTGCCCCACAGGCCCGCGGACTCCCGGAAGCCCAGGGTGCGGGCCGCCGGCTCGGTGAGGGTGAGCGGTGCGTCCGCACCGGACGTGGTCGTGCCAACGGTTCCAGATGTGCTCATCACGGGCTCCCTACGCCGGCATTACCCGGTCAGGTTCCAGCGGTCGGCGGCGTGTCAGCCGCCCTCTCAGCCCGGTCATCCGAGCTCCCGCACATGGCTCGACGCCATGACGTGGCCACCCTAACCACTCTCGTAGAGTCCGCGCCGTGCCGGTCGCCGAGCTGCTTCGACGTCATCCCGAGATCTGGCGCGCGGCCACCGCGCACCGGTTCCTGACCGCGGTGCGCGACGGGTCCCTGCCCGCCGGCGCCTTCGACACCTGGCTGGTCCAGGACGCCCGCTTCGTCACCGACCTGCTGCGCTTCCAGGCCCGGCTGCTCGCCCGCGCGCCGCGGCCCGCCCAGGCGGTGCTCGCCGGCGGCCTGGTCGCGCTGGCCGAGGAGCTGGCCTGGTTCGAGGAGCAGGCGGCCGCCCGCGGCCTGGACCTCTCCGCGCCCGCGCTGCCGGCCACCGCGGCCTACGCGGAGCTGCTGGACCGGCTGGACGCCGCCGAGGTGCCGGTCGCGCTGACCGCGCTGTGGACCATCGAGCGCACGTACCTGGACGCCTGGACCACCGCGCTGCCCGGCGCGCCGGCCTACCGGGAGTTCGTCGAGCACTGGACCGTGCCGGGCTTCGCCGGCTACGTCGCCGGCCTGGAGACGGCGGCCGATGCGGTGGGCGGTGGTCAGGACGACGTCTTCGCCGAGGTCGTCGCCGCGGAGATCGCCTTCTGGGACATGGCCCTGGAGCGGGTGGCATGAGCCTGTCCGCCGACCTCTGGGCGGCCAACGCCGACCTCGCCGCCGTCGCGCTGGCGCACCCGTTCGTGCAGGGCATCGCCGACGGGAGCCTGCCGACGGAGCTGTTCGCCGGCTACGTGGCCCAGGACGCGTTCTTCCTGGAGTCCTTCGCCCGCGCCTACGCCCTCGGCGCCGCGCACAGCCCCGACCGGGCCGGATTGGACGTCTTCGCCGACCTGCTCGCCGGGGTCCGCGAGGAGCTGCGGCTGCACGAGGGGTACGCGGCCCGCTGGGGCATCGACCTGGCCGCGGTCGAGCCGCTGCCCGCCACGCTGGCCTACACCGAGTTCCTGCTCGCCACGGCGTCCCTGGGCGGGGCCGGGCTGACCTGCGCGGCGATGACGCCGTGCATGCGGCTGTACGCCCACCTCGGGCAGTCGCTGGCCGGCCGGTCGGCGAGCACCTACGCCGAGTGGGTCACCACCTACGCCGACCCGGGCCTGGAGGAGCTGACCGGCACGCTGGAACGGCTGCTGGACGGGACCGCTGCCGACACCCCCGCGGTGCGCCGCGCCTACCGCCGGGCCATGGAGCTGGAGGTCGGCTTCTTCGACGCCGCCTGGCGCGGTGGTGCGGGGCCCGGCTGATGGTCCTGCTGGCCGCCGAGGAGCTGTCGGTCGGCTACGGCGACGCGCCGGTGTGCGCGCCGGTGACGGTGTCGGTCGCACCCGGGACGGCGGTCGCGCTGGTCGGCCCCAACGGCGCGGGCAAGTCCACCGTGCTGCAGACGATGGTCGGGCTGCTGCCGCCGCTGGCCGGGACGGTGCGCTTCGCCGGCGACCCGGTCGACGAACGGGACGCCGGCTTCCGCCGCTGCGTCGCCGGGGTGCTGGACGACGACGCGTTCTTCCCGTCGCTGACCGGCGCGGAGCACCTGCTGCTGACCGCCCGCGCCCACGGGGTCGCCGACGCCGAGCAGGTCGTCGAGGCGGAGCTGGCCGCCTTCGGGCTGACCGACCGGGCCGGCGCGCTGCCCTCGGCGCTCTCCTCCGGGCAGCGCCGGCGGCTGGCGCTGGCCGGGGCGCTGGTCCGCCCGGCCGACCTGCTGGTGCTCGACGAGCCGGAACGCCGGCTGGACACCGCGATGCGCCGGGCGCTGGCCGACCGGCTCGCGGCGCTGGTGGACGCCGGTGGCGCGGTGCTGTTCGCCAGCCACGACCCGGCGTTCATCGGCACGCTCGCCGACCTGGCTCTGGTGGTCGGGGAGGACGCGTGCCCGGTGATCGCGCCCGAGGACGCCGTCGCGGCGCTGCAGGACGGCTGAGTGACGGCCACGGGGACCCGGCTGTCGGCGCGGCCGGCGGACGAGTGGAGCGGCACTGCCGTCCGTCGCTTCACCCACCGGGCGACGGCAGCCCGGGCCGACACCAGCTGGCTGACCCGGGTCGGGGACACGCTCTCCGCGCTCACCTCTGCGGGGGTCTTCGTGGCGCTCTGCGGGGGCACGGTGTCCAGCCTCCGGGAGCAGATCGCCGCCCGGCCGGCCGCGGATGCGGCGGTGCTCCCCGGCGCGCTGACCGCCGCGGTCGTCGCCCTCTCCCTCGCCGCGGGCCTGACCGCGCTGTTCGCCCGGCTGGGGCCGGTCAGCGCCACGCCGGCGGCCGTGGTGTGGTGGCTGCCGCTGCCCGCAGGGCGCCGCGGGTTGCTGCGTGGCGAGCTGCGCAGGTCGGTCGGCCTCGCCGTGGCGGCGGCGCTGACCGTCGGCGTCCCGGTGGTGCTGGCCTGGACCCGGACACCGGCCGGCGTCCTCGCCGGGCTGGCGGCCGGTGCGCTGCTGGCGGTGGTCGCCGTCGCGGTGCTCGTCGTCCGGCAGGCCGGTGGCGGGGGCCGCTGGGTGCCCGCGGTCGCCGGCGCGGTGACCGCGGTGGCCGTGGTCGGTCCCGCCATCGCCGGGTCCGTGGTCGCCGGGCTGGACGTGGTGCTGCCGGACGCCGCGGGGCGGGCGTGGTCGCTGCCCGCGCCGGTGGCGTACGGCCTGCTCGCGGCGCTGCTGGGGATCGCCGTCCTCTGCCTGGCCCTGGCCGACCGGCGGCTGGCGGACCTGCCCGCCGGTGCGCTGCGCGCATCGGGGGAGACCGCGCAGTACGCGACCGCGTCGGTCTTCTCGCTGGACACCCGGGAGCTCGGCCGGGCGCTCGGGACGACGGTGCGCCGGCCGCGGCGGCCGCGGCGGCCGCTGGCCTGGCGCTGGGTACGGCACCCCTGGCAGGCGGTCGTCGCGGGTGACCTGGCGGTGCTGGCCCGGTCACCGTGGCGGTGGGGTCAGCTGGCGGTCGGCGCTGCGCTGCCGGTGCTGGCTGCCCGCACCGAAGGGCTGGCCGGGCTGCCCGCGCTGGTGGCGGTGACCGTCGTCCTGGGCTGGGGGCTCGCGGCGACGTCCCTCGGTGAGCCGAGCCGGCGGGCGTCCGCAGCACCGGCCGCCGACCGTGGGCTGCCGCTGGGCGGCCCGGCGGTCGTCTGGGCCCGGGCCGTCGTGCCGGCCGCGGTGCTCGCGGGAGTCTGTGGGGTCTCGGCGCTGCTCATCGGGCAGGGCACCGGCGCACCGGCGGCCTGGCTGGCGCTGGGCGTGGTCACCGCGCCGGCCTGGGCGGGCGCGGCCGTGCGCGCCGGCTACCGCCCCGACCTGGACTGGTCGGGGCCGGTGCTCGCCTCCCCGATGGGCGCGGTGCCGGTCGGGGTGAGCAGCACGCTCGTGCGTGGGCCGGACGTCGGGCTGCTGGGCACCGCGCCGGTCGCCCTGGCACTGCTGCTCGGCACGGTGCCCTGGTGGCTGGTCGGCGCCGGGCTGCTCTGGTCGCTGGCGTTGGGTGCGCTCGCCGTCGCGACGGCCCGGCCCCCGGACTGACCCTCAGGAGAAGACCGGCGACCAGGCCCCGCTGAGCACGCTCGCGGTGACAGCCGCCGCGCAGAGGGCGACCGCCCCGACGACGAACCACCGGTCCAGCGGCTGCAGCCGGGACCCGCGGGCGTTCGTCCGGGTCACGCCGGAGTCGAAGCCCCGGGCGTCCATGGCGGTGGCCAGCCGGCTGCCCCGCCGGATCGCCCCCACCAGCAGGGCGAAGGCGGTGCTCGCCAGCAGCCGCACGTGCGCCACCGGGTTCCGGCCGCCGTCCACCCCGCGGGCGCGGCGGGCCAGCCGGATCGTCTCCCACTCCGCGGCCAGCAGCGGCACCAGCCGCAGCGCGGCGAGCGAGCCGTAGGCGAACCGGGTCGACACCCGCCAGTGCAGGGTCAGCGCGTCGGCCAGCCGCACCGGGTCGGTGGAGGCGACCAGCAGGATGCCGGGCAGCGCGAGGGCCACCACCCGCAGCGCCCAGGTCCCCCCGCTGAGCCAGGCCTCCCCGCCGTCCAGCGAGCCGAAGGCGACGTTCACCCAGGCCACGCCGAGCGCGCTGAGCAGCAGCGGCCAGGTGCGCCGCAGCACGTCGCCGGGCCGGCTCAGCCCCGCGGCCGGCAGCAGCGCGAGCTCGGCGGCGAGCAGCACGCCCGGCGTCACCGGGTCACCGCTGACCAGCAGCACGCAGGTGACGACGAGGACGGCCGACAGCTGGGCCACCGGGTTGACCGCGGACAGCGGCACCGGCCGGGCCGGGCCGAGGGAGAGCGGGGCGCTCACACCGGCACCGGGACGCCGAGCGTGCACACGTCGTCGGCGAGCGCGGTGACCACGGCGGCGTCGTGGGTGACCAGGCACAGCGCCCGGTCACCGTCCTGCTGCTCGGCCAGCAGCGCCACCAGCTCGGCCCAGGTCTCCCGGTCCTGCCCGAAGGTCGGCTCGTCGAGGACCAGCACCCGCGGGGAGGTGGCCAGCGCGGTGGCCACCGACAGCCGGCGCTGCTGGCCGCCGGAGAGGGTGAACGGGTTGGCGTCGGCGAGAGCGCTCAGACCCAGCCGCTCCAGCAGCTCCTCGGCCGTGGCCCGGGCCTGCGCGGCGCCCGCTCCCGACCGCAACGGCCCCAGCGAGAGCTCGTCGCGCACCCGGCCGGTGAGGAACTGGTGCTCGGGCTGCTGGAAGACGGTGCCGATCCGGGTCGCCAGCTCCGCGGCCGGCCAGCGGTGCGGTGGCCGGTCCGGACGGCGCAGCCCGGCGGTCACCGTGGGGGCGGCGGCGACCCGGCCGGTGGTCGGCGCCCGCAGCCCGGCGAGCAGCAGCCCCAGGGTGGACTTCCCGGTGCCGTTGGGCCCGGTGACGGCCAGCGTGCGGCCGGCCCGCAGCGCGACGTCGATGGGCGCGAGCGCGGGCCGGGCGCTGCCGCGATGGGTGAAGCCGGCCGCCTCGCCGGCCAACAGCACCTCGCCGGGCGGGTGCACCCACCGCACGGGCATGCGCAGCGGCGCCGGCCGCCACCCGGGCGGGTGCTCCACCGTGCCGCCGTGGGGCAGCAGCTCCACCACCCGGTCGACCAGCGGCAGCCAGGCCTCGACGTCGTGGTCGACGACGACCAGCGTCGCCGAGCGGTCGGCCACCGCGCGGGCGACGGCGGCCCGCACCAGCGCTGCGCCGTCCGGGTCGAGCTGGGCGGTGGGCTCGTCGAGCAGCAGCAGGCCCGGACGCGGTGCCAGTGCGCCGGCCAGCACCAGGCGCTGCTTCTGCCCGCCGGACAGCGCCGCGGTGGCGTGGTCCCGGCCGAGGTCGAACCCGACTGCGTCCAGGGCGGTGTCGACGGCGGGCCAGATCAGCTCCGGCGGCGTCCCGGTGTTCTCCAGGCCGAAGGCGACGTCGTCCCCGGCCCGGGTCATCACCAGCTGTGCGTCCGGGTCCTGGAACACCACCCCGACCCGCTGGCGCCGCCGGTCGGGCGCAGCCCCGTCCACGGTCAGCTCGCCGGCGGCGTCACCGGACTCCGGCTCGAGCAGGCCGCCCAGCGCGCGCAGCAGCGTCGACTTGCCCGACCCGGACGCGCCGGTGAGCAGCACCCGCTCGCCGGGCTCGATCCGCAGGTCGACGTCCTGCACCGCCCAGGCCCGCCGGCTGGCGTGCCGGAACCCGAAGCCGGCGAGCCGGACGGCGGCCGGACCGGCCCCTCCGTGCTGGAACGGCCCCGTCCCGGGGACGGGGCCCTCCATCAGACCCGGGTCCGGCCGGAGGCGAACGACGACAGCACGCCGCTGGCGGCCAGCGCCCGGGTCAGCGCGAACCCGCCGAGCCCGGCGATCACCACGGTGCTGACCACGATGAGCGCCGTGTACGTCGTCATCCAGCCGGCGGTCCAGTCCGGGTAGTAGTTGACGAGGTCGAGCCCGGCGGCCGTGCCCCCGGCGAGCGCGGCGGCCAGCAACGCCTGCGGCCAGCTGTACCGGCGCCAGCCGAAGGCGGCGAAGCCCAGCTCCCCGGCCAGGCCCTGCAGCAGGCCGTAGACGATCACCAGCGAACCCCAGGCCGAGCCCAGCAACGCGGAGACGATCCCGGCGATCAGCTCGGCGAACAGGGCGGCACCGGGCTTGCGGATGACCAGCGGGGCGAGGACGGCGGGCAGCAGCCACACCCCGTACATGACGGCCTGGCCGGGCGGGAAGGCGCCGAAGGCCGGGCCGGTGGCGGCCCAGAGCAGCCCCCAGGCCCAGAAGACGACGCCGAAGGCGACCCCCAGCACGGCGGTGACGACGATGTCGACGGTGCGCCAGCTGCGGCGCGGCGCGCCCTGGGCAGCGTCGGACGGACGGACGGCCGGTTCGGCCATGGTGCTCCTCCAGACTCCCTGCGCCGGCATGACCCGGATCAGGTTCGAGGGTCTGCGGTTGCCCGCACTCTCAGCGCCGAGGCGCTCCCCTGTCGTGTGTGAGCGGCGAGCGTATCCCGGGCGGGTGCGCGGCCGCGGTGGCCTGGTGATAGGCAGGACGGCAGCACGGTGGGCCGGCGGCCCATCGACGGACTCGACGAGGAGACGCAGTGGCACAGCAGCGGACGGCGATCATCACAGGAGCGGCGCGCGGGATCGGCGCGGCCATCGCACGGCGGTTCGCCCAGGACGGGATGGCCGTCGCCGTCCTGGACCTGGACGAGGCCGCGTGCGCGGGCACGGTCGAGGAGATCCAGAAGGCCGGGGGCGAGGCGCTCGCGGTCGGTGCGAACGTCGCCGAGGAGGAGTCGGTCAACGCTGCGGTGGAGCGGATCGCCGCCGAGTTGGGTGCCCCGACGGTGCTGGTCAACAACGCCGGCATCACCCGGGACAACCTGCTGTTCAAGATGAGCGTCGCCGACTGGGACGCCGTCATGGGCGTGCACCTGCGGGGCGCCTTCCTGATGAGCAAGGCCGCGCAGACGCACATGGTCGAGGCCGAGTTCGGCCGGATCGTGAACCTCTCCAGCGTCTCGGCGCTGGGCAACCGCGGCCAGGTCAACTACTCCGCGGCCAAGGCGGGCATGCAGGGCTTCACCAAGACGCTCGCCATCGAGCTCGGCCGGTACAACGTGACCGCGAACGCGATCGCCCCCGGCTTCATCGAGACGGAGATGACCGCGCAGACCGCCGAGCGGGTGGGCGTGCCGTTCGAGCAGTTCAAGGAGATGGCCGCCAAGCAGATCCCGGTGGCCCGGGTCGGCCAGCCCGAGGACATCGCGCACACCGCGTCGTTCCTGTGCAGCGAGGGTGCGGGCTTCGTGTCCGGTCAGGTCATCTACGTCGCCGGCGGCCCCCGCGACTGACCCGGGCCCTCAGCACTGATCAGGTGCCCTGATCACCGGATGTCCCCCTGCACCAGCGTCGGTGCGGGGGGACGGTCAGTGGTCAGGTCACCTGATCACTGCTGAACGGACGGCGGCGGCTCGTCGCCGGGCCTCGTGGTCACACCGCGGCGGGCGAGTTCGGCGGTGAGCCGGGTCCACAGCCGGACCGGCAGCAGCCGGGCCAGCTTCATCGCGACCATCATCGGCACCGGGAAGACCACCTCGGCCTTGTCCCGGGCGATGCCGTCGGCGATGGTGCGGGCGGCCACGTCGGCCTCGACCTTGAACGGCATCGGGAAGAGGTTGCGGTCGGTCAGCCGGGTGGTCACGAACCCCGGGTTGACGAGCTGGACGACGACGCCGCGCGGGGCCAGCGAGCCGCGCAGGCCCTCCAGCAGGTTGATCAACGCCGCCTTGCCCGCGTTGTAGGCCTCCGAGTCCGGCAGGCCGCGGTAGCCGGCGACCGAGGCGACCCCGACGACCCGGCCGCGACCGGCGGCCAGCATCTGCGGGACGACGGCCTCCATGGTGTGCACCGCGCCCATCACGTTGACCTGCAGGTGGTCGGCGAACAGCTGCGAGTCCCACGGTTCCACGTGGAACGACGACCAGGTGCCGGCGTTGAGGACGGCGACGTCCAGCCCACCCAGCGCGTCCCGGACCCGCTCGCCTGCGGCCACGGTGGCCGCCCGGTCGGTGACGTCCACCGGGACGACGACCATCCGGCTCCCGGCCACCTCCGCGAGCTGCTCGGCGTTGCGGGCGCTGATCGCCACCCGGGCCCCTCGGTCGGCCAGCTCCGTCGCCAGCGCCGCACCGATGCCGGTCGAGGCGCCGGTGACCCAGATGCGTGCACCGGAGATCTCCATGCGGCCCAGCCTGGATGATGGCGGGCATGGCAGCACGCAAGAAGTCGTCCGCCGGGCCGGCACCACGGCTGGGGCACGGCGAGTTCGTGGCCTACCCGGGTGGCCCGGCCGCGATCTACGGCCTGCTGGAGCGGCTGAGCGCGGCGGCCGGCGACTCTCCGGACTTCGGCACGCCCGGGATCAGCCTGGACCGCAAGCGGCTGACCGTCCGCTGGCACGGCGAGCTCCCGGCGCCGATGCAGGCCGTGCTGGCCGACCCCGGCTGCGAGGTCACGGTGCAGCAGACCGAGTTCTGCCCCGGTGACCTGCGGGCGGAGGCGGAGCGGCTGCTCCGGGACCACCCGGGCGTCCTCGCCTCCGCCACGGCCCGGCCCGAGGGTGACGGGGTCGAGGTGCTCGTGCCGCCCGCGGTCGCCGACCCCGCCGGTGGTGCCGAGCAGGCGGTGACCGGCCTCAGCGCCGTCCCGCTGTTCGCCGAGGTCGGCGAGGCCCCACCGGCCTGAGCTGTTCCGCGTGCTCCTGCGCTGTTCCACCTGTTCTCGCGCCGGTGCAGTGGCGGAAGAGGGCGGAGAACAGCGCAAGAGCCCTCGTCAGCGGGCGGCGGTTGGGCCGTAGGCCAGGTGGGCGACGCCGTTGGACAGGGTCTCCGCGCTGAGCAGGGACAGCGGCTGGGACGTCCCCTCCGGGAACAGCCGGATCCCGGTGCCCACGGCCAGCGGGTAGACGTAGAGGTGCAGCTCGTCGACCAGCCCGTCGGCGAGCATCGCCCGCACCAGCGTGGCGCTGCCGCTGACGTACAGGTCGCCGTCCGCGTCGTCCTTGAGCGCCCGGATCCGGTCGGGCGAGTAGCCGCCGACCACGGTCGAGTTCCGCCAGACCGACTCGGCGTCGGTCAGCGTGGAGCTCACGACGTGCTTGCGGGTGTCGTTGAAGAACGGGGCGCCCTCGTCGTCCTCGACGGTCCGGGTGGACCAGGCCGGGGCGAACATCTCGAAGGTCCTCCGGCCGAGCAGGATCCCGGTCGAGGAACCGGTGAGCGCGCCGATGGAGGCGGCCAGGTCGTCGGGGAAGCCGTAGTCCATCGTCCACATCGGGGTGTCGACGACCCCGTCGACGGTGGTGAACTCGTGGACCTTGATCGCGCCCATGTGCAGTGCTCCTTTGTCGGGGGCCGGCGGTGTCGTACCTGAGACGGCATCCGGCACCGTTCCTCATCGGTGGGGCGGTGCTCAGCCGTAGCTGGGGTCCAGCGGGGTGTAAGGGTCCACGGCCACGGCATCGAGGTCCGGAGCGGTGAGGACGGCGGCGATCGCCGTGCGGCTGCCGCCGACGTAGGTGAGGTAGCCGTCGATCTCGGTGGCGACCAGCCAGGCCCGGTCCGCCGGCCACCACAGGCTCGCGCACCGCCACTCCACGGGCGTCGGCAGCACCGGCGCGGCCGCGACCGGGCCGGTGAGCAGGTGGTACGCCCGGTGCGGGATCTCCACGCGCATCGGCCGGTCGGTCCAGGCCTCGGTCTCCGGCAGGCCGAACCCCTCCCAGAGGCAGAAGAACGCCTCCTCCGGCGTGCCGGTGAGATCGGCGAGCACACGGGCGAGGGTCGCGGTCTCCCGCGCGTCCAGGCCGCCGTCGGAGGGCTTGCCCCAGCGGCGAGAACCGGCCACCAAGTCGGCGAACCGGATCCCGGAGGTCAGCGGGACCCCGGTGGCGGCGGCGATCTCCGACCACCGGTGCCGTCGATGCGGGGGCTCCCGCTCGTAGGTGGGCGGCAGCACCCGGGCGTAGGACGGGAAGACCGGCGGGACGAGCGCGGCGACCGTTGCCGACCCGGCCGTCGGCGTCAGCGCGGCCTCGACCCACGCCGCCGGGCTGGTGTCGGCCAGTACCGACATGCCCGGTGCCCAGTCGACCGGCTCCCGCGCGTCCATCCCGTGATCCTGACGGGCTTCGCGCGGCTCAGGAAGCCCTGCGCGCCCCAGGAAGTCCCTGGTCAGCCGAGGAAGGTGCTCACCAGCAGGTAGGCGTTCAGCGCGATGATCAGTGCGGCGACGACCGACCCGGTCAGCGTGGTGACCCGCCGGTTGACCCAGCCGCCCATCAGGTCCTCGCGGGAGGTGAGCCACAGCAGCGGCACCAGGGCGAACGGGATGCCGAAGCAGAGCACCACCTGCGACCAGACCAGCGCCGTCGTCGGGTCACCGCCCACGCCCAGCACCAGCAGCGCCGGGGCGAGGGTGATCAGCCGGCGGGTCAGCACCGGGATGTGCTTGCGCAGGAACCCGGCCATCACCACCTGCCCGGCATGGGTGCCGACCGAGGAGCTGGCGAACCCGGCAGCGAGCAGGGCGATGGCGAAGGCCAGGGCCGCACCGCTGCCGAGCTGGTCGCCGAGGCCGGCGTGCACGCTCTCCAGCGACTCGATGCCGTCGCCGGCGGTGAACAGCTGGGCGGCGATCACCAGCATCGCGGCGTTGACCAGCCCGGCCAGGCCCATGGCGATGAAGACGTCGATCCGCTGGGCACGCAGCAGCCCGCGCCGTCCGGAGTGCGACCTCCCCGCGGTGACGGTGTCGCCGTACCGGCCCGGCGTCAACGCGGAGTGCACGTAGATGACGTGCGGCATCACCGTCGCGCCGAGGATGCCGGTGGCCAGCAGCAGGCTGTCGGTGCCGGCGAAGCTGGGCACCATGCCGGAGGCGACGCCGCCCGGGTCGACCCCGGCACCCACCAGCGTGTAGACGAAGCCACCACCGATCACCAGCAGCAGCCCGGTGATCACCCGCTCGAACGGCCGGAACCCCCGCGACTGCGCGGCCAGCAGGATGAACGCGACGATCGCGGTGATGATCCCGCCCATCCACAGCGGCACCCCGAACAGCAGGTTCAGCGCGACCGCCCCGCCGACGATCTCGGCCAGGTCGGTGGC
Source organism: Modestobacter sp. VKM Ac-2983 (assembly GCF_026967885.1). Taxonomy (NCBI): domain Bacteria; kingdom Bacillati; phylum Actinomycetota; class Actinomycetes; order Geodermatophilales; family Geodermatophilaceae; genus Modestobacter; species Modestobacter sp. VKM Ac-2983. Next base: position 193,776 of record NZ_JAPVBK010000004.1, read on the forward strand.
GATCGCGACCGCCTCGGCCTGTGCCCACAGTCCCCAGGTGACCGGCCGGGGGAACCGTTCGCGGCAGCAGGTGGCCAGGTCCCGACCGGTCGCCAGCCCCAGCTTGGCGGTGAGGGTCTGGATGAGCATCGCCATCAGGTTGGCCGCGACGATCACCCACAGCAGGGTGTAGCCGAACGAGGCGCCGCCGGAGAAGTTGGTCGCGAAGTTCCCGGGGTCGACGTAGGCGACGGCCGCGACGAACGCCGGCCCGAGCATCGGCCACAGCCGCCGCTTCGCCGTCGGCGCGGGTGGGGTGGACCGCGGCAGGGTGCGCGGCAGCGTGCTGGTGAGGACGGCGGCCTCGGTCTTCGACAGGTACACGGTGACCTCGCGGGGGCGGCGGCAGGAACGGTCGTCCCTGTCCTGCCCGACCCCCGCGGGCCACCGGGGCCGACCTGTGGCCCCCAGGGGTCAGGTCAGGCTCACCTGCGTCGTCTCAGGTGCGCGTGGGCTGGCGGACCATGGTCCAGATCGGCAGTTCGTGGTCGACGGCCGTCCGGGTCGAGTGCGTGACGGCGAAGCCCGACCGCTGCAGCCACCGGACGACGGTCGAGGTGTAGACCGTCGCCGCGGCCGGCACCCCGTCGGCGTCGCAGCGCTCGAGCACCGGCTGCAGCACCGCCGCACCCAGCCCCTGGTGCCGGGCGGCGGGCCGGGTGCCGACGGCGTGCAGCCACCAGTGCGGCTCGTCCGGGCGGCCGAGCGCGCCGAGCCGTTCGCTGGCCAGCACGACCGGCTGGCGGGCACCGAACACCCGCGGCAGGTCGCGGTCGATGACCGCCTGCAGGTCGGCGGCGTGCTCCCCGGCATCGGGGGCGACCCAGGCGGCGGCCGCGCTCACGTCGTCCGTCACCCAGGCCGTCCCGCCCAGCACCGGCACCAGCGCGCCCCACAGCTCCGCCCAGCGGGACAGCCGCTGGGTGCGGCCGTCCTCGGGCAGCGCCCAGGAGGTCCAGCGGTAGTCGGGGTAGGCGACGGCCAGCGTGGCGGCCAGCCGGGGGACGTCGGCGCGGGTGGCCTTCCGCACGACGGGGGGTTCGCTCACCCGAGGATCAGACCACGGGCAGGACCGCCGCCGCCGGGCGAGCTGTCAACCGCCATTCGCGGAGAGCGCAAGAATTGTGCCGACTGCGCAAAGAGCCATTCTGTGTCGACTTGTCCGACTGTCGGGCACTTGAGTGGTCCTCGTCCATTCCGACGGCCGGCAGGAGAACCACCGATGACCAGCGAACAGCTCCGAGCAGCAGCGACCAGCACCGCGTCGACCTTGGGAGACGCCGTGTACGACCGGCTGCTGAGGGAGCGGATCGTCTTCCTCGGGCAGGAGGTCGACGACGTGATCGCCAATCAGATCGCCGCACAGATGCTGTTGTTGTCCGCCGAGGACCCGCACCGGGACATCCACCTCTACATCAACTCCCCGGGCGGTTCGGTCTCCGGAGGAATGGCCGTCTACGACACCATGCAGTTCGTCGACTGCGACGTGGCCACCTACGGGATGGGCATGGTCGCGTCGATGGGGCAGTTCCTGCTCACCGCCGGGGCCGCGGGCAAGCGGTACGCCCTGCCGCACGCGCGGGTGATGATGCACCAGCCCTCGGCCGGGCTGGGCGGCACCGCGGCCGACATCGGGATCCAGGCCGAGATGCTCGGGCGGCTCAAGCGGCAGCTGAACGAGCTGCAGGCGCACCACACCGGCCAGGACGTCGACCAGGTCGAGCGGGACTCCGACCGGGACCGCTGGTTCACCGCGGTCCAGGCGCGGGACTACGGCCTCATCGACCGTGTGCTCCGCGACGCGTCGGCCCTGCCGGGGTGACCGGGGCTGTGGGCACCGCACCGGCGACGAGCTCGTCCATCCGGGCCGCGTGCGCGCCACGCCAGTAGACCTGCCCGCACCGGGTGCACCGGGGGAACTCCTCGACGGTGCGGCGGGTGCCCGGCTCCAGCAGGTCGGCCACCTCCGCCTTGGGCGCCGGCCGCAGCTCGCCGTTGCACGTGGTGCACCGGGTCAGCGGCGCCAGGACGACGGCGAACCGTTGAAGGACGTCGGCGAGCTGGTCGGCGGTGCCGCTGCCGCGCACCAGGGCCCCGCGCGGCAGCGCCCGGCGCATGAGCAGCCCCCGGTCCTGGGTCAGCAGCACGCGGTCCTCGGCCGCCGCCTGCGCCACCAGCTCGGGGTCGTCGGCGTCGTTGCGCCAGGCGGCGTCCAGGCCGAGCAGTCGGAGCCGCCGGGTCAGCCCGCCGAGCCCGACGTCCAGCAGGAAACCCCCGGTAGGGACCGGCTGGGGCCGGCCGACCGGCCGCACCTCCAGGACGGCGCCGGGCCCGGGCCGGGCGGCGGACGTCGCCTCCACTCCGTCGACCACCACCGGGCCGACCTCGGTCAGCGGGACACCGGCCGCCTGCACCAGGTGCCCGACGGTCGCATCGGGGTCGAAGGGCAGCCGTCGCTCGCCGGCGGACCGGGACCGCGGCGCGAGCAGCCACCGCAGCTCCGGGTCCAGCCGGACGACGACGTCGCGCCGCATCGCTGGCCCGGTCACGTCCGGGGCTCTACCCCCTGCTCCGGACGAGTCACACCGCCGGGGCGGTTTGCTTGAACAATCAAGTAATGCGGCGCAGACTGGGTGCCTCGACCGATCCCAGGAGTGCACCGTGCCCGTCCAGCGCCTGAACCACGCCGTCCTCTTCGTCCGGGACGTCGACCGCAGCACCGCCTTCTACCGCGACGTCCTCGGCTTCCGGGTGACGACCGAGATGCCCGGTCGGGCGGTGTTCCTGCAGGCCGAGGGGTCGACGAACGACCACGATCTGGGCCTGTTCGCGGTCGGGGAGCAGGCCGGCCCCTCCGGCGCCGGGCGCAGCACGGTGGGGCTGTACCACCTGGCCTGGGAGGTCGACACCCTCGCCGAGCTGGCCCGGATCCGCAGTGCGCTGGCCGACGCCGGGGCGCTGGCCGGGGCATCCGACCACGCCACCACGAAGGCGCTGTACGCCCGGGACCCCGACGGCATCGAGTTCGAGGTCTCCTGGCTGCTGCCGGCCGACCTAATCACCCCGGACGTCCAGGCGCTGGGCGCGACCACCCGCCCACTCGACCTGGACGCCGAGATCGCCCGCTACGGCGCGCAGACGAAGGGCGGCGTGGGCGTCAGCGTCCCGGTCTGACTACGCCCGGGCGCGCGCCGAGTGCGCAGTTGCGGTCGCCGACACGGGCCGACACGCCGCGCGGGGCGACCGCAACTGCGCAGTCGAGGACGGCGGGGCCTCAGCCGACCTGGGTCCCGGGCTGCGGGCGGATGACCAGGATGCTGCTGCTCGCGGTGCCGAGCAGCCGCTCGTCCGCGTCGAGCAAGCGGGCCTCGGCCAGCGCCGTCCGGCCGCCCAGGTGGGTCACCGTGCCGACGCAGGTCACCCGGCCGGTGTCCAGGGTGATCGCGCGGAGGAACTTCACCGTCAGGTCCAGGCTGGTGTAGCCCACGCCGGCCGGCAGCATCGAGTGGACGGCGCAGCCGGTGGCCGAGTCGAGCAGCGTGGCGTAGACGCCGCCGTGCACCGAGCCGATCGGGTTGTAGTGGTACTCGGCCGGCTCGAACGCGAAGACGACGCGGCCCGGCTCCACCTCGATCAGGTCGAACCCGAGCGTGTCGGCGATCGGCGGCCCGGGGAGCTCCCCGGCCACCACGGCGCGCAGCACGTCCAGCCCGGCGGCGGTGCGGGCGGCCGTCGCGGTCTCCATCGGGTCGCCCCAGGCGAAGGTCCTCATCCGATCGGTCACGGCCGGACGCTAGCGCGGGCCCTCGACGACCGGTCCGGCGTGGGGGAGTTGACACCGTCCCGGAGCGCGGACGATCCTGCCAGTACTGGTCATTACCAGTGCCGGGTGCATCGCAGGCGCCTGGTCGGGCCTGAGCCGTGGAGCGTGGCGATCCTGAGCGGAGCAGAGCCGGGTGGCCCCGTGCTGCGGGGCCGGCTGGTCACCGGCGGCTCGGTCGTGGACGACGCGGTGCTCGCCGTCGCCGGAGACCGGGTCGCGTTCGCCGGCCCGGCCCGGGACTGGACCGGTGCGCTGCCCGCCCCTGCGCCGGGGACGCTGCTGCTGCCCGGGCTGGTCGACCTGCACTGCCACGGGGCCGCCGGGCACGGCTTCCCCGACGCGGACGTCGCCGGGGCACGCGCCGCGGCCGCCCACCACCGGGTCCACGGGACGACGACGCTGGTGGCCAGCCTGGTCTCGGCCCCGGCGGCGGTGCTGCGCGAGCGGCTGACCGTGCTCGCCCCGCTGGTCGAGGCCGGCGAGCTGGCCGGGGTGCACCTGGAGGGACCGTTCCTCTCCGCCGCCCGCTGCGGCGCCCAGGACCCGGCTGCACTCGTCCCGGGGGACCCGGCGCTGCTGGCCGAGCTGCTGACCCTCGGGCGGGGGACGGTCGTCTCGATGACCCTGGCGCCGGAGACCGCGCACCGGGCCGAACTGGTCGACCTGCTGCGCGCGCACGGGGCGCTGCCCAGCTTCGGGCACACCGACGCCGCCGCCGCCGAGGTCACCGCCGCGATCCGGTCGGCTGCCCCTGGCGGCCCGCTGTCGGCCACCCACCTGTTCAACGGCATGCCGCCGCTGCTGTCCCGGGCGCCGGGCCCGGTCGCCGCCTGCCTCGCCGCCGCCGCGCGCGGCGAGCTCGTCGTCGAGCTGATCGGCGACGGCGTGCACCTGGCACCGGAGACGGTGGCGACGGTCTTCGCCCTGGTCGGTCCGGGGGCGATCGCGCTGGTCACCGACGCGATGGCCGCCGCCGGGATGGCGGACGGCAGCTACCGCCTCGGCTCGCTGCCGGTCGAGGTGCGCGACGGCGTCGCCCGGCTCGCCGGGGGAACGGGGGCGATCGCCGGCGGCACCGCCCGGCTGGTGGACGTCGTCCGGTCGACGGTGGCAGCTGGAGTTCCACTCGCCGATGCCGTCCGTTCGGCGACCGCCACCCCGGCCCGGTTGCTGGGCCGCGAGGATGTGGGCGAGCTGGTCCCGGGCCGACGGGCCGACGTGCTCGTCACCGACCTGTACCTGAACCCCACCGCCGTCCTGCGGGCCGGCGTGTGGGTGCACCGAGAGGAGAGCTGACCGTGGAGGTCGTCCTGCTGCCCAGCCCCGAGGACTGCGGGCGAGTCGTCGCCGACGCGGTCGCCGGGTCGGTGCTGGCCGCACTGGAGCGGGGCGGGCCGGTGGTGCTCGGCCTGGCCACCGGGTCCTCGCCGTTGCTCGCCTACCGTGAGCTGCTGCGCCGGCACCAGGAGGAGGGGCTGTCCTTCGACGGCGTGCAGGCGTTCCTGCTCGACGAGTACGTGGGTCTGCCCGCCGGCCACCCGGAGAGCTACCGCGAGGTGATCCGCCGGGAGCTGACCGACGAGCTCGGGTTGGACCCGGCGGTGGTGCACGGCCCGGACGGCGCGGCCACCGACCCGCTGCAGGCCGCCCTGGACTACGAGGCGCAGCTGCTGGCCGCCGGGCCGGTGGCGGTGCAGGTGCTGGGCATCGGCGCCAACGGGCACCTGGGGTTCAACGAGCCCGGCTCGTCGCTGGCCAGCCGCACCCGGGTCAAGACGCTCACCGAGCAGACCCGGTCCGACAACGCGCGGTTCTTCGGCGACGACGTCGCCGCGGTGCCCCGGCATGTGATCACCCAGGGGCTGGGCACGATCCTGGGCGCCGAGCACCTGGTGCTGGTGGCGACCGGGGAGGCGAAGGCGGCCGCGATCGCCGCCGCGGTGGAGGGGCCGCTGACGGCGTCCTGCCCGGCGTCGGTGCTCCAGCTGCACCGGCACGTCACCCTCGTCGTCGACGAGGCGGCCGGTGCCCAGCTGGCCCGGGCCGACTACTACCGCTACGTGCTCGGCCACAAGCTGACCGACCAGAGGTGGTGACTGCGCTGATCGTCGACGGGGTGGTGCCCAAGCACGAGCAGCTGCGCGGCCGGCTGACCGAGCTGGCCACCCGGCTCCCGGCGGGCACCCCGTTGCCCGGGGAGCGCCAGCTGTGCGTCGAGCACGGGGTCAGCCGGATCACCGTGCGCGAGGCGATCGGCCAGCTGGTCAGCGAGGGGGTGCTGGTGCGGGTGCGCGGCAAGGGCACCTTCGTGGCCGAGCGGCCCGCGCGGTCCCGGCTGCACCTGGCCTCCTTCCACTCCGACATGCGCCGGCTCGGGCTGCGGCCGAGCACCGTCGTCCTGGCGATCGCCCGCGCCGTGCCGCCGCAGATGACCCGGGCTGCGCTGGAGCTGGCCGCGGGGGAGCGGGCCTGGCACGTGCGCCGGCTGCGGCTGGCCGACGACCAGCCGATGTCGGTCGACGACGGCTGGTACCCGGTCGCCGTCGCGCCCGACCTGGACGAGGTCGACCTCACCGGCTCGCTCTACACGCTGTTCGCCGAGCGGTACGGCTGTGTGATCGAGCGGGCCGAGCAGACGGTGCGGGCGGCGGAGGCCGACCGTGAGTGCGCCGTCCTGCTGGGGGTGCCGCCGTCCCGCCCGGTGCTGGTGTTCGACCGGGTCTCCTACAGCGCGGGCCGGCCGGTCGAGCACGCGCTGTCGACCTACCGCGGTGACCGGTACGAGGTGGCGATGACCGTCGGGCCGGGGCAGGGATGAGCGACCCGGGGCACTGCACCCTCGCGGTGGACGAGCTCTCCGACGACCCGCCCCCGGCGCTGCGCTGAGCCGGGTGCGGACGTCATGCCTCAGGCGGCGACGCGGGTGCTGCTGAGCAGCCGGCCGTGCTCGGCGGCCTCCCGCTCGGCGGTGGCCTTGAGCTCGGCGGCCAGCTCGGTGAAGGAGTCCAGCGCCGGGTTGACCCCGACCAGGGTGAAGTCCCGCTCGACCACCCGGAGGTCCAGCTGCCAGACGTCGGCCAGGATGCGCCGCAGCCAGGAGGTGGCGTGGTCCCAGCCCTCGCGGGGGGTGCCCGCGCTGTAGTTGCCGCCGCGCACCACCGCCAGCACGGCGGGCTTGCCGGCCAGCGGTGGCTCGGCCCGCGGGCCCATCCGCGGGTCGGTGATCACCAGGTCGACCCAGGTCTTGACGTGCTGGGAGACGCCGAAGTTGTACAGCGGGACGGCGAAGAGCAGGGCCTCCGCGTCGACGAGCTCGTCGGTCAGCGTCGTCGCGAGGGCCAGCGCGCCGGTCTGCTCCGGCGTCCGTTGCTCGGCCGGGAGGTAGGAGCCGGCGACGGCTGCACCCCACGCGTCGGCCGGCAGCGGCTCGGTGCCGATGTGCCGGCGGGTGACCGGGGCGTCGGGGTTCCCGGCCCGCCACTCGCGCTCCACGATGTCGGCGATCTCGCGGCTGGCCGACCCCTCGACCCGGATGCTGGCGTCCAGACGGAACAGCGACATGGCAAGTACTCCCTCAGAGCTAGTAGCTAGCTGATTGCTAGCACTTCGGGAAAGCTAGCACTTCGACCGCAGGGGCACGAGAGGTGGCGGTCCTACGATGACCGGGTGGCCGAGGACCTGGTGCACACGCCGGAGGCGTGCGACGACGCGCTGGCACGCGCGTTCGGCTTCCTCGGCAAGCGGTGGAACGGGCTGATCATCGGCGTGCTCGCCGGCGGGCCGGCGACGTTCACCGGGCTCCGTCGGGCCGTGGGCGGGATCAGCGACTCCGTGCTCTCCGACCGGTTGACCGAGCTGGCCGCGGCGGGGCTGATCCAGCGCACCGTCGACGACGGGCCGCCGGTGGCGGTGAGCTACCAGCTGACCGACGCGGGCCGGTCCCTGACGCCGGTGCTCGAGCAGCTGACCACCTGGGCCCGCGAGAGCCTCCCCGCGCAGTCGTGTGCGGGCCGGCACTGAGGCTCAGCAGCCGCAGCTGACCCCTGCTGGGGCGGTGAGCGGGTCGACCGCCGGGCGGGTGATCCCGGTCGCGGTCTCCACCGGCAGGCCCTCCCGGGCCCAGTACTCGAATCCGCCGATCATCTCCCGCACCCGGTAGCCCAGCTGGGCCAGGGTCAGCGCCGCGCGGGTGGCACCGTTGCAGCCCGGCCCCCAGCAGTACGCCACCACCGGGACGCCGGGGTCGAGCTCGGCCGCCGCCCGCCCGGCGATCTCCCGTCCGGGCAGGTGGACGGCGCCGGGCACGTGCCCCTGCGCCCAGGACTCCGCGCTGCGGGTGTCGACCAGCACGAAGCCGGGCCGGCCGGACTCCAGTGCGGCGTGGACGTCGGAGACGTCGGTCTCCACGGCCAGCCGCCGGGCGAAGTGGGCGGCGGCATCGGCTGGGTCGGTCGTCCAGGCCATGCCGTCGATGGTGGCGGCCGTGCTCCGGGCCGAACAGCGCCCACCCTGCCGGCGGCCGCAGCGATCCGGCCCTTGACATCCCAGGCCCCTGACATGTCAGATGTCAATCGTGGCCCTCGACCCCGTCCCGCGGGTACTGCTGCGCGACCAGGCGCTGACCCGGATCCGCGACGCGATCGTGGCGGGCGACCTCCCGCCCGGGACGGTGGTGAAGGACGCGGTGCTCGCCAGCCGGCTCGGTCTCTCGGTGGCCCCGGTGCGCGCCGCACTCGCCCGGCTGACCGACGAGGGGCTGGTGGAGGCCAAGCCGCAGAGCCACACCCGCGTGACGCCGCTGGTGCTCGAGCAGGTGCGCGACGCCGCCGTCGTCGTCCGGGCGATGCACGAGCTGGCGGTGCGCGAGGCCGTCGGCCGGGTCACCGCCGCGGACGTCGCCGCGATGCGGGCGGCCAACGAGCGGTTCGCCGCCGCGCTGCGGTCCGGCGACGTCGACGCCGCGATGGAGGCCGACGACGAGCTGCACGACGTCCTGCTGGCCCGCTGTGGGAACGCCGCGCTCACCGCCACCGTCGGCCGCTTCACCCCGGCCATCCGCCGGCTGGAGCGGCAGCGGTTCGCCGCCCACGGCGAGGGCTCGGTCGCCCTGCACGACCGCCTGATCGCCGCCTGCGCGGCAGCCGACGCCGACACCGCCGTCGCGACCACCACCGAGATCTGGACGGCGCTGCTGTCCCAACTGGAGGAGACCACCGATGGCCAGCCTTGCTGACTTCCCCCGCCACTCCCTGCTCTTCGGCCCCTCGCCGGTGCACCGGCTCGACCGGCTGACCGCGCACCTGGGCGGCGCGGCGGTGTGGGCGAAGCGGGAGGACGTGAACTCCGGCATCGCCTTCGGTGGCAACAAGACCCGCAAGCTGGAGTACCTGGTCGCCGACGCGCTGGCCCAGGGCTGCGACACGCTGGTGTCGATCGGCGGCGTGCAGAGCAACCACACCCGCCAGGTCGCCGCGGTCGCCGCGCACCTCGGGCTGAAGTGCGTGCTGGTGCAGGAGAGCTGGGTCGACTGGCCGGACGCCGTCTACGACAAGGTCGGCAACATCCTCATCTCCCGGCTGGCCGGCGCTGACGTCCGGCTGGTCAAGGCCGGGTTCGGCATCGGGTTCAAGGAGAGCTGGGAGACCGCGCTCCGGGAGATCACCGACGCCGGCGGCAAGCCCTACCCGATCCCGGCCGGGGCGTCGGACCACCCGCTCGGTGGGCTGGGCTTCGCCAACTGGGCGCACGAGGTGGCCGCCCAGGAGGCGGAGCTCGGGGTCTTCTTCGACACCGTCGTCGTCTGCTCGGTGACCGGCTCGACGCAGGCCGGCATGGTCGCCGGCTTCGCGCAGCTGGAGGAGCAGGGCGCCCGGCCGCGCCGGGTGCTCGGGGTGGACGCCTCGGCCAAGCCGGCGGAGACCCGGGACCAGGTGCTGCGGATCGCACAGCGGACGGCGTCGGCGATCGGGCTGCAGCGCGAGCTCACCCTGGACGACGTGGAGCTCGACGAGCGCTACCACGCCGGCATCTACGGCATCCCCGATGCGACGACCATCCGGGCGATGGAGCTGGCCGCCCGCACCGAGGGCATGGTCACCGACCCGGTGTACGAGGGGAAGTCGATGGCCGCGACGATCGACCTGGTCGGCCGGGGCGAGATCGACCGGTCGTCCACCGTCCTCTACGCCCACCTCGGCGGCCAGCCCGCGCTGAACGGCTACAGCGCCCTCTTCTCCTGACGCCGCTGAGCTGGCGAGGTCACCGGGGGCGCCGACTTCGCACGCTGCGCGCCTGATGCTCCTGAGACCGCAGAGCTCGGTACGTGACCCAGCCAGACGCTGTGGCCACTTCAGCGCAGAAGACGATGCGCCCCGGCCATGAGATCTGCGGGTTCGAGGTCGCCGCCGCCATGGCGAAGAAGGAGAGCACGCAGGCACCGGCCACCAGGGGGAACGACGGCGCAGCGTGCCCCCTGAGGTCAGAGCGCTTGCCGTCGACGTGATGAGTCACTCCGGCGAGCAACACTCCCGCCACGAGCCCCAGCGCGAAGCCGGGCACGACGCCATTGACGAGATTGTCGACGGACGCGCCGGGCAGGAGGAGCTGGGCCGTCGCTCCGGCAAGTGTGCCCAACAACGTCGACTCGACGATGGGCGCGCCGATCAACCGGTACCGGGACATCGCCCTGGATGACATCGGAGCAGCCCCCTCCGCCCCTCCCGACGAGGGCCTGACGGCTGTGGCGCAGCAGCAGCGGAGTGACCGCTGCTGAGCACGGCCACTCCCGCCGCGAACCCGATTCGGGTCTGCGGACATGTACGGGTGTGACCACCACACATCCCATCGAACGCGAGGGGCCTTCCCGCAATGTGCTCGCGAGGCGGCACTCATGAGTGACCATCCTCCGGGAGGAGCGTCCTCCATCCTCCGGGCGCCCGGGCAGCCGCTCAGCGACGAGCACGTGATCGTGGGGTCGGTCACCGACCCGGGGCAGTTCGCGATGCTCTTCGACCGCCACGCCCCGGCGGTGCACCGCTACCTGAGCCGACGGGTGGGCGACGTGGCCGACGATCTGCTGAGCGAGACGTTTCTCGTTGCGTTCCGCCGCCGCGCTGCCTACCGCGCCGAGCACGTCGAGGTCCGCCCCTGGCTGCTGGGCATCGCCACCCACCTGGTCCACGGCCAGCAGCGGACCGAACAACGTCGCTTGCGGGCGCTCGGCCGCACCGCTCTGCCTGCGCCTTCGCTGCCGGCCGACGACGACGATCTCTCCGACCGGCTGGCCGCCCAGGCGCTGCGCGGTCCGATCGCAGCTGCGCTGGCCGGTCTCAAGGCCGCTGACCGCGACGTCCTTCTGCTGTTTGCCTGGGAGCAGTTGAGCTACGAGGAGATCGCCGCCGTTCTGGACGTGCCGATCGGCACAGTCCGCTCGCGGCTGCATCGCGCCCGCCGTCAGACCCGCGCCGTCCTGGCCGACGCCCTTCCCGCTGAGGAGATCCGATGAACGAGATCACCCTGCTCCGCGACGCTGGCCCCGCGGCCACCCCGCTCACGGCCACCGCACTCCGCACTGCTCGAGCCGCCTTGCTCGAGGAGATCGCGGCCGCCTCCAGAACCGCGACCGCCCCGAGCGCCCAGCCGGAGCCTGCGTCGGTGCTAGCGGCCCGGCAGCTCGTGGAGGACGCCCGCGGACGCCGCGGCGCCACCGCGGTGGGCCGCCGGCGCCCGGGCCGCCGAGGCGTCCTACGAACCGGTACAGCGGTACTTGCTACCGCGGCTGCCGTGACGGCGGCACTGCTGGTCGCCGAACCCGACAATGCCGCTCTACTCCCGAACCAGGTCGCGCAGACAGACAGCATCAGGCTGGTCGACTTCGACCTGCCGACCCAGTCGCTGACCTTGCCTACGCCGCCGCCGGGGACCGCGGCTCCTACCTTGGGCGCCGACTCTGCCGGCGGGACCTCGATGACCTACACGAGCACCGAGAGCCCCCTCGACTTCGTGAACATCAGCGTGGGAACCGAGTCCGGATCCCCCGACGGCCCGGTCAGCTTCCCCGGGTCGGTGGCCGAGGACATCACCATCAACGGCTCACCCGCGGTGATCGTCGCTCCCACCCAGGACGAAGCGATCGCTGGTCTTACCTGGGAACGCCGGCCGGGACAGTGGGTGACGATCCAGGCGCAGGGCCGGTACGCCCAGCGAGACCTGCTGACGGGGATCGCCGCAGACCTGGTCGACGACCCCCTGGGCATGCCGGTGCAACTGCACCTGGCTCCGGCCGGGTACAGCCTCGACTTCTTCAAGGACAACGGTCGGATCGTGCGCCTGGCCGATGACACCGACCCGTCCCTGGGCCTGACCGTCCAACTGCTGTCCGCCGACGAGGTGATTTCCATCGACGAGCAACTGCCGAGCGTAGGCAGCAGGCGGGACGGGACGGTCGAAGACGTCACCGTTCAGGGGCAGCCTGCTCAGCTCGCCCGCACCGACCATGGGGGCGGCGGCGAGCACGGCTGGGTGCTCCAGGCGCTGCTGCCCGGGGGGAGGACCTTCGTGGTGGAGGCGCCGGAAGGCCTCACCTCCGAGCAAGTGGTGCAGATCGCCGACCAGGTGACCTACACGCCCTGACGGTGGCGGCCGGGCCGTCCCGAGAGGACGCCAGAGCCCGGCGCGGAGCCTTCGTGCATCTCGGCATCCGAGTAGCACAAGTGCTACCTTGCCGGTCATGGCCACTGTCGGGATCCGTGAGCTCCGCCAGCAGGCCTCCGACCTCATTCGACGGGTCGAGGCTGGGGAAGAGGTCACCGTCACTGTCGCCGGCCGTCCCAGTGTTCGTCTCATTCCCGCCAACGCACGCACCTGGCGTTCGTGGGCCGACGTCGAGGAGCTGTTCTCCGGACCCGCCGACCCGACGTGGCAGCAAGACCGTGAGCTCGTCGACGGGGAGGTCAGCGACCCGTGGGTGCCGCGGTGAGGGCTGTCCTGGACACCAGCGTCGTCATCGCCCGGGACGTCGGCCCATTGGCCGGTGAACTGGCCGTCAGCTCCGTGACGCTGGCCGAGCTGCACTTCGGTGTGCTCATCGCCGCCGACCCGGCGGTGCGGGCCGAGCGGCTGCGCCGCCTGTCCGTCCTGCAGGGGCGGTTCGACGCCCTGCCCGTCGACGAGTCCGTCGCGGCCAGCTACGGGCAGCTGGCCGCAGCGGTGGTCGCGGCAGGGCGTCGACCGCGTGCCCGGGCGATGGACCTGCTGATCGCCGCGACCGCGCACGCCCACGGCGCACGGCTCTACACCCGCAACGCGGCCGATCTGCAGGGGGCGGACGAACTCGTCGAGGTCGTCACAATCTGACGTTCATCGCGCCGCGGTGTCGGCTTGGATGCGCCGGATGACGTCTGCCAGGATGCCGGTGGCGAGGAGTCCCGAGCCGAGAGGGCCGGCCGAGTCCTCGCCCAGCGGCGGCAGTTGTCGCAGGGCCGTCCGGGTCGGTGCCGTCAGGCGGTGCAGCTGCCAGTGCACTTCGTGGAGCACGGCCTCGGGTTGCTCAGGTGCCGCGAGCCCGGCGGCCTTGGCGGCGTACGCGGCTGCGCCGAGGGCATGCGCGCCCATGTGGGCGACGGCGGCCGCCTGCGCCCCGGCTCGGGCCGCCGCAGCAGCGGCGGGTGAGGTGACCGCGCCGGCTGCTCGACCGGCGAGGAAGCGTCGGCGGATCTCTCCTGCGGTGTCGAGTTCGCCCCGGCCGAAGGCCCGGGTGCGGACGATGGCGTCGCGCATGCGGTCGTCATCGGGTGCGTCGGCCTCGAACAGCGGCAGGACGTGTTCGGCGCAGTCGGCGGCCCAGCCGGCGAGGAGTCGCCGGTCGGTTTCACTGAGCGTCTGGGGGCTGGGCACGTGGTCCTCGCTCAGCTCGACCGCTGGTACCGGGACCGCGCGCTCTCCCACGCGGCCGTCAGCAGTGCGCGCGTGAGGGCCGTGGTGCGCTCGCCGGGGTTGATGACGGCCAGCCAGCCCGCGCGGCCGTAGGTCGGGTGGGGACGCAGCGCGTCGGCAGCGGCGAGTTCGCTCCCGCCCGGTTGCGCACCGGTGTGCTCGGTGTCCTGCTGCTGGGCGAGGGCCCGGGCGGCGGCGTCCGTGCCGGCGTGGATGTTGACGCGGTAGGTCCCGGGGCGGTGCAGCTGGCTGCTGACGTCGTCGGGGTAGTCCTTGGTCACGATGGTGGCGAAGGGCTGGGTGGCCGCGGGAACCGTGCCGTCGGGGGAGTAGTAGACGAAGGAGTCGCCCCAGGCGATCTCGGGTGATCCGTCGCCCGGAGATGCTCTCCAGACCACCACCCCCTCCAGTGCGGTGACATGGGTGATGACGTCGTCTTCGGTCATTGCTCCAGGGTTGCAGTGAAGTCTTAGTGGAGACTTTGCTGCACCAGTGAGCGAGCGGCAGGGCCAAACCCTCCAACGGGCCGTTCTGCGGCCGGTGGACGTCGCGCGTGCTCTGGGCTGCTCGGTGCAGCTGGTGCGTGACCTGGAAGCGCAGGGAGTGCTCCCGGTCGCTGACCGCACCGACAGCGGCTACCGGCGCTACACGGAGCAGCACCTGGACGCCGGCCGCGCCTACCGCGCGTTCGCCGTGGGGATGGGACCGGTGGCCGCCAAGGCGGTCCTGCGGGCCTACCTCCGGGGAGAGGTGGCGACGGCGCTGGCGCTGCTGGATGCCGCCCACGCGCAGCTGCACCACGAGCGCTCGCTGCTGGAGCAGACCCGTCGCGCGCTCGACCACCTCGCCGCGGAACCGGTCCTGCCGACGCGGCCCGCCGACGCGATGGGGATCACCGAGCTGGCCGAAGCGCTGGGGATGCGCCCCTCGGCGCTGCGGCACTGGGAGGTCGAAGGCCTGCTCACCGCCGACCGCCAGGGGGCACGTGCGGCGAGGCGGTACAGCCCCGAACACGTGCGCGATGCCCGCGTCGTCCAGCAGCTGCGGGCCGCCGGATACCGCATCCCCGCGATCCGCCGCCTGCTGCCCGAATTGCGGCGCGCTGGGCGATCCGCCCGGGTCACGGCAGCCCTGGGCGACCGGGAGTCCACGCTGACGAACAGGTCCACAGCCCTGCTGAAGGGCACAGCATGCCTGTCGAAGGTCGCCTGGCCACCGCCCGGCGCGCACCGTGTCCGGGCTGCAGATCACCTACCCGGTGCACCAGGCCGCCGACATCCTTCGGGGCGAACGGAGTGATGGTTCGGCGGGGTCGCGTCCTGGTTCCAGCACTCGATCCTGAGACGACGAGCGATGACCCGTGCCGACAGCCCTTGACAGGCAAGTGAGCACTTCCCTATACCTGTGCCTGTGGACGCCGACTCGGACCTCTTCAGGGCCATGGGTGACGCCACACGACGCACGATCTTGGACGAGCTGATCGACCGGGACGGTCAGACGCTGTTCGAGATCTGCGGCCGATTGACCATGAAGCACGGCCTGACCTCGTCGCGTCAGGCCATCTCGCAGCACCTTGCGGTACTCGAACAGGCCGGGCTGGTGCACACCCGGCGGCAGGGCCGATACAAGTTCCACCACATCGACACGAGCCCGCTGCGCTCGATCGTCGAGCGGTGGCCCATCCACCGAGAGGACCCCGAGCCGTGATCCGGATCAACATCACCAGCGTGTTCGTCGACGACCAGGCCACAGCGCTCGCCTTCTACACCGACAAGCTGGGCTTCATCGCGAAGACCGATGTGCCCGTCGGTGAGCACCGCTGGCTCACCGTGGTCTCCCCAGCCGATCCTGACGGTGTCGAGCTGTTGTTGGAGCCGACCGGCCACCCTGCGGCCGGCCCCTTCAAAGAGGCCCTGGTCGCCGATGGCATCCCGTTCACCCAGTTCGCCGTCGACGACGTGTACGCCGAGGTCGAGCGGCTCAAGGCGCTGGGCGTGGAGTTCACCCAGGAGCCCACCGACTTCGGGCCGGTGGTCACCGCCGTCCTCGACGACACCTGCGGCAACCTGATCCAGCTCGCCACCATGAAGTCCTAGAGGTCAGGACTCGGTGGCGCGGCGGGACCTGGACGACTGAGCCGATCGTGAACCCCCGGCGCGGGCTGAGGCGACGAGGGCAACGGTGCGGTCGTCGTCGTGAGCCAGGGAGTGGCACCGCCCACCTCGCCAGCGGCGGGTACCGGCACTGCTTCCGACGACTGGGCGTCGGGCGCGTGGAGGTACGGCTCAGTTGGTCCAGGCGGTATGGCGGTGCTCGTCGTGGCCCCGGAGCAACCGCTGGTCAACAGGATCAGGCCCACAGCTGCAAGGGGCAGGGATCCCTGCCGCCGCCGGAAGAGACGTCGGCCACCCATGCGCCGCAGCTTGCCAGTCCCTCACCCAGCAGCCCTCCACGCACCGGATGATGCGTTGTCGTTCGCCCTGACGTGGCACCACCGGAGGTCGGATGGAGAATCGCGCACGTTCCACTCAGACTGACCTGCCGACAATGGTCCGCGACGTAGGGCGGCTGGCTGTTCTCTGGCGTCATCTCAGCTGGTCGGCAGGTGGCACGTCCGGAACTACCGTCGAGGACGTAGCTGCAATGCCAGCGAGCAGATGCTGCTCGCCACTGCTGCGACCAGCCATCCTGCATCTGAGAAGACACTGCCGGAGGTGCCGGTCTCGTCGGCGCGTACCCCGCTGCGGTAGCCGAGCACCATCCAGATCACCAGCAGTGCCGCACCGGACAGCGCAAAGGGGAGGACGCCCCGCCGCCGGGGGGTCTCGAAGATGCCTGCGGCGAGCGCGATGACGACGACGACCGCACCGATGGGCAACGGAGCCAAGGCGAGCAGGGACGGGACGTCCATGACTCCAGCATGCCCGGGATCTCTGGGGATCCTCCTCAGTGACACCGATCGGCGTGCGAGCGGCTGGCTGACGTACAGGATCCGCCTGTCGAGGCTCTCGGCCCCGGCTCTCGGTGGGGCGCCGGCAAGTCCACCTCCTGTCCGTGGAGACCCAGTTGGTCAGTCGTGGCGCCGGACGTGCTGGCGCACCGGCTTCGTCAGCAAGGGCAGTGCCTGGCCGAGGAAGCTGAGCGCCACGAGAACGGCGTAGGAGTCGGTCAGTGTGACCAGGCCGTAGATGACCACGCCGACGAACGCGCTCACGACGATCACCCCGCGAGCCACCCGACTGCGCGCCCGGTAGACGGCCACCAGCAGCAGACAGCCGACGGCGAGCCAGAACCGACCGGCCGCTCCCGAGTCCATGTGGCTGTAGTCGGTCAGGGCCGCCTGGAGCGCGAGGAAGAAGGCGGACAGCCCCAGTGGGATCAGCAGTCGAGTTCGGTCGGGAGGCGCCTGGACAGCGTCACCGGTCGATTCCCGGGCAGTTGCTGGCATCTGTGCATCGTGGCTCAGCCACTCGGCCGACGACAGGCCAGTGAGCACCACGAGGTGCCTCGCGTCAGTTCTTCGGGTTGGGACAGGTGGCGGACCTCGAGGCCCGTTCCAGCGTCAGAGCGGGACGGCGAGGCCCTCGGGGCTGGGCTGGGCCAGGGCCTCGGCGATCGCCTCCGGCATGGGCGCCAGCCCGGTCCCGGCCAGGACGACGTCCCGGGCGAAGCGGTGCCAGCGCTGGGACCGCCGGACCATGCCGTGCCCGCCTACGATGGTGAACCGGGCGACCCGGGCCTTCGCCCGGCGGGCCCGGACGGCGAACTCCGCGGACAGCCGCGGGGGCACCCAGCGGTCGCCGCGCCCGTGCAGGATCACCACGGTCTGACCACCCAGGTGCATCACCGGCTCGCCGGGTGGGGTCCACGGGGCCAGGGCGCAGACCGCGGTCACCGAGGGCTCCCCGCCCGCCCGGAGCGCGGCCCGGCCGCCCATCGAGTGCCCGACCAGCACGATCGGGACGTCGGTGCCGTGCTCCTCGCGCAGCTGCGCGATCGCCCAGCGGACGTCCTGGTAGGCGTCGGCGGCCTCCCCGTTCCAGCCGGCGACCCGGTAGCGCAGCAGCGCGGTGGCGATGCCCTGGTCGGCGGTGGTGGCGTGCACGTACTGCTCGAAGGCCCGCATCCGGACCAATGAGAGCGCCCGGGTCTTCGGCGGCTCGATGCTGGCGGGGGTTCCGCCGTGACAGAAGAGGGCGATGCCCCGGGTCTCCCCGACCGCCCGCCGCTGTTCCAGCTCGGGGGAGCGAGGGTCGGGGCGGTCGGCGTCGGGGCTGGGGGATTCGGTCACGTCGTCCTCGGGGTGGTGGCTGCGGTCAGCGGCGCCGCTTGCCGCCCAGCTTCACACGCGCCTTCTCGCCGAGGTCACCGGCCTTGAGCAGCCCGTTGCTGATCGCCGAGGGGCCCCTGCGCTTCTCCAGGGTCTGGCCCAGGTTGCGCAGCACCTTGGTGGCCAGCGGAGCGATGACGGTGAGGATGACCCACATGCGGAGACGGCGGGTGAGGAAGAGCCACATGATCAGCACTCTGCCCGGATCCGGCCTCCGTCAACCGATCGGCCGCGAGCCTCCGCATGATCACCACGGCCTGAGGGCTGCCTCGGTGGGCCGGAGACAGCCATGGGCCCGAGGTGATCATGGAAGCCGACTCAGAACGGGTCGGGCGCCAGCCGGACGACCATCTTCCCGGTGTTCCCCCCGCTGAGCAGCGCCCGGAACGCGTCGACGGCGGAGTCCAGCCCGTCGACCACCGTCTCCCGGGCCACGACCGAGCCGTCCCGCAGCCACCCCGACACTGCACCGATGAACTCCGGCCGCAGGTCGGCGTGGTCGCCGACGATGAACCCGCGGAGCGACAGCCGCTTGCCGACGATCAGCCCCAGGTTCCGCGGCCCGGGAGGCGCAGCAACAGCGTTGTAGCCGGAGATCGCCCCGCACAGCGCGGCCCGCCCGTAGGTGTTGAAGGCGCCGATCGCCGCCTCCAGGTGCTCCCCGCCCACGTTGTCGAAGAACACGTCGATCCCCTCGGGCGCAGCGGCACCGAGCAGCTCGGCGACCGCGCCGTCGTGGTAGTCGAACGCCGCGGAGAAGCCCAGCTCCTCGCGCAGCCAGCGCACCTTCTCCGGCGTCCCGGTGCTGCCCACCACCTGCGATGCGCCGCGCAGCCGGGCGAACTGGCCGACCAGGCTGCCGACCGCCCCAGCGGCGCCGGAGACGAAGACGGCGTCCCCCTCGCGGAAGTCGGCCAGCCGGAACAGCCCCGCCCAGGCGGTGAGACCCGGCATACCGAGCACGCCCAGGTACAGCGAGAGCGGCAGGCCGGGGAGCGGCTCGACGACGGAGACGTGCGTGGCCGGGAGGACGGCGACGTCCCGCCAGCCCTGGCCGTGCAGCACCAGCGCGCCCTCGGGGACGGCGTCGGACCGTGAGGCGACCACCTGCCCGACCGCCCCGCCCTGCATCGTCTCGCCGAGCTCCCAGCTGGCGGCGTAGGACTTGGCGGCGCTCATCCGGCCGCGCATGTACGGGTCGACCGACATCGCGATGGTCTGCACCACGACCTCACCGGGCGCGGGGTCGGGCCGGTCGACGGTCACCAGCCGGAAGTCCTCGGCCGCGGGCTCGCCGTGCGGGCGCCGGAGCAGCTGCCACTCACGCGCGGAGACGCTCATCGGGGGAAGTCCGGCTCGTTGCGGGGGATCACGAACGCCTCGGGGACGAAGCTGGTGTCGGGCATGGTGACCATGGTGAGCACCATCCGGGCCACGTCGGACGGCGGCATCATCCGGTGCGCCGGGATTCCCCAACGCTCCATCATCGGGGTGTCCATCGCGGCCGGCACGATGCTGTGCACCCGCGCCGGGAAGGGCACCTCGGTGCCGTCCGCGCTGACCGTGCCCTTCTCCCGCAGCTCCCGCTGGATGCACCGGGTCGCGCTGCGGAAGGCGGCCTTGGAGCTGTTGTAGGCGATCGCGCCGCTGCCGGAGGTCACCGCGGACAGCGACGTCACGTGCACCACGTCGGCGAGGGTGTCGGCCGGGCGGTGCTGGACGGTCTTGAGGAACTCGCTGGTCAGGAAGACCGGGCCCTCGCAGTTCACCGCCTGCACCATCCGGTAGTCGGCCAGGTCGATGTCGGTGATGTAGCCGGGGCGGTCGATGCCCGCGACGTTGACCAGCAGGTCGAAGGCGTCACCGTGCCGGGCGAACAGGTCGGCGACCACCCGGCGGCGGGCGTCGTCGTCGGTGACGTCGAGCGCGACCACCTCGGCGTCCCGGCCGATCGTGGCGCGGGTCTTCTCCGCTCCGTCGGTGTCGACGTCGCCGAGCGCGACCGTGGCCCCCGCCTCGGCCAGGGCGACCGCGACCGCGCGGCCCAGGCCGCTGGCCGCGCCGGTCACCAGGGCCACCCGGCCCGTCAACTGATCTCCGGTCTGCTGTGTCGTCTGCACCGGGCCACCTTCGCTGACCCCGACCGAGCCCGCAGGGCGGACCTACGATCGCAACATGTTCTTCTCCCGCACCAAGACCCAGCCGGTCACCGCTGCGGACGCCCTGACCGGCCGTTCCGAGCCGCTGCCCG
Source organism: Modestobacter sp. VKM Ac-2983 (assembly GCF_026967885.1). Lineage (NCBI taxonomy): Bacteria > Bacillati > Actinomycetota > Actinomycetes > Geodermatophilales > Geodermatophilaceae > Modestobacter > Modestobacter sp. VKM Ac-2983. Next base: position 214,152 of record NZ_JAPVBK010000004.1, read on the forward strand.
GCGTCCCCGAGGTGCACGCGGTCAACGGCAACCGCATCCAGCCGCCCTTCCCCGCGGGCCTGCAGACCGCCGTCTTCGGCGCAGGCTGCTTCTGGGGAGTCGAGAAGGTGTTCTGGGAGACCCCGGGCGTGTACTCGACCGCCGCGGGCTACGCCGGCGGGTACACCCCGAACCCCACGTACGAGGAGGTGTGCTCGGCGCGCACCGGGCACACCGAGGCCGTGCTGGTCGTCTTCGACCCGGCGGTCATCTCCTACGACCGGCTGCTGAAGGAGTTCTGGGAGGAGCACGACCCGACCCAGGGCATGCGCCAGGGCAACGACATCGGCACCCAGTACCGCTCGGCCGTCTACACACAGGGCCCGGAGCAGGAGGCGGCCGCCACGGTCAGCCGCGATGTGTTCCAGGAGCGCCTGACGGCGGCCGGCTACGGCGAGATCACCACCGAGATCGCCCCCCTCGGTGACTTCTTCTACGCCGAGAGCCTCCACCAGCAATACCTCTACAAGGTGCCGGGCGGCTACTGCCCGGTGAACTCCACCGGCGTCAGCTGCCCGGTCGGCCTCCCCGGCGTCTAGCCGCCGGGCCTCCTCGATAGCGTCGGGCGGAGTCCCGCCAGTCGAGGAGGCCTGTGATGGACGCGCTGCGCACACCCGAGGACCGGTTCACCGACCTGCCGGAGTTCGCCTACGAGCCCCGGTACGTCGAGGTGGACGACGGGGACGGCGGCCGGCTGCAGGTCGCCGTCCTCGTCGAGGGCCCGGACGACGGCGAGACGGTGCTGCTGCTGCACGGCGAGCCGTCCTGGTCGTTCCTCTACCGCCGGATGATCCCGGTGCTGACGGCGGCCGGGCTGCGCGTCGTCGTCCCCGACCTGGTCGGCTTCGGCCGCTCCGACAAGCCCACCGAGCTGACCGACTACACGTACGCCCGGCACGTGGGCTGGCTGCGGCAGGCGCTGCTGGAGGAGCTGCGGCTCACCGATCTGACCCTCGTCTGCCAGGACTGGGGCGGTCTGCTCGGGCTGCGCCTGGTGGCCGAGCACCCCGACCGGTTCGCCCGGGTCGTCGTCGCCAACACCGGCCTGCCCACCGGCGACCACCCGATGAGCGAGGCGTTCCTGGCCTGGCAGCGTGCGGCGGCCGGCATGACGGACATGCAGGTGGGCCGGATCATCTCCAACGGCACGGCGACGGAGATGGCGCCCGAGGTGGTGGCGGCCTACGACGCCCCGTTCCCCGACAGCCGCTACAAGGCCGGCGCCCGGGTGTTCCCGTCGCTGGTGCCCACGAGCCCCGACGACCCAGCGGCCGCGGCCAACCGGGCCGCCTGGGGTGTGCTGCGCACCTGGGAGAAGCCGTTCCTGACGGCGTTCTCCGACAGCGACCCGATCACCGGCGGCGGCGACGCGGTGTTCCAGAAGCTGGTGCCCGGCGCGCAGGGCATGCCGCACACCACGCTGGCCGGGGGCGGGCACTTCCTCCAGGAGGACGTCGGCCCACAGCTGGCCCAGGTGGTCGTCGACCTGGTCGCGGCCACGCCCCGGTAGCGCCAGTCGAAGACTGGACGGACCTCGGGGAACCGTCGCTGTCGAGCTGACCGCGCAGCAGTTCGACGTACCAGGCATCCGCCAGTTCGAGGCCTGGCAACTCGTCGAGATCCGATCGCCTGGATGTTCGGCTTCACCCAGTCCTACGACCAGGGGACCGCGGACGCCTGGCGCACGGGGGAATGAGCGACTGGACTGGTGGGGACGGCGGGCAGCCGAAGCGGCCCATCAACGTCGCTGGTCCTTCGATTCGGGCCGTTGATTTCGGGCACGGCTTCTGGGCCGGTTGACTCGTCGGTCGACCTGCACGAACGTCGGACGAGTCAAGGGGTGCCCAAGGAGGCCGAGAAACGGGTGGTTGTGAGCTGCAGTCTCGGAACCCGTTTCTGGTCACGCAGAGCAGGATGGCCGTTTCCGCTGGTTGCTCTCGGCAGAACGGCCAGTAGCCGGCCGGTCGGCTGCGGCAGGACGCAGCGCTCACCTTGGGCTACTGGCGGCTCTGCATGCCGAGAACGCTGATGTACCGGTCAGTCCGCTAACGGGCGTTCGAGCTCTTGGGCGGCGTGGCGAGCTCGGACTTCGTTCGGACGGGCGGACGGTCCCGGCCCAAGACGCGCCGGGAAGTTCGGTCAGCAGCTACTAGACAGGCGCTCTAAGTAGAGGCACTATCAAGGTGTGCCGACCGGACCGCAGCCCAGCGAGTGGCTCCGCGGGGTCCTCGAGCTGTGCGTCTTGCGAGTCATGGCTGATGGGCCCACCTACGGCTATGCCATCGCCGGTCGGCTGGCCGACGCGGGCTTCGGCGACATCAAGGGCGGCACGCTCTACCCGCTGCTGGCCCGGCTCGAGAAGAACGAGCTGGTCATCGTCGACTGGCGGACCGGTGACACCGGTCCGGGGCGCAAGTACTTCACCCTCACCGACGCCGGCCGCGCCGAGCTGGAGCACGGCCTCACCCGGTGGGAGGCGTTCTCGGCCCGGGTCGGCGTCCACCTTGCCGCGGGCGGCGACGCCTTCGTCCACTCCACCCACTCCTCAAGGAGTTCAGCATGAGCGAGTCCCCCGGCGTGCAGGCCGCACCGCAGGAGGTTTGGGAGCGTCCGTTCGTCCGGGCCCACAAGGAGTGGTGCGGTGCGTTCGTGCTCGAGCTGCGGCTGCGAGACGTCCCCGGTCCGGTGATCGGGGAGCGCCTGGGCGAGGTGGAGGGCCACTGCACGGAGACCGGTGAATCCCCATCGGCAGCGTTCGGTGATCCCACCGAATACGCCCGGGAGATCGATGCGGAGAGCTCTCCCGAGCGCGTGTCCGGGGTGTGGACCATCGCCGCTCTCGGCGCCGGTCAGGTGCTGGCCATGCTCGTCGGCACCGCTGCGATCCGAAACTGGGTCAGTGGTGAGCCACTGACCTACAACCTGGTGCAGCTCGGCTGTCTCGCCGTGGTCGCGGCCGCGCTGCTGTGCCTACCTCGAGTGCTGCGCCCGCTGATGGCGCGCCCTTGGGTGGTGGGCACCGCCCTCTTCGCCCTCTTCGCCGTGGTCGCCGCGGCTGGTGTCGGAGTCGCAGCAGCCAGTGGAACTTCGTCAGCGACCGTTGTTCCGGTATCACCGGCAGTGATCGCGATCGGCCTCTTCATGGTGGTGCTCGCCCTGTCCTGGCTCGAGTACCGCGAGCTGACTCGTGACTCCGCCGACGATCTCGTCACCTCCCCCCTCGCCCCTGAGCCGCGAGCGAACGTGGCAGCCCAGCGCTCGGGCTGGATCGCCTTGCTGCCGGCCCTGATGATCCCCACCTACTACCTTGCGGTGGGGATCCTCTCCTGGGTCTTCGGCTGAAGCACGTGAACCAGTCCGACGACGTGCCGCGTTGAGGCGACAGCGTTCCGCCGCCAGTTGTCGGACTGGTCTCGATCTGATCGCCTGCCGTCGCTGAGTCGCGCACGACGCGTGCCACCAGCCAGGGCGACACGCGCGAAGCACCTTTCCATCACCCGCGGGCTCTCGAAGATCGAGCCGGCTCTCCTGGCGCATCGGGTGAGGCAATCGTGAACCGCACCCGCAGGGGCGCCAGCGCTTACCGTCCCGAAGACGGTCAGGTTCCGGGCAGTCCGTCAACGGGTTCCTCGCCCATCGCGAGGCGGGCAACCGCATCCACACCTACGTCGTCCTCGACCGCTCGCTGGAGTGGTTCGCCGGCATCGACTTCGCCGACGCCGACACCACGAAGGCGGTCATCGCCGCCGAGTTCGACGACTGGGCACCCGCCCTCGTCTCCCTCATCGCCGATGCCGACTCCGCCCCGGTCCTGCGCAGCATCCATCAGCTGCCTGACCGCCACCGGTGGGAGCGGATCCCCGGCGTGACCCTGATCGGCGATGCCGCCCACGTGACCCTCCCCGGAGGCGAGGGCGCGAACGTCGCCATGCTCGACGGCGCCGAGCTCAGCCAGGCGATCGCCGCGCACCGCGACGACATCGAGACCGCCCTCGGCGCCTACGAGGAGGTCATGTTCGTCCGCGCCGAGGAGGAAGCCGTCGCCGCACGCGAGACGATCGACCTCATCTTCGGTGCCGGCACACCCCACGGGCTCGTCGACCTCTTCAGCGCTGACCCCACAGCCGAGCAGGGCTGGCTGCTCGACATCACGCCCGAACTCGTCCCTGCTGGTCAGCCCGGCGCTCCGGGTCTGGTCAACGACGGCCAGCCCCTCGGTCCCGTGCTGCACCGAGCCGATGCCCATCCGCATCGGGCGGTCGCCGAACCACTGGCGCCGGGCAGGCGCGCGGTGTCGGGCACGGGATCGCCCAGGGCTGGTCTCCCGCTGCCCGTGGAGCCACTGTCGGCAGTACGCAGATCGGCAACCGGAGCGCCTTTCCCGAACAAGATCACCCGATCAGGCGTACGGGGCGGTGTCGGGCCCGGCCGGGCGGCCCGGCACAGTGGACGCGTGGTCCCCGACGAACTGTTCGCCCAGCTCCGCCGCGAGCCCGACGTCGACGCGCCTGAACTGGTCGCCGTCGACGCGACCGACCGCCTGCTGCTCGACGAGGCGGCCGAGCTGATCCGGCAGCACCCGGACGGCGTGGTCGTGATCGACGACTCGCACGGCGCCCTCACCCTGGGCGCGGTGGCGCTGCACGGCGCGACCGGCGTCCGGGTGCACCAGGACCTGCTGGTCGGCGAGCTGGCCCTGGCCGGCAACGCCGAGCGCACCGGGCACGCCGGCACCTACCGGTCACTGCCGCTGGGCGCCGAGCTGGTGCGCGGGGCCCGGGTGGTGCTGGCACAGGCGCCCAAGGGGCTGGACGCGCTCCGCGAGCTGGCCGAGGTGGTCGCCGCCGACGCCGACCCCGACGTCACCCTCCTGGTCGGCGGGCGGGTCAAGCACATGACCCACGCGATGAACGACGTCCTGGGCGAGAGCTTCAGCGACGTGCACGCGACCCGGGGCCGGCAGAAGTCCCGGCTGCTGGTCGCCCGGGGGCCGCAGCCGCGCCCGTCGTCCTTCCCCGTCTGCCGGGAGCACGCCGACCTCGGCCTGACCGTGTGCGCCCACGGCGCGGCCTTCGCCGGTGCGAAGGTCGACCGGGGCACCCGGGCGCTGCTCCGGTCGCTCCCCGGTGCGGTGCCGGACGCCGCGACGGCACTGGACCTCGGCAGCGGCACCGGGGTGCTGGCCGTCGGGCTGGCCATGGCGCGGCCCGGGCTGTCGGTCGTCGCGTCCGACCAGTCGGCGGCGGCCTGCGCCTCGGCCGCCGCGACGGTGGCCGCCAACGGGCTGACCGGCCGGGTCACCGTCACCCGGGACGACGCCGCCGGCAGCGTCCCGGACGGCAGCGTCGACCTCGTCGTCTGCAACCCGCCGTTCCACCTCGGCGTCGCCGTGCACGCCGCCGCCGCGGAACGGCTGTTCGACGCCGCGGCCCGGGTGCTGCGGCCGGGCGGCGAGCTGTGGTGCGTCTACAACAGCCACCTGCCGCACCGCGACGCGCTCCGCCGGATCGTCGGCCCCACCCGCCAGGTGACCCGCGACCCCACGTTCACCGTCACGGCGTCCACCCGCCGTTAGGCCGGTTCCTCCTTCAGTGGCCGCTGCCGCCGCGGGAGACGACCGGCGGGAGGGTCGACCACGGGAAGTCGATCCAGGCGTCGGTGTGCTTCCAGGTGTAGTCGCACCGCACCAGTGACCGCGGCTTCTCGTAGACCACGGCGGTGCGCACCTCGGTGACGTGGCCGGCGCAGAACTCCTTGACCAGTTCCAGGGTCTTGCCGGTGTCGGCGACGTCGTCGGCGATCAGCACCTTCGTGCCGGTCAGGTCGACGACGTCGAGCGTCGGCGGCAGCACCACCGGCAGCTCCAGCCGCTCGTCGACGCCGGTGTAGAACTCGACGTTCATCACGAAGAGGTTCTTCACGTCCAGCGCGTAGCCGAGTGCGCCGCCGAGGAAGAGCCCGCCGCGGGCGATGGACAGGATCAGGTCCGGTTCGAACCCGCTGTCGGCGACCTGCTGGGCCAGCTCCCGGGCCGCCCGGCCGAAGTCCTCGTAGGTCAGGGTCTCCCGCTCGTCGCTCACGCCCGCATCTTGGCAGGCCCTGGGCGCATCGGCCGATGAGCCGATGAACGTGTGATGCACAAGACGAACGTGCACGGCTGGTCGCCGGTGTGTTGCGGTTCGGATGTGCTAACCGATCTCGACTGGAAACCGTCCGGTCTCGGTCGACAACGGAGGTACGGCAACTGCGCCGTCGACGACGGGAGCACGGCATGGGCACACGACTGCGGGACGTCCTCACCGGCGGGGGGCTGCGCCGGATCCGGATCAGCACCCGGCTCCTGGCGCTGGTGCTGGCGGCCGTGGTCGGGATGGGCACCATCGCCGTGATCGGTGCCCTCCAGGTGCGCCAGACCATCGAGGCAGAGCAGCGCAACAAGGCCCAGTCCGCGGTCGAGGCGGTGCTCGGCGTCGTGGCCTTCTACGGCGCGCAGGAGGCCGCTGGTGCGCTGACCCAGGAGCAGGCCCAGGCCCAGGCCAGGAGCGCCCTCAGCGGGCTGCGGTACTCGGGGCAGGAGTACTTCTGGATCAACGACATGAACCCGACGATGGTCATGCACCCGATCAAGCCGGAGATGGACGGTACCGACCTCAGCGCCAACACCGACCCGACCGGCAAGGCGCTGTTCGTGGAGATGGTGCAGGTCGTCGAGCGCGACGGCAGTGGCTTCGTCGAGTACATGTGGCCCAAGCCCGGTGAGGAGGAGCCGCAGGCGAAGATCTCCTTCGTCGCGGGCTACGAGCCCTGGGGCTGGGTCGTCGGTTCGGGGATCTACGTCGCCGACCTGAACGGCGCCTTCGTCGACGTCCTGGTCACCATGCTGCTGTGGGCGGCCCCGGTCGTCCTGGTGATCGCCCTCATCTCCCTGCTGGTGTCGCGCAGCGTCACCCGACCGCTGCGCCGGATGACCGACGTCCTCGCGGCCGGGGAGCTGCAGGAGCGGCTGGACGTCGGTGCCGGGCGCAACGAGCTGGACCAGCTCGCCGGTGCGCTGAACACCACCCTCGACCGGGTGTCCGACGTGGTCGACGAGGTGGCCGAGGCCTCCCGCCTGCTGGACGGGGCGGCCAGGTCGCTGTCGGCCACGGGGGCGACGATCGCCGGCGCGGCCGGGCGGTCCACCGGGCAGGCGGACGCCGTGACCGCGGCGGCGAAGGACGTCAGCTGCTCGATCGACGCCGTCGCCACGGGGGCGGAGGAGATGGGTGCCTCCATCCGGGAGATCGCGCACAACGCCGCGGAGGCCGCGCGGGTCGCCGGCAGCGCGGTGAACGCGGCGGAGAGCGCGAACCAGACGGTGGCCCGGCTGGGTGAGTCCTCGGTCGAGATCGGCAACGTGGTCAAGGTGATCACCTCGATCGCCGAGCAGACCAACCTGCTGGCGTTGAACGCCACGATCGAGGCCGCACGTGCCGGTGAGGCGGGCAAGGGCTTCGCGGTGGTGGCCAACGAGGTCAAGGAACTCGCACAGGAGACGGCGAAGGCGACCGAGGACATCGCCCGCCGGGTGGAGGCGATCCAGGCCGACACCCAGAGTGCCGTCGGTGCCATCGGCGGGGTCACCTCGGTCATCGCCCAGATCAACGACTACCAGACGACGATCGCCTCGGCCGTGGAGGAGCAGACCGCCACGACGAACGAGATGAGCCGGGCCATCGGTGAGGCCGCGCAGAGCGGGCGGTCGATCGCCGAGACGGTCGCCGAGGTCGCCCGGGCCGCCCAGGAGACCCATGCCGGCGTCGCCGAGATGCAGTCGGCCACCGGTGACCTGGTCCGGATGTCGGAGGGCCTGCAGCAGTCGGTCGACACGTTCCAGCGGTGACCGCCGGGGTGGCCGGTGCGCCGGCCACCCCGGCCTAGTTCCCGGTCCCGGCCGCCTCCGACAGCTCGGCCATGCTCAGCTGCTCCTCCAGCACCGCCTGGGCCACCTCGTCCAGGTCCCGGTCGGAGCCGTAGGCGTGCGCGCGCAGCAGGCTCAGCGCGTCGGTGCTGTCCAGTTCCAGCCCGACGCTCACGAACCCGACGGCCTGCCAGACCAGCGCGCGGCGGCCGGCGGCCGGTGCGTCCAGCCAGGCGGGGCCGGACTCGGTGCGGGGCTCCTGGTCCATCGCGGCGGCGAAGGTGGCGCTGAGCGCGGTGGTGACCGTGATCGTGTCGAACAGGGACATGTCACGGACGGAGCCGGGCGGTGTCACGAACAGGTCGAGCGCACCGATCCCCTGCAGCCCGCCCTGCAGCGGCAGGGAGATGACGCCGCGGAAGGGGGTGCGCGTGACGAGCTGGTCGTGGAAGACCGGCCATCGGGTGCGCAGCTCCTCCTCGTCGGCGAACACCGGGCTGCCGAGGCTGTGCGCGGACAGGCAGGGCCCCTCCCCGACGGTGAACTGCAGGCGCTCCGCGATCCCGGCCGTCGGGTCGCTGCCGCCCAGCGGCAGCCGCCGGTCGGCGGAGAAGTAGACGCTGAGCCCGGCGCCGGCGACCGGCAGCAGCTCGGCGCAGGCACGGGCCAACCGCTCGGGCAACAGCTCGGGCCCGGGCAGGTCCTGCTCGGCGGCGGTGACGCGGGCAGCGAACTCCTGCGTGAGGTCCATGCCTCCCTCTCCGGGAGCGAACGACCACGGTGGAGAGGGCCGGGGCTGGACCGTGTTCCGCGGTGTCGCTGGGGGCTGTTACCCCCGGGGACGGGGGCGGCACACCTCCCGATCGCTCAGCAGAAGCCGGGCGTCCCCAGCCAGGCGGCCGGCGCGGCCGGGACGTCGTCCCGCAGCACCGCCCCCTCGATCAGCCCGTAGGGCCGGTCGTCGGCGTGGTAGACCACCGCGCCGGGGCCGTCCAGGTCGTTGGCCAGCCCGAACGCGGAGAGGTCCTGCAGGAAGTGGTGCTTGTTCGGCATCGACATCCGTACCTCGGCCACGTCCCGGTGCTGCTCGAGCACCGCCTCGCCCATCGCGTAGAGCGACTGCTGCAGCGCGAGGGAGTGGGTGGCGGCGAAGGTCTCCAGCAGCGTCGTCCGGACGGCGGCGTGGGTGGCGTTCCAGTCCACGTCCAGCCCGGTGTACCGCCACCGGGCGGTCACCGCGGTCGCCAGGATCCGGTCGGTGGTCTCCGGCAGGGTGGTGTGACGGTCCCGGGGGAAGCCCCAGAACTCCGAGCCGGTGGTCTTGAGGACGACGAGGTCGCTGAGCCCGGCGAGCACGTGCAGGTCCTCGCCATCCGCGGTGACCACCGCCGTCCGGACGTCGCCCCCGGTGCGGGAGAACGCGTGGTCGTGCGGCGTCCCGCCGACCGCGATCCGGTCCCACCCGTAGGACTCGATCGCCACTCGGGCCCCGGTGACCCATTCGTAGGAGCCGGCGAGGTGCCGGGCCAGTCGCAGGCCGAACTCCTCCGGGGAGCCGATGCCGTCGCGGGCGAAGGCGAAGACGGTGTTCTTCTGCGCGTCGGTGGTCAGCACGTGCGCGTTGTCGCCGGCGGTGTGCGCCGCCGCGAAGTCACCGCGCAGCGCCGAGCTGACGTTGAGGTCGACGAGGGAGTGCCGGGCGGTGGAGCGGTCGACCGCGACGACCCGCACCTCCGCCTTCCCGTACTGGTTGGGCCCGAGGACGATCGCCATGCGCGCACTCTCCCTGATCTGCGTTGCCGGGATGTTGCACGTGGAACCGACGGCTCAGGACCCTCGGTAGGTGGAGTAGGCGAACGGGGAGAGCAGCAGGGGCACGTGGTGGTGGTCGGCCGGCTCGGCGACGGTGAAGGTCAGCACCACCTCGGGCCAGAACGTCTCCCGGCCCAGCCCGGCGGCCCACTCGCCGGTGCCGAAGACGATCCGGTGCGGGCCGGCGGCGGTGGGCTCCTCGGTGAGCCGGCAGCGGCCGTCGGCGTCGGTGACTCCGGCGGCGACCTGGCCGGCGTCGTCCAGCAGCTGCACCGTCATCCCCGCCGCCGGCCGGCCGGCCACGGCGTCCAGCACGTGGGTCGAGACGCTCATGTCGCCTCCTCGCCGGCGCTCGTCAGCCGCATTCGCGGCGCTGCTGTGCACATCGGTGAGCTCGCAGGCTCGCTCACTGGAGCAGCCCCGCGACCCGCAGGCCCGTGATCTGGGCCAGCTGCTCGGTGGTCTCGGCGCGCTCGGTCTCCGGGTCGTTGCCGAGCCGGCGGTGCAGCTCGGCGAGCATCTCCTCGGCGGACCGGCCGGACGCACGGATCAGGAAGACGTGGCCGAACCGCTCCTCGTAGTCGCGGTTGCCGTCGACCATCGCGGTCCGGACCGAGTCCGCGGCGGTGGTCATCCCGCTCTGCTCCTCCCGTGACGTGCGCGCCTCCGCCGAGGGGCCCTGCATCCGGTCGCCGATCCGGGCGTGCGCCGCCAGTGCGGTGCTCACCTCGGCCCAGGGCAGCGTGCGGCTGACCTCCTCGGCGCGGGAGACCAGCGCCTCGGTGGAGTCGTAGGGGCGGCCGGCGGTGACGGTCGGGGCGAAGGACGGCGCTGCGTTGCAGGACCGCAGCAGCTCCTCGGCCCGCGCCGCCGGTTCGGCGTTGAATCTGTCCAGCGGGGAGTCGGGCACGGCTGACAGGATGCCAGCCCATGATCCCCGCAGAGCTGTACGACGAGCTCGACCGGCGGCTGGCGCCCGTGGACGCCGCCCGGCTGGCCGCCTACCCGGGGGAGTCGTCGGCCCGGCAGCCGGTGCACACCTGCTACGTGCCCGCCGACGCCGTCGTCCCCGGGTTGGTCCCCTCCTGGGGTGCCGCGGCGCTGGCGGCCCTGGACGAGCACGGCCTCCCCGACCTCGGCCTGGACGCCGACCTGGTCGAGCAGGTGCTGCCCCGGGTGCGGGCCAAGCTGGCCACCGAACCGGTCGAGGACCTGCGGGTCGACGCCGAGGACGGCTACCGCGGCCCCCCGGACGCCGAGGACGGCGACGTCACCGCCGCCGCCGCCGTGCTGGCCGCCGAGACCGGGCTGCCGCCCTTCCTCGGGGTCCGGGCCAAGTCGCTGGAGGAGCCCACCCGGCGCCGCGGGGTGCGCTCCCTGGACCTGTTCCTCACCGGCCTCGCCGGGGCCGGCCGGGAGCGGGCGATCGTGACCTTGCCCAAGGTGACCGCGGTCGAGCAGGTCGCCGCCTTCCTGCCGTTGCTGGACGCCCTGGAGCAGGCCAGCGGGCTGGCGCTGGACCTGGAGCTGCAGGTGGAGACCCCGCAGGCGGTGCTGGGTGCCGACGGGACGACGACGCTGGCCCGGATGCTGCACGCCGGCGCCGGCCGGGTGGTCGGCCTGCACTACGGCACCTACGACTACAGCGCCGCCCTCGGCATCGCAGCGGCCCACCAGTCCTCCGACCACCCGGCGGCCGACGTCGCCAAGCAGGCCATGCAGGTGGCCGTGGCGGGCACCGGGGCGCACGCGGTCGACGGCTCGACCAACGTGCTGCCCATCGGCACCACCGCCCGGGTGCACGAGGCCTGGCAGCTGCACGCCGGGCTGGTCCGCCGGGCACTGGAGCGCGGCTTCTACCAGGGCTGGGACCTGCACCCGGCACAGCTGGTCACCCGCTACCTCGCCACCTACGCGTTCTTCCGGGCAGCCCTGCCGGCTGCCGCGGCGCGGCTCGCCGGCTACGTCAGCCGGGTCGAGGGCGGGGTGCTCGACGAGCCGGCCACGGCCCGCGCCCTGGCCACCGTGGTGCTCCGTGGCCTGGACTGCGGGGCGCTGGACGTCGCCGAGGTGGAGTCGGCCACCGGGCTGGACCGGGCGGCGCTGGACACCCTGGCCGGGCGCCGCCGCTGATCCAGCATCCGGCACGCCGTGACTCACCGCTCCTCGGTCATCGCGTTCCGTGCCACTGTGCGGCGGTTCACTCGATCGGGGGAGTGCTGTTCCCGGGGGCGGTTGCCGAGACCAGGGGTGGGTGATTGAGAATGCCAGCAGTTCCCAGGGTCCACCGTCGGTCGAGAGGTGTCGTGTCCGTTCTCGGAGCTCGTCCCGCGCTGCCGGTGCAGCGCGCCCTGGACGAGGTGCCGAGTTCCCGGTCCGCGGGGGCGCGCGGCCACACGGCCCTGGTCTTCGGCTCCGACGACGCGTTGCTCGCCGGCGCCGTCCCCTGGCTGGAGGCCGGCCTCGCCGCCGGCGACGTGACGGTGCTGTCCTGCGCGGAGGACACGGCCGAGCTGCTGCGCTCGGCGGTCGGGGTTCCCGAGACCCGGCTGCTCAGCGACCCCCGCGTCTCGATGCGCGGTGCCCGCGCGCCGGACGCCGTCATCGCCACCCGTCGGCTGCTCGACCGGGCCGCCGCGTCGCCGTCGGGGGTGCTCCGGGTCCTGGGCACACCGGAGTTCGGACCGGCACCCCGCGCCTGGCGGGAGGGGCAGCGCTACGAGTCCGCGGTCAACGAGCTGCTCGCCGGGTCCCCGCTGGACGCGCTCTGCGTCTACGACCAGCGGCAGCTGCCCGTCGACGTCGTGGCCAGCGCCGGGCAGACCCATCCGCACCTGCTCGTCGACGGCGTCCCGGTGGCGAGCGCCGGCTACCTGCCGCCGGCGCAGTACCTGGCCGCGCTGCCGCTGCCGCGCGAGCCGATGGAGGGCGGCCCGCCGCTGTTCGCCGCCGACGGTGCCCGGTCGCTGGGCACCCTGCGGCACCAGCTGGCCGCGGTGCTCGCCACCTGCGTGCCGGATCCGGACCAGTGCACCGACCTGCACCTGGCGGTCAGCGAGATCGCGGCCAACGCCTTCCGGCACGGCACCCCACCGGTGGCGGCCCGGGTGTGGGCCTCGACCGACCGGGTGGTCTGCACCATCAGCGACTGCGGCACCGGGTTCACCGGCCCGCTCGCCGGGTTCCAGCCGGCGCACGGCGACGACCTCTCCCAGGGCGGCATGGGCCTGTGGCTGGCCCGCAAGCTGTGGGACCACGTCGACCTGCTGCCCGAGCCGGCCGGCCTGACGGTCCGGCTGAGCTCAGCGTTGCGCTGAGCCGGCACGGCGACGGCCGGACTCCGCTCGTCACCGCGCCGGGAACCTGATCTCCCCTCTCCGGGCATGGGAACTGCCCGCCGAGGTCCTTCAGAACTAAGATGCCCGGTGTGATCGTGGTGACTGCGGCCGGCGGGCTGACGGGGACGGCGGTCGTGCGTGCCCTGCGCGCCCGAGGGGAGTCCGTGCGCGCCGTGGTCTCCCGCCGCGGTCCCCGGCCCGCGCTGGACGAGCTCGGCGCCGAGGTCGTCGTCGCCGAGCTGACCTCGCCGATGGCCTGGTCCTCGGTGTTCCAGGGCGCGGACGCCACGTACCTGATCTGGCCGAACTTCGACCCGGACGAGGCCGAGGGGGCCTCGGCCCTGTTCGCCGAGGCCCGCCGGGCGGGGCTGCCGCGGATGGTCTACCACTCGGTGATGCGCCCGCAGCTGCGGGCGATGCCCCACCACGCCGGCAAGGACCTGGCCGAAGAGGCACTGGACGCCAGCGGGTTGTCGTCCTGGCGGGTGCTGCAGCCCTCCTCCTACGCCGAGAACCTGCACCCGGAGCTGGAGGCGGCGCGCACCAGCGGCGTGCTCCGCAGCCTGTGGGGCCTGCGCACGGCGCAGTCCCTCGTCGACGTCCGGGACGTGGCCGAGGCCGCGGCCGTGCTGCTGACCGAGGACGGCCTGGACGGCGGCACGTTCGAGGCGGCCGGCCCGGAGGCGCTCACCGCACCGCGGATGGCCGAGCTGATCGGCGAGTGGCTCGGTGAGGAGGTCGTCGCCGACGACGTCATCCCCGGTGGCGAGGTGCCCACCGGCTACGCCGCCCGCTGCCGGCGCACGATGTTCGACCACTACCGGGCGCACGGCTTCGTCGGCAGCCCGCGGGTGCTCACCGACCTGCTCGGCCGCCCGCCGCGCACGTTCGCCGAGCACCTCGCCGACCTGCCGCGGCCCGGGGATCCGACCCCGTGAGCGACCTGCTCGACGGGTCGAGGCCCACGCGCGACGGGGACACCGGCACCGGGGACGCGATGGACGTGATCCTGGCGCAGTGGGCGCAGCAGCGGCCGGACCTGGACTGCTCGCCGATGGGCGTCATCGGCCGGATCAGCCAGCTGCAGCGGGAGGTCTTCCTGGCCCAGCGGGCCACCTTCGCCCGGCACGGGCTCGATGCGCCGTCCTTCGACGTCCTCGCGGCCCTGCGCCGGGCGGGGGAGCCCTACCAGCTGACGCCCACCGCGTTGATGCGCACCGCGCTGGTCACCTCCGGGGCCATCACCCAGCGGTTGGACCGCCTGGAAGAGAAGGGCCTGATCACCCGCGGGCGCAGCGAGGCCGACGGGCGGGCCGTCGTGGTCACGCTGACCGACGCGGGGCGGACGGCGCTGGACGCGGCGCTGCCGGACCACCTGGACACCGAGCACGGGATGCTGGCCGCCCTGTCGCCCGAGGAGCGCACCCAGCTGGCCGGCCTGCTCCGCCGCTGGCTCATCACGCTGGGCCGCGTCCCCGGGGGCAGCCCCGACCCCAGCTGACCGGTCGCCGGTCGGTCAGCCCTCGGTGTCCTCGATCTCCTCCTCGAGGTCGCCGACGCCGTCCTCGACGTCGGTGACCCCCTCCTCCACGTTCTGCTCGACGCCGTCGTCGACGACGTCGTCTCCGCAGGCAGTCGTCGTCAGGGCGGCGGCGGCGATGGCGAACGCGGCGACGGTGCGACCCACCGGACGGGGACGGGCGGACCGGGACATGTGACCTCCTGCTCGACGGTGCTGGTGACCCGGAGGCTGTGCCCGGTCACGCCTGCCGGAAACGCGCCGGGGCTCAGCTGTGCTCGGGGCTGCGCGGGGTGGCCTCGTGCACGTCCTCCGGGTGGCCCTCGCGGCGGTCGATGATGGTGAAGCGCCGCCAGAGGCCGCTGAGCTGCAGCGGGCGGGCGACGGCGGCGGTGTGCACGACCAGCGGGGTGTCGATGCCCCGTGGCTGGGCCATCCGCTCCAGCTGCACCAGCGTCGCCATCCCGGCGGAGTTCATGAAGGTCACCTCGCACAGGTCGACCCGGACCTGCTTGAGCGTCGCGTCGGCCAGCATCAGGTCGGTCATCGCACGGACCAGGGGCCGGCGCGCGTGCTCGGTCAGCTCGCCGATGACCGTGATCTCGGCGGACTCCGCATCGTGCGTGGTGACCGTGACCTCGACGTTGGGGGCAGGTTCGTCCATGGCTCCTCGGTTCCCGGCCGGGCTGGAGTTCACTCCTCGGGATCCGCCACGTGCGCTGTGGCGACCCCCGTGGCGCGGCCGAGCAGGAGCAGGCCGTAGGCGGCCAGCGAGGGGCCGTCGGAGAACCGGCCATCGCGCACCATGGCCCGGAACTCCGCCTCGGTGACGAACGCCGAGTGCATGTCGGCCTCGGTCGCCTCCCGCGCGGTGGGGCCGGGCGTCAGGTCCTCGGCCAGCCAGACGTCGAACTCCTGGGTGGTGCGCCCCGGCGCCAGGTCCAGGTGCCCGAGGTGCCGGACGGTGGCGGCGCGCAGCCCCGTCTCCTCGGCCAGCTCCGTCCGCGCCAGCGCCTCCGCCGACCCGTCGACGCCGGCAGGCTGGGCACCCCCGGACCAGGTGCCCTGCGGGAACTCCCAGGACCGCCGCCCCAGCGGGTGGCGGAACTGCTCGACCAACCAGAAGCCGTCCCGCTCGGCGGCGATCACGAGGCCGAAGTGGGGCCGCTCGACGACGGAGTAGACGCTCGGCGATCCGTCGTCCAGCTCGATGGCGTCCTCGCGCAGCCGGAGCCAGGGGTTCCGGTAGACCTCGCGCGTGCTCGTCGTCCGCATGCGTCCCACACTGGCAGAGGAGCGTGGAGGAGGACGCCGATGACGGAACGCAAGCCGGAGGGCATGTCGTTCGAGAGCTGGGTCGAGCACCAGATCGCCCAGGCCCGCGAGCGGGGGGACCTCGAGGGGCTGGCCGGTGCCGGGAAGCCGCTGCCCCGGCGGGACCGGGAGAAGACCACCTACGAGTGGGCGCTGGAGTGGGCCCGGCGGGAGGAGGCCGACGTCGCCGCGATCATGCCCACCGGGCTGGCGCTGCGGAAGGAGCGCGAGGAGCTGCCTGCCCGGGTCGCCCGGCAGCCCACCGAGGAGCTGGCCCGCGCGGTGGTCGAGGCGCACGTCGCCCGGGTCGACCGGTACTACCGGCAGCCGGTCGACGGGCCGTGGATCGCGGTCGGGATGCCGGACGTCGAGGTGATGGTCGCCGAGTGGCGGCTCAGCCGCCCGGTCGTCGTCCCCGGGCCTGCGATCTCGGAGCCGGTGCCGTCACACCGGCGCCGGCGGTGGCTCGGGCGGCGGGCCGGCTGACCGGCCGGTCCAGTCCTCGTTCGCGCCCGTCACGGTGGGTCGCTCACTCCTCGGCCGGCCCCTGGATGTCGACGCTGTCGGCGACGATGTACTCCCGGCCCGCGAAGTCCGTGTAGGCGTCGTCGGTCAGGTCGAGGCCCAGCTCCTCCTCGACCGCGACCTCGTCGAACCCGCTCTGCACGGTCCCGGTGACGAGGAGCACCTGCCCGTCCTCGAGGACGCCCGCGATGTCCGAGCCCACGACGAGCAGCGGCTCGGCGGAGGTGTCCTCGACGCCGGTGATGGAGAAGGAGTTCGGGTCGACCACCTCGTCCACGGTCGCCGACACGGTCACCTCCTCGCCGACGAGGGCACTCGACTGCTCGTAGAACCCGGAGTCGTAGCTGCCGTTGTAGCCGGCGTCCCCGTCGGCCCCGGCGTCGGCCTCGACCCCCTCCTGCTCCTGCTCCTCCAGCAGGTCGCCGGCGCTCCAGACGTCATCCGCGCCGGATGCGTCGTCGCCGGCGGCGGTGTCGTCGCCGGCACCTTCGTTGCCACAGGCCGCCAGGCTGAAGGGCGCAACGGCCAGGATGCCGGCGAGGAAGAGCTTCGCGATGGGACGGGTGTGCTGCTGCACGGTGGTTCCTCTCGTCGAGCCGGGCGTGGGATGCCCGCCGCAGGTTCCGGACACCACAGTCATTGCCACAGCCGGCCGGAGCATGCCCGCCGGCGAGAACTCGACGCCAACACGTGGCGGGGCGCGCAGCGCGGTCCGGCCCGCTTCCCGTCAGCCGTGCTCGCCGGTGGCCGTGCCGGCGCGGCTCGTACGGCGCCCTCCGGGGCACCGCACGAGCCCGCACGGGGTCACGGTGGTGTCACTCGGTCTCGGTCGGCACGGAGGTGTCGACGCTGTCCGCGACGATGTACTGCTGGTCCTCGAAGTCGGCGAACGCGTCGTCGGCCAGGTCGATCCCCAGCTCGTCCTCGACGCCGGTCTCGGTGAACCCGCTCTGCACGGTGCCGGTGACCTGGACGACCTGGCCCTCCTCCAGGGCGTTGGCCGAGTCCGCACCCACGATGAGCAGGGGCTCCACGGAGGTCTCCTCGGTGCCGGCGATGGAGAAGGAGTTCGGGCCGAACACCTCGTTCACGGTCGCCGACACGGTCACCTCCTGGCCGACGTACTGGTTCCGCTCCTCGTAGAACGCGGAGTCGTAGAGGCCGTCGTAGCCGAGCCCGGCCTCGGCGCCGGCGTCGAGGCCGGTGTCGGCATCGGCCTCGAGGCCGGCGTCGGCGTCGACCCCCTCGTCCTCCTGGATGTCCCCGGCGCTCACGCCCTCCTCGGGGCCGGCGGTGTCATCAC
Source organism: Modestobacter sp. VKM Ac-2983 (assembly GCF_026967885.1). Classification (NCBI taxonomy): domain Bacteria; kingdom Bacillati; phylum Actinomycetota; class Actinomycetes; order Geodermatophilales; family Geodermatophilaceae; genus Modestobacter; species Modestobacter sp. VKM Ac-2983. Next base: position 231,902 of record NZ_JAPVBK010000004.1, read on the forward strand.
CGCAGGCAGCCAACGTGAACGGGGCCACGACGAGGCTGCCGGCGAGGAAGAGCTTGGTGATGGGGCGGGTGTGCTGCACGGTGGTTCCTCTCGTCGGGGCAGGCCCGGGACGGCCCGCCGCAGAGTTCGGACACCACAGCGATTGCCTCAGCCGGCCGCGTCACGCCCGAAGGCGGACACCTGATGCCGACTCGTGACGGACCGGTACGTACCGCCCGCCCGGCATGTTCCTCCCCCCGGGCGGGCGTGACCCGATCGTGACGGGTCCGGTCAGAGGAGGTCGAACTCGTTGTAGGACTCGCCACCGGAGAGCAGGGCGTAGCCGGGGCCGCGGTCGAAGAACGGCTGCACCTCCGGGCGGGCCGCCCGGAGCTCCTCGCGTAGCCGGGAGGTCGCCGTCTCGTCGGCCGTGCCGTCGTCCCGGACCACCACGCCGTAGTCGTCCCGGGCGCCGGCGACGCTGACCTTGTGCCAGGCGATGTCCCGCAGCACCTCCTCGACCGGCCGGTCCAGCGGGTCGCCCCAGCCGCCGCCGCCCGTCGTCCGCACCCGGACGACGGTGCCGGCCTTGAGCGGCTCGGCGTCGGCCAGCGCGTCGACCTCGTGCTCGTCCGGCCCGCCCGGGTCCACGGTGATCGAGAACGGTCGCCCTGCCTTGCCGCCCTTGACGCCCCAGCAGGACAGGATCGAGCGGTCGGCGATCGACATGAAGTGCGCGTCGCGGAGCACCCGGATGTCCTTCTCGTAGCCGCAGCCACCGCGGTACCGGCCCGGTCCGCCGGAGTCCTTCGCCAGGGCGAGCCGCTCGATCCGCAGCGGGAACCGGGACTCGGTGAACTCCGTGGGCAGGTTCCGGGAGTCCGGGACGACGTGGATGGTGTCCTCGCCGTCGGCGTAGTACCGCCCGCCGGAGCCACCGCCGAGCACCTCGCGCATCAGGTAGGGCTCGCCGCTCGCGTCGGTGCCGTAGACGCCGGTGTAGCGGATCGTCTCCTGGTCGGCGGGCATCCGGCCGCCGGTCGCCTTGGCCAGCACCCCGGCCAGCACGCCGAGCAGCCGCAGGATCACGAACGTCCGGGCGTTGGTGGGCGCCGGGAAGATCGGGGTGAGCAGCGTGCCCTTCTCCGGGAAGCGCATCTCGATCAGCGGCACGACGCCCTCGTTGACGTCCAGCTGCGCCATCCGCTCCGGCGACTCGGCCAGGTTGCGCAGGATCGGCGCCAGCCACTTCTTCAGGAAGTTGCCGTCGGCGTAGTCGCCGCAGTGGTTGATCGGCCCCTTGGCCTGCGGGCCGGTGCCGGTGAAGTCGATGACCAGCGGGACGTCCTTGGTGGAGTCCATGGTGAGCGTGATCCGCTGCCGGTGCAGCTGGGGGGCGTCGACGCCGTCGTGCTCGGCGTAGTCCTCCCAGACGTAGGAGCCGTCGGGGATCTGGGAGAGGATCTCCCGCCGGTACACCTCGGTCGAGCTGCTCAGGATCGACTCGAAGCAGGCCTCCACCGCGGCGACGCCGTACCGGTCGAACAGCTCGCCCAGTCGGCGGGCCCCGGCCAGGCAGGCCGAGCACTCGGCGTCCAGGTCGGCGGCGAGCGAGTCGGGCATCCGCGAGTTGCGGGTCATGATCGTCAGCGCGGCGTCGTTGCGGACGCCGCGGTCCCACAGCTTGATCGGGGGGACCATCAGGCCCTCCTCGAACACGCTGGTGGCCGCCGACGGCATGGAGCCGGGCACCGCCCCGCCGATGTCGTCGTGGTGGCCGAACGCCTGGATGAAGGCGACCACGGTGGGTGCCCCGTCGACGTCGGCGAAGACCGGCACCGTGACGCACAGGTCGGGCAGGTGGCCGATCCCGCCCTCGGACAGGTAGACGTCGTTGTGGAAGTAGACGTCGCCGGGGTTCATCGTGTCGATCGGGTGGTCGCGGACCACCGGCTGCACCAGCGCGGAGTACGAGCGGCCGGTGAGCTTGCGCAGCTGCCGGTCGTGGATGCCGGCCCGGAAGTCGTGCGCGTCGCGGATCATCGGGGAGCGGGAGGTCCGCCCGATCGACGTCTCCACCTCCCGCTCGATCGCGGCCAGCGTGCCGGCGACGATCTCCACCAGCACCGGGTCGGCCGCGGAGGGGCCAAAGTCGCGACTTTGGCCCTGATCGGTGCTCATCGGGCGGTCTCCTTCGTGAGCAGCAGGTTGCCGAAGCGGTCGACGGTGGCGGAGAAGCCCGGGTGCACCGGGACGGTGGAGCCGAACTCCTCGACGATCGCCGGGCCGGCGACGACGTCGCCGGGGGAGAGGTCGGGTCGCCAGAAGAGCGGCGCCTCGACCCACTCGTCGAAGAACACCGGCCGGGTCCCGCGGCGGGCGTCCCGGCCCGACGGTGCCGGCTCGACGATCTCCGGCCGGCGGATCGGGCCGATCCCGCTCACCCGCAGGTTCACCCACTCCACTGCCTGCCGCGGGTCGGTCGCGAAGTCGTAGCCGTAGAGCTGGCGGTGCGCCGCGTGGAAGGCGGTGGCCACCGCGTCGATCGCCGCCTGGTCCAGGTCGCCAGCACCGACCGGGACCCGCACCTCGAACGCCTGGCCGACGTAACGCAGGTCGGCGGTGCGCTGCATCCGCTGCTCGGCCCGCGGGAAGCCCTCGCCGTCCAGGGCGACCTCGGCCTGGCCCTCCAGGTCGGCGAAGGCGGTGGCCAGGGTGGCGGGGGAGACGTCGGCGTGCCGGGCGACCATCGTCTGCACGTAGTCGTTGCGGACGTCGACGGTCAGCAGCCCGAAGGCACTGACGTTGCCCGGGTTCGGCGGCACCAGCGTGCGCGGCAGCCCCAGCACGTCCATCAGCCGGCAGGCCAGCAGCGAGCCGGAGCCGCCGAAGGTGGTGAGGGTGAAGTCGCGGACGTCGAGGCCGCGGGCGACGGTGACCTGGCGCAGCGCGTTGGCCTGGTTCCACGCCGAGATCTCCAGGATCCCGCTGGCCAGCGCCTCGACCGACAGGCCGAGCTTCCCGGCCAGCTGCTCCAGCCCGGCCCGGGCCGCGTCGACCGACAGCGGGATCTCCCCGCCCAGCAGGTGCGGGGGGATCCGGCCGAGGACGACGTGCGCATCCGTGACGGTGGGCTGCTCGCCGCCGTTGTCGTAGCAGATCGGCCCCGGGTCGGCGCCGGCCGACTTCGGCCCCACCTTGAGCGTGCCCTCCGGTGACAGCCAGGCGATCGAGCCGCCGCCGGCGCCGACGGTGACGACGTCGATCATCGGGATCTTCGACGGGTAGTCGCCGACCGAGCCCTCGGTGGTCAGCGTCGGCTCGCCGTCGATGACCACGGTGACGTCGGTGGAGGTGCCGCCGCCGTCGCAGGTGAGCACCCGGTCGAACCCGGCGGTGCCGGCGATCAGCGCGGCGCCCAGGGCGCCCGCGGCGGGGCCGGAGAGCATCGTGGTGATCGGCTGGTGCACCACCTCGGCCGCGCTGAGCACGCCGCCGTTGCTCTTCATCACGTAGAAGGGGACGGCGGGGGCGATCTCGTCGAGGCGGCGGCGGATGTTGGTGACGTAGGCGCCGACCTTCGGCTTCACCGCGGCGTCGACGAGCGTGGTCACCGAGCGCTCGTACTCGCGGTACTCGCGCAGCACCTGGGAGCTGATCGAGACCACGGCGCCCGGATGTTCCACGTGGAGCACGTCGAGCATGGCCCGCTCGTGGGCGTCGTTCGCGTAGGAGTGCAGGAAGCAGACGCCGATCGTGGTGATCCCGGCGTCGCGGAAGAACCGGGCGGCGTCGACGGCGTCCTCGGGCGAGAAGGGCCGGACCTCGGCGCCGCTGACGTCGAGCCGGCCGCGCACCGTGCGGACCAGGTCGGCCGGCACGATCCGCGGCGGCTTGACCCAGAAGTAGCTGTTGCCGTAGCCGTCGGGGACGGACTGCCGGGCGATCTCCAGCACCGATCCGTAGCCCTCGGTGGTGATGAAGCCGATCCGGTCCAGCTTGCCCTCGAGCAGCTGGTTGGTGGCGACCGTCGTCCCGTGGCTGACCGCGGTCACCGACGACCCGTCCAGGCCCAGCTGGCCGAGCACCTTCTGCACGCCGGCGAGGAAGCCGTCGGCCGGGTCGCTCGGGGTGGACGGCGTCTTGGTGGTGGCGACCTCCCCGGTCTCCTCGTCGACGGCGACCACGTCGGTGAAGGTGCCACCCGTGTCGATCCCGATGCGGACCCGGCGAGAGCTCATGTCGAGAAACCTTAGTGCTGAGATACCTCGACCGGAAGACGCCGACCGGTGAACGTCGTCGCACTCGCCAGTTCGACCGGCGGACGGCGCATCCCGACCGGTCGCCCGGGGCAACGACCCCTCATGGACATCACCGAGATCATCCTGGAGCAGCACCACCAGCAGCGGCGCATGTTCGCGCTGCTCGACGAGATGCCCCGCGGCGACAACGACGCGCTGGGCGCCATGTGGGACCGGCTGGCCGCCTTCCTCGAGGTGCACGCCGAGGGCGAGGAGAAGTACTTCTACCCGCAGGTGCTCAAGCTGGGGAAGGGGAACCCGGACGGCGGCGTGCACGACGAGGTCGAGGACGCGGTCTCCGACCACAACGAGATCCGGGACGCCGTCCGGAAGACCCAGGACCACCAGGTCGGCACCGACGAGTGGTGGACGGCGGTGTGGGAGGCCCGCAAGGCCAACGACGACCACATGGCCGAGGAGGAGCGGGAGGACCTGCTCGACTTCCGGCACCATGCCGACCTGCAGGTCCGGCACGACATCGCCGTGCAGTTCCTGACCTACGAGGCCACGCACGCCGCCGGCATCCCGATCCGGGACAAGGACCCGGAGGAGTACATCGCCGCGAACAGCTGACCGGTGTCGGAGGCGGGGGCCCCACACGGCGCGCGCCGTGCGGGGCCATGGACCTCAGCCGGTGAACACCCCCGCCAGGTGCTCGCGCAGGGCCTGCTCGCTCACCGGCCGGGTCCGGAAGCCGACGTGCCCGTCGGGCCGCACCAGGTAGGCCGCCGTCCCCGGGCCGCCCGTGCCGTAGGCGGCGGCGAACGCACCGCGCGCGTCGCGCAGGACCGGCAGGTCGACCAGCGGTGGGACGGCGACGTCCGGGCCGGCGACCAGGTAGGGGCGCACCTGGCCCCCGGTGGCCTGCCGGACCGAGGCGGCCAGCTCCTCCAGGGCGTGCAGTTCCTCGTCACCGGTCCCGTCCCCGGCGGTCAACAGCAGGGTGGCGTGCGTGCCCCGGGTCAGGTCGAACAGGCGCACGTCGTGGGCGACGCCGAACCGGCGGAGCCCCAGCACGTCGGGTGCCCGGTGCCCGGGCAGCGGACCGCCGGTGAACCCGGCCGGGCCGGTGACCTCCCCGACCAGCGGGCTGTCGGCGTAGTTCATCGTCATCTGCATCTCGAGCAGGAACTGCGCCCGCTCGTCGTCCATGTCCATCTCGTCGGTGAACGCGATGGCCACGGCGCGGTCGACGATGGCCTTCCCGGCGGGCCGGCGCTCGGCCTCGTAGCTGTCCAGCAGGCCGGCGGAGGCCTGCCCGCGGACGGCGAGGGCCACCTTCCAGGCCAGGTTCCAGGCGTCCTGGATCCCGGTGTTCATGCCCTGGCCTCCGGCCGGCGGGTGCAGGTGGGCGGCGTCCCCGGCGACGAAGACCCGGCCGGTGCGGTACCGGTCGACGATGCCGTGCTTGACCCGGAAGATCGACGACCAACGCAGGTTGCTCGCCGTCGTCCCGGCCGGGCCGAGGTCGTCGATCGCGGCCTGGATGTCGGCCAGCCCCGGCGGGTCGTACTCCTTCCAGAACCCGGGGGGCACCACCCCGCTGCCGATCGTCTTCTGCAGCCGCTGCGGCGCCAGCGTCGCCACCCGGTACCGGTTGCGGCCCTTGAGCGGCACGCAGACCAGCATCCCGGTGAAGTCGCCGTCCTCCTCGATCCGCACCCAGCGCACCAGGTGCCCCGGCGGCATCTCCCAGTCGACGTCGACGTCCCCGAGCATGAACAGCTGCGGGAACATCGACAGGCCGCCGTCGAAGGTGAGCCCGAGCTGCTCCCGGACGGCGCTCCCGGACCCGTCGGCGCCGATCAGGTACTGCGCGCGGGTGCTGGACCGGGTGCCCGCCGCGTCGACGAGCTCGGCGGTGACGCCGTCGTCGTCCTGGGTGAAGCCGGCGAGCTGGACCCCCCGGTCGACCCGGACGCCGAGGGACGTCAGCCGGTCCCCGAGGATCCGTTCGGTCTCGTACTGCGGCAGCCCGAGGTGGGCGTAGGGCAGCTCCTCCAGCCCGGACCAGTCGACCTGGTGGGTCTGCTTCCCGTTGACGAACACGGTCTGCCCGTGCAGCCAGCTGCCGGCGTCCATCGCCTCGGTGACGATGCCCTGGTCCTCCCAGATCTCCATCGTCCGGCAGTGCACGCCGATGGCCTTGTCCGCCTGGGCGGCGGGCTCGCTGCGCTTGTCCACGACCCGGACGGCGATGCCCCGCCGGGCCAGCTCGATCGCCGCGGTCAGCCCGGTCGGGCCCGCGCCGACCACCAGCACCTCGCACGCGGTCCGGGTCGGGACGTCCTCCGGCGGGGGAGCGGCCGCGACCGCCGGCTCGGTCCGGGGCACCGGCACGCTGGTGGTCTCCGGCGCCGCAGGGGCCGGCGCGGGACGGGTGGCCCGGACGCCGCGGACCCCGGCCTCCTGCGGGCGGAAGCGGATCTCGTAGAGCTTCCGCTCGAAGAAGACCGACAGCCAGCGGATCAGCGGCCCGCTCTGGTCGGCGTGCGAGGGGTCGTCCACCCAGTTGCGGAAGTCCTGGTCGGACTCCCACTCGGCGAAGATGTGGAAGATGTCCGAGCCCGGTTCCCGGAGCAGCTCCTCGCGGATCAGGCCCGGTGTCCCGCGCAGCCGGTCGGTGACGACGGCGTAGGCCCGCTCGAACGCCTCCTCCTCGCCCGGGGCCACCCGGGTGCTGATGTCCACCCGGACGTGCGAGGCCTGCTCGCCCCCGGCGATGCCGTAGCGGATCTCGTAGGTGCTGCGGTCGGCGTCCTCCCGCAGGTCGCGCAGCGACGCGGTCAGCGCCTCCCGGGCGGCGGACCGGCCGAACGCGTCCGCGGCCGCCCGGTCGGCCCACTCGCCGACGATCAGGAAGGTGCGGGCGTCGTCGGCGTCGCGCATCAGCTCCTGCCGGACGTTGCCCGGTTCCCCGGCGATCTGGACGGCGGCGGTGCGCCACGCCTCCTCGAACCGCTCCTCGCAGCCCTCCCGGACCCGCATCCGCAGCAGCGTGCGGACCGCGCCCCCCGGCTCGGCGGCGGTGGCCGGGGCGGCGTCCTCCAGCGTGGTCATGACGTCCTCTCCTCGGTGGGCCGGCGCAGCACCAGGCTGCTGTTGAAGCCGCCGAACCCGCGGGCGAGGACGACGACCGTCTCGACCTGCTGGGCGCGGCTGTGCTGGACGAGGTCGAGGCCGGGGGCGTCGACGGGATCGTCCAGGTACGCGGTGCCGGGCACGATCCCGTCCCGCATGGCCAGCAGCCCGGTGGCCACGTTGAGCGCCGAGCCGCCGGCCATCAGCCGCCCCGTCCAGGACGACGGCGCGGTCACCGGCACCGGGTCGGTGCGCCCACCGAACACCCGCTGCAGCGCCTCGAGCTCGAGGGCGTCCAGCTCCGGCACGCCGGCCCCGTCGGCGAGGACCAGGTCCACGTCGTCGGGGGTGATCCCGGCGTCGGCGAGGGAGAGCTGGACAGCCCGGGCGTACTGCCGGGCGTCGGGAGCGGCATCGGCGTGGTGGTGGGCGTCGTGCGTAGCGCCGTGGCCGGCCACCTCACCCCACACCCGCTCCACCCCGCGGGCCCGGGCGGCGCCGGGCTCCTCGACCAGCAGGATCGCGCCGCCCTCGCCGATGACGTGGCCCGAGGCGCGCCGGTCGAACGGCTTGTAGGCGTCCTCGGGAGCCGGCGCCGTGGAGAGCCGCCCGCTGGTCGCCTGGCAGAGCAGGGCGTACGGGGTCACCCCGGCCTCGGTGCCCCCGACCAGCACCGCGGGGGTGCCCCGGCGCACCACCCGGCGGGCCCAGCCGATGCTGTCCAGCCCGCCCGCGCCCTCGCTCACCACGACCCCGGAGGGCCCCTTGTAGCCGTCCCGGATGGAGATCTGGCCGGTGCTGGCCGCGTAGAACCAGGCGATCGACTGGTAGGCGCCGACCGACTTGGGCCCCTTGGCCCACAACCCCTGGATCTCGTGCTGGCTGAACTCGTTGCCGCCGGAGCCCGCGGCCAGGAACACCGAGGTCGCGTAGGCGTCCTCCGGCGCGGAGTACCCGGCGTCCTGCGCGGCGAGAGTGGCCGCCGCCAGCGACATCCACGTCCACCGGTCGGTCTGCACCATCAGCCGGGGGTCGACGTGGTCGGCGGGGACGAAGCCGGTCACCTGTCCGGCCAGCGATACGCCGTACTGCGCGGGGTCGAAGCCGACGATCGGCCGGATCGCCGGCTCCCCCCGCACCAGGGAGGACCAGTGCGCCTCCACGCCCACCCCGGTCGGCGCGACCACGCCGATCCCGGTCACCACCAGTTCCGTCATGGTGTCCTCCTCGTGGGGTGGGCGAGCACGATCGCGGACTGGAAGCCGCCGAACCCGCTGCCCACCGACAGCGCGACGTCGACCTTCTGCTCCCGGGCGGTGTTGGGCACGTAGTCCAGGTCGCACTCGGGGTCGGGCACCGCGTAGTTCGCCGTCGGTGGCACCACCCCGCGCTGCACCGCGAGCGCGGTGGCGGCGATCTCGATCGAGCCGATCGCGCCCAGCGAGTGGCCGATCATCGACTTGATCGAGCTCATCGAGACCCGTCGGGCGGTCGGGCCGAGGCTCAGCTTCACCGCGGCCGTCTCGTGCCGGTCGTTCTGCTTGGTCCCCGAGCCGTGTGCGTTGACGTAGCCCACCTCGTCGGCGTCGATCCGGCCCTGGTCCAGCGCCAGCCGGATGGCCTCGGCCATCTCCACCCCGTCCGGGCGCAGCCCGGTCATGTGGTGGGCGTTGCAGCGGTTGGCGTAGCCGCTGACCTCGCAGTAGACGTCCGCCCCCCGCCGGCGGGCGTGCTCGAGCTCCTCCAGCACCAGCACCGCGGAGCCCTCGCCCATCACGAAGCCGTCGCGGCGGGCGTCGAACGGCCGGGCGGCGTGCGCCGGGTCGTCGTTGTTGCCGGTGGTCGCCCGGATCGTGTCGAAGCAGGCCATGGAGATCGGGGAGATGGGGGCGTCGCTGGCCCCGGCGAGGACGACGTCGGCGTCGCCGTCCTCGATCAGCTGGCTGCCGTAACCCACGGCGTCGATGCCCGAGGTGCAGCCGGTGGAGACCACGGTCGCCGGCCCGTGGGCACCGAAGCGCACGGCGAGCTCGGTGGCCCCGCAGCTGGGCACCAGCGCGTGGTGCAGGAACCGGGAGGCGTACTGCGGGTCCACCAGCCAGTGCGTGCCGGCGTCGCTGACCGCCACGTACTCGTTCTCCAGCCGCATGGTGGCCCCGACGGCGCTCCCGAGGACGACACCCACCCGGTCCGGGTCGGGGGCCTCCAGGGTGCCGCTGCCCAACGCCAGCCCGCTGTCGGCGACGGCCTCGTCGGCGGCGACCATGGCCATCTGCACGAAGCGGTCGTTCCGGAACACCTCGTGCGCCGTCAGCCCCTGCTGGCGCCCGTCGAAGTCGACCTCGGCGGCGACCTGGGACCGGAACCGGCTGGGGTCGAAGAAGGTGATCCGCCGGGTCGCCGTCCGGCCGGCCGTGATCATGTCCCAGAAGCCCTCCCGGCCCATCGAACCGGGTGCGACGACGCCGATCCCGGTGATGACGACCCGGCGGCCGGTGGTCATCACCGCACGCCCATGGAGCCCGGCGAGGGCTCGGTGTCGACGTGCCCGAGCTCCGGGCGCGGGGCCAGCGGGCCGGCCAGGAAGACGAAGAACGCCGGCTCGACGCCGTCGTTGACGATCCGGTGCCGCACCCCGATCGGGATGTGCACCGCCGACTCCCCGCCCAGCCGGCGCTCCTCCCCGTCCAGCGTGACCAGCACGTCGCCGGAGACGCAGTAGAGGAACTCCTCCGAGTACGGGTGCCAGTGCTCGGTCACCACCTCGCCCGGCTCCAGGGTGAGCGTGCCCATGAACCCGGCGGTGGCACCCACGCTGGTCGGCGAGAGCAACACCCGGATGTCACCTCCGCGGCGGCGGTTGGGGACGGCGTCCGACCGGGACACGGTGGGCCCGCAGCGCACCTTCGCCGTGGGGTGCTGGATGGTGGTCATCTCTCTCCTCTGCTGGGCGCAGCGCCGGTGAGCGCGTGTGCTGGACGGGCGGGCGGGTCGGGCAGGCCCGGTCCGGTGGCCAGGCGGGCCGGGAGGTCGGGGTGGACCTGGCGGATCAGCGGGCCCAGGGTCGGGACGGCGCCGACCTCGACGACCCAGGTCGCCCCCGCCTGCTCCACCAGGGCGTGCCCGGTGGCCTCCCACTGGACCGGTGACGTCAGGTGCCGGCGCAGGCAGCCGGCCAGGTGCTCCGGGTCGCGGGAGGGCCGGGCGTCGACGTTGGACAGGACGGGCACGTCCGGGACGGACCAGTCCAGCTCGTCGAACCAGTCGGTCAGGCGGGCGGCGATCGACTGCATCAGCGGGCTGTGGCCGGCGGCCCGCCCCGGCAGCCGGACCAGGTCCAGACCGGTGGCGAGGACGGCGTCCCGGGCATGGGCCAGCTCCGGGCACCAGCCGGAGAGGACCACCTGGGCCGGGCCGTCGTACGCGGCGATCGCCAGGCCCGAGGTGTCCCCCAGGTCCGCGATCACCGCGCGGGCCACCTCGCCGGCCCCCGGCCCCACGACGGCGGCCATCCCGGCGGAGGACGGGCGCGGTGAGTGCGCCAGCATCTCGGCCCGGCAGTCGACGAGGTCGACCACCTGGTCCAGGCGCAGGGCGCCGGCGGCCACCAGCGCCGCGTACTCGCCGACGCCGTGCCCGGCGACGGCGACGGGCTGGAGGCCGGCGTGCGCCAGGCTGCGGGCGCCCGCCACCCCGACCACGAGGGAGGCCAGGTGGGCCACCGCCGGGTCGTGGAGGTTCAGCGGGTCGCCCCACCACGCGACGACGTCCCGGCCCAGGACGTCGGAGGCCTCGGCCACGACGTCCCGGGCGGCCGGGTCGGGCAGCCACGCCTCCAGGGCACCGGGTGCGGTGGTCCACTCGCCCGGGAGGACGACGGCCGCCCCGGTGCGGGGCCCGGTCACCGGACAGGCTCCGGATGCCGGGCGGCCGCCTCCACCTTGTCCCGGATGACGGCCATCTGGATCTTGCTGTTGGCGTCGATCCGCTCGGTCATGCCCGCGGTGTCCACGGGAGCCTCCGGGCGCATCCGGAAGTCCTGTACCCACTGCATCCGGGTGCCGGTGCCCTCCGGGGTGTAGCTCCACCGGATGTCCATGAACTCGAAGGGGCCGGGCTCGACCCGGTGGGCCACCACCTCGTGTCGGGCCTCGTCGAGGGTCCGCTCGGAGACCCAGCTCCAGACCCGGCCGCTCTCGTCGGGGTGCATCTTGAGCCGGAACCGGAACGTCGAGCCGGTGTGCGCGAGCACCTCCACCTCGGCGTACTCGGTGAACAGGTCCGGCCAGGACGGCAGGTCGTTGGTCATCCGCCACACGTGGTCGATGTCGGCGTCGATGAAGATCGAGTTGTCGGTGTGGCCGACGGTGTTCTCGGGAGTGCTCATCTGGGTCCTCCGGTGGTCGAGGGGATGTGACGGTGTGGTTCGGCCCCGTCCAGAGGCTCGCGCCGAGCTTGCGAGGGGGAGGAGGACGGGGTCCTTCGTCAGGCCGGCTGGGACTGGGCCGCGCAGACGGTCTCGACGATGTCGCCGAGCGTGTAGCGCTCCGCGTCGTCGTCGGGCATCTCGGTGCCGAAGCGGTCGTGCAGCTCGGTCTGCATGGACAGGAAGGCCAGCGAGTCCAGCCCGATGTCGGCGAAGTGGGCTTCGGGGTCGGTGGTGCGCGACTCCGGCGGGAGACCGGCCTTCTCCGACAGCAGGTCCATCAGGTCGTCGAGGGTGAACGGTGCGTTGCTCATGGCGGTGTTCCTTCCTGAGACGGTGCATGGGCGGGAGCCTCCGGCCGGTGCGGCTCGGGGGCCGGGACGAGTTGCAGGGGCCCGTGCGGGACGGGGAGCCCGGCGGTCGAGTTCTCGCCGAGGGCGGCTGCCTGCACGAGCAGGTCGGGCAGGGCGCGGTCGAGGAACTCGATGTCGTGGCGGTCGGCGCACACGTCGGGGTGGCGCAGCAGGGCCCGGTGCAGGTCGACGGTGGTGCGCAGGCCGGGCCCCTCGACCCGCAGCTCGGCCAGCGCCCGGTCCATCCGCCGGATCGCCTGGTCGCGGTCGGGCGCCCAGACGACGAGCTTGCCCAGCAGCGAGTCGTAGTGCGGGCTGACGTCGTCGCCCTGGCGGTAGCCGGTGTCGAACCGCGTCCACGGCCCGCCCGGCGGGCGCAGGACGTCGAGGTGCCCGGGTGCCGGGGCGAAGCCGCGGGTGGGGTCCTCGGCGTTGATCCGGCACTCGATCGCGGCGCCGCGCGGGACGACGTCCTCCTGCCGTAGCTGGAGCCGCCGCCCGCCGGCGACCAGCAGCTGCTCGCGGACCAGGTCGACGCCGGTGAGCATCTCGGTGACCGGGTGCTCGACCTGGATCCGGGCGTTCATCTCCATGAAGTAAGCGCCCGCCGCGTCGACGAGGAACTCGACGGTGCCGGCCCCGGTGAAGCCGACCGAGAGGGCGCCCTGCACGGCCAGGGCACCCAGCTCCTCCCGCTGCCCGGGGGAGAGGTGACCGGCCGGCCCCTCCTCCAGCAGCTTCTGGTGCCGCCGCTGGAGCGAGCAGTCCCGCTCGCCGAGCGAGACACCCGAGCCGTGCGCGTCGCAGAGGACCTGGACCTCCACGTGCCGGGCCCGGGTCAGGTAGCGCTCCACGTAGACGGTGGCGTCGCGGAAGACCGCCCGGGCGACCGCCCGGGTGCTGCTGAACGCCTCGGCGAAGTCCGCCGGGTCGGTCACCACGGTCATCCCGCGGCCCCCTCCGCCGGCGACGGCCTTGATGATCACCGGGTAGCCGATCGCGTCGGCGATGGCGCGCCCCTCGTCCGCCGTCCGGACGGGTTCGACGACGCCGGGCAGCAGCGGCAGGCCGGCGTCGGTCATCAGCCGCCGGGCCGTGGCCTTGTTGCCCATCTGCTGCATGACCTCCGGCGGCGGGCCGACGAAGGTGAGCCCCTCCTTCTCGCAGATCTCGGCGAAGTCGGGGTCCTCGGAGAGGAAGCCGTACCCGGGGTGCACGGCGTCCGCACCGGTGCGCAGCGCCGCCTCGATCAGGTTGGGCACGTGCAGGTAGCTGTGCCGTGGCGCGGCGGGACCGATGTGGACGGACTCGTCGGCCATCTCCGCCACTGCGGACCCCCGGTCGGGGGTGGAGCAGGCGGCGACCACCTCGATGCCGAGCTCCCGGCAGGCGCGGGCGATCCGGACGGCGATCTCACCGCGGTTGGCGATGAGCAGCCGGCTGATCACCGGGAGGCCCCGTCGCAGCGCAGGTACATCAGCACCTGCCCGTACTCCACCGACTCGGCGTCCCCGACGACGACCTGGGCGACCACGCCCGGCTCCTCGGCCACGATCGGGTTCATCAGCTTCATCGCCTCGACGATCCCGAGCGTCTGCCCGGCCTCCACCTCGTCCCCGACCTGCACGAACGGTCCGGCGTCCGGCGCGGGGGCCGCGTAGAACGTGCCGACCAGCGGTGCGTGGACGGCGGTGAGGTCGGCCGGGACCTCCGGCTCGGTGGAGGGGTCGGTCGCGAGCGTGAGGCTGCGCGGCCCGGTGACGCCGGGGTGGTCGGACGCCGCGTGGTCCTCGGCGGCCCACTCGACCTCGATCGAGCTGTCCCCGCTGCGCACGGTGAGCCGGCGCAGCCCCCCGGGCAGGGTCCGGGCGAGCTGCAGCACGTCCTCGCGCAGCGAGCGGACCGCGTCGTCCTCCCCGGCCGGCGGGCCGGGCACCTCGGCTCGCTGGGCGAGCTCCCCGGGGCGCACGGTCACCGCTCCACCGGCAGGACGGGCTGGAGGGCCCGCACCGGTCGGTCGTCGTCGACGTCGATCCGGGAGAACCGCCGCGACCGGGCCGCGAGCAGGGTCTCGACGTCCTGGCCGGTGAGCTCGTCCAGCTCCCGGCGGATCGCGGCGCGGAGCAGCCGCGCCGCCGCTGCGGGGTCGGTGTGCGCCCCGCCCGGCGGCTCGGCGACCACGGAGGTGGCGATGCCGGAGCGGTACAGGTGCGCCGCACCCAACCGCATGGCCCGGGCGGCGGTCGGTGCGGCGGTGGCCGTCCGCCACAGGATGGCGGCGCAGCCCTCGGGGCTGATCACCGACAGGTAGGCGTTCTCCAGCACCAGCAACCGGTCGGAGGTGCACAGCGCCAGTGCGCCGCCGCTGCCGCCCTCCCCGGTCACCACCGAGACCACCGGCACGCGCAGCCGGCTGCTGCGCATGATGATCTCGGCGATGGCGTGGGACTGGCCGTGCTCCTCCGCCTCCGGGCCCGGATGGGCGCCCGGGGTGTCGACCAGCGTGACGACGGGCAGCGAGTGCGCCTCCGCGTGCCCGAGCAGCCGCAGCGCCTTGCGGTAGCCCGCCGGGTGCGGCATCCCGAACTCGTGGGCCACCCGTTCGCGGACCGAGTGCCCCTTCTCGTGCCCGAGGACGACGACGGAGTGCCCGCCGATCGAGGCCACCCCGCCGACCAGGGCCGGGTCGTCGCCGAAGGCGCGGTCGCCGTGCAGCTCGACGAAGTCGTCGAAGGCCGTGTGCAGGTAGTCCAGGGTCGTCGGTCGCTCGACGACCCTGGCCCGCTGGACGACCTCCCACGGGTCGCTGTCCAGCGGCGGTGTGTCGTCGGCGGAGGTGGTGTCCGGCTCCTCCTCGGCCGCCCCCCGTGGCCGGTCCGGCGCGTGCAGGGCCAGCAGCCGGGCCAGCAGCGGGCGCAGCTCGGCCCGGCTCTCCACCCGGTCGACCAGGCCGTGGGCCAGCAGGAACTCCGCGGTCTGGAAGTCGCTGGGGAGCTCCGCCCGGATCGTCTCCTGCACGACCCGCGGGCCGGCGAAGCCCACGTGCGCGCCGCGCTCACCGACGAGGACCGAGGCGAGGGTGGCGAACGACGCGGACACGCCCCCGTAGGTGGGGTCGGTGAGCACGCAGACGGAGAACGACCCCGCCTCGCGGAGCCGGCCGAACGCCTCGCTGACCCGGGCCATCTGGAAGAGGGAGAAGACGCCCTCCTGCATCCGGGCCCCACCGCTGGCGCACACGGCCAGCAGCGGCAGGCCGCGCTCGAGCGCCAGTGCGGCGGCGCCGCTCACCCGGCGCCCGACCTCCACGCCCATGCTGCCGCCGAGGAAGCCGAAGTCCATGACGGCCAGGGTCACGGCGGTGCCACCGATCGTGGCCACCCCCACGACGACCGCCTCGGACTCCCCGGAGCGGTGCGCGGCGTCCCGCAGCCGGTCGGGGTAGGGGCGCAGGTCGGTGAAGTCCAGCGGGTCCCCGTCGCGCTGTGGGAAGACCGTCTCGGTGAAGCTGCCGGGGTCGACGAGCTGGTCGATGCGGGCCCGGGCGCCGAGCCGGAGGTGCGCGTCGCACTCCGGGCAGACGTGCAGCTCGCGCTCGAGTCGCTTCCGGTACAGCAGCCACCCGCAGGCGGGGCAGGAGGTCCAGTCCGCCGGTACCCGGGGTGCGGTCACCCCGGGTGTGGTCATCGAGGAACGTGTCATGTCGGCCTCTCAACCGTGTGCTGCCGCTCGCCTCACTCGGGCGAGGACGTCCAGTGGTAGAAGCGGCGGGCCATCGCGTCCTGCGGTGAGCGCCAGGTGGGGCTGTACGCCTCGATGTAGGGCTTCAGGTCATCGCTCACGGCCCGGAAGGCCGGCAGTGACTGGGCGACCTGCATGGCCTCCGCCGGGGGGCGGTCGAAGCCGACCAGGTGCACGTAGATCCCGTGGAACTGGAAGAGCGACCGGTGTCGCACCCCGATCTCGTGCGGCATCGACGTCGCGTCGTAGCGCCCGAAGACGGCGGCCACGTCATCGGCGTCGGCCGGGTCCATCTTCGCGATGATCATCGTCTCGTGCACGGTTGCTCCTACGGCGTCGGGACCGGACGAACGAGGCGAACGCTAGGGCGGCGGCGGGTGCTCGGGCATCGGCCGGACGGGCGGTTCCGGGGGCGCGCCCGGAGGTGGGGAGGGGGCTCCCGTCTCGTCCGGAGGGAGGGCAGCGGGCGCCCGCCGGGTGCACGGGGTGGCCCGCCCGCCGTCGGTCCCCCCACCGCCCGGAGCAGTCACGGACCGCGCCCCGGAGCGCAGGGACCACGACCCGGGTATGAACCGGCGGGGCATTCGGCCCGGACGCGCCCAACGCGGTGGCGTGCACCTTGCGTCATCCCCTAACTTCCGAGACCGGTGGTATCCAGGCGGTCGCCCCGCGCCCGTCACGAGCGGAGTTGACAGGGATGACCGGCGAACCGTTCGCAGGCACGGCCCCGGAGGTGCTGTCCGGGAGCGACGGCGTCCCCTTCCGGGTTCTGATCTGCGACGACCACGAGGTGCTGCGGCACGGGCTGCGTGCGGTGCTGCTCCGGGCGACGGACCTGCGCGTGGTGGCAGACGCGGGGTCGGCGGCCGACGCGCTGCTCCTCGCCGCCCGGCTCCGGCCCGACGTCACCGTGGTCGGCCTGGGGGCGTGGGGACCGGTCGTGGCCGAGCTCGTGCGCTCGTTGAGCGACCTGGGGGTGCGGGTGATCCTCCTCGGAGAGCCCGGCGCGGGCGGTGACCTGGTCGACGCGCTGCAGGCCGGTGCGTGCGGCTACGTGCACACCACGGTCAGCCCACAGCGCCTGGTCGACGGGGTGCGGGCGGTCGCCCAGGGTGAGGTGGTGCTCGACGCGGCCGCCACGGGAGAGCTGCTGCACCGGCTCGACGACGCCCCGCGGCACGCCGACGGTTCACGGGTGTCGTCCACCGGGGCGCTGACCGCGCGGCAGCTGGCCGTCTCCCGGCTGGTCGCCGAGGGGCTGACGAACGCGGAGATCGCCGAGCGGCTCGACGTCAGCCGGGCGACCGTCAAGGGGCACATCACGGTGGCGCTGCGGCGGCTGGGGCTGCGGGACCGCACCCAGCTGGCGATCCACTTCCACCGCACGGCCGGCGACCTGCAGGCCTGAGCGCAGGCTGTGAGTTCCGTGGACGAAAACCGACACCGACACTCGATTGTCCGTTACCGTTCTGTCACCGCAGCTCCAGCCGACCCGTCGGGGAGGTCAGGGGCGCTCGTCGCGGCAGCATCAGGGGAGCCCGCATGAGTCTTGCCGACCCGGGGACCGATCCGGCGCACGTCGATGCACGCCTGCGGGCAGCTGGTCCACCGAGCGCCCGGGCCCTGCTGCACGACGTGGCGGTCGGGCCGGCTCCCGCACCGCCCCGGTCCGACCTCAGGCCGTGTGCGCAGCGGCCGCCGCGGCCCCTGGTGCGGGTGCTGCTCTGCGAGGACCAGGAGGTCTTCCGCCTCGGGCTCCGGGCGGTCTTCGAGGCCCAGCCCGACATCGCGGTCGTCGCCGAGACCGCTGACCTGGCGGAGGTGCTGGCGGCCGCCGACGGCCCGGGTAGCCGGGTCGTCGTCGTCCGGCAGAGCCTGGTCGGCAGCGCCGCGCTGCCGGTGCTCCGCGAGCTGTGCCAGCGCGGGGTCGGCGTGCTCGTGCTCGCCGAGGCGAACGGCGGCAGCCGGACCAGCCTGATGGACGTCCTGCAGTGCGGGGTCCGCGGCTTCCTGCCGCGTCGCGCAGCTGCGCAGCGGCTGGTCGAGGCGGTGCGCGCGCTCGCCCGCCAGGAGCCCGCCCTCGACGCCGCCGTGACCAGTCAGCTCGTGCGCCACCTGACCGGGGAGGTGCCGCGGCCCACCGCGGTGGCCCGGGCGCTCGACCGGCTGACCGAGCGTCAGCGGGAGGTGGCCGAGCTCGTGGCGCAGGGGCTCAGCAACGAGGAGATCGCCGGGCGGCTGTTCCTCAGCTCGGCGACGGTGAAGAGCCACCTGACGGCGGTGATGCGCCGGCTCGACGTCCGGACCCGGACGCAGCTGGCCATCCTGGTCAACCGGGACCACGCCCCGGCCGCCTGAGCACGGGACCTGCCCTCCGCGCCCCGCGGACCCCTGGGGCGAAGAGGGCAGGCCTGCAGCGGGACGGTCCTGCGCTCAGACGACGTCGCGCCGAGTCAGCAGCAGGGCGGTCAGCGCCGTGAACAGCACGAGGAACCCGGCCAGCACTCCCGCGGCCTGGGTGCCGTCGACGATCGCTGCCACCCCGGGTGTGCGGAGGGTCGCACCCGGTCCGGCGAGCGCGGCGACCAGCGAACCCGCGTTGACCCCGGGCAACGCGGCCTGGGCGGTGTCGAACGCCCCCAGCAGCGGTGCGGCGACGTTCACGATCAGGTTCTCCACGGCCAGCACCCAGACCAGCCCGAGTGCGATCGGGAGGGCGGTGCTGCGCAGCGCGTGCCCGAGCAGCAGGCCCAGCGCGCCCCAGGTGGCCGCGATCAGCAGTCCGCCGCCGAGCCCTCGGAGGAGCCGTCCGGCCGTCGGCCAGTCGGCGGCCGCGGATTCGCCGGCGGCGATCGCCCCGCTCGCCAGCGCGGTGAGCGCGAAGCTCACCAGCACCGTCCCGGCCAGCACGACGAGCAGCGCCAGGAGCTGGGCCGCCAGCACCTGGAGCCGGCGGGGGCCCTGACCGAGCAGGGTCTTCAGGGTGCCCCAGCCGTACTCGCTCCCGGCCAGCAGGGCGCCGAGGGTCAGCAGGAGCGCCCCGCCGAACAGCGGCAGCCCGGAGAGCGAGTTCAGCACCAGCTGGTCCGGCAGCATGCTCGCCAGCACCGCCTCCGGCGGCAGGCCCTCGAACGAGGCGCCGCGCTGGTAGCTGACGTAGGGGATGACCGTGCTGAACACCAGTTGCAGCGCAGGCCACAGCCCGAGCAGCACCCAGGTCGCCGGTCGCCGCAGCAGCTTGGTCAGCTCGGCTGTGATCATGGCCCCGAGCGACCCCGCCGTCCGGTCGGCCTGCTCTGCGGGTCGCCCGGGCCCGGCCGTCGCGCTCGCGGGCCGCTCCGTCTCCGGCGTCCCGCTGCCGGGACCGCCGGTCTCCGTCGTCGTGCTCACCGTGCCGCTCCTCTCCGGGACAGCCGCCCGGTCCGCTGCGCCGGAGGACCGTCCGGATCGGGGCCGGCGGCGGCGAGCTCCGAACCGGTCATCTGCAGGAACACCGCCTCGAGGGTCTGCGCCTCCTGGCGGAGCCCGGACACCTCGACGTCGGCCAGCACCAGCGCCCGGTTGATCCGGGCGGCGTCCTCCGGCCCGGCCTGGGCGTGCACGGCCCCGCCGACGACGGACACCCGCTCCGAGCCGAGCAGCCGGGTGGTGATCGCGGCCGCCTCGCCCAGCGGCTCGGCCTCGATCACCAGCCGGTGGAGCCCCAGCAGCTCACCGACGCTGCTCTCGACGACCAGCCGGCCGGAGGAGATCACCGCCACCCGGTCGCAGACCTGCTCGACCTCCCCGAGGAGATGGCTGGACAACAGCACGGTGTGGCCGTCGGCGGAGAGCCGGCGGAGCAGGGCCCGCATGTCGGAGATGCCCGCGGGGTCCAGCCCGTTTGTCGGTTCGTCCAGGACGACGAGCTCCGGGTCCTTGAGCAGCGCCGAGGCGACGCCCAGTCGCTGCTTCATGCCCAGCGAGTAGGTGCTGTAGCGGTCGCGGGCTCGGTCGGTCAGGTCGACCGTGTCCAGCACCGTGTCGACCCGGCCCGCGGGCGCTCCGGCGTACCGGGCCAGCACCCGGAGGTTCTCCCGGCCGGAGAGGTACGGGTAGAAGCCGGGGCCCTCGATCAGTGCGCCGACGCCCGACGACGCCGCCCCGGCCGGGCGGCCCAGCACCGAGGCCGTCCCGCTGGTCGGGCGCACCAGGCCGAGGAGGGCGCGCAGGGTGGTCGTCTTGCCCGCCCCGTTGGGGCCGAGGAAGCCGTACACCTCCCCGCGGCGCACGGTGAGGGAGAGGTCGTCGACGACGGTGCGCGACCCGTAGCGCTTCGTGAGGCCGGCGATCACCACCACCTCGTCGCTGGGGCGGGGCTGCACGAGTGGCCGCGCACCGACGGCCTGCGCTGGGGGCATGGCGGGACTGTGCTCCCAGCGCCCGCCCGCTGTCGACGGCGACCCGGGGACCATCCACAAATCCCTCGGCGGGCGGCAGACCTGGGGTGCGCGAGGCAACCAAGACGTACGACTCGGGGTGGGTCCTGGACACGACCCGGGTCGGGGTCGGTTCCTCCGCTGGTCGGGGTCTGCCACCTCGGGTGCGGGGGAGTTGTCGACCCGCGGCGTCTGGGCGCGGTGCGGCGAGTGACCCAGGGTTGTCCTCGCCTCGGGACCGATGCGGGACCGGGACGTCGGAGTGGGCGCCGCACCGGCGCGGCTCACCAGCGCGGTTCCTTCCAGGAGGGCGAGCATGAGAAGCACCAGCACAACCAGGGCCGACCGGAGCAGCTGGCAGACCCGCGGCCGGACGATCGTCCTGGCTGCCGCACTGACCCTCGGAGCCCTGCCGGCGGGCACCGCCGCCGCGGGTGGCCCCAGCACCCTGGTGGTGCACCCGGGCGAGTCGATCCAGGCGGCGGTCGACCGGGCGTCCTCCGGCGACACCATCAAGATCGCGGCCGGCACCTACCAGGAAGCGGTCTGCGTCGAGGGCAAGGGCCTGAAGATCGTCGGGGCCGGCCCGAACGCCACGGTGATCACCTGGCCGGAGTGGGGACAGGGCGCACCGCTGCCCGAGGTCGAGCCCAACGCCTGCTGGGAGGCCCACGAGCGCACGGACGCCGAGGGCGACCCCAGCACGCTCGCCGACGACGTCTCCGGGATCTTCTTCCTGAACCCGGACAGCCCGGTCAGTGTCGCCAAGCTCGGTACCCGCAACCACCCGGCCAGCGGGGTCGTCGGCTGGCAGGCCCACGGCTTCGAGGTCAAGGCCACCTCCGGCGTCGGCCACGAGCGGTACGGCGTGCTGGCCGCGGCGAGCACCGACATCACCATCATCGGCAACGTCGAGAAGGGCGTCGACCGGGGCGCGCCCTGGTACTCCGGCACCGCCGGGATCGGGATCGGCGACTCCGACGGTGCGAACGCCCGGGTCACCGCCAACTACGTCGAGGGATTCAACCTCGGCATCTTCGTCCGCGAGTCACGCGGCGGCCGGATCACCGCCAACAAGGTGACCGGCAACTGCGTCGGCGTGCTCTTCTTCGACGACGCGGTCACCGAGGTCCCGGACAACACCCGGCAGGTCCAGGGCGGTGACTTCACGATCCAGGCCAACGCCTCGATCGCCAACAACCGGTACTGCATCGCCGGGCGCGGCGGCGAGCAGCTGGTCTCCGGGGTCGGGATGTCGATCACCAACGCGGACTCGGTGCGGGTCATCGCCAACCTGATCAAGGGCAACCGCCCGATCATCCCGCCCGGCCAGGAGCCGACCAACTACCCGGCCGGTGGGCTGACGCTGGTCAGCTTCGCCCCGCCGCCGGGCACCCTGCCGCCCGGCGTCGCCGGACCGGGGCTGGTCGAGAACATCGAGGTCAAGGCGAACCTGATCCTGGACAACGAGCCGTTCGACGTCTGGGTGACCCGGCCGATCCCGGGCACGCTGCTGCAGGAGGCCGGCCCGGGCATCACCTTCCGGAACAACAAGTGCCGGGTGAGCGACCCGGCGAGCATCTGCGCCCGCTGACGGGCACCGTGCGAGGCCCCCTCCCGGACGGGAGGGGGCCTCGTGCCCGTGCTGGCGGACCGAGCCCGTGGTGAGCTGGGCCGATCGACCCCCGAGGAGGCTGCCGTGCCCGACCGACCGCGGATGACGCTGACCGCCACCGTGCTCGACACCCCGGACCCGCGCGGGCTGGCGCGCTTCTACGCGACGCTGCTCGGCTGGCCGATCGGCGCCGACGACCCCGAGTGGGCCACGCTGCTCCCCGGCGGGCCGGGTCTGTCGTTCCAGCTGGAGGCAGACCACGTGCCCCCGGTCTGGCCGGCCGGCCCCGATGACCCGCGGATGCAGGCGCACCTGGACATCGCCGTGGACGACCTGGACGCCGCGGTGCTGTTCGCCCGGTCGCTGGGCGCGACCACCGCTGCCTCCCAGCCCCAGGCCCACGTACGGGTGCTGCTCGACCCGGCCGGCCACCCGTTCTGCCTGTACCTCCCGGAGTGACCCGGCCGGGCCGTGCGGTCAGCTCGTCCCGGCGCCGACCCGGCCGGCCGGCTGGGTGGCCAGCCGGTCCCGCAGGAACGCCACGACCTGCTCGCGCGCCTCGTGGGTGGGGTGGCCCGGGGTCTCGACGTCCGCGCTGGTCAGGACCTGGTGCGCGCGCTGGCCGATGCCCGCGTCGTTGCCCGGGCGGTTGTTCAGCGACACCGGCAGCCAGCCGTCGCCGAACGCTGCGCGCAGGGCCCGGAAGCGGTCGCTGGGGGAGGCGGCGTCCTCGCTGAACCGCAGGCCCATCAGGCACAGGCCCTCGGTCGTGACCCGCGCCTGGACGGCCTCGCGTTCGCGGTCGGACATGCCCAGGTCGCGCCGGCGGCCGGGGGTCAGCGGGAGCGGCGTCGACGGCTGGCTGGCGACCGGCGCGAGCACGGCCGGCTCGGCGGCGGAGGCCAGCGCGAAGCCCCCGCTGAAGCACATGCCGATGACCCCGACGCCCGGCCCGCCCACCCGGTCGTGCACCCGGCGGGCCACGGCGCGGACGTACTCGGCCACCGGCCGGTCGGCCCGCTTGGCGAAGGCGCGGAACTCCCGGCTGATGCAGGCCCCGGCGAAGCTGCGTACCGCGTACCCGGGGCTCATCGGCCGGCCCGGGTCACCGAACAGGTCCACGACGGTGACGGTGAACCCGGCGCGGACCAGGTGGTCGGCCAGGCCCAGCACCTCCGGCGTCAGGCCCGGTACCTCGGGCAGCAGCACCACGCCCGGCCCGGAGCCGCACGTGTACAGGGTGTGGGTGATGCCGGCGTTGGTGAAGGGCTCGGGAGCCCAGCCGGCCAGGACGGCGGATGACGACTCTGTCATCGGCTGATCGTGGGGCACGCAGGCCGATAGGTCGAGTCCTCCGGCCGTGTCCGGTCGATCCGGCTCACCCGTCCGTGACGATCCTGCGTCGGTTCCGGGGTTGGACGTGTACGACCTATCGGGGCGGGTGAAGCTGGGTCCATGGGTGAGCCACAGCTGGTGGAACGACCGCGGGACGACGACGAGGCGCGGCAGGCACCGACCGGCCGGGCGGCGCTGTCCGGGTTGCTGGCGGCTGCGGCCGGGATCGGGGTGGTCGAGCTGGCCGCCGGTGCCGTCGACGGGGTGCCGTCGCTGGTCATCTCGGTGGGGGACGCCGTCATCGACAGCGTGCCCGGCTGGCTGGAGCGGGCCGCGATCGCTGCGCTGGGCACCAACGACAAGCCGGTGCTGCTGGCCTCGATCGGGCTGGTCGCTGCGCTGCTGGGCGCCGGCACCGGGCTGTTGGCGCGGCGCTCGTTCGTGGCGGGCGCGGTCGCGTTCGTGCTGATCACCGCCCTCGGCGTCGCCGCGGGCCTCGCCGCGCCGGACGCCTCGCCCACTCTGACCGTGCTGGCCGGCGTGCTGGGCGCGGCGGTCGGGGTCGCGATGCTGCACTTCCTGCTGGCTGCGGCGCGCGCGTACGGGCCGGCGTCGGACGGGTCCAGGACGGCGGACCGCCGCAACTTCCTCCTGCTGGCCGGCGGCGCAGTCGCGGTGGCGGTGATCGGCGGCGTCGGCAGCCGGCTGCTCATGGGGCGCGAACGGCTGACCGAGCTGCGGGCCGCCATCCGGCTGCCCGTGCCGGTCCGGCCGGCCGGGCCGGTGCCGGCGGGCGCTGACCTGGAGATCCCCGGCCTCACACCGCTGTTCGTCCCCAACGAGGAGTTCTACCGGATCGACACCGCCCTCCGGGTGCCCACCATCGACCCGGCGGAGTGGCAGCTGGAGATCCGGGGGATGGTGGACAACCCGTTCACCCTCACCTACGACGAGCTGATGTCGATGCCGCAGATCGAGGCCGACATCACGTTGTCCTGCGTCTCCAACGAGGTCGGCGGCGACCTGGTCGGCAATGCACGCTGGCAGGGGGTCCCGCTGTTCCGGCTGCTCGAGCGCGCCGGGCTGCAGGAGGGGGCCACGCAGCTGATCGGCCGGTCGGTCGACGGGTTCACCGCCGGGTTCCCCACCCTCACCGCCCTCGACGTCACCGAGGCGATGGTGGCGGTCGGGATGAACGGCGAGCCGCTGCCCGCCGAGCACGGCTTCCCGGCGCGTCTGGTGGTCCCCGGCCTGTACGGCTACGTCTCGGCGACCAAGTGGCTGTCCGCGATCGAGCTGACCGACTGGGACGTCGACGGCTACTGGATCCCCCGCGGCTGGGCCAAGGAGGGGCCGATCAAGACGTCGACCCGGATCGACGTGCCCGGTCCGGGGCGGACCATCACCGCCGGGGAGCGCCCGATCGCCGGGGTGGCCTGGGCGCCCACCCGCGGCATCGAGGCCGTGGAGGTGCGCATCGACGACGGTCCGTGGCAGTCCGCGACGCTGGCCGAGCGCCTCGACGTCGACTGCTGGCGGCAGTGGTACCTGCCCTGGCAGGCGACCCCGGGCGTCCACGTGATCGCCGCCCGGGCCACCGACGGGCTCGGCGAGGTGCAGACCGACGAGCGCACCCCGGTGGCCCCGGACGGCGCCTCCGGGTACCCGGTCATCGAGGTCGTCGTCGAGGCCTGACCGGCTCGACTCGGCCCAGCGGGATCAGGCGGCGCAGCGGGATCAGGCCGTGGTGGGCGCCTGCACCCGGTCGAGCAGGGCGCCGAGTGCCACGTTCACGGTGTCCGCGTGGGTGGTGTTCACCATGTGACCGGCGCCGTCCACCAGGACCAGCTGGGCCTGATCGCCGATGTGCTCGGCCATCCGTGGCGCGGAGTGGGTGGGGATCGTGCGGTCCTCCGTGCCGGCCAGGACCAGGACCGGCACGGAGCGCAGCACGGCGATCGCCGCTCTCTCGTCGTACGTCGCCAGGCTCCGCAGGTAGGCCGACAGCACCCCCATCGGGGTCTCCTGCCACATCCGGGAGGACTGACGCACCGCCCACTCGGGGGGATCGCCGGCGAAGAGCTGCCTGCGGAGGGCGCGTCGGCCGAGGCGGGACCGGAACGGACGGACCGAACCCACCAGCGGAGCTGCCAGCCACGCCAGCCAGGCACCGCCGGTGGACAGACGGGTGCGCGCTCGCGCGGTCACCGGGGTGCTGGACCGCTCCACGCCGGTGAGCGGGGCGGCGCGGGTGCTCAGCAGGGCCGCGCCGGTGATCCGGGTACCGAACAGCTCGGGCCGCTGATCGGCCAGCGCGAGCACGGCCATGCCGCCCATCGAATGGCCGACGACCACGACCGGCCCGGCGCCGCCCAACTGGTCGACGACCTGACCCAGGTCGTGACCCAGCTCTTCGACGGTCGCCCCGCGCCCGCCCGCCCAGCCGCTGGAACCGTGCCCGCGCTGGTCGTAGCGGACGACGCGGGCGCGGCTGCGCAGCGCGGGCCACTGGGAGTCGAACATCTCCGCGGAGACGCCGATGCCGTGGACGAGCACCACCGTCGGCGCGTCGACCTCGTCGGCGATCTCCACGTGCAGTCGGACCCCGTCGTCGGTGCGGACGGACGGGGACGACCCGGTCGTCCGGCGGGCCAGCCGGCGGGCACCCGCCTGGCGTGCGGCGACCCCGGCGACGAGGCCGGCCGTGGCCAGCGCCGTGGCGGCCACCCGGTGTCCGCGGGCGCTCATGCGGCGACCTGCGCTGGGTCCAGGGCGTTCACGGCGGTCTGCACGGGGGTCCTCCTCCATGGGCGCGGTGCGCCGGTCGCCGGGGGCGGCCAGCAGACGACGGCGTCCCCGGCCCGCAGGAGCAGCGGGCCGGGGACGCCGTCGCGGGTCCAGCGTGGGATCACTCCGCGGGGGTGATCTCCGACGCCTGGACGTAGTAGTCGCCGGTCTCCAGCTCGTCAGCAGGCATGTACAGCTGCAGGCTGGAGAGGAACTCCTCGTCGATCTCCTCGAGGGTCCCGCTGAAGCTCACGGTGTCACCCTCCTGCACCTCGAACGGGGACTCCTCGTCGCCGGCGCCACCGAAGGGCTGGAGCCGGACCATGATCGTCTGGCCGGCCTCCGGGCCGACGAAGAACGCCTCGTCGGCGACGACTGCCTGCACCTCGACGGTGTTCGCCTCGACGGGCTCCCCGACGCTGGCGCTCAGGTCGACGTCCGGAGCCAGGGCGTCGAGGTCGCCGATGAGCACGGTGCCCAGACCGATGTCGGGCGTCGCCGCCGGTGTCTCGGTCTCGGTCCCGGTCACCTCCGTCTCGGTCTCGGTGGTCGTCTCCTCGACCACGGCGCCCGTGTCGGCGCCGACGTCCAGGTCGTCGTCGTCACCGGTGAACTCGGCGATCAGCCACCAGAGGGCAAGGGCGGCGATCAGTGCGGCCAGTAGGAGCCACGGCCAGATCGGCCGCTTCTTCGCTGCGGCCACGGTGGCGCCGCTGTCGCGTGGATCGGTCATCGGTACGTGTCCTCCAGATCGCTGACGGGTGTGCCCTCACTGGGTGCCCAGAGCGCACGGTGCGGCGCATCCGTCGACGGAACGTGACCGGATCGCAATCCGGCCGGTCACTCGTCGGTGGGTTCCTCCGCCGGGTCGAGGAAGCCGGTGTCGTCGGTCGGGTCCTCGTCCGGGTCGGGGAAGCTGAAGCCCTCGAACGGTTCGCTGTCGTCCGCGGACACCGGCACCTCCACGGTGACCTCGCCGCCCTCCTCGAACACGAAGGTGACCGGGATCGACTGCGACGAGCGCAGCTCGGTCTGCAGGCCCACCAGGACGATCGAGGGGGAGCCCTCGGCGCCGATGTAGGTGTTGTCGTTCTGGGCGACCACGATCTCGAGGGCGTCGCTCTCCTCGGCGCTCCCGCCGGTGCTGATCGCTTCCTCGAAGTCGGGGCCGGTGACGTTCACCAGGGTGACCGGTTCGGTGCCGGTGTTCGTCAGGGCGGCGTAGAGGGGCACCTCCTCGCCCACCTCGTACAGACCGTCCACCGGGTAGGCGAGCTCGATGCCGACGACCTCGACGTCCTCGTTGACGGGGACCACCGGGGAGTCCGGCCCGCCGACGATCTCGCCCTGGTCGTCGACGACCTCACCCTCGTCGTCCTGTTCGCTCGGGGAGCCCTCCGTGTCGCCGCAGCCGGTGACGAGGAGCAGCGGTGCGGCGACGGCGAGCGCGACGCCCGGCCACCGCCGGTGCCGGGGGAGGTACGAGGTCATGAGCGGGTCCGTTCTCTCGGCGAGCAGGGATCTGACGGCCCGTACCCGGCGGCCCGCGGGGTAGGCATCCGCCGCAGGTCACGGTGTCGCAACGATGACCGGTGTTCCGGGCGGAGCTGGGTAGCGGGACTCCCATGAGTCGGCCCCTCCCCACCTCGACCCAGTCACCGCCCGACCAGGAACCGCCACAGGCAGCCGGCCGGTTCAGCGGCCGCGCGGTCCTGGGGCTGGTGGCCCTGCTCGTCGGCGCCGTGCCCTTCCTGGCGCTGTGGCTGCTGGTCCAGCAGAGCTGGTCCCCGCTGGCCTCCCTCGACGGTGAGGTGGCGGCCGACCTGAACGAGGTGGTCAGCGGCTCGTCCGTGACGGTGAGCGTCCTGCGCGGCGTGACCGACCTCGGGGGCACCGGTGCCTCGGTGCTGGTGACGGTGCTGGCGACGCTGTTCCTGCTCATCCGCCGGCACCGGCGGCTGGCCGCGTTCGTCGCGGTCACCGGGATCGGCCTGCCCGTCCTCATCCTGCTCACCAAGTACGTGGCCGACCGGGCCCGCCCGGTGGTGCTGAACCCCGTGGTCGACACCCCGAGCAACGCCAGCTTCCCCAGCGGCCACGCGATGACGGCCGTGGTGACCTGGGGGGTCCTGCTGCTGGTGCTGCTGCCGGTGGTGAGTCGTCGGGTCCGGCCGTGGCTCATCGCCGGGTTCGCGCTGCTGGTGTTCGTGATCGGCTTCACCCGGCTGGCCCTCGGCGTGCACTTCGTCTCCGACGTGCTGGCCGGCTGGGCGCTGGGCGCAGCCTGGTTGGCGATCACCACGGCAGCCTTCCGCGGGTGGCAGCACGACCGGCACGAGTACAGCGACGAGCCGCTGGACCCGCTGGAGGTCGACCCCGCGGAGGCCCCCCGCCCGGCCCCCACGCACCAGTCGGTGCTCCCGGCCGGACGGACGACGGTCCTGCAGCTGGTCGGTGCGGCGGCGGCGGTGTTCGCCGTGCTCGTCGGGCTGGGGCTGCTGGTCACCCGCGTGCTGAGGGGCACCGCTCTCGGCCGGTTCGACCAGAGCGTCACCACCTGGTTCGTCGAGCAGCGCACCGAGACGCTCACCACGGTGGCCGATGCGGTGGGGATGCTGTCCGGCACCCGGGCGGCCATCGCTGTCGGGCTCACCCTGGCGGTCCTGTCGCTGGCCTGGGTGGGCAGCTGGCGCCCCGTCGTCTTCGTCCTGGTCACGATCGTCGGCGAGGTGGTCATCTACTTCGTGGTCGGCCTGGCGGTCGGCCGGGTGCGGCCCGACGTCGTCGACCTGACCGAGGGTCTGCCGGCGGGCGCCAGCTGGCCCTCGGGTCACTCGGGGATGGCCGTCGCCCTCTACGGCGGCCTGGCCGCGCTGGTGATCGGCTACGGGGTCAGCCGCTGGCGGTGGGCCGTGCTGGCGGTGCCGGTGCTGCTCGCACCGGCGATCGGCATCACCCGGATCTACGTCGCCGCCCACTTCCCGACCGACGTCCTCGCCGGTCTGCTGCTGGGCACCGCGTGGGTCCTGGCATGTGCCTGGGCCCTCCAGCTCGGGTCCGGTCGGGGAATCCGGCACCCCGCCACGGGCGCGGGCATGGCGAGCCGGTGATGCGGCGCTGGTTCGTCCGTGGCGGGCTGGCCCTGCTCGCGGCCCTGGTCCTGCTCCTCGGCTACGGCGTCCTCATCGAGCCGCGGTTGGTCCTCGACGAGGACCGGTACGCGGTCGAGCTCCCCCGGCTGCCCGCGGAGTCGGCCGGGCTGGAGGTCGCCCTCCTCGCCGACATGCAGATCGGCATGTGGTGGGCCAACACCGGGATGGTCGAGCGCGCCGTCGAGCGGGTGCTGGAGGACGAGCCCGACCTGGTCCTGCTGGGCGGGGACTTCGTCTACCACGCCGGCCCGGACGTCGAACCGGAGGTGGAGGCGGCGATGGACCTGCTGAGCCCGCTGCTGGACTCCGGCATCCCCACCTACGCCGTGCTGGGCAACCACGACTACGCGAGCGACGCCGTGGAGGAGCTGACCGCCGCGCTCGAGGGCGCCGGCGTCCCGGTGCTGCTCAACGAGTCGGAGCCGGTGCCCGGCACCGGGGACGACCCGCTCCACGTCGTCGGCGTCGGGCCCGCCCGCCCCGGTCTGGTCGACGTCGACCAGGCGCTGAGCGGGCTCCCGGCGGACGCGCCGCGGGTGGTCCTGATGCACAACCCGACGGCCTTCCCGGAGATGCCGCCGGGCAGCGCGCCGCTCACCGTGGCCGGGCACACCCACTGCGGGCAGATCGCCCTGCCCGGCCTGCCGGACCGGAGCTGGCTCGGGCTGACCGAGGAGGAGGAGGTCGTCGCCGACGGGTGGGCGCCGGTCGGCTACGGCGCCGAGGGCAACGCGCTGTTCGTCACCTGCGGCCTCGGCTTCAGCGTGGTGCCGATGCGGATCAACGCCCCGCCGCAGGTCGTGTTCTTCGAGCTGGCCCCGCCGGACTGAGTCACCGGCCCGTCGAGGGTCCTCCGGTGAACTCGGCGGTCAGTCGGTGAGCTGGCGCAGGATCCGTTCGAGCTCGGCGCGGTCGGCGGCCGACAGCCGGGCGAACAGCTCGTGGGAGTCCGCGGCCCGGGCGTCGTCCACCTCGCGCTGCACCCGGCGGCCGGCCTCGGTCGGGGTCAGCCGCACCGCCCGCCGGTCCACGGGGTCGGCGGCGCGCTCGACCAGGCCGCGCTCCTGCAGCCCGTCGGCCACCTCGGTCGCCGACCGCGGGGCGATCCGGAGCGCCTCGGCCAGCTCGGAGAGGCGGACGCCGTCGCGCGAGCAGACCACCCGGAGCGCCCGGGCCTGGTGCGGGGAGAGGTCCCAGGGGGCGAGCGTGGCGATGAACCGGCGGCGCAGCGTGCGGGCGACCCGCATGAGCAGGTCGCCGAGCGTCGCCGTGCCGCCGTTCCCCATGGCGGGAACAGTAGCGACACCTCTGAGGTTGCCACACGGTGAGGTAACCTCAGGAAAGTAGAGAGGGGTGCTCGCCATCGACGACACCATGAACCCCGGTCGGGGAGGCGGGCGCTCCGGCGGCCGGCCCGACCCGGCCGACCGCGCGCAGCTGGACCGCGCTCCCGTGAGCTGGAGCCGGGTGGCCCGGCTCTTCCGGCCGCACCGCCGGCAGTTGGCGGTCGTGGTCGCGCTCATCGTGGCCAGTTCCGCCATCGCGCTGGCCACGCCGTTCCTCATCCGGTTGGTCATCGACGAGGCGATCCCGGAGCAGGACGTGCCGCTGCTGGGCTGGGCGGTCGCCGGGATGGTGGCCGTCGCCGCGGTGACCGCCGTCCTCGGCGTGCTGCAGACCTGGCTGTCCACCACCGTCGGCCAGCACGTCATGCACGGGCTCCGGACGGCGGTCTTCACGCACCTGCAGCGGCAGTCGCTCGGCTTCTTCACCCGCACCAAGGGCGGCGAGGTGCAGTCCCGGCTCACCAACGACATCGGTGGGATGCAGTCGGTGGTCACCACCACCGCCACCTCCTTCGCCGCCAACGCCACCACCGTGATCGGCACCGTGGTGGCCATGGCCGTGCTGAGCTGGCGGCTGTCGCTGCTCTCCCTGGTCGTGCTGCCGCCGGCCGTCTGGCTGACCCGGCGGGTGGCCCGGATGCGCCGGGAGATCACCGCCCAGCGCCAGCGTTCCCTGGCCGACCTGCACTCCCAGGTGGAGGAGGGGCTCAGCGTCAGCGGCGTGCTGCTGGGCAAGACCCTCGGCGCGGGCCCGGCCCAGTCCCGGCGGTTCACCGGCACGTCCGACGTCCTGGTCGGGCTCGAGGTGCGCTCCCAGCTCGCCGGCCGCTGGCGGATGGCCACGATGAGCATCGTGTTCGCCGGCATCCCGGCGCTGATCTACCTGATCGCCGGGCTGCCGGCGACGTCGGGCGGGATGACCATCGGCACGCTGGTCGCGTTCACCGCCCTGCAGGGGGCGCTGTTCCGCCCGCTGATGGGCCTGCTGGACATCGGCGTCTCGCTCACCGCCTCGATGGCGCTGTTCAGCCGGGTCTTCGAGTACCTGGACCTGCCGGTCGACATCGACGACCCGGTCCACCCGGTGCCGCTCGACCCGCGCGCGGTCCTTGGCGAGGTGCGCTTCCACCACGTCGGGTTCCGCTACCCCGACGGCGCCCGGGACGCGCTGCACGACGTCGACCTGACCGTGCCCGCCGGGGCGACCCTGGCGCTGGTGGGGGAGACCGGGTCGGGCAAGAGCACGCTCGCCTCGCTGGTCCCCCGGCTGAACGACCCGACGTCCGGCCGGGTCACGATCGACGGCGTCGACGTCCGGGACGTGGCCCTGGCCGACCTGGCCCAGGTGGTCGGCGTCGTGGCCCAGGAGACCTACCTGCTGCACGGCACGATCGCGGAGAACCTGCGGCACGCCAAGCCCGACGCCACGGAGGCCGAGATGGTGGAGGCCGCCCGCCGGGCGCAGGTGCACGAGGTCATCGCCGCGCTGCCGGCCGGCTACGAGACGGTCGTCGGCGCCCGCGGCCACCGGTTCTCCGGCGGGGAGAAGCAGCGGCTGGCGATCGCCCGCACGCTGCTGCGCGACCCGCGTGTCCTGGTGCTCGACGAGGCGACCAGCGCGCTGGACAACACCACCGAGCGCGCCGTCCAGGCGGCCCTGGACGAGGCGAGTCGGGGCCGGACGACGATCACGATCGCGCACCGGCTCTCCACCGTGCGGGACGCCGACCTGATCGCGGTGCTCGCGCACGGCCGGGTGGTGGAGCAGGGCACTCACGAGGAGCTGCTGGCGCTGGGCGGCCGCTACGCCGAGCTCGCCGGCGCCGCCGAGCGGGACGCGGTCCTCGTCGCCTGAACCCGCCGGCCATCGGGTAGGGGGCGGCGATGACCGAGACGCACTTCGAGCCCTACGTCCACCTCGTCGACGTCGGCCCCGATCGTGCCCTGATCGCCTGGGGCGGCTTCTGGTTCCGGCGCCCGGACGCCGGCTCCCGCTGGCAGCTGGTCGACGACGAGCAGCTGGACGCGGTGGACGAGGGCCGGACCGGCAGCATCGGGGCCCGCTCCCGCCCCTACGGCGAGGCGGTCGTGGAGGTGCTCGACGACGCCGGTGGGACGGTCGGCCGGGCGGTCACCGGGGAGCGGAACCACGCGTGGGTCGGTGGTCTGCGCCCGGACACCCGCTACCGCTACCGGATCACCGTCGACGGCCGGCCCTGGGCCGACGGCGAGCGGTGGGACTGGGGGCCGGTGTCCCGCGGCGGGCTCGACCTGCGGCCGGCCGGGCGGGGCTACGACCTGACCTTCCGCACGCACCCGGCACCCGACGTCCGGGCTCCGCTGTCCTTCGCCGTCCTGGGCGACTACGGCGTCGGGGTCGTGGTGGACTCCGAGGAGGGACGCCGGCAACGGCGGGTCGCCGCGGTGCTCGATCGGCTGGCCGACGACCGCGGGATCCGGCTGGTGCTCTCGACCGGCGACAACGTCTACCAGGGCGAGAGCGGCCGGGTGAGCACCGGCACCGGCGTCGCAGACGCCGACTGGTTCTCCAGCTTCTACCAGCCATACCGGTACCTGCTGGCCCGGGTGCCGGTGTACCCGACGGTCGGCAACCACGACACCAGCGACAGCGAGTCCAGCGACGACCGCGAGCAGGTCCGCGACAACTTCCACACCGACCTGCGCTTCACGCCCGAGTCGGCCGGTGAGCGGGCGTCGATCGACCCGGGCATGTTCTACCGGTTCCGGTACGGCGCCGACGTGGAGTTCGTGTGCATCGACACCTCGCTGGCCGATCCGCTGCCCACCGAGCACTTCTTCCAGAACCCGCGGCACCAGGCCTGGTTGGACCGGGCGCTGCCCGCCGACGACCACGGTGGGCCGACCTGGCGGCTCCCGTTCTCCCACCACCCCACCTACTGCGCGGGGCCGCACCATCCGAACACCGACTCGATGGTGCGCGAGCTGGTCCCGCGGTTCCGCCGGGCCGGTGTCCGGGCCGCCTTCGCCGGGCACGAGCACAACTTCCAGCTGTCCCGGGTCGACGGCATCGACTACTTCCTCTCCGGCGCCGGCGGCCAGCTGCGCGACGACCCGCCCACGGACTTCGCCGGGGCCGGCACCGTCGCCTGGGCGGCGCAGTCCCACGTCCTGCTCGCCGAGATCGACGGCGGCCGGCTGGTCGTGACGCCGTTCAGCGGCATCGCCGAGGACGGACGGCTGCAACCGATGACGGCGCTGTCGCCGGGCGACGAGGTCGTGGAGGTGCCGTTCGTGGTGTCGGCCGGCTGATCAGCGCCCCGGCTCGCGCGGCGCCTCCGTCATCGCCAGGACGCTCCCCGCGACGCCGATGACCAGCAGTGCGAGCCCCACGCTGACCCAGCCGAAGGTGTCCCAGTAGACGTCCTCCAGCTGGATCAGCAGCGCCGCCTCGTCGACCACCAGCGCCAGCCCGATGCCGAAGAACAGGCCCAGGGCGGCCCGGACCCTGGGGGAGCGGTCGCCCAGTGCAGCCCCGCCGACGAGGGCGAGCAGCAGGATGCCCCACAGGTAGTGGTGCAGGTGCGTGCCGCCGACGGCGACGTCGCCCAGCAGCGTGACGTCCTCGCGGATCAGCCAGGTGATCAGCCGCAGGAGCGCGAAGGTCGCGGTGAACCCCCACCAGGCGAGCACGTAGCCACGGCGGGTCGCGACCACCTCGCGCAGCCGATGGGGACGACGGTCGGTCTGCTCGCGGGAGGTCATCGGCAGACCCTGCCCCGTTGTGCCCGACCCAACTCGCAGCGGTCGACTTGATCGCGCACCATCGATGCCGATGTCTGAGCATGACGACGACGTCGACCGGCGCCCCCGCGCGTGTCCCGTTCCTGCCGCGCGGTGTCCGGTTGGACGAGGCGAGCTTTGCGGCCCGCCACCGGGTGATCTCCCTGGTGCTCGCCGCGCACCTCCCCGTGCTGGCCGGCATCGGGCTGGTCCGGGGCGTCGGCGGGTGGCTGTTGTGGGGGCAGCTGGCCGTGCTCGCCGTGCTGCTGGTGCTGGGTCACGTGCTGGGCGGCCAGGTCGCCCGGTCCAGTGCGGTCGCCGTCGGCCTCATGGTCGGCGCCGACGTCCTCGTGCACGTCGGCGGCGGCCTCACCGACCTGCACATCTGGTTCTACGTCGTCCTCGCCCTGGTCGCCCTGTACCAGGCGTGGGTGCCGTTCCTGCTCGCCGTCGTCTTCGTCGCGGTGCACCACGCGGTGATGAGCCTGGCCATGCCCATGTCGGTCTTCTCCACCGCCGAGGCCCAGGCCGACCCGGTGCTCTTCGCCCTGCTGCACGCGGTGTTCCTGCTGGCCGAGGCGACGTTCCTGGCCTACGGCTGGAAGTTCACCGAGCAGGCCGAGCGGGCCCGGCAGGCCCAGCAGCAGCTGGCCGAGGAGCAGCTGGCCGCCCAGGTGGCGGCCCAGGAGGAACTGGCCGAGGAGCGGGCCCGGGTGGCGGAGGAGGCGGCGGACCGGCTCCGGGAGCGCGCCGACCGCGCGGCCGCCCAGCAGGAGCAGCTGGCCGGGCTGCTCGGCGCCGGGCAACGGCTCGACGCGAACGTCGGCGTGGCCACCGAGGTCATGGTGGGGCTGCGGGAGGCGATCGGCGAGATCGCCGCGGCGGCGTGCCAGGCGACATCGACGGCCAACCAGGCCAGCCTCCAGTCCCGGGACAGCGCCGCCACGGTCGAGCGCCTGGCCGGCACCATGGCCGAGATCGACCAGATCGCCGGCAGCATCTCCAGCATCGCCGACCAGACGAACCTGCTGGCCCTCAACGCCACCATCGAGTCGGCGCGCGCCGGTGAGTCGGGCAAGGGCTTCGCCGTCGTCGCCGGGGAGGTCAAGGACCTCGCCACGGAGACCGCCCAGGCCACCGAGCGGATCCGGCGGGTGGTCGACGCCGTCCGCGGCGACGTCGCCGCAGCCGGTGCTGCGCTGAACGGGGTGCAGGAGGTCATCCGGGGGGTCGTCGACGCCCAGACGACGATCGCGGCTGCGGTCGAGGAGCAGAACGCCTCGTCGGCGCAGGCGCAGGAGGCGATCAGCGGGGCGTCCCGGGAGGCCGCCCGGATGGCCGCGGACCTGCGGGGCCTCGTCTCCGGGATGTGACCCGGCCGGACACGCCGAGGTGACCAGCTCGAGTACTGGCGAGTCGTCTCGGACGTCTTGACACCGTCTCGAGGGCGCCGTTAACGTGACGCGCCTCACGAGGGAAACCGCTTTCCCGCAGCCTTCGAGATCTTGGAGTGACATGCGCGCACTGCGTCGCACGCTGATCGTCACCGCGGCCGGAGCCCTGGCCGTCACGCTCGCCCCGACTGCTGCCTCCGCGCACGGCAAGGACATCGGCCGGCAGGTGCTCGGCCCGCAGGACGGCTGGGCCGCCGCCGAGGGCGGCACCACCGGCGGGTCCACCGCCGCCCCGGAGAACGTGTTCCACGTCCGTACGTGGGAGGAGTTCCGCGCCGCCCTCGGTGGCGACGCGGCGCGGGGGGACACCACGCCGCGGGTCGTCCACGTCCACGGCGTCCTGGACGCCCAGCTGCGCACCGCCGACGGCGCCGTGGACTGCGCGGCCTACGAGGTCGAGGGCTTCGACATGGCCGACTACATCGCGGCCTATGCGCCCGAGGTGTGGGGTACCGAGGCCGAGCCCACCGGCCCGCTGGAGGACGCCCGGGCGGCTTCTGCGGACGTGCAGGAGGCCCAGGTGCGCCAGTACGTCGGCTCCAACGTCACCATCGTCGGCGTCGGCCGGGACGCCGGCATCGTCGGTGCCGCGCTCACCGTGCGCGGCTCGGACAACGTCATCGTCCGCAACCTCCGGCTGTCCGACACCTACGACTGCTTCACCGCCTGGGACCCGACCGACGGTGACGCCGGTGCCTGGAACGCCGCCTACGACAACCTGTGGCTCGCCGAGTCCACCCACGTCTGGGTCGACCACAACACCTTCGACGACGGGCAGAACCCGCCGGAGGCCCTGCCCGTCGTGTACGGGCAGAAGTTCGAGGTGCACGACGGCCTGCTGGACATCACCAACTCCACGGACCTGGTCACCGTCTCCTGGAACGAGTTCCGCGACCACGACAAGACCAACCTCGTCGGCTCCTCCAACAGCCGGGTCGCCGACCGCGGCCGGCTGCGGGTCACCTTCCACCACAACCTGTGGGAGGACATCGGCCAGCGGGCGCCCCGGGTGCGCTACGGCGACGTGCACGTCTACAACAACTGGTACGTCGTCTCGGACCCGGAGACCTACCAGTACAGCTGGGGTGTCGGCGTGGAGGCCGAGATCGTCGCCGACAACAACTTCGTCCAGCTGGCCCCCGGGGTCGACCCGGCGTCCTTCGTCGAGGACTGGCGCGGTGATGCGCTCGACGGCACGGGCGTGGACGAGTCGGGGACGCTGGTCAGCAGCGGCCGCTCCTGGCCGCGCCGGACCAGCCTGGTCGAGGCCTACAACGCCGCCAACGACCCCGACGTCCCGACGACGGTGAGTTGGACGCCCACGTTCGTGGAGCGGATCGACCCGACCCCCGCGGTGCCCGCGCTGGTGCGGGTCAAGGCCGGCTCCGGCCGCCTCCGCTGAGCCCGGTCGCCCTCCCCGCCGGTCCGGCGGGGAGGGCGACCTTCAGCAGCGGACCAGGACCTCCGGTCGCTGCAGCCCCAGTTCGTCGCGGGTGGTCGGCCACAGGCCGTCGGTGGTGAGCACCTCCAGGCCGCCCTCGCCCAGCAGCAGGGTGTCCTCGATCTTCACCCCGGGGGCAGACGGGTTCCAGGCCAGGGCCTGCCCGGCCACCAGCCGCACCGCGCTGTCCGGGGTGGCGACCGGGTCGCGCCCCCAGTAGCCGGTCGGGCCGCCCTGGTGGTGCCGGGTCCACTCGTCGGCCGGGAAGCCCTGGTCGGCGTAGGCGCTCGCGCCGGCGGCGAAGACCTCGCCGAGCGGGCGCCCGGGGGTGGAGGCGGCCAGGAACGCCGTCTCCACCGCACGGATCCGCGCGTCCGCATCGGCCTCGGCGGCGGACGGCGGCGCCAGGGCGACCCACCGCGTCGCGTTCGCGATCAGCCCGTGCCGCCGCGCGCACACGACGAGCATCACCCGCCGGCCGAGCACCCCGTCGGTGGGCAGCGCGTGCCGGAAGGGCAGCCGCGCCTCCCCGGCGACCAGGACGACGAACGGCTCGGCCCCGCGGGCGATCAGCTCACCGCCGAGCCGGGCCGCCGCCTCGCGCTCGGTCGTCCGGGGCGCCAGCGACAGTGCGGTCGCGGTCAGCGCCTCGGCGGCGTCCCGGCCGAGCCGGCGGTACCGCTCGGTCTCGACCGGGAGCAGGCTCGCCCGGGCAGCTCGCAGCCCCTCCGCGGCGACCGGGTCGGCCTCGGTCAGCACCCCCGGGGTGCCCGGAGCCAGGTCGGGCCCGAGCAGCGGTGCCCACCAGTTGGTCACCTGCACCCGGACGTCGGCGGGCAGCTCCTCGGCGGCGAGCCGCTCGGCCTCGTTGTTCGGCACGAACGCGGTGTCCCCGGCGGCGTCGACCACGACGGCGATCACCCCGTCCTCGGCGGACAGCTTGACGGCCGGCCGGGCACCGTCCAGGTACCAGGACAGCGAGCCCACCGAGGTGAGCACCAGCCGCTCGTGCCCGGTCCGGCGCAGCAGGTCGAGCACGCGTTCGCGCTTGACCGCCCGATCGGCGGCCGACGGTCGGTTCAGGTCGTGCACGGTGTCCTCCGGTGGGTGATCAGGGCAGCCGGCGGGTGCTGTCCCGCAGCACCACCTCGGCGCGGACCTTGACGGCCTGGCTCGTGGTCTGGGGCTCGGTGTCCAGCGCCAGCTGGGCCGCCCGGGCGCCCATCTCCTCCAGCGGGAGGTGCACCGAGGTGAGTGAGGGGACGACGTCGCGCAGCGGGGCGATGTCGTCGAAGCCGGCCAGCGAGACGTCCTCGGGCACCCGCACGCCGGCGGACCGGAAGGCGGCCAGCGCGCCGAGCGCCATCACGTCGTTGACCGCGAAGACGCAGGTCGGCAACGGTCCCGCGGCGATCAGCTCGGCGGCCAGGCTCTCCCCGCCCTCCCGGGTGAACTCACCGTGCAGCACCTGCAGGTCGGCGACGTCGACGCCCTCGGCGGTCAGCCCCTCCCGGAAGCCGATCAGGCGGTCGCGGGAGGTCAGCAGCCCTCGGGGGCCGGCGAGCACCGCGAAGCGGCGGTGGCCCAGCCGGCACAGCTCCCGCGCCAGGGCGCGGGCTCCGGAGCGGTTCTGCGGCACCACGGCGTGCGTGCCCAGCCGGTCCTGGCTGATCACCGCGGCCTGGCCGCCGGCCGCCGCGTACCCCTCCAGCTCGTGGGCGAGGCGCTCGTTGTGCACCCGGTCGGTGGTGCGGCTGCCGCAGATGATCAGCGCCCGCACCCGGTGGGAGCGCATGGTCTGGACGAACTCCAGCTCGCGGTCGACGTCGCTGTGCGTGCTGGCCAGGAAGACCACGAGCTCGCGCTCCTCCACCTGCCGCATCACCCCACCGGCGATGCTGGAGAAGTAGGGGTCCAGGACGTCGTGGATGATCAGCCCCACCACGTTGCTGGCTCCGCGGGCGACCGCCTGGGCCTGCGCGTTGGGCGTGTACCGCAGCTCCTGGGCAGCGGCCAGCACCCGCCCGCGGTGGGGTTCCCCGACCGAGCGGCTGCCGCTGAGCACCCGGGAGGCGGTGGCCAGCGAGACGCCGGCGTGCGCAGCGACCTCGGCGAGCAGCACGGGGCCGCTCCGGCGGACGGCGGTGGGGCCGTCGCCACCGGCCGGCGTGGCCCGGCGGCCGGTCGGGCTCTCCCGAGCAGCGGTCATCGCGGTCCACCCTGGCCCGGTCCGCCCGCGAGCGCATCCCCGATGGCGCTGGTGTCCGGCGTCCCGTCGACCACCAGGGCCCGGAAGCTGCGGGTCGTCGCCTCCCGGGCGGCCAGTCGCACCGGGTGCTCGGCGGCCAGCTGGGAGCCGAGCCCGGGGTAGTCGTCGACACGGACGAACCAGGGATCGGCCCGGGTGGCCTCGTCGGCGCCGGCCAGCGCCACGGTGAACGGCGCCGGGCCGGTGGCGGCGAGGGCCACCCAGGCCGCGCTGGAGCCGTGCACGGCGTCCTCGCCCTCGGCGTCCGGGCTCCACACCCGGGCCCCGGTCACCGGGGGGAACCGCCAGAACAGCCCGCCGTAGCCGGCGCCGCTGCGCCCGTTGGTGGCGGGGCTGCCCAGCTCCAGCGGGGCGTCGGTGGCGTTGTGCAGGGTGGTGGTGAGCTGGAGGCTCCAGGCGCCGGGGAGGGCGGCCCGGGCCGCCCGCACGGTGCGTTCCTCGGTGAGCAGCGTGCGCCCGTCCGGCCCCTGCCAGTCGAGGGTCTCCCGGAAGCCGTCGGGTGCCTGTGCCGCCCAGCCGGTGTGCACCTGGCGCCCGTGGTCGGCCCGCCAGGTGTACCCCTGGTCCCGCAGGTAGGTGCGGCCGCCCCAGATGTTCGCCCCGCCGACGTCCTGCAGGGTGACCGAGACGCCGAGGTGCCAGCGGTGGTCGTCGGGCTGGGCGTCGGTGACCGGGACCCCGCTCAGGGTGGTGACCGGGTGCAGGAACGGCCGGGGGGCGAGCACGCCGGGCAGCCCGGCGCCGTCCCAGCAGGTGGCGACGACGGTGCCGGCCACGGTGAGCGTGGCCAGCGCGCTACCGGCCGGCGACGGCTCGTCCGGGACGTGGCCCTGGTGCAGGGTCTTGAGGGCCATGGTCAGCTGCCCACGGCGGCCGGCTGCCGCACTGCCGGTGAGCGGGCCCAGGGGGCGCCGAGCTCGGAGAACAGCCGCAGCTCCTCGGCGGCCCGGTCGACCAGCGCGTCGACGCCGGGTACGACCTGGTGGGCGGTGGCGCCCTCCCCCTCGGCCCGCCGGTGCCCGGCCGGGATCTCCGCCGGGTCCGGGGCGCAGCGCACCGCTTCCACGACCTCCATGAAGGAGCGCGTCGCTGCGGGCGGGACGAGCAGCGGCCGGCTGCGGTCGCGCAGGTGGGCCAGCAGGTCCTCGAGCAGGTCGGTACCGGTGTGCGTCGTCGTCTCGTCGACGCCGTCGCCCTGCAACCGCACCTCGCCGGTCTTGTAGGACAGCGTGATCCGCCCGGCGCTGCCGTGCACGACGAGCACCGGGTCCCGGGGGTGCTCCGCGGCCAGCGTGGCGGCGATGACCACCACCTGCCCGTCAGCGGTGCGGATCCGCAGGCAGGAGGTGTCGTCGGCCTCGATCGGGTTGGCCCGGTAGAGCTCCACCTCGACCGACTCCAGCGAGCCGGCGTGCGTGGCCCCGGTCAACGCCAGGGCGGTGGCCACCGCGTGGGCGAAGGGGTTGGTCAGGGCGCCGTCGACGACCGGCACCCCGTCGACGCTGCGCCGCCCGGCCCAGCTCGCGCGGCCGTAGTAGGACGCGTCCCGGACCCAGGCGCAGGCACCGCCGACACCGCGGACCGTGCCGATGGCGCCCGCATCGACCAGGGCGCGCACCCGGCCGATCGCCGCGGAGCCGAGGCTCTGGAAGCCGATCTGGCAGGCCGCGCCGGTC
Source organism: Modestobacter sp. VKM Ac-2983 (assembly GCF_026967885.1). NCBI lineage: Bacteria > Bacillati > Actinomycetota > Actinomycetes > Geodermatophilales > Geodermatophilaceae > Modestobacter > Modestobacter sp. VKM Ac-2983. The sequence goes on from NZ_JAPVBK010000004.1 coordinate 273,038, forward strand.
GCCTCGACCCCCTCGACCAGCCGCTCGAACTCGGCCAGCGTCGGGGTGGGCGGCTTCTCCAGCAGCACCGCGCTGCCCGCCCGGGCGGCGGTGAGGGCCAGGTCGGTGTGGGTGTGGATCGGCGTGCAGATGATGGTCACGTCGGGACTCGTCGCGGTGAGCAGCTCGTCCAGCGAGGCGGCGACCGGGACGTCGCCGGCCAGTGCGCGCAGCTCGTCGTCCAGCGGCCGCGGGTCGCAGATCCCGACCAGCTGGGCATCGCCGGCGGCGGCCAGCCGGCGGAGGTTCTGCAGGTGCCAGCGACCGTGGCCGTGGGCGCCGACGAGCACCACCCGGCCGGGGAGCTCGGACAGTTCTGGCACGTGATCCCCCTTGATCGAGCCAGGCGTCGGCGCGGTCGCCGACGGGGGCCGAGCGTAACCAGACCGGCGTGTTCGGGAAAGGGCTTGCCGAGGGGCGCGCCCGGTCCCGCCGACCGCCGACCTCGGCGACAAGGGCCCAGAGCCAGGTCAGAGCCGCGTGCGAGGCATCGTTGCGCTTTCGTGACCGGCCGGTCGAAGTCGACTCGTTGACATCACGGAGTGGCCCCGAGTAGAAAGCGCTTACCCACTTGTGAGGCAGCGCACAGCTGCAGCCGGGTGGTCAGGGCTCCCTCGCCGAGCGTTGACAGGGTCCCGGACGAGGGTCTAGAAAGCGCTTACCGAACGTGTGACCCACTGCACACCAGACGCACCGGACGACGAGGTCCGACGAGCTGCACAGAGAGGTGAGAGCCCGTGTCGTCAACGCTCGACGTCCCGCCGCGCGAACGCTCGCACGGCGAGGCTCCCGGGGGCGCGAGCCGTGCTGCCTCCCGTGCACGGAGACGGAGGTCCGGCCGGCTCGCGCCGTACCTGTTCCTGGCCCCGTGGTTCGCCGGCCTGCTCTTCATCACCGCCGGTCCCATCGCCGCCTCCGCCTACCTGTCCTTCACCGACTACAGCCTCATCGGCGCGCCGGAGTGGATCGGGCTGGACAACTTCCAGCGGATGTTCGACGACCCGCGGTTCTACCAGTCGCTGAAGGTCACGTTCATCTACGTCGTCGTCTCGGTGCCGCTGCAGCTGGCGTTCGCACTGTTCCTGGCGATGATCCTGGATCGCGGCCTGCGCGGCCTGGCGCTCTACCGGTCGGTCTACTACCTGCCCTCGCTGATCGGCGGCAGCGTCGCGATCGCCATCCTGTGGCGGCAGATCTTCGGCTCGGACGGGCTGCTCAACGGCGTCCTGCGGTTCGTCGGCTTCGAGAACCCGCCCGGCTGGGTGTCCGACCCCGACTACGCCCTCGGCACGCTGATCATCCTGAACGTCTGGACGTTCGGCGCCCCGATGGTCATCTTCCTGGCCGGGCTCCGGCAGATCCCGACGATGTACTACGAGGCGGCGTCCCTGGACGGCGCGGGGAAGGTCCGGCAGTTCGTGCAGGTCACGCTGCCGCTGCTCTCGCCGATCATCTTCTTCAACCTCGTGCTGCAGACCATCAACGCGTTCCAGACGTTCACGCAGGCGTTCATCGTCAGCGGCGGCACGGGTGGCCCGGCGGACTCGACGCTCTTCTACACGCTCTACCTCTACCAGCGCGGCTTCGGCAACTTCGACATGGGCTACGCCTCGGCGCTGGCCTGGTTCCTGCTGCTCATCGTCGGTGGGCTGACCGCGATCAACTTCATCGCAGCGAAGTACTGGGTGTTCTATGGCGACTGACCTGACCGTGGCCCCCCCTGTGGCTGCCACGGAGAAGCTGCCCGACCGCAAGAAGAAGCAGCGGCCACGCTGGCTGGCGCACACCGTGCTCATCCTCGGTGCGCTGCTCATGCTCTACCCGCTGCTGTGGATGCTCTCCAGCTCGTTCAAGTTCACCGAGGACATCTTCAGCCAGACCGGCCTGATCCCCGAGCGGGTCACCACGGAGAACTACCCCGAGGGCTGGACGGCGCTGCCCCGGGACTTCGGCCACTACATCTGGAACTCGCTGGTCATCGTCGTCGGCTCGATCATCGGCAACCTGCTGGCCTGTTCCGCGGCGGCCTATGCGTTCGCACGGCTGGACTTCCGGTTCAAGAAGTTCTGGTTCGCGGTGATGCTCGGGACGATGATGCTGCCGATCCACGTGGTGATCGTGCCGCAGTACATCCTGTTCGCCGAGCTCGACTGGATCAACACGTACTGGCCGTTGATCGTGCCGAAGCTGCTGGCCACCGACGGCTTCTTCATCTTCCTGATGGTGCAGTTCATCCGGGGCATCCCGCTGGAACTGGACGAGGCCGCCCGGATCGACGGCTGCGGGCACTTCGCCATCTTCTGGCGGATCGTGATCCCGCTGTCGGTGCCGGCCCTGGCCACCACGGCCATCTTCACCTTCATCTGGACCTGGAACGACTTCTTCAGCCAGCTGATCTTCCTGACCGACCCGGAGATGTACACCGTCCCGGTCGCCCTGCGGACGTTCGTCGACGCGACGAGCCAGACGCCGTGGGGTCCGGTCTTCGCCATGTCGATCGTCGCCCTGGCGCCGGTCTTCGGCTTCTTCCTCGCGGGCCAGCGCTACCTCGTCCGAGGCATCGCCACCACGGGGCTCAAGTGACGACACCCGACAGCTCACCCGACAGCTCACGCAGCACTTACAAGGAGGTAAGGAACGTGCACACGAACCGGAGCAATGGGGCGCGTACGCCCTGGCCCACCCGCATCGGCGTCACCGGCGGCGTCCTCGGGCTGCTGCTGACCACCGCGGCCTGCGGTGGCGACGACGGAGGCGGCGCAGCCGCCGACGGTGGCACGACGCGCGACGACGGGCCGGTCACCATGCGGATGTCGTGGTGGGGCAGCGACACCCGACACGCCGCCACCCAGGAGCTGATCGACCTCTACGAGTCGCAGAACGAGGGCGTCACGATCGAGGGCGACTTCACCGGGTTCGCCGACTACTGGGACCGGCTGGCCACCAGCACCGCCGGCGGCGACGCGCCCTGCCTCATGCAGCAGGACACCCGGTACGTCCGGGAGTACGCCGACCGTGGCGCGCTGCTCGACCTCACGCCGTACATCGAGGACGGCACGATCGACACGAGCAACCTCGACCAGAACGTCGCCGAGACCGGTGCGGTCGAGGACGCCACCTACGCGATCCCCACCGGGGTGAACGCCTTCTCCGTCGTCATCGACCCCGCGGCCTACGCCGCCGCAGGGGTGCCGGTGCCGGACGGCGAGTCGTGGACCTGGGACGAGATGGTCGACACCGCCGCCCAGGTCACCGAGGCCACCGGCGGCCAGGTGTACGGCATGCAGGCGATGGGCCTCAACGGTGGCGACACCAACTTCGAGGTCTACGCCCGCGAGCAGGGTGAGGCGCTGTTCGACGAGAACGGCGAGATCGGCTTCACCGCCGAGACCCTGGCCGACTGGTGGGCCATCGAGAAGGAGGCCTCGACCACCGGTGCCGAGCCGCCGCCGTCCACCACCGTCGAGGTGTTCAACGGCGGGGTCGACCAGGCGCTGGTCGCCACCGGTGCCGGGGCCTCCGGCTTCTGGTGGACCAACGAGCTGCCGGCGCTGACCGCCGGGGCCGGCACCGAGCTGGAGTTCCGCAAGTTCCCCACCACGGAGGGGGACGGTGAGACCGGCATGTACCTGAAGCCGGCGATGTTCTGGGCGATCAGCAGCGACTGCGAGAGCCCCCAGGAGGCAGCCATGCTCCTGGACTGGCTGATCAACTCCGAGGACGCGGTCAACATCATCAAGGCCGACCGCGGCCTCCCGGTGAACACCGAGCTGCGCGACCAGATCGCCCCGACCCTGGACGCTCCCGGCCAGGCCGCGGTGGCCTTCGTCGAGGAGATCACCCCGGACCTGCAGGAGCCGCCGGCGCTGCCCCCGCAGGGCGCCGGTGAGGTGCAGGCCATCCTGCAGCGCTACACCGAGCAGATCCTGTTCGACCAGATCTCGGTGGAGGACGCCGCCGAGCAGTTCATCACCGAGGTCGAGTCGGCCATCGCGTGACCCCCGGCCAGGGGGCGGCCGGCCATCGGCCGCCCCCTGGCCCCCGGTCCCCGGACCACCTGCTGCACAGCCGAGAGGGAGACGTGACCACCACCGACCCGTCCGGGACCCCGGCGCCGCGTCGCTACGCGATCGTCGGCACCGGCCACCGCGCCGAGATGTACGTCGCCGCGCTGCTGGGCACCCACGCCGACGTCGGCCGGCTGGTCGCCCTCTGCGACCCCAACCGCACGCGGATGGCCTACTACCAGCGCCAGTACGCCGCCGCGCACCCCGGCGCGGCACCGCTCCCGGTGTACGCGCCGGAGGAGCTCGACACGATGCTGGGCCGCGAGCGACCGGACACCGTCATCGTCGCCAGCGTCGACCACACGCACGCCGAGCACATCTCCCGGGCCCTGCGCGCCGGGCACGACGTGATCACCGAGAAGCCGCTCACCACCGACGCCGCGGGCTGTCGCGCGATCGCCGACGCCGTCGCCGACAGTGGGCGCGATCTCGTCGTCACCTTCAACTACCGCTACTCCCCGCGGAACGCCGCCGTCCGCAGGCTCGTCGCCGAGGGAGCCATCGGCGCGGTCACCTCGGTGCACTTCGAGTGGGTCCTGGACTCCGTCCACGGCGCGGACTACTTCCGCCGCTGGCACCGGGAGAAGGCGCTGTCCGGCGGCCTCTTCGTGCACAAGGCCACCCACCACTTCGACCTGGTCAACTGGTGGGTCGACGCGGTGCCGGAGACCGTCTTCGCCCTCGGCGACCTGCGTTTCTACGGCGACGCCAACGCGCAGGAGCGCGGCCTGGGCGATCGCCCGGCGCGCAGTCACGGCGCCCCGGACGCCGGGCGCGATCCCTTCGCCCTCGACCTGGCCGGCAACGACCGGCTGCGCCAGCTGTACCTGGAGGCCGAGGCCGAGGACGGCTACATCCGCGACCAGGACGTGTTCTCCCCGGGCATCACCATCGAGGACAACATGGCGCTGCTGGTGCGCTACGCCGACGGCCCGATGCTCAGCTACTCGCTCAACGCCCACGGCCCCTGGGAGGGCTACCGGGTCAGCATCAACGGCACCGAGGGCCGGATCGAGCTCTCGGTGGTCGAGCGCGCGGCAGTGGTCGCCGCGGACGACGTCATCGGCGGGTTCGGAGTCGCCGTCGACCCCAGCGCCACGCCCGAGGAGGTCCAGGCGGCCGCCGGCGTCCGGACGGAGGGCACCGAGCTGGTGCTGCAGCGCCGCTGGGAGGCCGCCCAGCGGATCGAGGTCCCCGAGGGGCCCGGAGCGCACGGCGGGGGCGACGCCCTGCTGCTGGACGACCTGTTCCGCCCCGGCACCCGCCCCGACCCGCTCGGCCAGGCGGCCGGCTGGCTCGACGGCGTCCGCAGCGTGCTCGTCGGCGCGGCCGCCAACCAGTCCTTGACCACCGGCCAGGTCGTGCACCTCGCCGACTTCGGCATCCCGCTGCGGCCCGAGGCCGCAGCCGCTCCCGCCGGGAGCACCCGATGACCCCCTCACCCGCTTCGGAGGCCAGCACCGTGTCCAGCTCGATCGGCATCATCATGAACGGCGTCACCGGCCGGATGGGCTACCGCCAGCACCTGGTCCGGTCCATCCTCGCGATCCGGGACGCCGGTGGGCTGCAGCTCGCCGACGGCCGCCGGGTCGTCCCTGAACCGATCCTGGTCGGCCGCAACGAGCGCAAGCTGGCCGAGCTCGCCGCCCAGCACGGCATCGAGCGGTGGACGACGGACCTCGACGAGGCGCTGCGGGACGACTCCGCACCGATCTACTTCGATGCCCAGGTGACCCAGGCGCGGGAGAAGTCGATCAAGGCCGCGATCGCCGCCGGCAAGCACATCTACACCGAGAAGCCGACCGCCGAGTCGCTCGAGGGCGCCCTGGAGCTGGCCCGGCTGGCCGCCGAGGCCGGGGTCAAAAACGGCGTCGTCCACGACAAGCTCTACCTGCCGGGCCTGGTGAAGCTGAAGCGGCTGATCGACGGCGGCTTCTTCGGCCAGATCCTGTCGGTGCGCGGCGAGTTCGGCTACTGGGTCTTCGAGGGTGATTGGCAGGAGGCCCAGCGGCCCAGCTGGAACTACCGCAAGGAGGACGGCGGCGGCATCGTCGTCGACATGTTCTGCCACTGGTCCTACGTGCTGGAGAACCTCTTCGGCCGGCCGGAGGCGGTCACCGCCAAGGCGGTCACCCACATCCCCACCCGGATCGACGAGCACGGCCAGCCCTACCCGGCCACCGCCGACGACGCCGCCTACGGCATCTTCGAGCTGCCCGGCGGCGTGATCGCGCAGATCAACTCCTCGTGGGCGGTGCGGGTCTACCGCGACGAGCTGGTCGAGTTCCAGGTCGACGGCACCGAGGGCAGCGCCGTCGCCGGCCTGCGCGAGTGCAAGATCCAGCACCGGGCCACCACCCCGAAGCCGGTCTGGAACCCGGACCTCCCGGTCACCGAGCGGTTCCGGGACCAGTGGCAGGTCGTGCCGGACAACGCCGACCTGGACAACGGCTTCCGGGCGCAGTGGGAGCAGTTCCTCCGCCACGTGCTCGAGGACGCGCCGCACGCCTACGACTTCCTCGCCGGTGCCCGCGGCGTGCAGGTGGCCGAGCTGGGCCTGCAGTCCTCGGCCGAGGGCCGCCGGATCGAGATCCCCGAGGTGACGGTGTGACGGCGATCCGCCTGCCGCGCGCCGACGGGACGGTCGCGGAGCACCAGCTCGGCGAGCCCGGCGCCTTCACCCGGCCGGACGGCCCGCTGACCAGCCGCACCGCCTACGCCGCGGCGCACGTGGTGGCCGACCCGTTCGGGGACAACACCCCGGGCGCACCGGTGGACGTCGACTGGGAGGCGACCCTCGCCTTCCGCCGGCACCTGTGGTCCTACGGCCTGGGCGTCGCCGACGCGATGGACACAGCGCAGCGCGGCATGGGCATGCCCTGGAGCACCACCGCCGAGCTGATCCGCCGCTCGGCCGCCGAGGCGCGGGCCTGCGGCGGGCTGCTCGCCTGCGGTGCGGGCACCGACCAGGCACCGGCCGAGCTGGCCAGCACCGAGGAGGTGCTCGCCGCCTACCTCGAGCAGATCGAGGTGGTCGAGGAGGCGGGCGCCAACGTGATCATCATGGCCAGCCGGCAGCTCGCCCGGGTGGCCCGCAGCGCCGAGGACTACGCCAAGGTCTACGCCCGGCTGCTCGAGCAGGTGTCCCGGCCGGTGGTCCTGCACTGGCTCGGGCCCATGTTCGACCCCGCGCTGGCCGGCTACTGGGGCTCGGCGCAGCTGACCGAGGCCACCGACACGGTGCTGCAGGTGATCGCCGACCACAGCGCCAAGGTCGACGGCATCAAGGTCTCGATGCTCGACGAGGCGCACGAGGTGGACATGCGCCGCCGGCTGCCCGACGGCGTCCGGCTGTACACCGGCGACGACTTCAACTACCCGACGCTGGTGCGCGGGGACGGCGAGTCGTACTCGCACGCCCTGCTGGGCATCTTCGACGCGATCGCCCCGGCCGCCTCCACCGCCCTGCAGGCGCTGGACCGTGGTGACCTGGCCACCTACGACCGGCTGCTCGAGCCGACCGTGGCGCTGTCCCGGCACCTGTTCGGCGCGCCCACCTACTACTACAAGACCGGGATCGTCTTCCTGGCCTGGTTGGCGGGCCACCAGCCGGGGTTCCGGATGGTGGGCGGGCTGGAGAGCTCGCGCAGCCCGGTGCACCTGGCCGAGGTCTTCCGGCTGGCCGACGCGGCCGGGCTGCTGCCCGACCCGGAGCTGGCCGCGGGCCGGATGCGCACGTACCTGCAGACGGTGGGGGTGGCGCAGTGAGCACCGACCCTCGGCTGCACCGGCTGTCGATCAACCACAAGACGGTCGAGGGCTGGTCGATGCCCGACTTCGTCGGCGGGGTGGCCGCGGCCGGGTTGTCCGCGCTCGGCACCTGGCGCGAGCCGGTCGCCGAGTTCGGGCTGGAGCGGTCGGCGAAGCTGATCCGGGACGCCGGGCTGCGGGTCACCTCGCACTGCCGCGGCGGGTTCCTCACCGCGACCGACCCGGTCGCCCGGGCCGCGGCCCTCGAGGACAACCGGCGGGCGATCGACGAGACCGCCACGCTGGGCGCCGAGTCGCTGGTCATGGTCGTCGGCGGCCTGCCCGCCGGCTCCCGCGACCTGGCCGGCGCCCGGGAACGGGTGGCCGAGGTGTTGGCCGAGCTGGCGCCCTACGCCGGCGAGCGCGGGGTGCGGCTCTCCCTGGAGGCGCTGCACCCGATGTACTGCGCCGACCGGGCCGTGCTCTCCACCCTCGGCCAGGCCCTCGACCTGGCCGCACCCTTCCCGTCGGCGCAGGTGGGCGTGGTCATCGACACCTTCCACCTGTGGTGGGACCCGGAGGTCTGGCGCTCGATCGCCCGGGCCGGTGACCGGATCGCCTCCTTCCAGGTCTGCGACTTCCTGATGCCGATCCCGGCCGACGCGCTGATGGCCCGCGGCTACATGGGTGACGGGGTGATCGACTTCCCGCCGTTCGTCGCCGCGGTCGAGGCTGCGGGCTGGACCGGGGACGTCGAGGTGGAGATCTTCAACGCCGACGTCTGGGCCCAGCCCAAGGCCGAGGTGGTGGAGACGGTGAAGCGCCGCTACCTGGACGTCGTCGTCCCCGATGTGGTGCCCGCATGAGGGTGCTCGTCACCGGCGGTGCCGGCCGGCTGGGGCGCAGCGTCGTCGACGGGCTGGCCGACGCGGGGCACGAGGTGGTCTCGGTCGACGTCACCGCCGCACCGCTGGAGAAGGCCGCGGCCACGTTCCCGGCCGACCTGACCGACCTCGGCCAGGCCTACGGGGTGATGGCCCGGTACCGCCCGGACGCCGTCGTCCACCTGGCGGCGATCGCGGTCCCGTTCAGCCGGCCCGAGTCGGTCATCCACGCCACCAACACCGCGCTGGCCTACAACGTGCTGCAGGCGGCGGTCGACCTCGGCGTCGGCACGGTGGTGACCGCGAGCAGCCCCACGGTGATGGGCTACGGCAGCCCGCCCGGCTGGGCGCCGCAGTACCTGCCGCTGGACGAGGCCCATCCGCCGCGGCCGTGGAACGCCTACGGGCTGTCCAAGCTGGCCGCCGAGCAGACGATGCGGATGTTCGCCGCCCAGCACGGCGACCGGGTGCGGCTGGCGGCCTTCCGGCCGTGCTTCGTCATCGCGCCCGAGGAGTGGGCCGGCGAGCCGACCCAGCAGGGGCACACGGTGCGCGAGCGGATCGCCGACCCCCGGCACGGCGCCGTCTCGCTGTTCAACTACGTCGACGCCCGGGACTGCGCGGACTTCCTGGACACCCTGCTGGGCAAGGCCGAGGGCATCCCCAACGGCGAGGTGTTCTTCGTCGGCGCGCAGGACGCGCTTGCCGAGGCACCGCTGGCCGAGCTGCTCCCGGAGTTCTCCGGGATCGCCCCGGAGCTGGCCGCCGGGCTCACCGGGACGGCGCCGGCCTTCAGCACCGCGAAGGCCGAGGAGCTGCTGGGCTGGACGGCGTCCCGCAGCTGGCGGACGGAGCTGCGGTGAGCACCGTCGCCCGGCTGTCCAGCCGGCTGTTCCGGTTGCCGCTGGCCCGGCCGTGGGGCGCCGACGTGCCGGCGCTGCACCTGCTGGTCACCGAGCTGGAGACCAGCGACGGGCGCACCGGCACCGGCTTCAGCTGGACGCCGTCGATCGGGGCCCGGGCGCTGCAGGCGCTGGTCGACCACGACGTGGCACCGGTGGTCGTCGGCGGGCCGGTGGAGCCGGGCGTCGTCTGGGACCGGCTGTGGTGGCACCTGCACGAGGCCGGTGGCGGCGGGCTGACCACGATGGCGATCGCCGCCGTCGACACCGCGCTGTGGGACCTGTCGGCGAAGGCGGCCGGGCAGAGCCTGGTCGACCACCTGGGCCGCCGCCGCGACCAGGTCGCCGTCTACGGCAGCGGGGTCAACTTCCACTACTCCCTCGAGGAGCTGGTGGTTCAGACCGAACGCTGGGTCGCCGACGGGTGCACGGCGGTGAAGATCAAGGTCGGCCGGCCCGACCTGGCGGAGGACGTCGAGCGGGTGGCCGCCGTCCGGGCGGTGCTCGGGCCGCACCGCCGGCTGATGGTCGACGCCAACCAGCGCTGGGACCTGCCCACGGCGTTGCGGGCGGTCCGCGCGATGTCCGCCTTCGACCTGTACTGGGTGGAGGAGCCGCTGGTCGCCGACGACCTGCCGGCGCTGGGCCGGCTGCACGACGCCGGGCTGGGGGTGCCGATCGCGGTGGGGGAGAACGTCTACACGGCGTTCCAGTACCGCGCGCTGCTGGCCTCCGGGGCCGCCGACGTCGTCCAGCCCAACGTGGTGCGGGTCGGCGGGATCACCCCGTTCCTGCGGATCGCCCAGCTGGCTGCGGCGGCGAGCGTGCCGGTGGCCCCGCACCTGTTGCCGGACCTCTCCGGTCAGCTGGCGATGTGCCTGCCGCTGACCACCATGGTCGAGGACGTCGAGGACGCCTCGTTCGCGGCGCTGGGCGCGCTGGCCGAGCCCAGCGGGGTGACCATCGCCGACGGCGTCCTCCGGGCGGCGACGGCACCCGGCCACGGGCTGGTCTTCGCCACCGACCGGATGGAGTCGCTGGACGGCTGAGCCGCCACCGGCGTGCACCACACACCATTGATCTCGGAAAGCGCTTGCCGTACGGTGACGGCAGTCACAGGCGCGACAGCGGATGAGCAAGGGAGCTCCCCATGGCATCGGTCACCTACGACAAGGCGACCCGGCTCTACCCCGGCAGCGACAAGCCGGCGGTCGACCAGCTCGAGCTGCAGATCGAGGACGGCGAGTTCCTGGTGCTCGTCGGCCCCTCCGGGTGTGGCAAGTCCACCTCGTTGCGGATGCTGGCCGGCCTGGAGGAGGTGGACGGCGGCGCGATCCGGATCGGGGAGACCGACGTCACCGACGTGGCCCCCAAGGACCGGGACATCGCGATGGTGTTCCAGAACTACGCGCTCTACCCGCACATGAGCGTCGCGGACAACATGGGCTTCGCGCTGAAGATCGCCGGGATGGGCAAGGAGGAGCGCCGCGCCCGGGTGGAGGACGCGGCCCGGCTGCTGGACCTGGAGCCCTACCTGGACCGCAAGCCGAAGGCGCTCTCCGGTGGCCAGCGCCAGCGGGTGGCGATGGGCCGGGCGATCGTGCGCAAGCCGCAGGTGTTCCTGATGGACGAGCCGCTGTCCAACCTGGACGCGAAGCTGCGGGTGCAGACCCGCACCCAGATCGCCTCGCTGCAGCGCCGGCTGGGCATCACCACCGTCTACGTCACCCACGACCAGGTCGAGGCGATGACCATGGGGGACCGGGTCGCGGTGCTGAAGGACGGGATCCTCCAGCAGGTCGCCAGCCCGCGGGAGATGTACGACCGCCCGGCCAACGTCTTCGTGGCCGGGTTCATCGGCTCCCCGGCGATGAACCTGGCCGAGGTGCCGCTGGTCGAGGGCGGTGCCCGGCTCGGCGACGTGATGGTCGCGCTCCCGCGGGAGACGCTGACCGCGGCGGGTTCGGACCGGTCCGTCACGCTCGGGTTCCGGCCCGAGGCCATGGAGCTGGCCGAGCCCGGTCAGGGCTTCCGGGCCCAGGTCGACCTGGTCGAGGAGCTGGGCTCCGACGCCTTCGTCTACGCCTCCATCGCCGACGCCGAGCTGGCCGAGCACCTGCACGGTGGCGAGACCGCGCAGATCGTGGCCCGGGTCGACGCCCGGCGGCCGCCGGCCAAGGGCGGCGAGGTGTGGTTCAGCATCCGCCCCGGCGAGGAGCACGTCTTCTCCACCAGCACGGGCCGTCGGCTGTCCGCCTGAGGGAGGGCCCGTCCTCGCACTGAGGGCGGGCCCGGGGCAGGGGCCGACGGAGGTCGGCGGGGAGTCCGGCACAGGGCCGGCGATGCCCAGGGCGGGCACCCGGACGGGGCCGCCGGTGTAGACGGGGAGTCCAGGGGTGTCGACGTCGAGCCCTGCGGCGTCCGCTCCCGGGCGGTCGCCGCGCTGGCTGTTCCAGCTGCTGGGCGTGATGGCCCTGATCCAGGCGGGGATCGCGGTCGCCCGGCCGGTCTCCGCCTACCGGGCGATCGACCTGGGCGCCGGGGCCACCGAGATCGGCCTGCTGACCGCGGCGTTCGCGCTGCTGCCGATGGTGGTGGCGCTGCCGCTGGGCCGGGCCGCCGACCGCTGGCGGCCGGAACCGATCCTGGTCGGCGGGGTGGCGCTGCTGGTGGTCGGCTGCGTGCTGCTGGCGACCAGCGGCTCGCTGCTGGCGCTGGCGCTGGGCAACGTGGTGCTCGGGCTGGGCAACCTCGGCTGCATCGTCGGCGGGGAGAACGTCGTCGCCCGGCTGCCCGGAGACCGGCTGGACTCCGGGTTCGGGCTGTTCACCGCGGTCGTCTCCGCCGGTCAGCTGGTCGGGCCGGCGCTCGCCGGTGCCGTGCTGGCCACTGCACCGGGGGAGCTGTCGACCGGCACGGCCCGGGCACTCGTCCTCTCCGCCGCACTGTGCGCCCTCGCCCTGCCGGCGTCCTGGTGGCTGGCGGCCGGACGGCGCTTCCCGGCGGCCGCGGCCCGGCCGACCGGTCGGACGTCGGCCTTCCGGTTGCTCGGCCGGCCGCCGGTGCGCTCCGGGATCTTCGCCAGCCTGGTGCTGGCCGCGGCGGTCGACCTGCTGACCGCCTACCTGCCGCTGCTGGGGGAGAACCGGGGCATCTCCCCGGCGGTGGTCGGGGTGCTGCTCAGCGTGCGGGCCGGCGCGACCGTGGCCTCCCGGGTGCTGGTGCAGCGGATGCTGGTCCGGGTCGGCCGGGCCCGGCTCGTCGTGCTGAGCACCGTCGGTTCGGGGATCGCCGTGGCCTTCCTCCCGGCCACCGGCAACGTCTGGGTGCTCGGCGCGCTGTTGGCGTTGATCGGGTTCCTGCTCGGCGTGGGCCAGCCGCTGCTGATGACGTTGATCATCCGTGCCGTGCCGGACGACGCACGCGGCACCGCGCTGGCGCTGCGGCTGGTGGGCAATCGGGTCGGGCTCGTCGGCACGCCGGCGGCGGCGGGACTGCTCGCCGGGACGGCAGGGGTCTCCGCGGCGTTCTGGCTGCTCGGCGGCCTGCTCGCGGTGGCCGTGGTCGGCGCCCGGCACAGCGACTGACGCTCCCGGCGGAGGGAAGGCGTCTTCGCCCAGTGACAGCTGAGCGGGCTTCCGTGCCCGGGGAAGCCCGCTCACCTGTCACTCGACGGCCCAGGCGCGGCGTGACCCCTGCCGCAGTCGGGGCGGGAGCGGAATGGGTGGCGCGCAACTCGGCCTTGTCCCGGCATGGACTTGTTCTCCCCCATCACGCTCGGCGACCTCGAGCTCGCCAACCGCGTCGTCATGGCGCCGCTGACCCGCATGCGGTCCGGTGCCGCCGGCGTCCCCGGAGACCTGGTGGTCGAGCACTACGCCCAGCGGGCCTCTGTCGGCCTGATCATCACCGAGGGCACCTACCCCAACGCCGAGTCGCGCGCCTACCCCGGCCAGCCCGGGATCACCGACGACGAGCAGGAGGCCGGCTGGCGGCGGGTCGCCGACGAGGTGCACGCCCGGGGCGGGCGGATCGTCATGCAGGTGATGCACGGTGGCCGGGTCTCGCACACCGACATCACCGGCACCGACCGGATCGCCGCGCCGTCGGCCATCGCGATCCAGGGTGAGGCGTACACCCCGAAGGGCAAGGCGGCCTACCCGGTGCCGCACGCGCTGACCACCGAGGAGGCGCGCGCCACGCTGGCCGACATCGTCGCCGCGTCGAAGCGCGCCATCGCCGCCGGGCTGGACGGCGTGGAGGTCCACGGCGCCAACGGCTACCTGCTGCACGAGTTCCTGTCGCCCGCGTCCAACCAGCGGGACGACGTGTACGGCGGCTCCCCGGAGAACCGCGCACGGTTCGTGGTCGAGGTCGTCACCGCGGTCGCCGAGGCCATCGGTGCGGGCCGGGTCGGGCTGCGGATCTCGCCCGCGCACAACATCCAGGACGTGCTGGAGACCGACCCGGACGACGTCCGGGCCACCTACGGCGCGCTGCTGGACGCGATCCGACCGCTGGGCCTGGCCTACCTGTCGGTGCTGCACGCCGAGCCGGCCGGCGAGCTCGTCCAGGAGCTCCGCCGCCGCTTCGACGGTCCGCTCGTCGCCAACAGCGGCTTCGGCACCGTGACCACCCGGGCGGAGGCGGTGCAGCTGATCGAGGCGGCACACGCCGACGCCGTGGCGGTCGGCCGCGCCGTCATCGCCAACCCCGACCTGGTCGCGCGCTGGGCCGGCGAGCACCCGGAGAACGCGCCGAACCCGGCGACGTTCTACGCCGCCGGCGCCGAGGGCTACACCGACTACCCGGCCCTGCAGCTCAGCCAGAGCTGAGCCCGGGCCCTCCCGTCGGCGCCATGGGCGATGAGTCCTGGCGCCGGCGGGGGTCTTCCTCCTGACGCGCCGGTGACCCGGCGTCCGTGGCCCGGGGAAGGCGCCGAGATGGCAGAGAACGTGCACGACGTGGACGCAACAGCCCTCCGGTCCTGGGTGGGAGGGACGTACGACGGCCTCGCCGACCTGCTGGCGACCGGGTCGGCCGGCACGTGGGGTGCCCCGTCGCTCTGCGCAGGCTGGCAGGTCCGGCACGTGGTGGCGCACGTGACGATGCCGGCGCGGCTGTCCGCCGAGCAGTTCGGTGCCGAGCTGGCGGCGGCCGGCGGGGACTTCACCCGGCTCTCGGACACCGTGGCGGCCCGGGACGCGTCCCTGCCGGACGCCGAGCTCGTGGCCGCGCTGCGTTCGCCGGTCCTGCACGGCTGGCAGCCGCCGGGTGGTGGCGCGGCCGGTGCGCTCAGCCACGCCGTCATCCACTCCCTCGACGTGACCGTCGCCCTCGGCCGGCCGCCGGTCGCCCCGGCCGAGGGCGTGCTCGCCGTCCTCGACCAGCTCACCGCAGCGGACGGCGCGTACTTCGGGATCGACCTGACCGGCCTCCGTCTGGAGGCGGCGGACACCGCCTGGAGCTGGGGGGACGGCGAGGTCGTCCGTGCGGACAGCGGCCACCTGGTCGCCCTGCTGAGCGGCCGCACGCTCCCCGACGGCCGAGCTCTGCCCCGGGTCTGACCCTCGCCCGAGTGGTGCCGTCGTGCGCTGATCGTCGCCTCGTGTGCGGCGGACCGATGACCAGCGCGCAACGGCAGGCCGGGCGGCCAGGCGTGGTCACGGAACGGTTGCGGGGCGTTCAGCCCCTTGACATGTGGTCGTCGTCACCCCGACGATCCTCCGCATGACTACGTTGTCATCGGGAGCGCCCGACGAGTCGATGACTACGTTGTCATCGGACGTCGCCGCAGGTCCGGGCGTCGGCCGGGCGCTCGGCCGACTGCCCACGATGGTCGACGTCGCCCGCGCTGCCGGCACCTCGCAGAAGACCGTCAGCCGGGTGGTGAACGCCGAGCCCGGCGTCCGTCCCGAGACGATCGAGCGGGTGCAGCGGGCCATCGCCGAGCTGGGCTTCCGCCGGCACGACGGCGCCAGCCACCTGCGCCGCGGCACCAGCACCGCCAGCATCGGCCTGGTCCTGGAGGACCTCGCCGGCCCGTTCTACGCCGCGCTCACCGCGGGGGTGGAGCGCCGCGCCCGCGAGCACGGGTACCTGCTGCTCACCGGCTCCGCCGACGGCGACGCCGACCGCGCCGGCCGGCTGGTGCAGGCCTTCGCGGCGCGCCGGGTCGACGGCCTGCTCATCGCCCCGAACCTGGTCGGCGACGAGGTGCTCACCGCGAACCTGCCGCCCGACGTCCCGGCGGTGCTGCTCGACCGGCCCAGCGCCGACCACGGCACCGACGAGGTGCTGTCGGACAACGCCGGCGGCATCGCCCAGGCCGTGCACCACCTGGCCGAGCGGGGACACCGGTCGATCGCCTACCTCGGCGACGACGAACGGTTCTGGACCTCCCGCCAGCGCCGCGACGGCTACCTCGCCGCCTGCGCCGAGCGTGGCCTCCGCACCGAGGGCCTGGTGTCGCTCGGCGTGCTGACCCCCGAGCGCATCGCCGCCGCGGTGTCCGGGTGGGCCGGGGCCGGGGTCACCGCCGTGGTGACCGGCAACAACCGGGCCAGCGTCGCCCTGCTGCACCACCTGCACGCGCGCACCGGCCCGCGCCCGGCGCACGTCGGCTTCGACGAGCTCGACCTCGCCGACCTCCTCGACCCGCCGCTCACCACGGTCGCCCAGGACGCCGCCGGCATCGGCTCGGCCGCGGTCGACCTGCTGTTCGAGCGGCTCACCACGCCGACCCTGCCACCCCGCTCGGTCGTCGTCCCCACCCGTCTCGTCGTCCGGCGGTCCAGTCCGCCGCCGGACGGCGCGTCCGCACCACCCGTCAGGAACGACCGATGACCGCCCGTCCCGACCTCCAGGAGCAGCCCATGTCCCGCACCCGCCTCTCCGTCCGCGCCGCCGTCCCGGTCGCGCTCACCACCGCCCTGCTGCTGGCCGGCTGCGGCGGGAGCGACGACGAGTCCGCGGCCGCCGAGCCGGCCGCCGAGGGCTCCACCGACTCCGCGGTGCCCGACACCAGCGACATCGTCGGCGGCGTCAGCGAGGACGCCGCCCTGGCCGCGGGCCTGCCGGCGGACCTGGCCTCGCTGTCCATCGGGTCGAACGTGCAGTCGCCGCCGAACAACTTCTACGCCGAGGACGGGTCGACCCCGGTCGGCTTCGAGGTCGACATCATCACTGCGATCGGCAACAAGCTGGGCCTGGACGTCGAGTACTCCGACATGGCCTTCGACTCCCTGATCACCGGCCTGCAGACCGGCCGGGTCGACGCCACGATCGCCGGGATGAACGACACCGCCGAGCGGCAGGGGTCGATCGACTTCGTCGACTACTTCGAGTCCGGCATCACGATCATGGTGCAGAAGGGCAACCCGGCCGGCATCGAGGCCAGCGCCGACCTGTGTGGCCAGGCGATCGCCGTCGTCCAGGGGACGACGCAGGAGGACTTCGCCGCCGAGCAGTCCGCCGAGTGCGAGGCGAACGGCGAGGAGCCGCTGGAGGTCACCGCCACCCCGAGCGACTCGCAGAACCAGACCCAGCTGCGCACCGGCCGGGTCGACGCGATCCTCAACGACCTGCCGACCGCCGTCTACATCTCCCAGACCGCCGGCGACGGCGAGTACTTCGAGACCGTCGACCAGGACCCGATCAACGGCGGTCCGTACGGCATCGGGCTCAACAAGGACGACGCCGCGCTGCGCGACGCCATCCAGCAGGCGCTGCAGTCGCTGATCGACGACGGCACCTACGACGAGATCCTCGAGGCGTGGGACGTCACCTCCGGCGCGGTCGACCAGGCGACCGTCAACGGTGGCTGACCGCGCCGGCGCGGCGCTGACCAGGCCGGTCGACGCACCGGGGGACGGCGAGCTGCTGCCCCAGGTGCGGATCCGGCACTGGGGGCGCGTGGTCGCCGGGCTGGCCGTCCTCGCGGTGCTGGGGCTGCTGTTCCAGGCGATCTCGCGGGGCGACATCGACTACGACAGCATCCCGGCGCTGCTCACCCAGGACGTGATCCTGGAGGGCCTGGTCGACACCATCGTGCTGGCGGTGGTCGCCCAGGCCGGGGCGATCGTCCTCGGCACGATCGTGGCGCTGATGCGCACCTCGGCCAACCCGGTGCTGCGCTGGGTCTCCTGGGCCTACATCTGGGTGTTCCGCGGTCTGCCGGTGCTGCTGCAGATCCTGCTCTGGTACAACATCGCGCTGGTCTTCCCGACCTTCTCCATCCCGATCCCGTTCACCGACGCCTACCTGCTCGACCAGCCGGCGAACGTGATCATGACCGGCTTCCTGGCCGCGCTCCTGGGGCTCGGGCTCAACGAGAGCGCCTACATGGCCGAGATCGTCCGGGCCGGGCTGACCAGCGTCGACCGGGGGCAGACCGAGGCGGCCAAGTCGATCGGGATGTCGCCGGCGAAGGTGCTGAGCCGGGTCGTGCTGCCGCAGGCGATGCGGGTGATCATCCCGCCGACCGGCAACGACTTCATCAACATGCTCAAGGGGACGTCGATCGCCTCGGTCATCGGCTTCACCGAGCTCATCCACGCCGCCAACGCGCTCTCCAGCCGCAGCCTCGCGGTCATGGAGACGCTGCTGGCCGTGGCCGTCTGGTACATGGTGGTGGTGAGCGTGGCCAACGTCGGGCAGTACTACCTGGAACGGCACTACAACGCCTCGATCCGGCCCACGGGCACCCGCGGGTCGGTGTGGGCCAAGGTCGGCGGCTCGCTGCGCACCCCGCCGTTCATGCGGAGCTCCCGGTGAGCGCCGCAGTGGGCGAGGGGGTGGCGCAGGGCGAGGTGCTCGTGCGGGCCCGCGGGCTGCGCAAGCACTACGGCTCGCTGGAGGTGCTCCGCGGCGTCGACCTCACGGTGCGGCGCGGGCAGGTCGTCGTCCTGCTCGGGGCCTCGGGGGCGGGCAAGAGCACGCTGCTGCGCTGCGTGAACCACCTCGAGGCCGCCGACGGCGGCGAGATCTGGGTGGACGGCGTGCCGATCGGCTTCCGGCACGACGGCGACCGGCTGCACGAGCTGCGGGAGAAGGACGTCGCCCGGCAGCGCGCGGAGATCGGCATGGTGTTCCAGCGGTTCAACCTCTTCCCGCACCGGACCGTGCTGGCCAACGTGACCGAGGGTCCGGTGCAGGTGCGCGGCGTCCCGCGGCGGGAGGCGGAGGCCTACGCCCGGGAGCTGCTGGAGCGGGTGGGGCTCGGCGACAAGGTCGACACCTACCCCGACCGGCTCTCGGGCGGGCAGCAGCAGCGCGTGGCGATCGCCCGGGCGCTGGCGATGCGGCCCAAGCTCCTGCTGTTCGACGAGCCGACGAGCGCGCTGGACCCCGAGCTGGTCGGGGAGGTCCTGGCGGTGATGACCGAGCTGGCGCGGGAGGGGATGACGATGATCGTCGTGACCCACGAGATCTCCTTCGCCCGCGAGGTCGCCGACCACGTCGTCTTCATGGCCGGCGGGGTCGTGGTCGAGGAGGGGCCGCCGGAGCAGGTGATCGGCGCGCCGCAGCACGAGCGCACCCGTGCGTTCCTGGCCCGGGTGACCGCGTGAACCCTGCTCGTCTCTCGGCCTACCTGTCCGCCTTCGCCGAGGAGGAGGGCTACCTGGACTTCGCCCGGGTCGGCCCGCCCTCCCGGCCGGTGGTCGAGGCCGGCGCCGCGGCGATGTCCGCGGTGTCGGCCGCGGGGCTGGGCACCGTCGACGAGCTGATGGGCGCCGAGGGCCGGGCGCTGGCCGCGGCGTCCCGGCTGCTCGGCTTCCCGCCGGGCAACCTCGCCTACTCGCCGAGCACCTCGGCCGGGTTGTTCCAGGCGGCGTTCGCGCTGCACGGGCCGGTGCTGGTCAGCCCGGCGGAGTTCCCGGCCAACCTCTACCCCTGGTGGCGGGCGGAGTCGGCCGGCCGGCTGGACGTCGTCCCGCTGCCGGCCGGGCCGGTGACGCCGGACGTCGTCCGAGCCGCCCCGGACGCGGCGGCGCTGGTGGTCAGCGCGGTCGACTTCGCCACCGGCTTCCGGGCCGACCTGCCCGGGCTGCGCGAGGTGCTGGGGGAGCGGCTGCTGGTCGTGGACGCGATCCAGGGCCTCGGCGCGGTCGACGTCGACTGGACGGCGGCCGATGTGCTGGTCGCCGGTGGGCAGAAGTGGCTGCGCAGCGGCTGGAGCACCGGGGTGGTCGCGGTGTCGGACCGGGCGCTGGAGCGACTGGACCCGCTGCTGGCGGGCTGGACCGGGGTGCAGGACGCCACCGACTACGACGGCGCCGAGCACCCGCTGGCCCCGGGCGCGGCCCGGTTCAGCACCACGAACACCAGCCCGGTGGCGCAGGCGTGCCTGGCCGCGGGGCTGGAGCTGCTGGAGTCCGCCGGGGTGGGCGCCGTCGCCGGCCGGATCGCGGCACGGGTCGAGGAGCTGCTGGAGCTGCTGGACCGGCGAGGCGTGGTGGTGACGTCGTCTCGCGAGCCGGCGGAGCGGGCCGGGATCGTGGCGTTCCGGGTGCCGGGTGTGGACGGTGCGGAGCTGCACGCGGCGCTGGGCCGGGCCGGGGTCACCTGCACCCGGCACGGCGAGCGGGTGCGGCTGAGCGTGCACGCGACGACGACGCCGGCCGCGCTGGACCGGGTGGACGAGGCCCTGGTCTCCCTGGGTGCGGCTGCCGCCCAGGCCTGACCGTGGGTCCGGGCGGCGGGGGCACCCGGGTCTGCCAGGTCTCGATCCGGTGACGGTCCCCGCCGGCGTCGTGCGGGAGCCGATCCGGTGGGCACCCACCGTGTTGCCGGCCGCGCACACCGCAGCGACGACCGCCACCAGCCGACACGACGTCCTGGGCCCGTCGCGGCCCGGTGAGGAGATCGTCATGCGCACCTCCACCCCGTTCCGCTCGTCCGCCGCCCGTCCGGGTCGGCGCAGCCGACTCGTCTCGGTGCCGGTCACCGGTGCGGCCGCGCTCGCCCTGGTCCTCACCGGGTGCGGTGCGGAGGGGGAGGACGGCGTCACCGCAGTCGAGATCTACAACGAGGAGGCCGAGGCCCTCGCGGAGAACCCGGGGGTCACCCAGGACGAGGCCGACTTCGCCGAGGAGGAGGAGCCGGCGGGGGCCGGTCCCGTGGGCGCCGTCGCGCCGGGGGCCTTCGTCGCCGGTGACGTGGCGATCCCGCGGTTGCTGGCCGAGGCCGATCCCCAGGCGGCGCTGGCCGAGCTGCCCGACGAGCCCGCGGTGGCCACCGAGGTCCCGGTGTTCGCCGTCCCCAACGACGAGGGCTTCTGGATCGGCACCGAGGAGGTCCGCATCTGGGTGCAGCTGACCGCGGCGGGTGAGTCCCCGGTGGACGTCAGCCCGGGCGACCGGGTGTCCTTCACCGGCGAGGTCGTGCCGAACCCCGAGGGCTTCGTGGAGGGGTTGGCGCTGCCCGCCGACCAGGCCGCCGCGCTGACCGACCTCGGCTACCACGTCGAGGTGCCGGCGGGCGACGTCACCGTCGGCTGACTGTGAGGCCGGCCGGGACGGTCCTGTGGTCAGCGCACAGCGCTGTGCGGATCAGGCGGCGTGCTGGGCGGGGAGCTGGTCGGTGAGGGCCTCGGCCAGGTGCCGACCTCGGGGCGGGAGCGGCGGCGCCGCCCGGATGACCTGGACGGGCTCGGGCTCGGGCTCGGGCTCGGCCGCCGGGGTCTCGGTTGCCTGGGGCTCCACGGCGCGGACCGGCTCGGCCACCGGGGCTGCCTCGGGCAGCGGCATCCGGACCGATGCGGGGTTCTCCGCGATGGTGGCGACCGCGGCCAGGCCATCGGCGTGGATGCGCGCGATGGACGCCAGGACGGCGGTGGCGATCTCCTCGATGGCCTGCACGTCCGTGGTGGCGGTGTGCTCGGCAGCAGCGTGGATGCTCATGTCCACCTCATCGGCAGCCACGGCCCGCGCCGGAACCGGTTCGTCACGGCGTTCTGGCGAGTTCCGGCGGACGGGTCAGTCCTCCAGCAGCCCGGCCTCGTGGGCGAGGATCGCCGCCTGGGTGCGGTTGGCCAGGTCCAGCTTGGTGAGCAACCGGGACACGTAGGTCTTCACCGTCGCCTCGCTGACGAACAGCCGCCCGGCCACCTCGGCGTTCGAGCCGCCGCGGCCCAGCAGCGCCAGCACCTCCCGCTCCCGGTCCGTCAACGTCTCGACCCGCCGCAGCGCCTCGGCCCGCCGGGGTGCGGACCGGCGGCGGACGTAGGAGTCGATCAGCGTCGTGGTGACCGCCGGGGACAGCGTCGCCGTCCCGTCGGCGACCGCCCGCACCGCGGCAGCGATCTCCCGGGGCGGGGTGTCCTTGAGCAGGAAGCCGGCCGCACCGGCGGCGAGCGCGGCGTGGACGTACTCGTCCTGGTGGAAGGTGGTGAGCACGGCGACCTGCGGCGGCTGGGGCAGGGCCAGGATCTGCTCGGTCGCCGCGAGCCCGTCCAGCACCGGCATCCGGACGTCGATCAGCACGACGTCGGGCCGCAGCTCCCGCGCCGCCCGCACCCCGGCGGCGCCGTCCCCCGCCTCCCCGACGACCTCGAAGCCGCCGGAGGACTCCAGCACCGTGCGCAGGCCGAAGCGCACCAGCTCCTCGTCGTCCACGAGCAGCACCCGGACGTCGGTCATGCCGGCAGCACCGCCTCGACCACGAAGCCGCCGTCCAACCGGGGCTCGGCCGTGAGCCGGCCGCCGAGGGTGCGCACCCGCTCACCCAACCCCACCAGGCCGTACCCGTCACCGGGCACCGGCTGTGGAGGGCGGGTCGGTGCGCCGTTGACCACCCGCAGGTGCAGCTCCTCGGGGCGGCGCTCGGCGGTGACGTGCACCCGGGCGCCGGGGGCGTGCTTGCCGGCGTTGGTCAGCGCCTCCTGCGCGATCCGGTAGGCGGCCCGGCCCACCGCGGAGTCGACGGGGCCGTCGGCGGCGCCGGTCAGGGCGACGTCCATGCCCGCCTCGCGCGCCTGGTCGACCAGCCGGGGCAGGTCCTCCAGGCCTGGCTGCGGGCCCAGCGGCGCCTGGTCGTCGACGTCCCCGGCGCGGAGCACGCCGACCATCTGACGGAGCTCGACCAGTGCGCGTCGTCCGGCGGTCTGCACCTGCCCGGCCAGCTGCTCGACTCGGTCGGCGTCGCGCGCGGCCAGCTCGATCGCGCCGGCCTGCAGCACCATCAGGCTCACCCGGTGCCCGACGGCGTCGTGCATCTCCCGGGCGATCCGGGTCCGCTCGGAGAGGACGGCGTCGCGGGCGAGCAGCTCGCGCTCGGCCTCGGCCCGCTCGGCGCGCTCGCGCAGCACCCCCAGCAGCTGCTCGCGGGTGCGCTGCCAGATCCCCAGGGCGGCGGGGAGGGCGACGATCGCCCCGGTGGCGGCGGCGACGACCGTCCAGCCCCCGAACGTGACCGGGTCCGCGGCGACGGCGATCGCCACGGCCCCACCCATCCCCACCCCACCCCGGACCCACCACGAGTCGCTGTAGCGGCCGACGGCGTAGCTGGCCAGCAGCCAGGGCCCGGTGGGGGAGAAGCCGAGCGCGGCCGACACGGCGCACACCGCGAAGGGGACCGCGGGCTGGGTGCGGCGGAAGAGGAACAACCCGAGGGCCATCAGCGCGGTGGCCACGGCGACGGCGCCGAGGTCCAGCGACGGAGGCGCGAGGGTGCCGAACCCGCTGACGATCATCACCACGCCCAGCCCGGCGAGGCCGGCCTCCAGCGCGATGCCGCGGGCGGTGAGTCCCGGCCAGATGCGCTCGCGGACCCCCATGGGTCGGAGCGTAGGTCCTGTCCGGCGCGCTGCGGGTCGCCCGCGGGTCGACTGCCGACGTCCTCTTCCGGATGACCGGGTCGCACCGTCCGGTGCGCAAGGCCGCGGCCTCCGGCCGACGCGCTGACCAGTGGGTCCACCGCAGATTGGGGACACCACACCGAACCCCGGAGGCACCCATGATCTCGGTCAACGGACTGACCAAGCGCTACGGCGCACGCACCGTCGTCGACGACGTCAGCTTCACCCTCGAGCCCGGCACCGTGACCGGCTTCCTCGGCCCGAACGGGGCCGGCAAGACCACCACGATGCGGATGATGACCGGGCTGATCCCGGCGACCGCGGGCACGGCGACGATCGACGGCCGGCCCTACGCCGACCTGCCCAACCCGGGCGCCGTCGTCGGCACCCTGCTCGACGCCTCGGCCGTGCACCCCGGCCGCACCGGCCGGGCGCACCTCGGGCTGCACGCCATCGCCGTCGGCGTCGACTCCCACCGGGTCGACGAGGTGCTGGAGCTCGTCGGCCTCGCCGACGCCGCCCGCAGGCCGGTGGGCGGCTACTCGCTGGGGATGCGGCAGCGGCTCGGCATGGCCGGCGCGCTGCTCACCGTCCCGCCGGTGCTGGTGTTCGACGAGCCGGCCAACGGCCTGGACCCGGAGGGCATCCGCTGGTTGCGGGCACTGCTGCGCGGCTACGCGGCGAACGGCGGCACGGTGCTGCTCTCCTCGCACCTGCTCGGCGAGGTCGAGCACACCGTCGACCGGCTGCTGGTGATCGGTGGCGGGCGGATCGTGGCCGACGGGCCGGTCGGCTCGTTGCTGGGCGCCAGCGGCACCGCAGTGCGGTCGGTCGACCCCCGCGGGCTGGCCGACGCGCTGCAGGCCCGGGAGTTCCACGTGGAACGCCAGGCCGACGGCGTGCTGGTCGTGGACGGTGCCGAGCCCGCCACCATCGGCGCCATCGCCGCCGAGGCCGGGGTCGCACTGATCGACCTGCATCCCGCGCAGCGCGGCCTCGAGGACCTGTTCTTCCAGCTCACGGACGACTCCGGAGCTGCCCCCACCCCCGCTGAGCACTGAGGAGCCCCGACATGACCACGAGCTCGAACACCACGACTCTCGACACTGCTGCTCCGGTACGGCCCGACGTCCGTCCGACCCGCGCCTCACTGCCGACGCTCGTCGGCCTCGAGGTGCGCAAGACCCTGACCACCCGCTCCGGCCGGATGCTCGCCCTCGCCGCCGCGCTGGCCGGGCCGGCCGGGATGGGCCTGCTGGAGGCCAGCGACGATGCCTTCCCCTCCGTGGCCGGCCCGTTCGCCGTGGTGGGCATCATGACCGGCCTGCTGCTGCTCGCCATGGGGGTGCTGAGCACCGCCGGTGAGTGGACGCACCGGACCGCACAGACCACCTACCTGCTGGTGCCGCAGCGCGGACGGGTGCTCGCGGCGAAGACCGCCGCGACGGCGCTGCTCGGCGCGGCCTTGACCGCCGTCTCGATGGGGGCGTCGTGGCTGATCCTGGCCGTGCTGGCCGACCCGAGCGTGTCCTGGGACGGCGCCGTCCAGGCCGCGCTGACCGCGGTGGGCGCCGGGGCGGCGTTCGCGCTGATCGGGGTGGGGGTCGGCGCCGCGACCGCGAACACCCCGGCCGCGCTGACCGGCCTCTACCTGACCATCCTCGGCCTGGTGCAGATCATCCGGGCCTGGGACACGCAGGTCGCCGACGCCGTCGACCCGCAGCAGGCGGTGCTCCGGCTCGCCCGCGGCGACGCCGAGGTGGCCTCGCTGCTGACGCTGGGCGGCTGGGTGGTCGCCGCGCTGGTCGCGGGTTGGGTGTTCAGCAGGCGGCGCCCGGTGCAGTGAGGCAGTCCACCGGCGACGGCCGGGAACCGGTTCGCCGGCTCCCGGCCGTCGCCGCGTCCCCGCCGCCGGAACCGGTTCGTCACGGGTTCCTCCCCACAGGTCCGCACATCGGGGGTCGGCCGTGTCGGGGCGACCCCACCGGGTACGCGCCCGACCATGCGGAAGAAGCAGACGACGACCCGGGACATGGTCCTGCGCGGCGTCCTTGCGGGCATCGGCGGGACCGTCGTCATGACGGCCTTCCAGAAGTGCGTCGAGATGCCCCTCACCCAGCGCGGCGAGAGCGTCGCGCCGGCCCGTTTCGCGGAGAAGGTGACCCCGGCGCAGGCGAGTTCACCCTCCGGCCTGCGGCGGCTGAACTGGGTCACCCACGTCGCGCTCGGCACGATGTGGGGCTCGGCCTACGGCATCGCCGCGGCCCGGGGCCTCCGTGGGCAGAAGGCCGTCAACACCGTCTTCGGCCTGGTCTACGTGGGAGACGTCGCGCTGAACACCGCGCTCGGGTTGTACCGGCCGTGGCAGTGGTCGGCGAAGGAGGCCTTCGTGGACGTGGTGGACAAGTACGTGCAGGCGCAGGGCACCGGCTGGGTCTTCGACCGTTTCCTGGACCCGGCCAGGTAGGCCGGCCCCCGCTGACGTCAGGCCGGGCGGGACCGCTCGTCGTCGGCGGCCGGGCGGTGCCAGCCCTGCTCGACCGAGGCGCGGCAGCCGTCGGGGTCGTCGCCGCAGGCGGTGAACAGCGCGTGGAGCAGGAACGGGCCGTGGTCGAGCGTCTCCGGCGGCAGCGGACCGGTGGCCACGAGCGACGCCAGCCCGTGGCCGACGGTCCAGCTCTGGATCGCCAGGTCCAGCGGGACGACGTCGGCGCGGAACCGCCCGGCGTCCCGGCACCGGCGGGCGGCCTGGACCAGGTGCTCCAGCGTCGCGTCGGCGGCCGGCAGGTCCTCCAGGTCGACGCTGGCGTCGAACATCACCCGGTAGAGGTCGGGGTGGGTGAGGGCGTGGTCGAGGTAGGCCGCGCACAGGGCGGTCAGGTCGCGCACCGGGTCGGCGGACTCCGGGACGGTGGTGAACCGGGCGCCCAGCCGGGTGAAGCCCTCCTGACGCAGGGCCTGCCAGAGCCCGTCCATGCCGTCGAAGTGCGTGTAGACGGCCATCGTCGACACCCCGGTGCCGGCGACCAGCGAGCGCAGGGTGATCGGCTCGCGCGCCCGCAGCATCGCGGCTGCCCGCTCGATGAGCAGGGTGCGGACCGCCGGGTCCTTCGGGCGGGCCACGAGCTGGACAGTACATGCCATAACGCTGCTATGTTCAGCGTGAGCCCGGATCCGCCGGGCCGCTCGGACGAGGAGTCAGCATGGCGATCACCCTGGTCAACCCGGCCGGTCTTCCGGCGCCCGACGTCTACCACCAGGTCTCGGTGGCGACCGGGTCGCGGCAGGTTTTCGTCGCCGGGCAGGTGGCCGTCGACGCCGCGGGCGAGAAGGTGGGCGTGGGTGACTTCGCCGCCCAGGTCGCCCAGGCCTATCGGAACGTCGGCACCGCCCTGGCCGAGGTGGGTGCGTCCTTCGCCGACGTCGCCACCATGACCGTCTTCGTCGTCGACTGGACGCTGGACAAGATGCCCGCCTTCCTCGATGGGGTGGCCCGGGCATCGGCGGAGCTGGGTGTCACCCCGGCCGCGCCGGCCTCGCTGATCGGCGTCTCGGTGCTCTTCGACCCCGACTTCCTGGTCGAGGTCCAGGCCACCGCCGTCCTGGACTGAGCGGGGCGGTCGGGCCGGCCGTGCCGCCGGCCCGACCGCTGCTGGATCAGCGACGGCGGGCGGCCGCGCTCAGGGCGGGCGTCGCCCACATGTTGTCGCCCACGTTGACCGTGTGGCCGGGCGGCACGATCGCGTCGATCCGGTCGAGGACGTCGTCGGACAGCTGCACGCCGTCGGCGGCCAGGTAGGACTCCAGGTGGTCCATCGTGCGTGGGCCGACGATCGCCGCGGTGACCGCCGGGTGCCGGACGACGAACGCGATGGCCAGTTGCACCATCGTCAGCCCGGCCTCGTCCGCGAGCGCGCCCAGGGCGTCGGCCGCGTCGAGCTTCGCGGCGTTGGCCGGGTTCGCCGCGTCGAAGACGCCGGGGAACCGCTGGGCGCGGCCGACCGACCCCGGCCCGCTGACCTCCTGGCCCTTCCGGTACTTGCCGGACAGCCAGCCGCCGGCCAGCGGGCTGTAGGTGAGCACGCCCATCCCGTACCGCTGGGCGGTCGGCAGGACGTCGACCTCGACGGCGCGGGTGAGCACCGAGTACGGCGGCTGCTCGGTACGGAACCGCTCGCGGCCCCTGCGCTCGGCCGTCCACTGGGCCTCGACGATCTCCGACGCCGGCACGGTCGAGGCGCCGAAGGCGCGGATCTTGCCGGCGTGCACCAGGTCGGACAGCGCGCCCAGTGCCTCGTCGACGTCGGTGGCCGGGTCGAGGCGGTGCACCTGGTAGAGGTCGATCCAGTCGGTGCCCAGGCGGCGCAGCGAGTTCTCCACGGCCTCGGTGATCCAGCGCCGGGACATGCCGCGCTGGTTGGGGTCCTGGCCGAACGGCAGGCCGACCTTGGTGGCCAGGACGACGCCGTCGCGCCGGCCGCCGGTCAGGGCCTTGCCGACGACCTCCTCGGACTCCCCGTTCGAGTAGACGTCGGCGGTGTCGATGAAGGTGATGCCGGCGTCGAGGGCGCGGTGGACGATCCGCACGCCCTCGTCGGGGTCGGGGTTGCCGACGACGCCGAACATCATGGCGCCGAGGCAGAGCTGGCTGACGGACACGCCGGTCCGTCCCAGGGGTCGCTGTTCCACGGGGTGCTCCTCGCTGGTTACGATCTGCCCGAAGTGGACAGCCTGTCCGTTCACCGTAGCGGACACCCTCTCCAGTTAGGAAGCCATGCCGGTCAGACGTGCCGACGCCGAGCGGAACCGGGAGCGGATCCTCGCCGCAGCGCGGGCGGGGTTCGCCGAGCCGGGCGCTCCGCTGTCGATGGCCGAGGTCGCCCGCCGCGCCGGCGTCGGGATGGCCACGCTGTACCGCAACTTCCCCGGACGGCGGGACCTGCTGGAGGCGCTCTACACCGACCAGGTGGACGCCGTCTGTGCGGCCGCGGCCTCGGTCGACGGGTCGCCCAGCGGCCGGTTCCTCTCGTGGGTCGACCACTTCGTGGGCTTCTTCGCCAGCAAGCACGAACTCGCCGCCGAGCTGCTGGCGCAGGCCGACGGCCCCGGCCCGGTGCTCGACCGGAGCCGGGAACGGGTGCTGGCCGCCGGCCGGCCGCTGCTCGCTGCCGCGCAGGAGGCCGGCGAGGTCCGCGGCGATCTGACGCTGGAGCAGGTGCTCGACATGGTGATCGCCGTCAGCGCGATCCACGGCGACCCCGACTACTCGCGGCCGATCCTGGTCGCCGCGCTCGACGGCCTGCGGGTCACCGGCTCGCGGCGCTGACCAGCTCGGCCGTCAGCCTCCGGACTCGGCGGCGGATGTCTCGGCGCGGGTGCGCTCGTGGTGCCGACGGGCCTTCATCCGGTTGCCACACGTGGCCATGGAGCACCAGCGAGCCCGGTTGGGCTTGCTGTGGTCGATGAGGAACAGCGCGCACTCGTCGTTGGCGCACGGTCGCAGCCGCCCGGGGCTGGTGCGACGCGCGGCATCCCAGGCGAGCAGCGCCCGGACGGCCAGGGCGCGGGCCGGCGGCACGTCGGTGAGGCTCCACCTGATGGCCTCGTCCTCGATCGAGGCTGCCAGGCGCACGTCGGACAGCAGTGGTGCCAGCGACTGCGCACCCTCGTCCCCGCGAGCGACCGCTTGGAGCGCGTCGCGGGCGGCGCGGGTCGCGCCCTGTTCGGCGGCCGATCCATCGCCGCCCCGTTCTCGCAGCCAGGCTCTGCCGGGTTCGCCGTCGAGCAGATCCCGCTGGGCACGGTCGACGATCGGCGTCGTGTTCAACAGCTCGAGCAGGAACGCCTCGTCGGCGGGTGGGTCGTCGACCAGCTGCATCTAACCTCCTTGATTCATTTGACAGGTTACACGCTGCCGTGCCAGCGTCTGTAACCAGCAAACCAATCTAGAAGGGTTAGTCGCCATGACACACGTCCACCACCGCTTCGCCACCGTCGACGGCCGGCAGCTGTTCTACCGGGAGGCCGGACCGGCCGACGCCCCTGTCGTGGTCCTGCTGCACGGGTACCCGACCAGCTCGTTCATGTTCCGCGAGCTGATCCCGCAGCTGGCCGACCGGTACCGGGTGCTCGCCCCGGACATGCTCGGCTTCGGCCTGTCCGACGCCCCGCCGGTGACGGAGTTCGACTACACCTTCGATGCGCTGACCGACCTGACGGCCGGGCTGCTGCGGGAGCTGGGCGCGACGCGGTACGCGGTCTACGTCCAGGACTACGGCGCCCCGGTCGGCTGGCGGCTGGCGCTGCGCGACCCGGAGGCGATCACCGCGATCGTCACGCAGAACGGAAACGGCTACGACGCCGGCTTCGTCGAGGACTTCTGGGCCCCGGTCTGGGACTACGCGCGGAACCCGGGTGCGGACACCGAGGCGGCGATCCGGGGCGCGCTGAGCCTCGACGCGATCCGCTGGCAGTACCTGCACGGGGTCGCGGACACGACCGTGGTCAGCCCGGACACCTGGCACCACGACCATGCGCTGGTCTCGCGCCCCGGCAACGACCTCGCCCAGCTGGCGCTGTTCAGCGACTACAGCACGAACCCACCGCTGTACCCGGCGCTGCACCAGTACCTGCGCGACAGTCGCGTGCCGGTGCTCGCCGTCTGGGGTGAGAACGACGAGATCTTCGGCCCGGAGGGTGCGCGCAGCTTCGCTCACGACGCTGTCGATGCCGAGATCCACCTGCTGGACGGCGGGCACTTCCTGCTCGAGAGTGCCGGTGACCAGGTCGCCGAGCTGATCCGGGACTTCCTCGGCCGACGGCTCGCCGGAGCTGCGGCGCCCTGATGGATGGTCACGAGTGGACCGCAGGCCAGGTCTGCAGGGTCACATCGGATACCAGTCGATGCCGGCGGTGCTCCGCGTCGCGCCCCGGACCCTCGGGCAGATGGTCGCGCAGCTCTGACCGTCGAGGACTGCTGCGGGTGGGTTCAGTTCGTGGCGTCGTCCCCGGAGTTGGTCCAGCGCTGCCACCGGTCGCCCCAGGTGCTGTCCACCCGCTCGGTGATCGACGACTCCAGGTCGGCCAGGCGCTCGTCGGCCTGCTCCTGGGTCAGGTCGCCGTCGGTGACGGCCTGGGTGACGCGCTCCTGCGCGGCCGCGACCAGGGCGTCGACCAGAACCTCCACGGCCACGCCCTGCTCCTCCGCCACCGAGGCGAGCGTGGCGCCGTCGGCCTGCAGGGCCGTGCGCAGGTCCTCCTCTGACATGCCCAGGGCGGTCGCCGCGGCCTCCAGGCCACGACCGTCGCCGGGGTTGCCCTGCCACCCACCGTGCCATCCGCCGTGCCATCCGCCGTGCCCACCACCGAGGTCGGCGGCGTCGAGGGTGGCGGCCACCTCGTCGACCTGCTCCTGGGTGAGGGAGCCGTCCGAGACCAGCCCGGCCAGCGCCTCGGTGATCCGGTCGACCCGCGAGGAGCCCGTGTCGGCGGGGTCGGTGGAGTCCGTGCCGGCCAGGGCAGGGACGGCGACGGCGGCACCACCCACGGCGAGCAGCCCGGCGGTGGTGAGGGTGATCAGCTTGGTGTGCACGATGGTCTCCTCCGACTCCGGTCAGGCGATCCGACCGATGCCGTCAGCGTCGGCCGGGCGGCTGTGCGCACCCTGTGGTCTCCATGGGCCACGCCTGTCGAGCTGCCCCGCACGCCGCGCGGTCAGCGCGCTCGGGAGGTGAGGCCCACCGTCAGCCCGGCGCCGACCACCGCGATGCCCAGCCACACCAGGGGCCCGGGCACGGCCCCGCCCATCGCGACGCCGGCCCCGGCGGCGGCGACCGGGGCGACGCCGGTGAGCAGGCCGGCCCGCGCGGTGCCCAGCCGGCCGACGGCGGAGTACCAGAGGACGAAGGCGACCGCGGTCGTCCCGACGGCCAGGTAGCCGACCGCGGCGAGCTCACCGCCGGTCAGCTCCGCGAGGGCCCCCGGCCCCTCGGCGGCCAGCCCGAGGACGCCGAAGACCACGGCCGCGACCCAGGTGGTGTGCACCGAGACGCCCCATGCGCCGTGCTGGGTCAGCAGCGGCACGGCGAGCAGCGTGAACCCGGCCTCGCAGGCCAGAACGACGACCGCCCAGGCCAGCCCGGTGGCGTCGCTGTGCCCCACTCCCTGCACCAGGCCGGCGCCGACGGTGACGACCGCGGCCGCCAGCAGCACCCGGGCCTCCGGTCGGCGTCCGGCCATCAGCGGCCCGGCCAGGGCGAGCGCGATCGGCACGCTGGCCACGGCCACCCCCAGCACGGCCGGTTCGGCGTGCTCGGACCCGCGCACCAGAGCGACGTTGAACAGCACCATCCCGGCGCCGACGACGCCCAGCAACCACGCCCACTCCGCGCCGCGTGGCCGGTGCACCGACCGCCCGGCCAGCCGGGCGAAGCCGAGCAGGACCAGGCAGGCGGCGGCGTACCGGAGCGACTGGGCGGTGAACAGCGGCGCGTCGGAGAGGACGGCGGAGACCGCCACGCTGCCGCCGACGAAGCCCATCGCCGTCGTCCCGGTGAGGACGGCGGACGTGGCCGACTGCTGCTGGGGCGCTGCCACGCTGGTCGTCATGGCTGCCATGCTGCTGAGGTCCTGGTCCACCGTGGAGGGCCAATCGCCGTCATCGGGAGTGGACCAATGCGCGGAGCCGACTTCCTCCAGCTCGACCCGGCGGCTGCGCCGGCGCGCGGGCTCACCGACTGGCTGACCGCGGCCGTGCGGGCCGCGGTGCTGGACGGCCGGCTGGCGGCGGGGGACCGGCTGCCGGCCACCCGGACGCTCGCCGGTGACCTGGGCATCGCCCGCGGGGTGGTGGTCGAGGTGTACCAGCGGCTGGTGGACGAAGGACTGGTGGCGGCCCGCACCGGGTCGGGGACCGTCGTCCTGCCGCGGTCGGTCGCGGCACCCGCGCGCCCCGCGGTCACGACGCCGGCCGGGCCGGTGCGGCTGCCGCTGCCGACGAACCGACCGGCGGCCGAGGGGGAGATCGACCTGTCACCGGGCGTGCCCGACCTGGCGGCGTTCCCGCGGGCGGCCTGGCTGCGGGCGGAGCGGGCGGTGCTGCGGGCGGCGTCGGCAGCGGACCTGGGCTACGGCGACCCGCGGGGGAGCGCGCGGCTGCGGTCGGAGCTCGCCGGCTGGCTCGGGCGCACCCGCGGGCTGCGCGTCGCGCCGGAGCAGCTGCTGGTGGTGTCCGGGGTGGCCCAGGCGCTGGCGCTGCTGGCCCAGACGTTGCGGTCGCGGGGCGGGGACACGATCGGCGTGGAGGACCCGGGGTCGCGGGGCGCGCGGGAGGAGTTCGCGCACTGGGGGCTGCGGCCGGTCGGGGTGCCGGTGGACGCCGCCGGGCTGGTGGTCGCGGGGATGCCGGACGTGGCGGCGGTGATGGTCACGCCGGCGCACCAGTTCCCGACCGGGGTGGTGCTGTCCCCGGCGCGGCGCCGCGAGCTGCTCGGCTGGGCACGGGACGGCGGCGGCCTGGTGATCGAGGACGACTACGACGCCGAGCACCGGTACGACCGGGCGCCGGTGCCGGCGCTGCAGCCGTCGGCGCCGGAGCACGTGGCGCACACCGGCAGCACCTCGAAGACGCTGGCGCCGGGGATGCGGCTGGGCTGGCTGGTCGCGCCGTCGTCCCTGGACGCCGACCTGGTGGCGGCCAAGCACGCCAGCGACCTGGGCAGCCCGGCGCTGCCGCAGCTGGTGCTCGCGGAGCTGCTGCGGTCAGGGGAGCACGACCGGCACCTGCGGCTGGTGCGCGGGCGGCAGCGGGCGCGGCGGGACGCGCTGGTGACCGCGTTGGCCCAGCACCTGCCGGGAGCGGTCGTCTCCGGGGTGGCGGCCGGGCTGCACGTGCTGATCACGTTCCCCGGCTCGGACGCCGACGACGTCGAGCTGGCCGCTTCCGCCCGGGACGCCGGGGTCGTCGTCCACCCGCTGTCCTGGCACCGCACGACCCCCGGCGACCCGGGCCTCGTCCTCGGCTACGCCGCCAACGCCCCCGACCGCCTCCGCACCGCGATCGAGCGGCTGGCCGACGCTCAGCCGCGGCGGCCGAGGAGGTAGCCGATCCAGATCCCGAGCAGGGTGAGCAGCCCGCCGCCGGCGGCGCCGACCAGCAGGGGCTTCGCCTCGGCCGGCACCCAGCCCCCCGCAGCAGCCGGGGCCGTGGCGTAGCCGACCGGAGCCGGAGCGGCGTCGGCAGGCGTTCCCGCGGGAACGTCCGCGGCGATCGGGATGACCTCGGCCACCACGTTCGGCTCCACCAGCTCCTTGTCGATCGCGGCGAAGAACTGCCCGGCCATCTTCTTCGCCACGCCGGTGATCATCCGCTGCCCCACACCCGCGACCGCGCCACCGACCACGGCGTCCGCCGAGTAGGTCAGCTCCGTGCCGTCACCGGAGGGAACGAGCTTGATCTGCACGGTGGCCCGCACGGAACCCGGCCCACCAGAGCCGGATGCGTGCATGACGTAGGAGGACGGGAAGGTCAGGTCCGACAGTCGTACCTCGCCCGCGTACTTCCCGCGGATCGCGCCCACGCCCGCCGAGACGATCATCGTGTAGCTGTCCTCGCCGACCTGCTTCAGCGACTCGCAGCCCGGGATCGTCCGCGCCAGCACCGCCGGGTCGGTGATCACCGCCCAGACCTGCTCCGGTGCCGCCGAGAGGACCGCACTGCCGTCGAGGTTCACGCCATCGCTCCAGAGTCGTGGGGGGAAGAGTTGGTCACGCGCTCGGCGTCCGAGCGCACCAGGTCGTACAGCTCGGTGGGGGAGATCGGCATCGCCGCGATCCGCCGTCCCACCGCGTCCTCGATCGCCGAGGCGATCGCCGCCGAACCGGGGATGACACCGGCCTCGCCGGCGCCCTTGATCCCCAGCTCGTTCAGCGGCGACGGCGTCGACTGGTGGTCGATGTCCACGTCGGGCACCTCGGAGGCGTACGGCATCAGGAAGTCCATGAACGAGGCGTTGGTCAGCTGACCGTCGCGGTCGTAGGCCATCCGCTCGTACAGCGCCCCGCCCACGCCCTGCGCGACACCGCCGTGCACCTGCCCCTCGACGATCATCGGGTTGATGATCGTGCCGCAGTCGTGCACCACCGCGTACTGCTCGATGGCGATCTCCCACGTCTCCGGGTCGATCTCGACGACCACGGCGTGCGCGCCGGAGGCGAAGGTCGACCGCAGCGGGGAGTAGTAGTCGGTGTGCTCCAGCCCCGGTGCGTCCCCGACCGCCACCGGCGGCTTGGAATCGTCGCCCGGCCCGGCGAACTGGGTCGCCTGCCGCGCCGCCTCGTCGAACGCGTACCGCAGCGGGTTGGACAGGACGGCGACCGTGCGCAGCGGGATGGAGGCGCCCGGCGTCCCCTTCACCTGGACCAGGCCCTCGTCGATCTCCAGGTCGGCCGGGTCGGCCTCCAGCACCTCGGCGGCGATCCGCAGCGCCTTCTCCTTCACCCCGCGGGCCGCCAGCGCGACGGCGTTGCCGCTGACCACCGCGGCGCGGGAGGCGAACGTGCCGACGGCGTACCCGAAGCGCCGGGTGTCGCCGGTGGTGACCTCGACGTCCTCCAGCGGGACGCCGAGCTCCGCGGCTGCCAGCTGGGCGAAGACCGTCTCGTGCCCCTGGCCCTGCGAGGTCAGCCCGGTCGAGACCAGCACCTTGCCGCTGCCCAGGACCTGGACGTGCGCGCCCTCGTACGGCCCCGGCCCGGTGCCCTCGACGTAGGGCGCCATCCCGATGCCCAGCAGCTTCCCGCGCGCCTCGGCCGCGGCCCGCCGCTCGGCGAAGCCGTCCCAGTCGACCAGCACCTTGAGCTTGGCCATCATCGCCGGGTAGTCGCCGGAGTCGTAGATCAGCGGCCGGCCGTCCTGGAACGTCAGGCCCCAGTCGTAGGGGAACTGGTCGGGCTGGATCAGGTTCCGCTCCCGCACCAACGCGCGGTCGATGCCGCGCTCCTGGGCGATCCGGTCCATCGTGCGTTCCATCGCGAACGTGCCCTGCGGCCGGCCGGCCCCGCGGTACGGCGTGACGATGACCGTGTTCGTGTAGACGCTGTTCACCCGGGCCCGGTAGACGGGGATGTCGTACGGGCCGCACAACTGGGTGGCCGTGTTGATCGGCACGATGATCCCGTAGGGCGTGTACGCGCCGTTGTCGTGCCAGACGAGGACGTCGAGGGCCGTGATCCGCCCGTCGTCGTCGTACCCGACGCGGATCTCCTGGCGCTGCTGCCGCTCGTGCGCGCTGGAGATGAAGTGCTCGCGCCGGTCCTCGGTCCACTTCACCTCGTGGCCCAGCAGCCGCGCGGCCATCGGCACGAGCAGCTCCTCCGGCCACGGGTGCACGATCTTCACACCGAAGCCGCCGCCCACGTCGGGTGCGATGACCTCGACCTTCTCCATCGACAGCTCGAGCTTGGCCGCGATCGCCGCGCGCACCGAGGTCGAGGCCTGGGTGGAGGAGTAGACCCGCAGCGAGGAGTCGGCGTCGTCCCAGCGGGCGTGCACGCCCTTGCCCTCCATCGGCATGGAGGCGCTGCGCTCGAAGTACTGGGTGAAGGAGAGCGTGTGCGTGGAGGCGGCCAGCGCCGCCTCGACGTCGCCGGTCTCCTGGTGGTGCCGGGCAGCGACGTTGTCCGGGACGTCGTCGTGCACGGTGTGCTCGGCGGCCTCGGCCGCGTCGACGCCGACCACCACGGGCAGCTCCTCGTAGCTGATCTCGATCAGCCCGGCGGCGTCCTCGGCGATGTACCGGTCGGTGGCCACGACCATCACGATCGGCTCGCCCACGTGCTGGGCGATGTCCTTCACCAGCGGGTACCCGGTGCGCGGCGCGGTGAGCTGCGGGTGCGGGATCAGCACCGGCAGTGGCTCGGCCAGCGGGCCGGTGAGGTCCTCGTAGGTGTAGATCGCCAGCAAGCCCTCGACCTCCATGGCTGCGCTGACGTCGATGTCCAGCACCCGGGCGTGTGCGTACGGGCTGCGGACGAACGCCGCCTCGTAGGCGCCGGAGCCGATGTCGTCGAGGTAGCGGCCCTGGCCGATGATCAGCCGAGCGTCCTCGCGCCGGCGCACCGGCTCCCCGAAGAACTTCGTCGTCACCGGACCGTCCTCCCCCAGACCACCGAAATGGCCATCTTGGTGGTCACCGGGCGGCCTCGTCGCGCATGGTCGCTGCGGCGTGCCGGCAGGCCTTCTTGATGTTGGCGTAGCCGGTGCAGCGGCACAGGTTGCCGCCGACCATCTCGTCGACCTCCTCCTCGGTGATCTCCACCGACGGGTCCCGGGCGTCCAGGCCGGCCGCGATCGTGGTCAGGAAGCCCGGCGTGCAGAACCCGCACTGCAGCGCGTGGCACTCCCGGAACGCCTCCTGGATCGGGTGCAGCACCTGCCCGCCCTGGTGGTCCGACCGGGACAGGCCCTCCACGGTGGTCACCTCGCGGCCGTCGACCTGGACGGCGAGCACCAGGCAGGAGCGGGTCGGCTGCCCGTCGACGAGCACCGTGCACGCTCCGCAGACGCCGTGCTCGCAGCCCACGTGCGTGCCGGTCAACCCGAACCCGTGCCGCAGCGCATCCGACAGCAGCCAGCGCACCGGCACCGTCGCTTCACGTGGAACACCGTTGACGACCACGGAGATCGCCCGTTCCGTCTGCACCTCGGTCACGCGGTCCTCCTGGCTGCTTCGGCACCGGCGTCGGCCAGCGTCCGGGCGGTGAGGGTGGCGACCAGCAGTCGCCGGTAGTCGGCGCTGGCGTGCAGGTCGCCGTCCGGGTCGACCAGCCCACGGGCCAGCTCGCCGGCGGCCGCCCAGTCCGCGGAGTCGACCGGCTGGCCGACGACGGCGTCGGTCAGGTCGTGCACCTCGGGCACCAGACCCACCGACAGGTAGGCGGCCCGGGCCGAGCTGACCCGCCGGTCGGCGTCCAGCGTGACGAGGACGCCCGCCCCGCAGACCGCGTAGTCGCCCTTCCGCCGCGCGATCTCGGCGAACGCCGTGCCCGACCGCTCCGGCAGCGCCGGGAAGAAGGCGTCCAGGACGACGGCCGGCCCGTGCACCGAGGTCTCCAGCGGCCCGAGGAAGAAGTCGCCCCAGCCGATCGTCTCGCGCCCCTCCGGCGTCGCGACCGTGACGGAACCGTCCGTCAGCGCCAGCACCGCGGTCATCTCGCCCGAGGGGTCGGCGTGCGCGATCGAGCCCACCGTCGTCCCGCGGTTGCGGATGGCCGGGTGCGCGACGTTCGCGGTCGCCCGGCCGAGCAGCGGCTGGACACCGGCCGCCTCGGCCGAGGCCAGCAGCTGGGCATGCCGGACCAGCGCACCCACGCGCACGCCATCGGGGCCGGCGGAGATCTGAGCGAGCCCGGGCACCCGGTTGATGTCCACCAGGGTGGTGGGCGCAGCCAGGCGCATCGAGAGCAGTGGGAGCAGGGACTGGCCGCCGGCGAGCACCTTCGCACCCTCGCCCTCCGCGGTCAGGACGTCGAGCGCCTCGTCGACCGAGGTCGGGTCGGCATAGCCGAACGGAGCGGGTTTCACCGGCTGCGGGTCACCTCCAGGCGTGGGTGTGGAAGGCGTCACTCTGTCACCGCCGTCCCGGGAGACGGAAGTACCTCAGCGCTAAAACTTCCGGCCGAACTCGGCCGCAGAACTACCTCACCGCTGAGACACTTTCTCCGGTAGCGTCCCGCCAGGTGAGCGACAGTCCAGTTCGGCACGTCTCCCTCCGCAGCGGCGTCTACGCCGACTCGGTCCGGCTCATGCAGGTCAGCCGCGAGATCGGTGACCGCCCCGGCGTGCACACCGTCGTCGTCGCGATGGCCACGCCGCTGAACCTCGAGCTCGCCGCCGGCATGGGCCTGGCGCCCGAGGGCGGGGCGAAGCCCGACCAGCTGCTGATCGCGCTGACCGCCACGGACGACGCCGAGCTGGCCGCCGCGGTCGCCGCCGTCGACGCCGCGCTCACCGCCCGCGCCGACCGGGGCGAGGCGCAGACCATCCCGGCCCGGACGATCGGCGCCGGCCTGGACGGTGCGGACGACCCGGCGCTGGCGATCATCAGCGTGCCCGGGCCGTACGCGGTCGCCGAGGCCACCGACGCCATCGCCGCCGGCCGGTCGGTGCTGATCTTCAGCGACGGGGTGCCGGTCGAGCACGAGGTCGCGCTCAAGCGGGCCGCCCACGATGCCGGCGTGCTCGTGATGGGCCCGGACTGCGGGACGGCGATCGTCTCCGGCCTCGCCCTCGGCTTCGCCAACGTCGTCCGGCGTGGCCCGGTGGGCCTGGTCGCGGCGTCGGGCACCGGCGCCCAGCAGGTCAGCTGCCTGCTCGACGCGGCCGGCGTCGGTGTCTCCCACGTGCTGGGCGTCGGCGGCCGCGACCTCTCCGAGGCCGTCGGTGGGCTGGCCACCCTCGATGCCCTGGCCGCGCTGGACGCGGACCCGGCCACCGAGCGGGTGCTGCTGGTCTCCAAACCCCCGGCCCCGTCGGTCGCCGCCCGGGTGGCCGAGGTGGCCCAGGAGCTGGACGTCCCGGTCCGTTCCGCCGCGCTCAGCCCGGAGCAGCCCGACCTCACCGCCGCGGTGGAGGCGCTGCTCGGGGACCTGGGCGTCGCCGTCCCCGAGTGGCCCTCGCGGCCCGGCACCGCAGATGCCGTGCCCGCCGGCGCGGTGCTCAAGGGCTTCTACTCCGGGGGCACCCTCGCCGACGAGACGATGTTGATCGCCGCCCCGGCCCTGGGCGACATCCGCTCCAACACGCCGCTGCGCCCGGAGCTCGATCTCGGCACCGACCTGGCCGCCCGCGGGCACGTGGTCGTCGACTTCGGCGACGACGCGCTCACCGTGGGCCGCGCGCACCCGATGATCGACCCGACGCTGCGGCTGGAGGCGATCGCCGGCCTCGCCGCCGGCGGTGAGCCCGCCGTCCTGCTGCTCGACGTCGTCCTCGGCCACGGCGCCGACCCCGACCCGGCCGCGACCCTGGTGCCCGCGCTGCAGTCGGCCGGCCTCCCCACGGTGGTGGCGCTCGTCGGTACCGAGGCGGACCCCCAGTGCTGGTCGCGGCAGGCCGACGCCCTCGCCGAGGCCGGCGCCGCGGTCTTCGCCTCCAACGCCGCCGCCACCCGCTACGCCCTCAGCCTGATCGGAGACGGCCATGAGTGAGCCCCTCGGCGGACTGCTGTCCGCCCCGCCGTCCATCGTCGCCGCCGGCGTCGAGGTCTTCTCGACCGCGCTCCGGCAGCAGGGCGCGAGCGTCACCGACGTCGACTGGCGCCCGCCGGGCTTCGGCAGCCCCGACGACCTCACCCAGCTCGCGCTGGACCCGCGCCGTGCGGCCGCCAACCGGGTCGCCGTCGAGCGGGTGCTCGCCGCGGGCTCGCTGCTGGTCGACGTCCGGCCGGCCCGCGAGGTGCTCGACCTGCCCGACCGGATGCTGCTGCACTCCGGCCCGCCGCTGACCTGGGAGACCGCCTCCGGCCCGATGCGCGGCGCGCTCATCGGC
This sequence comes from Modestobacter sp. VKM Ac-2983, assembly GCF_026967885.1. Taxonomy (NCBI): domain Bacteria; kingdom Bacillati; phylum Actinomycetota; class Actinomycetes; order Geodermatophilales; family Geodermatophilaceae; genus Modestobacter; species Modestobacter sp. VKM Ac-2983. The sequence goes on from NZ_JAPVBK010000004.1 coordinate 313,024, forward strand.
GCCTGTGTCTTCGAGGGCTGGGCCGCCGACGTCGCCGACGCCGAACGCATCCTGGCCGCCGGGGAGATCACCCTCGACCCCTGCCACCACCACCGCACGGTCGGGCCGATGGCCGGGGTGACCAGCCCGTCGATGTGGATGTGGTGCCTGGAGGACCCGGCCAACGGCGGGCAGGCCTGGTGCAACCTCAACGAGGGCCTGGGCAAGGTGCTGCGGATGGGCGCCTACAACGACGAGGTGCTCACCCGGCTGGCCTGGATGCGCGACGTGCTCGGCCCGGTGCTCCAGCGCGCCGTCCGCAGCAGGCCGGAGCCGCTGGACGTCAAGGCGATCCTCGCCCAGATGCTGCAGATGGGCGACGAGGGGCACAACCGCAACCGCGCCGGCTCGCTGATGGCGCTGCGCGAGCTGTCGCCGTCCATCGTCGGCGTCGACGCACCGGCCCAGGACATCGCCGAGGTGCTGCGCTTCATCGGCGGCAACGAGCACTTCTACCTGAACCTCGGCATGCCGACGGCGAAGCTGGCGATGGACGCCGCCCGCGACGTCCCCGGCTCGACGATGGTCACCGTGCTGTCCCGCAACGGCACCGACTTCGGCATCCAGACCGCCGGCACCGGTGACCGCTGGTTCACCGCACCGGCCAACACCCCCGTCGGGCTCTACCTCGGCGACTACGGCCCCGAGGACGCCAACCCCGACATCGGCGACTCCGCGATCATGGAGGCCTACGGCGTCGGCGGGTTCTCCATGGCCGCGGCCCCGGCGATCGTCCGGTTCGTCGGTGGCACCGTCCCCGACGCGCTGGCGACCACCGAGCGGATGTACCAGCTGACGCTGGCCGAGAACCCGGCGATGCAGATCCCGATCATGGGGTTCCGCGGCTCCCCGACCGGCATCGACGTCCTCCAGGTCGCCCGCACCGGCTGGCTGCCGCAGATCAACACCGGCATGGCCGGGCGGGTCGCCGGAACCGGCCAGGTCGGCGCCGGGCTGGTGCAGCCGCCCCAGGCCTGCTTCGAGCAGGCCCTGGCGGCGCTGGCCGAGGAGTCCCGGGCAGCGTCCTGACGGGCCTGGGCGGTGCTCGTTACCTCCCCGGGTCAGCGGGTAGTCGCCGACGGCGGTCGGTACCGGCCGCGACGCCGACGGAGGGTGGGGCCATGGCCAGCTGCGAGGTCTGCGGGAACGACTACCGGCTCAGCTTCGAGGTGCACGCCGCGGGGGCGGTGCACACCTTCGACAGCTTCGAGTGCGCCATCCACGCCCTGGCCCCGGTGTGCGAGCACTGCGGCGTGAAGGTCGTGGGCCACGGGGTCGAGGCCGACGGCGTCTTCTTCTGCTGCGCCTCCTGCGCCCGGATGCACGGGCAGGACAGCGCCGCGCAGTTGGTCGACCACGCCGGCCGGGCACCGGACGAGCGGTGAGCGTCGACGCCTACCCGGTCGTCCGCTTCCTCGTCCGGCCGCTGGTCCTGGGCCTGTTCCGGCCGCAGGTCGAGGGGGCCGACCACCTCCCGGCCACCGGGCCGGTCATCCTGGCCGGCAACCACCCCTCCACGCTGGACCAGTTCTTCCCCCCGGTGCTCAGTCACCGCCGGGTGACCTACCTGGCCAAGAGCGAGTACTTCACCCGCCCCGGGCTGCTCGGGCGGGCGATGCGCCTGCTGCTCGAGAGCATCGGCATGGTCCCGCTGGACCGCGGCGGGGCCACGGCCGCCGAGGCGGCGCTGCGGCGCGGCCGGGAGGTGCTCGCCGGCGGCGGGGTGCTCGGCATCTACCCGGAGGGCACCCGGTCACCCGACGGCCGGCTGCACCGCGGCAAGACGGGGGTGGCCCGGCTGGCGTTGTCCACCGGGGCCCCGGTCGTGCCCATCGCCGTGATCGGCAGCCGGGCGCTCATGCCCCCGGGTGCCCGGCTGCCCCGGCCCGGGCGGGTGGTGGTCCGGATCGGCGAACCGCTGGACTTCTCCGACCACCCCGGGCCGGCCGACGACGGGGCGGCGCTGCGGGAGGTCACCGACCGGGTCATGGCCGAGCTGCAGCGGCTCTCCGGCGCCGAGTACGTCGACCGGTACGCCGCCGACGTCAAGGCCGAGGGGCGCGGCCGCGCGGCCTGACCCGCCGATGCCCGTGCTCAGCCGGGGACGCGGACGGCGAGCAGCGCGACATCGTCGTCGACCCGCCCACCGAGCTGGCCCAGCAGGTCGTCGCAGAGTCGGTCGAGGGGCTCCCGACCTGTCCTGCTCAGCTCGCCGACCAGCCAGGCCAACCCGTCGTCGAGCGGTGCACCGCGTCGCTCGATGAGCCCGTCGGTGTAGAAGAGCAGCGTGTCGCCGGGGCACAGCCGCACCGTGTGGTCGGTCCGTGGGGCGCCGGGGGCGATGCCCAGCAGGCTCTCCGGCGTGCGGTCGAGCAGCACGACCCCGCCGTCGGCCCGTGCCAGCAGCAGTGGTGGATGGCCGGCGTTGGACCACCGGAGCAGTCGCGTCCCGTCCACCGCGTCCTGCGCCCGCGCGTCGATCCGGGCGGCGGTCACGGTGACCAGGGTGGTCAGCCCCAACCCGGCGAGCACCTCGTCCAGCGCACTCAGCACCGCGGCCGGGGATCCCGGGGAGCGTTGGGCGATCGCCTGCAGCATCGCCCGGACCTGGGCCATGGTGGCGGCCGCCGGGGCGTCGTGCCCGGCGACGTCCCCGATGACCAGCATGGTGCTCCCGTCGGGGAGGGAGAAGGCGTCGTACCAGTCGCCCCCCACCTGGGTGTGCCGGCTGGCCGGCAGGTAGCGCACGGCCGACTCCAGGCCCGCCACCCGCGGCGGCGGGCCGAGCAGGTTGAGCTGCAGCGCCTCAGCCGTCTGGAGCGCCGCTTCGGTGGTCGCGGCCTGCGCGCTCAGCCGGGCCAGCTGGGCCTCGCGTCGCAGCCGGAGACTGCAGGCGCCCACCGCCAGGACGCCGCCGCCCGCCACCGCGAGCAGCCGGACGACCTGGGGGAGCATCGTGTTCGCGGTGTACTGCTGGTCGTAGACGCCCAGCAGCGCCGCCAGGACGAGGGCCAGGACGGCGTAGCCGACCGTCCCCCGCCGGCTGAGCGTCGTCGCCGCCAGCAGCGGGGCCATGACGACCAGGCCGAGGATCACCTGATCGGGCCCACTGACGACGTCGGTGACGGTCACGACGGCCAGCACCCCTGCGGGCAGTGCCCGCTGCAGGCGTTGGGACCTGGTCACCGCGGCAGCTCCTCGTTCATCCGGTCTCCCCCCGCGGGCCCGGCGCAGCGACCAAGGTAGCGAACCGACTGGTCAGGCTCGTGCACCCGAGGAGTGTGAGCGAGATCGGCCCCGGGGCAGGCGCACCACCGGTCCGCCGGGTGCACAGTGGATGGTGCACCCAACTACCTGGAGGACCGCTCATGCCCAGCGTCTACACCGCTGTCGCCACCGCCACCGGTGACGGCCGCAACGGCCACACCCGCTCCTCCGACGGTCTGATCGACCTGGACCTGGCCACGCCGAAGGAGATGGGTGGCGAGGGCGGCGCCACCAACCCCGAGCAGCTGTTCGCCGCCGGTTACGCCGCGTGCTTCCTGTCCGCGCTGAAGATGGTCGCCCGCAAGCAGAAGGCGCCGATCAGTGACGCCGGGGTCACCGCGGAGGTCGGCATCGGGCCGAACGACGCCGGCGGCTTCGGGCTGGAGGTCGCCCTGCACGTCGAGCTGGGCGGCGTCGACCAGGCCACCGCGGACCAGCTCGTGGCGGCCGCGCACGAGGTCTGCCCCTACTCCAACGCCACCCGCGGCAACGTCCCCGTCACGCTGGAGACCACGGTCGCCTGACGGGGCACCAGGATCGCGGCTGAGGGCGCCGGCCGGGGCCCGACCCGGCCGGCGCCGTCGGCTCAGGCCTTGACGATGGCGGCGACCGGGCCGCCGCCGGAGGGGCCCTGGTGCACCGCGGCCACCGACACGAACACCGCCGGGTCGCCGGTCACCGACGCGGCGACACCGCCGACGGTGGCCTTGATCTGCCGGTGCCAGAAGACGTCGGAGTCGTCGAGCATCGCGTTGCGCCGGCCCCGCACGTAACCGGTCGGGTCGGCCTCGCACTTGAGGAAGACGTTGACCAGGTTGCCGTCCAGGTCGGAGGTGTGCGGCCGCTCGGGCAGGTCCAGGCCGGCGTCCCGGATGGCGTTCCAGATGCCGTCCTGGTCCAGGGCGTCGGTCATCACCGAGTGACCGATCCGGTAGTCGCCGCCGTGGCCGCGGGCGTTCCCGACGACGATGATCTGCGCCCGGTCCAGCTCGACGCCCGAAGAGCAGGACGCGACCGCGCTGAACAGGTCGAAGTCGCGCATGACCTGCTTCTGCTCCGGCATCTCGATCTCGCCGAGCGCCAGCGCGATGCCCAGCGCCGTCGTGCCGTTGGAGAGGTCCATCGAGCCGTGCGGCTCGTCGTAGTACGTCTCCTGCCCGCGGGACTTGGCCTCGCGGATCGTCTCGATGGTCAGCAGCGGCGTCTTGGTCTGCACGTAGTGGACGTCGGCCGGGTCGGTGATGCCGGCCTCGGCCATCGCCCGGCGCACGCCCTCGGCGACCTTCTCCACCATGGTCAGCCGGCCGATGTCCTCGGGCAGCAGCACCTCGCTCATGGCGAACCCCACGGTCAGCCGCGGCTCGTCGGTCTTCTCCACCGAGTCCTCGGGCAGCGTGGCGAAGATCGTGGCGTGCGGGCTGATGACGCCGTCCGTGCCGCCGGACCACACGATCGGGATGTCCCCGATCTCCTCCTTGCTCCGCGAGCCCTTCTCCATCAGCACCTCGCGGAACGCACGGTCGGCGATGATCCGGGTGTAGTCGTTCACGCCGCCGTTGCCCTCGGTCTTGCCGATGACGGCGATGACCCGGTCGGCCTCCATGACGCCGTCGTCGATGAGCTTGGCGAGCTCGGAGGCGTCGCTGACGTTGTGCAGCGGGACCTTGCGGACCTCGATCGGTGCGGGCATGTCTTCTCCTTCTATGCGGTGACGACGGTGCCGACGTCGTCACGGGCGACGGCGTCGGAGATGTGGGGCAGTGCGGTGATGACGGCGCGAGCGCCCTGACGGCCGTCCCCGGAGTCGGTCACGAACCGGAGGGCGGCCTCGACCTTGGGGCCCATGCTGCCGCGGGCGAACTGGCCGGCCTCGGCGTGGGCACGCATCTCGGCGACGGTGACCCGGGCCAGCGGGCGGGCCGACGGGGTGCCGAAGTCGACCATCACGTGCGGGACGTCGGTGGCGATGACCAGGGTGTCCGCGCGCAGCTCCCGGGCGAGCAGTGCGGCGGTGAGGTCCTTGTCGATGACGGCCTCGACGCCGATCAGGGCATCGCCGTCCGCGGGGCCTGGCACCACGGGCACGCCGCCCCCGCCGGCGCAGACGACCACGAACCCGGCCCCGCTGAGCGCCGAGATGGCCGGGACGTCGACCACCGACAGCGGCTCGGGCGAGGCGACCACCCGCCGCCAGCCGCGCTCACCGCGGTCCTCCCAGTTCTGCCCGAGGTCGATGAAGCGCTGGGCCTCGTCGCGGGGCAGGTGTCGGCCGACCGGCTTGGACGGGATCGCGAAGCCCGGGTCAGCGGGGTCGACCAGGGTGCGGGTGACCAGCGCCGCGGTGCGCTGGGGCGAGCCGAGGGCGGCCAGTGCGGCGTCCAGCTCGTCGGCGAGGGTGAACCCGATGGTGGCCTGGGTCTGAGCGACGTTCCAGTCCAGCGGGACCGGTGGGACCACGTGCGCCGCCAGCTCGTTCTTGACCAGCAGGTTGCCGACCTGGGGGCCGTTGCCGTGGGTGAGGACCACCTCGGCCCCGGTGGCGACGACGGCGGCGATGTGCTGGGCGGCCGCGGCGATGGCCTCGCGCTGGGCGCGGGGAGTGGCGGAGCCGTCGGCGCCGGTCATCGCGTTGCCGCCCAGGGCGATGACGACACGACGGGGGAGGGCCATTGCGTGACCCTAGCGGGGAACTGCCTTAGCGGTGAAGTACTTCCCCCAGATCAGGCGGCGGCTGCGCTCCCGGGCCGGAGGACGACCGCCGGGCGCTCGGCGGTGCGGAGCACCCGGACCGGGTCGGCCGGCTGGTCCCAGGTCTCGGCCAGCGCGGCGATCGCCGCCATGGCCTCGTCGTGCAGCCGGGCGATGGCGGCCAGGCCGGCGGCAGTCGCCTCCTGGACGACGGTCTGCGGGCCGAAGAGGACGGCGTCGTCCCCGTCGGTCGGGGCCTCGAGGGCTGCCGGAGCGGTCACGCCCCCCTCATCGGCAGTCCACCACCGGATCGAGACCCACCTTTCTCGGATCCCGTCGTCGAGCTGACGGAGTCAGCGGCGCCAGAAGTCGAAGCGGTCCCGGCCGGGGCGGAAACCGGCCTGCTCGACGACGTCGACCGCCAGGTCGAACCGCTGGCCGACCAGGTGCGGTTGATGGCCGTCGCTGCCGAAGCTGACCGCGTCACCGCCCTCCTCGCGGTACCAGCGGAGCAGCTCCACCGACCACAGCGGGCTGGTGGTGTTCACCTCGAGGGCCCGACCACCGGCCGCCAGCGCCCGGAACACCGCCCGGTACTCCTCCTCGAACACCGCCTGCGGGTACTGCTCCCGGCCGCCGGGCCAGTAGCGCCGCGGGTAGTCGCAGTGGGCCAGCACCTGGAAGACGTCGCTGCTCTCGATCATCGTCACCATCTCGGTGAGGTACCGGCGCATCGTGGCGATGACGTCGATGCCCGGGGCGTGCAGCAGCCGGTTGACGCCCATCAGCCGGCCGTCGACCGGCAGCGAGTGCAGGGAACCGAGGACCCGGTCGACCGGGGAGGCACCCAGGTGCGCAGCCACGCTGGCCCCGAACAGGTGCGGCTCGCCGGCCTCGACGCCGGACCACACCCGCAGCGTCGGGAAGCGCTGCCGGGCCTCCCAGATCGTCTCGGCGTAGAGGTCGACGTCGATCGGCAGCTGGTTGGCCGGGTGCCGGTCGGTGAGCCCCTGTGCGGTGGCCCGGTCGGCGGCGTCCCAGACGGTGAAGTCCAGGTGCTCGGTGAAGGCGATGGCCGGGAGGCCGATCTCCACGGCCCGCTCGCAGGCGCGCAGCAACGACGCTCGTGGGCCGGTGTCCCAGGAGAACTCGGAGTGCACGTGGTTGTCCGGGGGCAGCATCGATGCCCATCCAACCGTCCGTCCACAGCCACCGCACTCCCAGGTCCGGAGATGTCGGTGCCGCGGCCTACGGTCGGGGCATGAGCACCGCTGTCGAGACCGATCTGGCCGATGAGGCGCTCGGCGTCCTGCGCGAGCTCACCGGCCGCGCCGACGCGGTCTTCCGCGAGGGTCAGGACGCCGCCGTCACCGCGCTCGTCGAGCGGCACCAGCGTGCCCTGGTCGTGCAGCGCACCGGCTGGGGGAAGTCCGCGGTGTACTTCGTCTCCACCGCCCTGCTGCGCCGCCGCGGTGCCGGCCCCACGCTGCTGGTCAGCCCGTTGCTCGCGCTGATGCGCGACCAGGTGGCCGCAGCCGCCCGCGCGGGCATCAAGGCCGTGGAGATCTCCAGCTCCAACGTGACCGAGTGGGACGACATCAACGCCCGGCTCGCCGCCGACGACGTCGACGTCCTGCTGGTTTCCCCGGAGCGGCTGACCAACCCGCGCTTCCGCGACGAGCAGCTGCCCAGCCTGGTCGAGCGCTGCGGCCTGCTGGTGGTGGACGAAGCGCACTGCGTCTCCGACTGGGGGCACGACTTCCGGCCCGACTACCGCCGCATCCGCGACCTGCTCGGTCAGCTCCCCGCCGGCACCCCCGTGCTCGCGACGACCGCCACGGCCAACGAGCGGGTGGTCGCCGACGTCGCCGAGCAGCTCGGCGCCGGTGGCGTCGAGGTGACCACGGTCCGCGGCCCGCTGGCCCGGGACTCCCTGCGGCTGGGCGTGCTGCGGCTGGACACCGACCGCGCACGGCTGGCCTGGCTGTCGGCGCACATCGGCGACCTGCCGGGCAGCGGCATCGTCTACACGCTCACCGTGGCCGCGGCCGAGGAGACGGCGGCGCTGCTCCGCGACGCCGGCCACGAGGTCCGCGCCTACACCGGGCGGCTGGACGACGCCGACCGCAAGGACGCCGAGGAGGCGCTGCGGGAGAACCGGGTGAAGGCCCTGGTCGCCACCTCGGCGCTGGGGATGGGGTTCGACAAGCCCGACCTGGGCTTCGTCGTCCACCTGGGCGCGCCGTCGTCGCCGGTGAGCTACTACCAGCAGGTGGGTCGCGCCGGCCGCGCCGTCGCCAACGCCGACGTGCTGCTGCTCCCGGGACCGGAGGACATCGCGATCTGGCAGTGGTTCGCCACCTCCTCCATGCCCCGGGAGGACCATGCCGCCGCCGTCCTCACCGCGATGGCCGACGGCAAGGCCTGGTCGGTGGCGAGGCTGGAGACGGTGGCCGACGTGCGCCGCTCCCGGCTCGAGCTGCTGCTCAAGGTGCTCGCCGTCGACGGTGCGGTGGAGCGGGTCCAGGGCGGCTGGCGTTCCACCGGCGTCCCGTGGGTCTACGACGCCGAGCGGTACTCCCGGGTCACCGCGACCCGGGAGGCCGAGCAGCGGTCGATGCTCACCTACGCACGGCCCGTCGACACCGCCGAGTGCCGGATGGCCTTCCTGCAGACCGCCCTCGACGACCCGACCGCCAGCCCCTGCGGGCGCTGTGACGTCTGTGCCGGCCCCTGGTACCCCACCGACGTGCCGGCCGGCGCAGCCGAGGCGGCCTCCGCCCGGCTGGACCGGCCCGGCGTGGAGCTCCCGCCGCGGGCGCAGTGGCCCACCGGCGCCGACCGGCTCGGGGTCGAGGTCAAGGGCAAGATCGCGCCCGGTGAGCAGATCGCCACCGGGCGGGCCGTGGCCCGGCTGACCGACCTGGGGTGGGGTCAGCGCCTGCGCACCCTCCTGGGGGACGACGGGGTCGGTGGCGTGGCCACGCTGGCCGAGGACCTCGAGGCGCCCTCGATCGAGGAGGACCCGGACGCCGCCTACGAGGTGAGCCACCGGGTCATGCGCCCGGGCCTCCCCAACGACGCACCGCCGGACGCAGAACTGCTGAAGGCCTGTGCCCGGGTCCTCGGCGCCTGGGACTGGGCGCGGCGCCCCGCCGGCGTGGTCGCCATGCCGTCCCGCCGGCGGCCAGCCCTGGTCACGGGAGTGGCCCAGGGGCTGGCGCAGCTGGGGCGGCTGCCCTACCTGGGGGCGCTCGAGCTGGCGCACGGCGGTCCCACCGGTGGGCCGGGCGGCAACAGCGCCTTCCGGCTGGCCGGGGTCTGGCAGCGCATCGTGGTCGGGCCGGAGCTCCGGGCCCGGCTGGCAGAGCTCGGCGACGCCCCGATCCTCCTCGTCGACGACCTGGCGGACTCGCGCTGGACCATGACCGTCGCCGGCCGTGAGCTGCGGCTTGCGGGGGCCGGTTCCGTCCTGCCGTTCGTGCTGGCACTGAGCGCCTGAGGGAGCGACCCCGACCTCTGTCCTGTACCGAGGTCGGGGAGGAGACGAGGTTGTCCACAGGTTTTCGAACACCTGTGCGAAACCGGGGGTAGCCTCTCTGCATGTCGCTCGCGCACCAGCCGTCCATCTGGGACGTGGCCGAGGAGGCCGAACTCACCCCGCTCGCAGGGCGGATCGATCGGCACCTGCTGACCCGGGGCGCCTGGGTCGACCACCTCCCCGGCTGGGTCGAGGGCTCCGGCGGCGTGCTCGACGTCCTGCTGGGCGACATCGGCTGGCGGGAGGACCGCCGGCAGATGTACGACCGCGAGGTGGCTGTCCCCCGGCTGCTGCGTTGGTACGGAGCGGGGGAGGCGCTGCCGCACGTTGTGCTCACGGAGGCCCGCGCCGCCCTCGACGCGTACTACCGGCCGGAGCTGGGCGAGCCGTTCGTGACGGCAGGCATGTGCCTGTACCGCGACGGGCGCGACAGCGTCGCCTGGCACGGCGACCGCGTCGGGCGCAGCCGCACCGAGGACACGATGGTCGCCATCGTCTCGTTCGGTTCTCCCCGCCCCCTGCTGCTGAGGCCGGTGGGTGGCGGCGAGAGCCGGCGCTTCACCCTCGGGCACGGCGACCTGGTGGTGATGGGCGGTTCGTGTCAGCGCACCTGGGAGCACTGCATCCCGAAGACGACCAAGGCCGTCGGTCCCCGGGTGAGCGTCCAGTTCCGCCCCCGCGGGGTGGCCTGAGCCGCGTTCTCCCTGCTCAGCAGCGCGTCCGAGCCATTCCAGGACCCCTCCGGGGACCCCCCTGCAGAGCCCCTCTGAGGGCGTGTATCGTTCTCCATGCACCAAGCGAGAACGGACCGGGCCGCAGGGCCTGGGAAACCGCCGGAAGAACCCCCGAGGTTCACCCGCTGCGGAACTTGGTGTAAAGTGGAAATCACCGCCACGAAGAACGGCCAAGAGATTGGTCGGGGAACGTGCGCGTCCGCTCCTTGAGAACTCAACAGCGTGCCGAAAGTCAGTGCCAAGTAACAAATCCCCCTTCGGCGTCTTCGG
>NZ_JAPVBK010000005.1:0-17276 GCF_026967885.1 Modestobacter sp. VKM Ac-2983
GTCATCACTCCTCATGATCGAGGAGGGGGTCCGTTTTCAACCGTCGCCAGGGGGTCAGTTTTCACCCGTCGTCGACAAGCTGCGAGAGACCCAGCGCGCGAGAAGGCCTCCGTGGCGCACCCGCCCGTAGCGAGGTTGCCGCGACGTCCGACCGGGGGTCCCACAGAGGCTCGGGACCCTGGGCGGTGTGAGCGGAACTGCCGCGTGCCGCGAGGGGTGGGCTGAGCAGAGCCAGGCCACCTGCGGCCGGGCGAGCCGGCGGGAGAGGAGTCACGGGGCACGGAGGGCCAACGAGCGGGCACGCCACGCCCTCTTGCGGGGGTGGTGCGGGCCGGCGGCGCCGGAGGGCCTTCACTGGTGACCCCGCGGACGTGCGCCCTCCCGACCGTCGTGAATGGAGCGGGAGGACATGCCGTTACAGACCCGGCACGCCGAACCCTCACTCCGAGCCCGAACCCTCACTCCGAGCCCGAGCCCGAGCCCGAGGCCGAGCCCGAGCCCGAGCTCGGCGCCGGTGCGACTGGGGGAGTGTGGGGGCGCCGGCCGGCGGCCCGGGCGGCGGCTGGCCGGCAGCGCCCTGCCCATCTGGGCAACGGGACCCAGCCGCACATGCAGCAGGCCCCGACGGACGAGTCCGTCGGGGCCTGCTGTTCGCTGCGGTGGGTCAGTCGCGCGGAGCCTGCGGCCGCCCACCATCGGACGGGCGCCCGCCCTCGGACGGTCGACCAGAGCTGATGGTCTGGCGGTCGGACTGCTCCGCCTCCAGCCCGCGGGCTTCGAGCTCGGCCTGCCGCTGCACCTCGGCCGGCTCCTCGATCGGCTTGAAGAAGCCCTTGATCGCCCGGCGTGCGCCGCCGACCTGGTTCATCTTCTTGGGCACCGAGGCGCCGCCGTAGGCCAGCTGACCGTGACCGTGCTCGTCCACCGGGCCGAGGGGCTGGTGGACCTCGATGAACTCACCACTGGGCAGCCGCCGGATGACCCCGGTCTCGATGCCGTGCTCGAGGACCTCGCGGTCGTGCCGCTGGAGCCCCAGGCACAGGCGGTAGGTCATCCAGTAGGCGAAGGGCGGGAGCACCAGGCAACCGATCCGACCGAACCACGTCATCGCGTTGAGGCTGATGTCGAACTTGTCCGCGATGACGTCGTTGCCACCGGAAATCCACAGCACGACGTAGAACGTCAGCGCCATGGCCCCCACCGCCGTCCGGACCGGGACGTCACGGGGGCGCTGCAGCAGGTGGTGGGACGCCGTGTCCCCGGTCAGCTTGCGCTCGATCATCGGGTAGAGCGCGAGCACCGTGAACATCAGGCCGGCACCGACGACGGTCGGCCAGAACAGCGCCGGGATCGTGTAATCGCCGGGCAGGTTGATGTCCCAGGCCGGGAAGAGCCGGGTGGAACCGTCGAGGAAGCCGATGTACCAGTCCGGCTGCGAACCGGCCGACACCTGCGCCGGGTTGTACGGACCCCACAGCCAGATCGGGTTGATCTGGACGAGACCGCCCAGGGCGGCGCACAACCCGAACACGATGAACAAGAGGGCCGTCGCCTTGCCGGCGAAGGTGGGGAAGAGCCGGTTCCCGACGACGTTGTGCTCCGTGCGGCCGGCACCCGGGAACTGGGTGTGCTTCTGCTTGACCAGGATCAGCAGGTGCGCGGCGATCAGTGCGAGCAGGATCGCCGGGATGATCAGCACGTGGGCGATGTAGAAGCGCCCGATGATCTCCGTGCCGACGTAGTCGCCGTTGAAGACGGCCCAGTGCGCCCAGGTGCCGATGACCGGGAGCGACAGGATGATCGCGCTGATGATCCGCAGGCCCGTTCCCGACAGGAGGTCGTCGGGGAGGGAGTAGCCGGTGACGCCCATGAGCAGCGCCAGGACGAGCAGGACGACGCCGATCAGCCAGTTGGTCTCACGCGGCCGCCGGAACGCACCGGTGAAGAAGATGCGGATGAGGTGGATGACGATCGCGGCCACGAACAGCAGGGCTGCCCAGTGGTGGATCTGCCGGATCAGCAGCCCGCCGCGGACGTCGAAGGAGAGCCCGAGGGTCGACTCGTAGGCCGCCGACATCTCCACGCCCCGCAGGGGTGCGTAGACGCCCTCGTAGACGACCTCTTCCATGCTGGCGTCGTAGAAGAACGTCAGGTAGGTGCCCGACACCAGCAGGATCATGAACGCGTAGAGCGCGATCTCCCCGAGCAGGAAGGACCAGTGGTCGGGGAAGACCTTGTTGAGCGTCCGGCGGAGCGGACCGGCGACGATCAGGCGATCGTCGACCTCGAGGGCTGCTTGCCCGATCTTGGTCGTCGGCGCACCAGGCGCCGCCGTGGTGGTGGCCATCAGATCCGTTCCCGGTTCCAGTAGGTGGGGCCGACTGCCTCAATGTAGTCGCTCCGTGCCACGAAGTAGCCCTCGTCGTCGACCGTGATGGGCAGCTGGGGGAGTGGGCGGGTCGCCGGACCGAAGACCGGCTTCGCGCCCTGGGTCACCAGGAACTGCGACTGATGACAGGGGCAGAGGATGCGGCCCGTCTCCTGCTCGTAGAGCCCGACCGGGCACCCGGCGTGGGTGCAGATCTTCGAGTAGGCGACGTAGTCGCCGTAGGAGAAGTCGGCCTGACCTTCCCTCGGCTCCTCGCTGAGCTGCTGCTCCGGCCGGAGCCGGATCAGCATGGTCGCCGCGTCTGCCTGGAAGTTGCCGCCGGCGACGGCCGGGAAGACCGTCTCCAGGGAACCGGGCTGCTGGTCGCCGGGGCGGATCGGGGTGCCGTCGTCGCGCAGGAGGCGGACCCCCTCGGCCCACGACGTGGTGCCGAGCGGATTGCCGGTGTTCGGGTTCTTGATCAGGCCACCGAGCGGGGCGATGAGCATGGCCCCGAACGCGACCCCCATCCCACCGATCGTGCCCAGGAGCAGCTTGCGGCGAGGGAGGCCGGACTTGTCCAGCCCGCCCATCAGGGTGGCGCCGGTGGTGACCCGGTCGAAGTGCGAGCCGTCGTGCTTGTCCTGGACGGCGGTCTCGTGCGGCAAGAGCTTCTTGACGTACTGGACCAGGCCGATGCCGATGCACAGCAGCGACAGGCCCATCGCCAGACCGAGGAGGGGGGTGAACAGCGCGCTCCACGAATCGGCCCCCACCTCCCACTCCCAGTCGGGGAGGAACCAGCCGGAGCCGGCGTAGACGACCAGGAAGGCCACCGCGAACACCCCGGCCAGGGCGAACCACGTGGTCACCTGGCGGGTGGCCTGCTTCTCCAGCGCGGAACCCGGAACGGGGCCGGGCTCGACGTGGAGGACCTCGACGCCGTCGTAGCGGGCACCCAGCCGGTCCAGCTCCGTGCGGTCCATCGCCGCGAGCTGGGCCGGCGTGTACTCGTCGTCCGGACCGCCGTGGCCGGGCCCGCTCGCGCGGTCCCCGCCGGCCGAACCGGGGTTCTTGTCGGTCGTGCTCACGCCTTCGTCCCCATCCAGAAGATCCCGAACAGCAGGGCGCCGACACCGGCGACCCAGATCACCAGGCCCTCGGCGACCGGACCGGCGCGGCCGATCGGGGCGCCACCCGGGTCGGCCTGGTCCTGGATCGTCTGCACATAGTCGATGACCGAGCGCTTCTCCTCCGGCGTCAGCTGGTTGTCACCGAAGACCGGCATGTTCTCCGGGCCGGTCAGCATCGCCGCGTAGATCTGCTCGTCGGTCAGACCGTCCAGCGAGGGTGCCCGCTTGCCGGAGGACAGGGCGCCGCCCTCCCCGACGAAGTTGTGGCAGGAGGCGCAGTTCAGTCGGAAGAGCTCGCCACCCTCGGCCAGCTCGCCGTCGCGCAGGTCGCCCGAGGGGACGGTGGGGCCGCCACCGTTGGCCTGGACGTAGGCCATCAGCTGGGCGATCTCCGCCTCGGTGAAGATGACCGGGTGCTCGGGCGCCTGGGCCTCCTGGCGGACCAGCGGCATGCGGCCGGTGGAGACCTGGAAGTAGACGGAGGCCGAGCCGACGCCGATGAGCGACGGGCCGCGGTCCTCCACGCCCTGCAGGTTGGAACCGTGGCAGGTGATGCAGCTGAGGACGTAGAGCTCGCGACCGGCTTCGACGGCGATGGACTCCGTGTCCGACTGTTCGTCAGCGGCGATGGCCCCCGGGGCGAAGGCGGAGTAGGCGACCCCGGTCAGGACCAGGGCGGCCATCAACCCGGCCACGTTGGCCAGGCGGCGGCGCTGCTTGGAGCGGCGCCGGTCACGGGCGGCGGCGGCCGGCGTGCCAGCGGCCGGCCGGCGACGCAGCAACCCGCGGCGGCCGCCCTGGAGAGGGGCTTCGGACGAGGCCTTCGTGGTGGACACCCGGTTCCCTACTTGATCAGGTAGATCGTGATGAAGAGGCCCACCCACACGACGTCGACGAAGTGCCAGTAGTAGGACACAACGATCGCCGAGGTCGCCTGGGCGGGTGTGAAACGGCCCATCGTGGACCGGATGAGCACGAAGACGAAGGCGATGAGGCCGCCGATCACGTGCAGGGCGTGGAAGCCCGTCGTCAGGTAGAACACAGACCCGTACGACGACGACGAGATCGTCGTGCCGTGGTCGACGACCAGGGTGCGGTACTCCCACATCTGGCCGAGCACGAAGGTCAGCCCCATCACGAACGTGATGGTGAACCAGCGCCGCAGTCCGTAGACGTTGCCGATCTCAGCGGCGAAGACGCCGTACTGGCAGGTCACCGACGAGGCGACCAGGATCAGCGTGAAGGCCAGCGCGTACGGCACGTTCAGCTCGGTCGGCTCCGGCGGCCAGCCGTCCTCGGCTCGGGCGCGGGCGGTGAAGTACATGGCGAACAGGCCGGCGAAGAACATCAGCTCACTGGCGAGCCAGACGATCGTGCCGACGCTGACCATGTTCGGTCGGGTCAGGGAGTGCACCCGCGAGGTGTCGAAGGTGCTGCTCGCCACGGGGGCCGTTGTCACCGGTTCATCATGGCATCGGGACAGCCGTCCCACGACGCGGGGTGGGTGGGCGTGGCGCGCCCGGTCCGGCCACCCGAGAGCGGCCCGGCACGCCGCCTTCCCGCCCCTCTTCCTCCGGGCACTAGGCTCGCGAGTGTGAGCCCCGACTCCGCACCGGCCACCGTGCTCGTCTTCAGCCAGCGGGCCGAGGTCCGCACCGCCGTCCGGACGGCCCTGGGCAACGCGCCGGCCGCCGACGTGGGGCCGCTCACGTACCTGGAGTGCGCGACCGCCGACGAGGTGGTGGCTGCCGTCGACCGCGGCGGCGTCGACCTCTGCGTGCTGGACGGCGAGGCCCAGCCCACCGGTGGCATGGGGATCAGCCGCCAGCTGAAGCACGAGATCGCCGACTGCCCGCAACTGGTGGTGCTCATCGCCCGGCAGGCGGACCGGTGGCTGGCCCACTGGTCGA
This sequence comes from Modestobacter sp. VKM Ac-2983, assembly GCF_026967885.1. NCBI lineage: Bacteria > Bacillati > Actinomycetota > Actinomycetes > Geodermatophilales > Geodermatophilaceae > Modestobacter > Modestobacter sp. VKM Ac-2983. The sequence goes on from NZ_JAPVBK010000005.1 coordinate 5,412, forward strand.
TGGCCGACGCGACGTTGGCCTACCCGGTGGATCCGCTGACCGCGCCCCAGGTCGTCGCCGGGCTGTTGCGGGACCGGGCAGCGCAGCGCCCGGCCGTCCGTCGCTGACCCGATGACGTCAGCCAGCCCGACCTGGCCCGGCCTGCTCACCCGGCTCACCCGCGGTGAGCACCTCGGGGTCGAGGACACCCGCTGGGCGATGCGGCAGGTCATGACGGGGGAGGCGACGCCGGCGCAGGTGGCCGGGTTCGTCGTCGCCCTGCGGGCCAAGGGGGAGTCGCCGGAGGAGGTCTCCGGGCTAGCCGCCACGATGCTGGAACAGGCCACCCCGGTGCAGCTGCCGATGGAGTGCGTCGACATCGTCGGCACCGGGGGCGACGGCGCGCAGACGGTGAACATCTCCACGATGGCCGCGATCGTCACCGCAGCGGCCGGCGTCCCCGTGGCCAAGCACGGCAACCGGGCTGCGTCCTCGGCCTCGGGGACCGCCGACGTCCTCGAGGCGCTCGGGGTCGTCATCGACCTGCCGGCCCCGTCCGTGGCCCAGTGCATGCTCGAGGCGGGGATCGGCTTCTTCTTCGCGCCCGTCTTCCACCCCGGGATGCGGCATGCCGCTGCGCCGCGCCGAGAGCTGGGGATCGGCACGGTCTTCAACTTCCTGGGCCCGCTGACGAACCCCGCCCGACCGGTGGCGGCCGCGATCGGCTGTGCCGACACCCGGATGGCCCCGGTGCTGGCCCAGGTGCTCGCCGACCGGGGCACCCGGGCACTGGTGTTCCGCGGGGACGACGGGCTGGACGAGCTCACCACCAGCACCACCTCGGCGGTGTGGGTGGTGCGCGACGGGGAGGTGGTCTCCGAGCGGCTGGACCCGACGGCGCTGGGCATCCCGGTGTCCGGGCCCGGGGCGCTGCGCGGAGGCGGTCCGGAGGTCAACGCCGAGGTGGTCCGTCGGCTGGTGGCCGGAGAACCGGGACCGGTCCGAGACGCGGTGCTGCTCAACGCGGCCGGGGCGCTCGCCGCGTTCGACTCCCGTGGGGCACGGTTGCACGACGCGCTGGGGGCGGGGCTGGAACGGGCTGCGGCCGCCATCGACGACGGCAGGGCAGCGGCGAAGCTGGCGGACTGGGTGCGGGTCAGCCGCGCTGCGCGCGGGTGAGCACCAGGTGGCCCCCCGGCCCGGCACACGCCGGGTGGCCCCGGGACGAGGGCACCCGAACCGCGGGGTGAGCTACTGGTCGGTCGACTCGAAGCCGATCGAGAACGCGGCCTCGAGGTCGTGCCGCGAGTAGGCGCGGAAGGCGATGTGGGTGGCGGTGTCGACGACGCCGGGCACCTTGTTGATCCGCCCGGCGATGACCTGGGCGATCTCCTCGAACTCGTGCACGCGGACGAGTGCGACCAGGTCGACGTCGCCGGCGACGGAGTAGACCTCGCTGACCCCGGGCAGCGCGGCGACCGCCTCGGCCACCTCGGCGATCGAGTCGGTGGCGGCATCGATCATCACGATGGCGGTGATCACGTCCGGGATGCTAGCCCGGTCGCGACCCGGCCGCGCCGCCCGGCGGCGTGCCGGCCTGCCGCCGGTGCACCCGCGGTGACCCGGTCGGGCTGGCTGCGGGTGCTGAGCGACCGGGTGTCGGCGAACGGGTCGCGCTCGGCGAGGCCGGCGTCCACCTGGGCGAGGAAGCCGCTGTAGTCACCCGTGCCCGGGGTGCGGCTGGCCAGGGTGCCGGTCAGGTCGACCAGGCGGGTGCCGGGCTTCTCCATCCAGCGCAGCACCAGTTCGGTCTCGTCGACGGAGGCGGCCAGCTCGTCGTCCGGCCCGGTCGGGGTCTCGGCGGTGGCGCGCAGCTCGGCCAGGTGACCGCGGACGGAGCGCCCGCGTTCGGCGACGCCGGCCGCGACCAGCCGGCCTCGACGGACCACCGCGAGCTGCCAGCCCCCAGCGCCGTCGGGCCGGGCGAGGACGAGCTCGGCCACGGTGGCCAGCGACTCCAGGCGCTGTCGCCGGCGGACCGCCCGGACCAGCACGGCCACCCGGTCGCGCAGCACGGCCGCCTCCTCGTACCGGCCCTCGCCGGCCAGCCGCTCGACCCGGTGCAGCAACGGGGCCACCAGGTCGCGGGGGTCGGAATCGACGGCCGCGCGGAACACCGCCGCGACCGCGGAGTACTCCTCGCGGGTCTGGTCGCCGGTGCAGGGCGCCCCGCACCGGCCCATCCCGGCCAGGGCGCAGGCGCTGCCCAGCACCGTCAGCGACAGGCGGGAGGTGCACTGGCGCAGCGGCAGGGACTCGTGCACGGCGGCGACGGCGGCATCGGCTGCCCGCCGGTCGGGGAAGGGGCCGAGGAACGCTCCGGCGCCCGGCCGCACCCGGCGCACCACCGACAGCCGGGGGAACGGCTCGTCGGTCAACCGGACCCACAGGGCGCGCTCGGGGAACCGGGACCGCCGGTTGTACCGTGGCTTGTGCTCGGCGATGAGCCGGAGCTCCCGGACGGCGGCCTCGAGGTCGTGCGCGCACGGCAGCGCCTCGATCCGCTCGGCGAGGGTGATCATCTCGGTCATCCGGCTGCGCTGCTCGCCGGCGGAGAAGTAGCTGCGCACCCGGCTGCGGAGGTCGCCCGAGGTGCCGACGTACAGCGGTTCGTCGCGCGGGCCGCGGAAGACGTAGACCCCGGGACCCGAGGGCACGTGCTCGGCGAGGTGGCGCTTGCGGCGACGACGCGGGTCGACCTGGCGGGTCAGCCCGGTCAGCTCCTCGAGCGAGGTGATGCCCAGCGGCCCGAGGCGCTCGAAGAGCCCGTGCAGGACGTCGACGGTCGCCCGGGCGTCGTCCAGTGCCCGGTGGCAGGGCTGCGTGGAGGTGGAGAAGTAGGGCGCCAGCGTGGCCAGCTTGCAGTTGGGCACCTCGTCACGGCTGAGCAGCCGGCGGGCCAGGACGGCGGTGTCGACCGAGGCGAACACCGGCCAGGGCACCGCGCTCGCCTCACAGGCCGCCCGCAGGAACCCGAGGTCGAACGGGGCGTTGTGGGCCACCAGGACGGCGCCGCGGGCGAACTCCAGGAAGGCCGGCAGCACCGCGTCGATCCGGGGCGCCGCAGCGACCATCATCGAGGTGATGCCGGTCAGCACGCTGATGTAGGGCGGGATCTCGTGACCGGGGTCGACCAGGGTCTGGAACTCGCCGAGCACCTGGCCGCCGCGGACCTTGACCGCCCCGATCTCGGTGATCGCGCTGTTCTTCGGCGAGCCCCCGGTGGTCTCCAGGTCGACGACCACGAAGGTCACCCCGGCCAGCGGGGTGCCCAGGTCGTCGATCGTCGCCTGCTGGAAGCGCGGCTCGTCCTGGGCCCCGTGCCGGCCGGGCAGTGCCACCTGTCGCCACGACGAGGGGGCGGGTGGTGCGGTGGTCGGTGGGACCGGAGGTGGTCCCGGAGGTGCTGCTGGGGGCGGGGCAGGTACGGACGGCACGGGGCGGACGCTAGGTCGGGGGTCCGACAGTCCCCGGGAGGCCACGCCGTGTGGGCCGCTGGCCGGAGCCGTGGGGGCCGCTGGCCGGAGCCGTCAGGGCTCCCCGCCCGGGAGCTGAGCAGAACTGTCGGTGGTCGCTCCTACGGTCCGCGGTGTCTGGACCTCAGGAGACAAGGAGAGCCGCCGTGCTCATCGACTGCGACACCTGCACCGTCCGCGGTCAGGGCTGCGACGACTGCGTCGTGACCGTCCTGCTGGGCGCCCCACCGGACTGGCGGGAGAGCGCGCCCACGGTCGTCCCGCTGACGCGACGCCGGCCGGGCGTCTCTGCCGGGGTCCCGGCCGGCGAGGGCGTGCTGGCGGCCGGTGCCGCGCCGGGGGAGGCGACCGCAGACCGCGAGAGCCGGCCCGGCGAACGTGTTGCCGAGGCCGCGCGCCCGGTCGTCGAGTGGGACGACGTGGAGCGACGAGCCGTCCGCGCCTTGGCAGAGTTCGGGCTGGTTCCGCCGTTACGTCATCAGGATGCGTCCTCCCAGGGTGACCGCCACGTGAGCTGACAAATCGCACTGCTGTGATTTGGCAGGTCCTGCGGTCGATTCGGGGTTTGACAGGGCTAGGTCTCGATCCGGTCACGGACTTACGTTCGTCGTGTCCGAGCGAGACGAAGTCACCACACAGGGTGACCTCGGTCGGACACCGCCGAACCGCCGACCCCCGCCCGGGTGGTGGACCGGGGACCGCCTCGACACCGAGGTGGGCTCTCGGGCATCGGGACACCGCGCCAGCGGCCGGGGCTCGTGCAGAGCCCGGCTGCGTCGGGTGACCCGGCAGGCGGTCCGAGTTCGAGAAACGGAGTCCCGCCGCCCGTGGCGAGCCCTCAGCCCCGCGCCCTGCCCGCCTCGGCGACCCTCGTCGCCGCCGACACCCCGGTGCACGCACGCTGCGGTCGTCTCGCCGGCCGGCTGGGCATCGGGATCGTGGCCGTCGTCGCCGCGAGCCTGACCCTGGCGGTCCTGCCGGGCGACGCCGCTGCGGCGCCGGGTGGCCAGGTCACCGAGGTGACGAGCCCGGAGCAGGCCACCCAGCTGGTCGCCGACGCGACCCACGAGCTCGAGGTCGTCACCGAGGAGTTCAACGAGGCACAGGAGACGCTGGCCGAGCAGCAGGCAGCCGCAGCTGCCGCAGGCCGGGCGGTCGCCGATGCCCAGGCACAGCTGGCTGCCCTGGACGAGCAGGTGCGCCGAGTCGCCCGCAGCGCCTTCACCGGGGAGCACCTGTCCCGCTTGAACGCCCTCATGAGCAGTGGGTCGGCAGACGAGTTCCTCTCCCAGGTCACCACCCTGGACGCCATCGCCGGGCACACGGACGACGTCCTCTCCCGGGTCACCGCGGCGGCGACCGCTGCCGCACAGGCCCAGTCGCAGGCGGAGGCCGCCGCCGCGGCCGCGGCGCAGACGCTGCAGGACGTCACCGCACGCCAGCGGGACCTCACCTCCCGGGTCGACGACTACCAGGCGCAGTACGACGCGCTGAGCGTCGTCCAGCAGGAGGAGGTGGTCGAGGCGCACGCCGGTCCCGTGCTCGAGGCACCGGCCGAGGTGGTGGCCACCAGTACCTCGGCCCAGGTCGCCGTGGACACCGCCATGGCGCAGCTCGGCGACCCCTACGTGTGGGCCGCCGGCGGGCCGGACGCCTTCGACTGCTCGGGCCTGACCCAGTACGCCTACGCGGCGGCCGGGGTGGCCCTGCCGCACTCCAGCCGCCTCCAGGCCACGATGGGGACCGCGGTCTCCCGGAGCGCCCTGCAGCCCGGTGACCTGGTCTTCTTCCGCAGCCCGGTCAGCCACGTCGGCATGTACATCGGCAACGGCCAGATGGTGCACGCGGCCACCTTCGGCGTCCCGGTGCAGGTCACCAGCGTCGACATGGCCGGGTACGCCGGGGCACGCCGCATCCTCGGCTGAGCCGGCGATCCGGCCGTCCAGCCGGGTCACAGGGAGCCTGCCTAAGCTCGGCGTCGTGCATCTCCCGCCTCGTTCGACAGCGCGCGGATGAGCCGGGGAGGAGCCGCCGGGTCGCGGCGCGCCGCCCTGCTCGTGGCCGCGGTCCTCGGCGCCGCCCTGGTCGTCGTGATCGTGGTGGCCACCCCGTGGGACGTGCTGCCGGTGCCGCCGGGGGGCCGCACCCCGGTCGACCCGGGCGCCGCCTTCGACCCGGAGCAGGTGACCCGGGCCGAGGCCTTCGCCGCGGCGCTGCGCCCGGCCTCGCTGACGGCCCTGGGGCTGAGCCTGCTCGTCTCGGCGGTCTTCGGGCTCACCCGGGCCGGTGCGGCGACCGCCCGGACCGTCGCCCGGCCGCTGGGCGGTGGCTGGGCCTGGCAGGTGCTGCTCGGCTCGATCGCGATCCTGCTCGTCGGCCGGCTGGTGACCCTGCCGCTGACCGCCTACGGCGAGGTGGTGCGGCGCCGCTACGGCCTGTCCACGCGCGGGTGGGACCTGTGGGCCCGTGACGTCGCCACGTCCTTCGCCATCTCCGCCGGGCTGACCGCGCTGGGTCTGCTGGCCCTCGTGGCGCTCGCCCGGCGGGCCCCGCGCACGTGGTGGGCGTGGGCGGGCGCGGCAGCCGCGTCCTTGGTCGTCGTCGGGTCGTTCCTGTACCCCCTGGTGTTCGAGCCGGCCTTCAACCGCTTCGAGTCCATGCCGGCCGGCCCGCTGCGCACGGAGCTGATCGAGCTCGCCGAGCGCAGCGGCACGCCAGTGGACGACGTGCTGGTCGCCGACGCCAGCCGGCGCACCACCGCGCTGAACGCCTACGTCTCCGGCTTCGGCTCCACCCGGCGGATCGTCGTCTACGACACGTTGCTGGACCAGCGGCCCGACGAGGAGATCGTCTCGATCACCGCCCACGAGCTCGGGCACGTGGCCAACGACGACGTCCTCACCGGCACGCTGATCGGGGCGCTGGGCGCCGGGGCGGGCGTCGCGCTGCTGGGCTGGCTGCTCGGCTCGACCCCGCTGCTCCGCCGGGCCGGCGCGGAGGGGCCCGGGGACGGGGCGGTGGTGGGCCTGCTGCTGCTGCTGCTCTCCCTCGGCACCCTGGCCTCGACGCCGGTGCAGAACCTGGTCTCCCGGCACATCGAGGCACGAGCGGACCTGCACGCGCTCGACCTGACCGAGGACCCGGACTCCTTCGTGGCGGTGCAGCAGGCCCTGGGGGGCGCCAACCTCAACGACCCCGATCCGCCCGCGATCTGGCAGTGGGCCTTCGGGTCGCACCCCACGGTGCCGCAGCGGATCGCCTTCGCCGCCGACTGGGTGGCGGTGCGCGACCGGTGAGCGGAGGCCGCACGCTGGTCGTCACCAACGACTTCCCGCCCCGACAAGGTGGCATCCAGACCTTCGTCGCCGCCCTGCTGGCCACCCGGCCGCCGGAGTCGCTGGTCGTGCTGGCCTCGGACCATCCCGGCTCGGCCGCGTACGACGCCGCGCTGCCCTACCCGGTGGTGCGGGCGCCCACCGGCATGCTGCTGCCGACGCCGAGGACCGCCCGGACGGCCGCCCGGCTGGCCCGCGAGCACGGCTGCCGGACGGCGTTCTTCGGTGCCGCGGCACCGCTGGGCTTGCTGGCGCCGGCGCTGCGCCGGGCCGGGGTCGAGCGGCTGGTCGGGGCCACGCACGGCCACGAGACCGGCTGGGTGGCGCTGCCTGCGGCCCGGCAGCTCCTGCAGCGCATCGCCGGGGGGCTCGACGCGCTCACCTACATCAGCGAGTACACCCACGGTCGGCTGGCCCCGGCGCTGGGGGACCGCACGCAGCTGGTCCAGCTCTCGCCCGGGGTCGACGTCGACCGGTTCACCCCGGACGCCGACGGGTCGGCCGTCCGCGCCCGGTACGGCCTCGGCTCCGACCCGGTCGTGGTCTGCGTCTCCCGGCTGGTGCCGCGCAAGGGGCAGGACGTGCTGGTCCAGGGCTGGCCGCAGGTGCTGGCCCGGCACCCCCGGGCGAAGCTGCTGCTGGTCGGCGGCGGCCCGCTGGAGTCGGCGTTGCGGCGCAGGGTCGCGGCTCGGGGCCTCGCCGGTTCGGTCGTCCTGACCGGGGGAGTGGCACCGGCGGACCTGCCGGCGTACTACGCGGCCGGGGACGTGTTCGCCATGCCGTGCCGCACGCGCCGCGGTGGGCTGGACGTCGAGGGGCTGGGCATGGTCTTCCTGGAGGCGGCCGCCGGTGGCCGGCCGGTCGTCGCCGGCACCTCGGGCGGGGCGCCGGAGACCGTGCAGGACGGGGTGACCGGGCACGTCGTGGACCCGCGGTCACCCGCCGCGGTCGCGGACGTGCTGGCCGACCTGCTGGCCGACCCGGCACGCGCCCGGGCGATGGGCGCGGCCGGCCGGTCGTGGGTGGAGCAGCGGTGGTCCTGGACGACGATCGCGTCCACCTTCGCCGACGTGCTCGACCCCGCGCCCTGAGCGCGGGGTCGAGCAGGCCGGCTGTCCGGTGCTACCGGGCGTAGAGGGACTCGACCTCGGCGCCGAACTCCTTCATCACCACGGCCCGCTTGAGCTTCAGGCTCGGGGTGAGGGTGCCGTTGTCCTCGGTGAAGTCGTCGCCGAGCACCCGGAACTTCTTGATCGCCTCGGCCTGCGAGACGGCCTTGTTCGCCTCGGCGACCGCAGCGTCCAGCTCGGCCAGCAGGTCGGGGTCGTCGCGCAGCTGCTCGGGGGTGAGCGACGCGTCCTTGCCCTGGGCCTTCAGCCACGCCGGCAGGGCCTCGGCGTCCAGCGTGACCAGGGCGGCGATGAAGGGCCGCTGGTCGCCCACGACGATGCACTGGCTGACCAGCTTGTGCGCCCGCAGCCTGTCCTCGAGCACGGCGGGGGCGACGTTCTTGCCGCCCGCGGTCACCAGGATCTCCTTCTTCCGCCCGGTGATCGTGAGGAAGCCCTGGGCGTCGAGCTCACCGAGGTCGCCGGTGTGGAACCAGCCGTCGGCGTCGATGGCCTCCGCGGTGGCCTTCTCGTTCTTCCAGTAGCCGCGCATGACGATCCCCCCGCGCAGCAGCACCTCGCCGTCGTCGGCGATCGCCGCGTCGACCCCGGGCAGCGGGCGCCCGACAGTGCCGATGCGCAGCGCCGCGTCGTGGTTGACCGCGGCGGCCGCACTGGTCTCGGTCAGGCCGTAGCCCTCGAAGATCGTCACCCCGATGCCCCGGAAGAAGTGGCCGAGCCGCTCACCCAGCGGCGCACCACCGGAGATGGCGCCGGCGCAACGACCACCGAGGGCGGCGCGCAGCTTGCCGTAGACCAGCCGGTCGAACAGCGCGTGCTGCGCGCGCAGCCCCAGCCCCGGGCCGCCGGTGTCCTGTGCCCGGGACCAGTCGACGGCCACCTGGGCGGCCCGGTCGAAGATCTTGCCCTTGCCGTCGCCCTCGGCCTTGGCCTTGGCGCCGTTGAACACCTTCTCGAAGACCCGGGGCACGGCCAGCACGAAGGTCGGCTGGAACCGGCCGAGGTCGCCGACCAGGTCCTTGATGTCGGGGGTGTGCCCGATGACCGTGCGGGTGTTGAGCGCGCCCACCTGCAGGACGCGGGCCAGCACGTGCGCCAGCGGGATGAACAGCAGCAGCGACCCGTCGGCGTTCATGAACCGGCTCAACAGGGTCATGCCGTTGCGGATCTCGAACAGGAAGTTGGCGTGGGTGAGCTCGCAGCCCTTGGGCCGGCCGGTGGTGCCGCTGGTGTAGATCAGCGTCGCCAGGCTGTCGGCGGAGAGGGTGGCCCGGCGGGCGGTCAGCTCGCTGTCGGGCACGTCGGCGCCGGCGGCGGTCAGGGTGTCCAGCCCGCCGTCGTCGATCACCCAGACCGGGCCCAGCTCGGGGGCCTCGGCGCGCACGGACTCGACGGTCGCGGCGTGCTCGGCGCTCTCCACCACGACCGCCCGTGCGCCGGCATCGGAGAGGATCCAGGCCACCTGGTCGGCGCTGGAGGTCTCGTACATCGGGACGACGACGGCGCCGGCGGTCCAGATCGCGTAGTCGAGGACGGTCCACTCGTAGCGGGTCCGGGCCATCAGCCCGACCCGGTCGCCGGCCTGCACGCCACCGGCGATCAGCCCCTTGGCGACACCGGAGACCTCGGCGGCGAACTGGGCGTAGGTGACGTCGACCCACTGACCGGCCTGTTGGCGGCGCAGCCCGATCTCGTCGGGGTGCTCGGCCGCGTTGGTGGCGACCATGTCCGTCAGGGCGTCTTCGGGTCCCACGCTGGCGGTGGGGGGAACGCTCAGTTCGCGCACGCCGTCCTCTCTGTCCTGGCCGGTCGGGGGCTCCGTCGCCCCGCCGCTCCGGACCAGGGTCCGGCGCCCAATCTAGTCCGCGCGGCCACCGCGCAGTAGCCGAGCGGCCCCGGACGGGGCAGGTGGCCCGGGAGGAGGCCGGGTCGGAGGTGGGCAGCGACTACCCTCCGCCCCATGGCTGACCAGTCCACCCAGTCGATCGTCGTCGACGCGCCTGCGGCCGAGGTCATGGCCGTCATCGCCGACTTCCCGGCCTACCCGTCGTGGGTGTCGGCAGCCAAGCAGGTGGAGGTGCTGGAGACCGGGGCGGACGGGCGGGCCCGCCGGGTGCACTTCGTGCTCGACGCCGGTGCGGTTCAGGACGACTACGTGCTGGACTACACCTGGGACGACGACCGTCGCGTCGACTGGACCCTGGTGCAGGGCCAGATGCAGAAGCAGCAGGACGGCTCCTACTCCCTGGCCGAGTCCGGTGGCCGCACCACCGTCACGTACTCGATCACCATCGACCTGTCGATCCCGATGCTCGGGATGATCAAGCGCAAGGCCGAGAAGGTCATCCTCGACACCGCGCTCAAGGAGCTCAAGAAGCGCGTCGAGGGCTGATGCGCGCCGTGCAGGTCGTCCTCGTCACCGGCCCCGGTGGCGCCGGCAGCTCCACCGTCGCGGCGGCCACCGCCGCCCGGCTCGCCGCGGCCGGCTCGCGGTGCGTGCTGCTCACCGGTCAGGCGGCCGGGATCGCCGACCTCCCCGACCGGGTGACCGTCGACGTCGCCGCACCGCAGCCTGCGTTGGAGGAGCTGTGGGCCCGGCACGCCGGGCAGCTGTCCGGGGCGCTGCCCCTGCTCACCGTGCCACCGGCGACCTCGGTCGTCCCACTGCCCGGCGTCGCCGAGTTCACGCTGCTCACCGCCCTGGCCGGGCACCTCCGCTCCGAGGACGTCGACGTCGTCGTGCTGGACCCCGGTCCGACGGTGGCGGCGACGGCGCTGGTCGGCCTCCCGGGGGCGCTGCGGTGGTGGCTGGCGCAGGCCGCGCCGACCCGGCTCCGGGTGCTCGCCACGCTGCGGGCGGCCGCCACCGCGGGCCGCGCCGACGTCACCGCCGGGTTGCTCGCCGGTGCCGCCGCGACGGAGGAGCTGCTGGACGCCGTGCCGCTGGCCGACCCGGCGCGCACCGCCGTCCACCTGGTGCTGCGCCCCGACGCCGCGGCTGCCGACCACCTCCAGCACACGGCGACCGCGCTGGGCGTCCTCGGGCAGCGGATCGCCTCGGTCATCGTCGCCCGGCTGCTCCCGGCCGGGTCGGGGGAGTGGTGGCAGCAGCGGGCCGCGGTGCAGGAGCGGTCGGTGCGCTCGGTGCGCGCGCTGCTGGACCCGGTGCAGGAGGTCGCCGAGGCCGCCGTCGCGCCGGCCACCGTCGCCGACCTGCTCGCGCTGGACGCCGCGGTGCCCGAGACCGCGCTGCAGCCGCTGGCGCAGGCCGCGCCCCGCCGGGTGGACGGCGAATGGCTGCTGGACGTGCCGCTGCCCTTCGCCCGCCGTGGCGAGGTCCAGCTCACCCGCTGGGCCGACGACCTGGTGGTCACCGCGGCCGGGGCACGACGGTCGCTCGCGCTGGACGCCCTGCTGCGCCGGTGCACGATCTCCGGGGGGTCGCTGACCGAGCCGGGCACGGCTCGGGCGGTGCTGGAGGTCCGCTTCGTCCCCGACCCGGAGCAGTGGCCGGCCGGGCTGCTGGCCGCCGGCGCCGCGGCGGGTGCGCCGGCCGAGGGGAGCGGGACGTGACCGCGCCCGGACCCGACTGGGTCGAGCAGGCCCGCCGGCTGGCGGCCGGGCTGGCGGCCGAGCACGCGCCCGGCGCGCGGCTGACCGACGTGCTGGGCAGTCTCCTCGGCACCCCTGCTGCGCGGCCCGACCCGGCCCACCGACCCGAGGACGAGGGTGCAGCCACCCCGCCCCCGACCGCGGAGGAATGCCGCTGGTGCCCGGTCTGCGTCGGGCTGGCAGCGTTGCGCGGACGCCGTCCGGACCTGGTCGAGGCGCTGGCCGACGTGCTCGCCAGCGCAGCGACCGCCCTCCGCGCCCAAGCGGCCCAGC
>NZ_JAPVBK010000005.1:17376-319619 GCF_026967885.1 Modestobacter sp. VKM Ac-2983
AGAACTGCGCCCAAGCGGCCCAGCAGAACTGCGCCCAAGCGGCCCAGCAGAACTGCGCCCAAGCGGCCCAGCAGAACTGCGCCCAAGCGGCCCAGCAGAACCGTGCCCACGCGGCCCACCAGTACCCGGACGGCAGCGCTGCCGCGCCCGAGGCCCCTGCCCCCGACGTCCGCGCCGCGGACGCACCAGCCCCTCCCGAGGAGACCGTGACCCACCCGGCCCCCGCCCCTGTCCAGCGGATCGACGTCGCATGACCGTCCCCGACCTGCAGGGCCACGGCCCGACCACGACCGGCCGGGCCGCCCAGTTGCCCGCACTGGGCATCGACATCGGCGGCACCAAGGTCGCCGGCGGTGTCGTCGCCCCCGACGGCACGATCCTGGACACCGCCCGCCGGGCCACCCCCGGGAAGTCGGTGACCGCCACCGAGGACGCGATCACGGCGGTGGTCGACGAGCTCGCGCAGCGGCACGGCGACCCACTGGTCGGCGTGGGCGTCGGCGCCGCCGGCTGGTTCGACCGCACCGGGGACACCGTGCTGTTCAGCCCGCACCTGGCCTGGCGCAACCAGGCGCTGCGCAAGGACCTCGCCGACCGGCTGCAGCGCCCGCTCTGGGTGGGCAACGACGCCGACGCGGCGGCCTGGGCCGAGTACCGCTACGGCGCGGCCCGCGGCAGCAGCCTGATGCTGATGATCACCCTGGGCACCGGGATCGGCGGCGGCATCGTCGTCGACGGCCGGCTGCAGCGGGGCTCGCACGGCGTGGCCGGCGAGTGGGGCCACATGCGCGTGGTGCCCGACGGCCGGCTGTGCGCCTGCGGCAACCGCGGGTGCTGGGAGCAGTACGCCAGCGGGAACGCGCTGGGCCACACCGCGCGGGAGGTGGCCGACAACTCCCCGGCGGCCGCGGCCGACCTGCTCGACCGGGTGGACGGCAACGCCGCGCGGATCACCGGTGAGGTGGTGGCGCAGGCCGCGGCCGACGGCGACCCGCTGGCGATCGAGCTGCTGTGCGAGGTCGGCACCTGGCTGGGGCAGGGGATCGCCGACCTCTCGGCGATCCTCGACCCGGACGTGGTGGTGATCGGCGGCGGGGTGAGCGTGCTGGGCGAGACGGTGCTGGCGCCGGCCCGGGAGCGCCTGGAGCGGGCCCTGCCCGGTCGCGGGTTCCGGCCGGGGCCGCGGGTGGTGGCCGCCGAGCTGGGCGCGCAGGCCGGGATGGTCGGCGCCGCCGACCTGGTCCGCCGCGCCGTGGCCGACGGCGAGGAGTAGCAGCAGGTCCGACGGCGGGGAGCAGCAGCCAGGGCCGGCAGCGGGGCCGGCGGCCCCGCTGCCGGGTGCTCACTCGGGGGCGAGCTCGCGGGCCAGCTGCTCCAGGAACAGGCCGATGTCGGTGACGATGCCCATCGCCTGGGCGCTGCCCCGGTCGGCCAGCTTGGTCACCGTCGCCGGGTTGATGTCCACGCACACCAGCGGCACCGACGCCGGGAGGATGTTCCCGGTGGCGATCGAGTGCAGCATCGTGGCGACCATGATCGCGAAGCCGACGTCCGGCAGCTCGGCGCGCATCGCCCGCTGACCGTCGATGACGTCGGTGATGACGTCGGGCAGCGGGCCGTCGTCGCGCACCGACCCGACCAGCACGAACGGCTTCCCCGCCTGCACCATCGCGTGCATGACCCCGCCGGTGAGGACGCCGGTCTCCACCGCCGCGGCGATCGACCCGGCTGCCCGGATGGTGTTGATCGCCCGGATGTGGTGCTCGTGGCCGTGCGGCACGCCGGAGCCCTTGGCCAGGTCGACCCCGAGCGAGGTGCCGAAGAGCGAGGACTCGATGTCGTGGGTCGCGAGCGCGTTCCCGGCGAAGAGCACGTCGACGTAGCCGGCCTGCACCAGCCGGACCATCGCGGGCGCGGCACCGGTGTGGACCACCGCCGGGCCGCCGACCCACAGCACCCGCTTCCCGGCGGCCTTGACCTCCCGCATCCGCTCGGCGATCTGGCGGACCAGGAGCGCCTGGGGCTTCTCGCTGGAGACCGAGGAGGACATGAAGCCGAAGTCGTCCTCGTCGCCGCGGGGGGCCTGCGGCGGCAGCTCCACCCGCACGCCGTGGGCGCCGCAGACCACGGCGTCCCCGGCCCGGACGTCGCTGACCGGAACGGTCCGCACGACCGGTCCGTCGGTCACGACCAGACCGCAGTCCATCTCCGGCCGCTGTACCCGCAGCCAGTCCCGGTCCAGCCGGACCAGGGTCTCCAGGTTGGTGGTCGAGTAGAAGTCCTCCGGGAAGACGCCGTCGGAGGGGGCGGGCCGGGTCGTCGCCGTCCCGGGGTCGACGGCGTTGGCCCCGTGCACCTGCACCCGCATCAGGATCCGGTCCAGCAGCTCGGGCTCGCTCGCGCTGACCTCGACCAGCGCCCGGGACTCGTCCTGGTGCTGGCGGCCCAGGTCCAGGCGGTCGATCCGGTAGTCACCGCCGTACTCGAGGACGTCGTCGAGCACCCGGGCGAGGATCCCGGTGTCCATCAGGTGACCGGTCAGGGTGACGACGGCGGAGTGCGTCGAGGAGGGGGAGCTCATCCCCGTGACGCTATCGGCTCGAGCGGCCGGGGAGCGCCGTCCGCCGTGGGCTCGCGAGGCGTGGGGCCAGCGGGGTCCCTCGTCAGACGACGGCGCCGTCGTCCCCGTCACGGTCGTCGCGGTCGCGCATCCGGGACACGAGCACCCCGACGCCGCCGACCACCGCGGCCACCCCGAGCACGAGGCCCAGGTCCAGCGACAGGCCGACCCGGGTCGGGGCGACGAGGAGCACGGCGCCGAGGACGATCAGCAGCAGCGCGTACAGCGAGGCCGGCGCGAGGACCGGCAGCGGTGGGGGCGGGGGCGGCTCGTAGTGGTCGTCGAAGGCCTCCAGCACCGACCGCTCGGCCGGCGGCGGGGGCGGGTCGTCGCGTGGTTCGGCGGCCACGACGTTGCGGCCGTGCTCGGCCTCGAACGCGGCGACGATCCGGGCGAACTCGGCGTCCTCGTCGGTGGCCCGTTCCGACCGGGCCGGCATCGGTCGGGGCGCGGCCGGCTCGTCGGTGTGCGGGTCGACGACGGCGGCGGCCTCGGTGCGCCGGGCGCGGTCGACGAACAACCGGTCCGAGGGCGGGCTGGGGAAGGAGACGCTGCGGGTGTAGGGCTGCACGTCGGTGGCCGGCTCGAGGTAGGCGGCGATCCCCGCCGCGGCCAGCAGGTCGAGCAGGTGCTCACCCACCCGCGGGTCGACGTCGCGCAGCGGGTGCCACAGCGTGGCGTCCAACCCGTTGTCCCGGCGGCCCCGGCCGCGGCCCGGACCGCGGGGCAGGGTCACGAGCTGCGCTCCCGGGCGGCGGGCACGCGCTCCCGGATCCACTCCACCGACCGGGTGAAGAGCATCGTCGCGTCGTTGTCCAGGGTCGCCACGTGCCAGCTGTCGTGCAGCAGCACCTCGGTGGTGTCGGTGCTGCCGACGCCGGCCAGCAGCACCCGGGTGGAGGCGGGTTCCACGACGTGGTCGGTGACGCTGCGGAACACCAGCAGCGGAGCCCGCACGGCGCCCAGGTCGGCGCGGACGGCGGTCCACAGCCGGCGGAGTGCCAGCGCGGCCCGGGTGGGCAGCCGCGGGTAGGCCAGCTCCACCGACCCCGGCTTCTTGATGTCGCCGGCGACCGGCGCCCAGGCCGGGGTGAGCCGGGCCAGCAGCGGCAGCAGCCGGGCGTCGCGTCGTTCGGTGAGCAGGGAGGGGTTGACCAGCACCAGGGCGGCGACGTCGTCCGGACGCCGCTGGGCCAGCCGCAGCGCCAGGGCACCGCCCATCGACAGGCCGGCCACCACCACCGAGCCGCAACGGGCACGCAGGTCGTCCAGCGCCGCGGACAGCTCCTGGTACCAGTCCTCCTCGGTGCTGGCGTTGGCGTCCTGCCAGCGGGTGCCGTGGCCGGGCAGCAGCGGGCAACGCACGGTGAAGCCGGCGGCCGCCAGGTGCTCGCCCCACAGGCGCAGGCTCTGCGGCGTGCTGGTGAACCCGTGGCACAGCAGGACCCCGACCGGTCCGCCCGGCAGGTCGAACGGGTCGGCGCCGGGCATGAGCGGCCCGGCCTGCGGTGCGACCTGCGGCATCGGTCCTCCGGGGCGGTGAGTGGCCGTGCGGCGGCGGCTGGGATTGTGGCGGTGTTGTGCGCCTCCTTAGTCTGACAGTCGCTGAGGGAGGCGCGTTGTTCTACTGGTTCCTCAAGTTCGTGGCCGTCGGGCCGATCGTCAAGCTCGTGTTCCGGCCGCGCGTCGAAGGCGTCGAGCACGTGCCGGCGACCGGTGCGGCGATCATCGCCAGCAACCACCTGTCCGCGGCGGACTGGATCTTCATGCCGCTGTCGCTGCACCGGCGGGTCACCTTCCTGGCCAAGGCCGAGTACTTCACCGGCACCGGGCCCAAGGGGGCCGCGCAGCGGCTGTTCTTCGGCGGCAGCGGCCAGGTGCCGATCGACCGGACCAACGCCTCCGCGGCCGAGGACGCGATCCGCACCGGCATCCGCATCCTCAGCCGGGGCAAGCTGCTCGGGATCTACCCGGAGGGCACCCGGTCGCCCGACGGCCGGCTGTTCCGGGGGAAGACCGGCATCGCCCGGATGACCCTGGAGACCGGTGCGCCCGTGATCCCGGTCGCGATGGTCTACGAGCCGCGCTCGGTGCCCCTGCCGGGCAGCCTGGGCCGCCGGCTCAGCAAGCACCTGCTGCGGGTCGTCGTGCGGTTCGGGGAGCCGCTGGACTTCTCCCGCTACGACGGTCTCTCCGGCGACCGCTTCGTCGAGCGGTCGATCACCGACGAGATCATGTACGAGATCATGGAGCTCTCCGGCCAGGAGTACGTCGACCTCTACGGCGCCAAGGTGAAGAAGTCGATGGACACCACCGGCATCACCGCCACCGAGGCCGTGTCCCGGCTGCAGCCCCCGCCGCACGAGGCCGCCGACCGGCTGCCGAGCTCGCTCGCCGGCTGAGCACCGCACCAGGGCATCAGCCGCGGGAAGCCGACCGGGCCAGCGCGTTCGCTGGACACGGCCGGTGGTGTCGCCGGACGCCGACCCGGGAAGAGCAAGCCGATGTGCTCCTGCCCTGACGCCCCGGCGCTGCGGCGCCCGGCCGCCCGCTGACCGGGGATGGACCCCACCGGCCTGGCCTACGCCGTCGCCGGGGCAGCGGCCCTGCTGACCGCCCTGCTGCCCCGACTGCTCCGCCGGCTGCCGGTCTCGCTGCCGATGGTGGTCGTGGCCATCGGGGTCGTCGTCTTCGCCGCCGTCGACCGGCTGCCCACCCCGGACCCGCTGGAGCACGAGCTGGTCGCCGTCCACCTCACCGAGGCGTGCGTGATCGTCTCGTTGCTGGGCGCCGGGCTGGCGCTGGACCGGCGCCTGGGATGGCGGCGCTGGTCGACCACCTGGCGACTGCTCGGCATCACCATGCCGCTGACCGTCATGGCCACGGCGCTGCTCGGCGGCTGGCTGCTCGGGCTGGGGGCGGCCGCTGCGGTGCTGCTGGCCGCTGCGCTGGCCCCCACCGACCCGGTGCTCGCCACCGAGGTCCAGGTGGACGAGCCGACCGGTGAGACGGAGAGCGAGGACGAAGCGCGCTTCGCGCTGACGTCGGAAGCCGGCCTCAACGACGGGCTGGCCTTCCCGTTCACCTACGCCGCGGTCGCCATGGCCACCCTGGGTGCTGCGCCGTCGAACTGGCTGGGGCAGTGGCTCCTGGTCGACCTCGTCTGGCGGATCGCCGCCGGTGTCGCCGTGGGCGTCGGGGTGGGCTGGGCTCTGCGTGCGATGTTCTTCTCGGCCGGGCGGAGGCGAGCCGGGCTCGTCGAACGGGCCGAGGGGTTCGTCGCGCTCGCCATCGTCTTCCTCGCCTACGGCATCGCCGAGCTCATCGAGGGCTACGGCTTCGTCGCCGTCTTCGTCTGCGCCTGCACGATCCGGGCCGCGGAACGGGCGCACGGCCACCACCAGGTGCTGCACACCTACGTCGAGCAGCTGGAACGCCTGCTGACCGTCGTCGTCCTCGTCCTGCTGGGCGGCGCAGTGGCCCGGGGGGCGCTGGCCGGCCTGAGCGGAGCCGAGGTGGGGCTGGCCGTGGTCCTGGTGCTCGTCGTCCGGCCACTGGCGGGCTGGCTGGGGCTGCTGCGCGGACGCACCGGTCCGCGTGAGCGCAGCGCCATCTCCTTCTTCGGGGTCCGCGGCATCGGGTCGCTCTACTACCTCGCCTACGGCCTGAGCCAGGCCGAGTTCGCCGGCGCCGAGCAGCTGTGGCGGGTGACGGTCCTCGTCGTCCTGGTGTCGGTGACCGTGCACGGGATGGCCGCCACGCCGGTCATGACCTGGCTGGATCGCCGCCGGCAGCGCGCTGCCGCGGCGGTGCGCGGGGACGAGGCCGCGGCCCCGGTCACCCCGGTCTGAGTCGACGCCGGTGGGCCGGCGCCTACGGTGTGCCGGTGAGCGTGCGGCGGTACTTCTACGACACCGAGTTCATCGAGGACGGCACCACGATCGACCTGGTGTCGATCGGCGTGGTCGACGAGACCGGCCGGGAGTTCTACGCCGTCAGCACCGAGTTCGACCCGGACCGGGCGATCCCGTGGGTGCGCCGCAACGTGCTGGACCAGCTGCCGTCCCCGGCGGACAAGGCGTGGCGCAGCCGGGAGCGGATCCGGGAGGACCTGCTGTCCTTCCTCACCGCCCCCGGTGAGGAGATCGAGCTGTGGGCCTGGTTCGCCGCCTACGACCACGTCGCGCTGGCCCAGCTGTGGGGTGCGATGCCGGCGTTGCCGCGACCGATCCCGCGGTTCACCCGCGAGCTGCGCCAGCGCTGGGACGACGCCGGCCGGCCCACGCTGCCTCCCAAGCCGACCGGCACCCACGACGCGCTGGTGGACGCCCGGTACAACCTGACCCGTTGGCAGGTGATCGAGGCGGCCGGAGGTCGCGCGGCGGCCCGCTGACCTGCTCGGGGCGCGACACTGGTCCGGGTGGAGGCAGCAGCGACGCCGGACGAGGCGCTGGCCCGGATCGCCCGCGCGGCCGCCGGCGAGCACGGTGCGCCGGTGGGGCTGCTGGACGGCTACCTGCCGGCGGTCCTGGCCGTGGCGCGGACCGGTCGCCGGCTCAGCGCCGCCGAGGAGGACTCCTGCTGCCGGCTGGGTGGGGAGGGGGCCCGGGCCGGGGTGCCGTTGCCGGCGCTGGTCGACCTCTACATGACGGCGTCCCGGCGGCTGTGGCCCGAGCTTCCCGCGCTGCTGGGGCAGGTGCGGTCGCGGCCGGTGCGGCCGACGGAGCTGGTCGGCATCGGCGAGGCCGTCTGGCGCGCTGCGGACACCGCGCTGGCCGCCCTGGCCAGCGGCTACCTCGACGCCCAGCACGAGGTGGTGCGCCGGGAGGAGGCCTACCGGCGCGAGTTCGTCGACGACCTGTTCAGCGGCGGGTCCGAGGTCGGGTCACTGGTCGAACGGGCCGAGCCGTTCGGCCTCTCGCTCACCGCGACCCACGTGGTCCTCGTGGCCGCGACCGACCGACCGATCGACTCGGGCATGCACGTGGCCGGTGCGGTCGAGGCGGCGGTCCGGGCCCGCGCCGCGGGGCGGGGCCTGCTCGTCGCCGCGAAGGACGGGCGGCTGGTGTGCATGCTGTCCTCGCCGTCCGACGACGGCAGCGCGGCCGAGGCGATCGACCCACCGGAGCTGACCGAGGTGGTCGGCCGGGCTGTCGCGCGGCTGACCCACCGGTCCTCGTGGCGGGTGGGGGTCGGGCGTCCGCACGCCGGGCCACGCGGGGTGTTGCACTCCTACCGGGAGGCACTCGACGCGCTGGACCTGGCGGCCCGGCTGGACCTGCCGCAGCCCGTCGTCCACGCGCGCGACCTGCTGGTCTACCGGGTGCTGCTGCGCGACGAGGCGGCCATGGCCGACCTGGTGCAGACCGTGCTCGGCCCGCTGGTCGGCGCCCGCGGCGGGGCGGAGCCCCTGGTGCGCACGCTGGCTGCCTACTTCGCCACCGGCGGGAACACCGCGGCCACGGCCCGGGACCTGCACCTGAGCGTGCGGGCGGTGAGCTACCGGATCGAACGGGTGCACACGCTCACCGGACACGACGCCAGCGACCCGGCCGACCACCTGCCGCTGCTGGTGGCCGTGACCGGGGCGCGGATGCTCGGCTGGCCCGGGCGCCGGCTGGTCGCCGACTGAGGGCCCTGGCGGTCCCTGGTTGCCGGGAACCGGCAACCAGGGACCGCGGGACGGTGCCCGGTCCAGCCGGTGCGACCCCCGGGCGGACGGGCCATCGTCAGCAGGCGGCGGGGCCGGCCTCGCCCGTGGCCCGAGGAGGCTGCCGTGTCCACGCACCCCGGAGACAGCGACGCCACCTGGACCCGGGTCGCCCGGGTGCTGCGACTGCTGCTGGCCGTCCTGTACGTGGGGATCGCCCTGCCCGGGGCTGTGGTGACCCCCGTCCCGCGGATGCTGCTGCTGGCGCCACTGGTCGGCGCCTTCGCCGCCGTCGTCGCCGGCCTGGTCAACCCGGGCTTCCCGGTGCAGCCGCGCGCCCGGCGGGCCGTGGTGGGGGCCTTCGCCGCTGCGGCTCTCACCGTGCCCTTCTCCGGCGGTGTCGCGCTGCTGGGGCCGTCGGGCGCATGGCTGGTGATCGCGATGATCCTGCTGGCCGCGACCGTGGCCGGGATGTGGATCGCCGACTGGGACTCCGCGCCGCTCTCGGTGTCGGACCCGCGGCGGGTGGCGGCGTTGCGCGACTTCGTCGGCGTGCTGCCCACGGAGGCGCTCATCCGGGAGTGGCGGGCCACGGGCCCACCGCTGCAGGCGACGACGGACCCGCAGGAGCGGGCCGCTCTCGTGCGGGTCCGTGGTCTCGTCCTGGACGAGCTCCTCCGCCGCGACCCGGCCGCCATGGCGCAGTGGCTGGAGGACGGCGGACCGGCCGACCCCGGGCCGCACCTGCGCCGGGAGCGGGGCCCGGCGGGCTGAGGGCCGCCGGCGGCCGATCACCGCCGGCGGCCCTCAGGCTCAGACCGTGAAGACGTTGATCAGTCGGTTCAGCTCCCCGGAGAGCTCGTCCAGCTCCCGGGCAGCGGTGCGGGCGGAGTCGACGTCGGCGGCCGTGCGGTCGGCGTCGGTGGTGACGTCGTTCATCGTGTCGGTCACCGAGCTGGCCCCGTCGGCCACCGAGTTGACGCTGCGGGACAGCTCGTTGGTGACCGCCGTCTGCTCCTCCACCGCGCTGGCGATGGTGGTCTGGTGGTCGTTCATCTCCCGGATGACCGCGACGATCTGACTGATCGAACCGACCGCGGCGGTGGTGTCGGCCTGGATCGACTGCACCCGCTTGTGGATCTCCTCGCTGGCCCGCGAGGACTCCTGGGCCAGCTCCTTGACCTCGGTGGCGACGACGGCGAAGCCCTTGCCGGCCTCACCCGCGCGGGCCGCCTCGATCGTCGCGTTGAGCGCCAGCAGGTTGGTCTGCTCGGCGACCGCCGAGATGACCTTGACCACGTCGCTGATCTCCCGCGAGCTGGTGCCCAGCGCCGCGATCGCCGTCTCGGTGCTGGCGGCCAGCTCGACCGCACCCTGACCGACATGGCTGGCGTCGCTGGCGCTGCGGGCGATCTCCCGGATCGCCGAGCCCATCTGCTCGGCACCGGCGGCCGCCGAGGTGACCCCGGAGCTGATGTCCGAGGCCGCCTGGTGGGCGTGCCGGGCCTGGTCCCGGCTGCGGCTGGCCCGCTCGCTCAGCCCGTCGGCCACCCGGGCCACGCCGGAGGCGGAGACCGCGAGCGACCCGGCGGCGGTGCCGATGTCGCGGATGGTGCCGGCCACCTTGTCGACGAACCGGTTGAAGGCGCCGGCGAGCTCGCCGACCTCGTCCTGGGCCGAGTCGTCGACCCGCTGGGTCAGGTCGCCCTCGCCGTCGGCGATCTCGGCCATCCGCTGCCGCAGTGCGTCCAGCGGCGCGGTCAGCCGCCGGCCCAGCCACCAGGCGAGCGCCAGGCCGGCGAGACCGACCAGCACGGCGGAGACCACCAGCGCGTCGAACATGGCGGAACGGCCCTCGTCGAGCCGGTCGACGGCGGCGGCGAAGTCGCTGTCCTGCGCGTCGACCACCAGCACCCAGTCCCAGGGCGCGTAGTAGCTGACCTGCACCGTGTGCGAGCCGGTCTCGGGGTCGCGGTACCGGACCGTCGCCTGCTCACCCGGCTCCAGCCCGACGGCGGCCGCCACCAGCTCCTGGATCCAGGGCTTGCCGTCGGCGTCCTGCGCCTCCAGCAGGGAGGTGCCCTCGGCCTGCCCGTCCTTGCTGATCAGGACGGTGCCGGCCCGGTCCCCGGTGCCACCGAGGGCCCAGACCGTGCCGTTCTCACCGGCAGCGGTGGTCTGCAGGCTCTCCCGCAGGGCGGGCAGGTTCTCCTGCTTCACGCCCACGTAGAGCATGCCGACGACCTGACCGGCCTCGTCGAGCAGCGGCTCGTAGGCGGTGACGTACCAGGAGTCGACGACGAACGCCGTCCCGCGGTAGGTCTGTCCGCTGAGCACGGCCGAGACGACGGGGTTGGGCGCCCCGCCCGCGCCGACCGCGGGGATGTAGGTGCCGATCGCCCGGGCGCCGGTGGCGCTGACCACGTTCGTCGCGACGCGGAGCATGTCCCCAGCCGGGTTCATCCGCTGGAAGACCGTCGCGGTGCCGCCGACCAGCTCCTGCACCTGGTCCACGACCGGGGTGGGCGCCGCGACGTCGGCGTTCTTGCCCAGCCACGTCCCGCCGACCTGGACGCGGGGAAGCGCGACCGGGACGACCTGACCCGTCACCTGGTTCTTCGCGTCCCAGGCGACGGTGTTGCGGGTGGCAGAACCGAGCCCGAACCCGCCGGCCTGCTCGAGCACGTAGCCGGCGACCTCCAGGTCGTTGTCGACGGCCGCGGCGACCGAGTCGCCCTGGCTGGAGACGACGTCGTACACGCCGTCGGCGGTCTGCTCGATGCTGTGCTGCACCATCTCGCGGACGTCGGCCTTGGCGTCGTCGGCGAACTCGCCGCTCTGCCAGGCGCTCACCCCGAGCATGGCCGCCGCTGTCACGGTGACGCTGGCCACAGCCAGCGCCACCACCTTCGTCCTGATGCCCCTGCGCACGTGTGCTCCCTGGCCCGCTTCCCCGGACGGGAGAGATCCCCGCCTCCCGCAGGTCATCGGCAGTCGAGTCGATCTTCGGTACCGGTGGGACAGCAGAGGCGTCCCACCAGCCGGACGGGACAACCGGCGGGGGAGCGGTGCGCCGTACCCTCAGGGGGTGAGCCTCCCTGAACCCGCCGAGCTCCTGCCGGACCTGGACCGGTGGCGGGGACTGCCCGCCGCCCAGCAGCCGGAGTGGCCGGACCGGGCCGCCGTCGACGCCGTGCTGTCGACCCTGTCGAGCGTGCCGCCCATCGTGGCACCGGCCGAGGTCGACACCCTGCGCCAGCAGCTGGCCGACGTCGCCCAGGGCAAGGCCTTCCTGCTGCAGGGGGGCGACTGCGCCGAGACGTTCGACCTGAACACCGAGCCGCACCTGCAGGCGACCACGCGCACGCTGCTGCAGATGGCCGTCGTCCTCACCTACGGGGCGAGCGTGCCGGTGGTCAAGGTGGGCCGGGTGGCGGGGCAGTACGCGAAGCCGCGCTCGTCCAACACCGACGCGCTCGGGCTGCCGTCCTACCGCGGCGACATGGTCAACTCGCTCAACCCGGTGCTGGCGGAGCGGATCCCCGACCCGAACCGGCTGGTGCGCGCCTACGCCAACTCGGCGGCGGCGATGAACATGATCCGTGCCTACGCCCGGGGCGGGCTGGCCGACCTGCACGCCGTGCACGACTGGAACAAGGACTTCGTCGCCAGCTCGCCGGCCGGCGTCCGCTACGAGGTCATCGCCCAGGAGATCGACCGGGCGCTGGCCTTCATGAAGGCCTGCGGCATCGACGACGCGGCGCTGCGCGGGGTGGAGCTCTACAGCAGCCACGAGGCGCTGATCCTGGACTACGAGCGCGCCCTGCTGCGGATGTACGAGGGGCGCCCGTACGCGCTGAGCGCGCACTTCGTCTGGGTCGGCGAGCGCACCCGGCAGATGGACGGCGCGCACATCGAGTTCGTCTCCAAGCTGGCGAACCCGATCGGGGTGAAGATCGGCCCCGGGACCACGCCCGAGCAGGCCACCGAGCTGGTCGAGCGGCTCGACCCCGACGGCGTCCCCGGCCGGCTCACGCTGATCAGCCGGATGGGCAACGGCAAGGTCCGCGACGTCCTGCCCGGGATCGTGGAGAAGGTCACCGCCAGCGGCCACCAGGTGGTGTGGCAGTGCGACCCGATGCACGGGAACACCCACGAGTCGCCCAGCGGGTACAAGACCCGGCACTTCGACCGGGTGGTCGACGAGGTGCTGGGCTTCTTCGACGTGCACCGCGGGCTGGGCACCTGGCCCGGGGGCATCCACGTCGAGCTCACCGGTGAGGACGTCACCGAGTGCCTGGGCGGCGCCATGGAGATCAGCGACGCCGACCTGAACAGTCGGTACGAGACGGCCTGCGACCCGCGGCTGAACACCGGTCAGTCGCTGGAACTGGCGTTCCTGGTCACCGAGATGCTGCGCAGCTGATGTACGGCATCGACACCGACGGCCCCGCCACCCGCGGGGACGTCGTGGACCTGCGCTCGGACACGCTCACCCGGCCGACCCCG
The DNA here is from genome assembly GCF_026967885.1 of Modestobacter sp. VKM Ac-2983. NCBI lineage: Bacteria > Bacillati > Actinomycetota > Actinomycetes > Geodermatophilales > Geodermatophilaceae > Modestobacter > Modestobacter sp. VKM Ac-2983. The sequence goes on from NZ_JAPVBK010000005.1 coordinate 30,156, forward strand.
GCGATGCGCCGGGCGATGGCCGAGGCGGAGGTGGGCGACGACGTCTACCGCGAGGACCCGACGGTCAACGCGCTGGAGGCGCGGGTCGCCGAGCTGTTCGGTCACGAGGCCGCGTTGTTCGTGCCGTCCGGGACGATGGGCAACCAGATCGGCCTGCGGCTGGTCTGCGAGCCCGGCCAGGAGGTGCTCGGGGACGCCGACGCGCACGTCCTCACCTACGAGATGGGGGCCGCGGCGGCGCTGTTCGGGCTCTCGTCCCGCACCGTCGTCTCCGAGGGGGGCCGACTGTCGGCCGACCAGCTGATCGCCCAGGTGCGCCCGCACGGCGACTGGCACCTCACCGCGACGGCCGCGATCGCCGTGGAGAACACCCACAACCGCGGCGGCGGGCTGGTGCAGCCCCTCGCCGAGCTGGAGCGCCTGTTCGCCTGGTCCCGCACCGCCGGGGTGAACGTGCACCTGGACGGCGCCCGGGTGTTCAACGCCTCCGTCGCCAGCGGCGTCCCGCTGGCCACCTACGGGCGGCTGGCCGACACCGCGTCGGTCTGCCTGTCCAAGGGGCTGGGCGCCCCCATCGGCTCGGTGCTGGTCGCCAGCGCCGAGCGGATCGCCGCGGCCCGGCTGTGGCGCAAGCGGCTGGGCGGCGGCATGCGCCAGGTCGGGGTGCTCGCTGCGGCTGCCTCCTACGCGCTGGACCACCACCTCGACCGGTTGGCCACCGACCACGAGCACGCCCGCCTGCTCGCCGAGCGCCTCGGCGTCGACCCGGCGACGGTGGAGACGAACATGGTGGTCGTCGACGACGTCCCGGCCCCGGCCGTGGCCGAGGCGGCCAAGGCCCAGGGGGTGCTGGTCGGTCAGGTCAGCGCCCGGCGGGTCCGGCTGGTGACCCACCTGGACGTCGACCGGGACGGCGTCGAGCGGGCGGCCAAGGTGCTCACCCAGGTGATCGGCGACCTCGCCGGCTGACCTGGCGCTCCTGCCGGCGGAGGAGCGCACGGCGCAGCGCGCTGTGGCACCACCACCGGGAGAAGCCGGTCGAGACCGGGTTCACCGCCCGGCGCAGCCGTCGCCCGGCTCGGGACATCGCACACCTCCCCGGATCGCAGCCCACCGGCCGCCGGGCCGATGATGCCGCAGTCGGGCCCGCCCGACACCCGGGGAGCACTCGCGCGAAGGTGATCACCGCTGTCACAGTGGTCCCCTCGTCCGCGCCCGCGGTCGAGTCCGCGCCGCCGTCGACTCGAAGAGGTCCCCCGTGCCAGAAGTCGAACCCGCCCTGGGCACCGCACCGCTGTTGCTGATCGCCGTGGGTGCCGTTGCCGTGCTGCTCGTCCTGATCATGAAGTTCAAGGTGCACGCCTTCGTGGCGTTGGTCCTGGTCAGCCTGCTGACCGCGCTGGCGACCGGCATCCCCATCGGGGACGTCATCGACACGCTGCTGGCCGGGTTCGGCTCGACCCTGGCCGCCGTCGCGCTGCTCGTCGGGCTCGGCGCGATGATCGGCAAACTGCTCGAGGTCACCGGCGGCGCCACCGTGCTGGCGGACTCGCTGATCAACCGGTTCGGTGAGAAACGAGCGCCCCTCGCGCTGGGCGTCGCGTCGCTGCTGTTCGGTTTCCCGATCTTCTTCGACGCCGGCTTCGTCGTCTTCCTGCCGATCATCTTCAGCGTCGCCCGCAGGTTCGGCGGGTCGGTGCTGCTCTACGCCCTGCCCTCGGCGGGTGCCTTCGCGGTCATGCACGCCTTCGTCCCGCCGCACCCGGGCCCGGTCGGCGCCGGTGACATCCTGGGCGCCGACATCGGGCTCCTGGTCGTCGTCGGCCTGGTCATCGGCCTGCCCACCTGGTTCATCTCCTGCTACCTGTTCAGCAAGTGGATCGGCCGGCAGGTCATGGTCCCGATCCCGTCCACCCTGGCCGGCCGCAAGTCCGAGGCCGACGACCCCCGGGTCGACACCGACGTGGACGACGCCGCCGGCCCGGACGGCGGTGGCCCGGGTGGCACGGCCGGCACGGGTGGCGGCGCCACCGTCGCCGCCGGCAGGGCGACGTCGACGGACACCCGGACCGCGCCGCCGAAGTTCAGCACCGTGCTGGCCCTGTTGCTCCTCCCGCTGGTGCTGATCCTGCTCAACACCGGCTTCAACACCCTGGCCACGGCCGGGGCGATCGACGGCGAGGCCGGCTGGCTGGACTGGGTGACCCTGCTCGGCCAGACACCGGTGGCGCTGCTCATCACGCTGCTGGTCGCCGCCACGGTGCTCAGCCGCGAGCGGTTCTCCCGCTCGGAGACCGAGGACCTGCTCAACTCCTCGATCGGTCCGGTCGCGGCGATCATCCTGATCACCGGTGCCGGCGGCATGTTCGGCGGGGTGCTGCGCGCCAGCGGCATCGGCACCGCGCTGGCCGACAGCCTGGAGACCATCGGCCTGCCGGTGATCGTCGCGGCCTTCGTCATCGCGACCTGCCTGCGGGTCGCCCAGGGCTCGGCGACGGTGGCGCTGCTGACCACCGCCGCGCTGATCGCCCCGGCGGTCGCGGAGAACGACCTGTCCCGGCTGGACACCGCGCTGGTGGTCATCGCGATCGCCTGTGGCGCCACCGTGCTGTCGCACGTCAACGACTCCGGGTTCTGGCTGGTCGGCCGGTTCCTGGAGATGGACGTGAAGACGACCCTGAAGACCTGGACGGTGATGGAGACGCTGATCGGGGTGGTCGGCTTCGCCATCGCCTGGGTGCTGAGCCTGGTCGTCTAGCGCGAGGTCGTACCCGGCCGGGTCGCCCGTGCGAGCGGACGACCCGGCCGGCCACGGCTCACCAGGTGCTGAACAACAGGTCGTTGTCCTGGGTGCGCGTCGTCGCCACCCGGTCCTTGGTGCTCGCCGCGGTGATCGCGCCGGCCACCGTGGCCGGGGAGGCCGCAGGGTCGCCCTGCAGGTACAGCGCCGCGACGCCGGCCACGTGCGGGGTGGCCATCGACGTCCCGCTGATCGTGCTGGTGGCCGTGTTCGAGGTGTGCCACGCGCTGGTGATGCCCACGCCCGGTGCGAAGAGGTCGACACAGGCGCCGTAGTTGCTGAACGAGGCCGGTGCGTCGGAACGGTCGGTGGCGCCGACGGTGAGGGCGGCGTCCACCCGGGACGGCGAGCCGGCGCAGGCGTCCTGCGGGACACCCGCGGCATCGCCGTTCCCGGCCGCGACGGCGTAGCTGACCCCGTCGGCGATGGACCGCTCCACGGCCTCGTCCAGCGCGCTGCTGGCGCCGCCGCCCAGGCTCATGTTGGCCACCGCCGGCGCGCCCGCCCCGTGGTGGGCGGTGACCCAGTCGATGCCGGCGATGACGCCGGCGGTGGTGCCGCTGCCGGCGCAGTCCAGCACCCGGACGGCGACCAGCCGCACTCCCTTGGCCACCCCGTACCGCGAGCCCCCGACGGTGCCTGCGACGTGCGTGCCGTGCCCGTTGCAGTCGTCGGCCCGCCCGCCGTCCACCGCGTCGTAGCCGGAGACCGCACGGCCACCGAGATCGCGGTGCGCGAGCCGGATGCCGGTGTCGATGACGTAGGCGGTGACGCCTGCGCCGGTGGCGTCCCAGCTGTAGGACCCGCTGAGCGGCAGGTCCCGCTGGTCGGTGCGGTCCAGGCCCCACGTCGCGCTGGACTGGGTGGCCTCGAGCTGCACCGGGGCGTCCCGCTCGACGGCGGCGACCCCGGGGAGCGTGGCGAGCCGGGCGGCGACCTCGGGGCGCAGCGTGACCGCGAAGCCGTCCAGCGCCGCGGTGTAGACGTGCTCCACGTGGCCGCCCAGCCGAGAGGTGGCCAGGGCGGCGACGGAGGCCGGCACCGAACCGGGGGCGAGGCTGACGATGTAGGTCGCCGCATCGCCCGGGGCGGCGGCGGCGGTCCCGCTCGTGAGGCCGACGCCGGTGAGGCTGAGGGCGGCGACGGCGGCGGTGGCCAGGGTCCTGCGGATGTGCACGGCGGTTCTCCTCGGTCCAGGTCATCGCATTCAGCTGCGACTGCGACACGGAGAGTGAAGCCACTCGGTCGCACCGGCGGAAGGCACCCGGCCGTGGAATCGATTGCGGACGGCGTTTCCCGCCACTCGGGCGAGTCGCGGCAGGGGCGGGTCAGCCCGGGACGAGAGCGCCGTCGCGCAGGTCGCAGAGCAGCGCGATGTCCTTGGCGTGGCCGTCGTCGGCACTGGGGGTCTCCACGACCACCGGGACGCCGGCCATCGTCGGATGGGTGAGCAGCTCGGCGAACGGTGCGGCACCGATCGAGCCGGCCCCGATGGTGGTGTGCCGGTCGCGGGTGGAACCGCAGCCGTCGAGGGAGTCGTTGGCGTGCACGAGCCCCAGCCGGCCCGGGCCGACGACGGCCTCCAGTGCGTCCAGGGTGGCCGCCATCCCGCCCGGGGTGGCCAGGTCGTGCCCGGCGGCCCAGGCGTGACAGGTGTCGAAGCAGACCCCGACGGCGGGGTGGTGGTCCAGGGCGGCCAGGTAGGGGCCCAGGTCCTCGACGGTGGCCGCCAGGGACCTGCCCCCGCCGGCGGTCGGCTCGATCAGCAGGCGGGGTGCGCCCTCGGGGAGCTCGTCGAGCACCGGCAGCAGCCGCTCGTGCAGCTGGGCCAGTGCCGCCTCGTACCGGTCGGCGCCGACCGCCGAGCCGGCGTGCACCACGACCCCGGCGCACCCGAGCTGGGTGGCCCGGGCGAGGTTGTGCCGGATCGTCGCGATCGACTGGTCGACCGTCGCCTCGTTCGGGGAACCGACGTTCACCAGGAACGGCGTGTGCACGAAGGAGGGCACCCCGCGCTCGGCGCACCCGGCGGTGAACGCGGCGTCCTGCGCCGGGTCGCCCGCGCTGGGCCGCCAGCCGCGCGGGTTCCCGACGAACACCTGGACGGCGCGCGCGCCCACGGCGTCGGCGTAGGGGAGCCCGCCCTTGGCCAGGCCGCCCTTGATCTGGATGTGCGCCCCGATCGCGGGCAGCACGGCAGGAGATGAGGTCACGGCGTGCAGGTCACCCGGACGTCGCTCACCCGAACGTCACCAGGATGGTGACCGACGAGCCCAGGTCGACGACCTCGCCGGCCCCGGGGGTCTGCCGCAGCACCTGGTTGCCGAAGAACTGGGTGACCTCGGCCTCCAGGCCGGCCTCCTCGAGGGTGGCGATCGCCTCCTCGCGGCTCTTGCCGGTGACGTCGGGGACCGCCACCTGCGGCAGGCCCTCGGACACCGTGATCGTCACCGGGCTGCCGTAGGGCCGTGCGCCCGCACCAGGCCCGGGGCTGACCGCCATGACCGCGCCGGTGGCGACGTCGGCGCTGCGACCGGTGGCCCGCTCGACGGTGAAGCCCAGCTGCTCCAGGTTGCTCTCGGCGGCGTCCGGGCTCTGGCCGACGACGTTGGGCACCGCGACCGGCGCCCGGCCGGAGGAGACCACGACGGTGACGGTGTCACCGCGCTTGAGCTCCGTGCCCGGCGCGGGGTCGAAGCGGATCACGTTGCCCAAGTCGACGTCGTCGCTGTAGTCCTCCTCGGTGCTGAAGGCCAGGTCGGGGAACTGGGTCTGCAGCTGGGCGAGGACGGTGTCGGCGGGCTGGCCGGCCAGCGCCGGGTCGACGGCGAACCGCTCCGGTCCCTTGGAGACGACGAGTTCCACGTCCGAGCCGCGGATCGCCTCGCCCGCGGCGGGCTCGGCGGTGATGACCGCACCGGGTGCGACGGTCTCGCTGAACTGCTCCTCGGTCAGCACCGGGTCCAGGCCGGCCTCCTGCAGCAGGCCGACCGCGGTGTCCTGGTCCTTGTTGAGCAGGTCGGGCACCTCCGTCCAGCGCCCCACGCCCAGCCACCAGCCGATCGCGCCGATGGTCACCGCGAGCAGCAGCACCACCGCGATGCCCAGCTGGGCACGGCGACGGCGGATGTGCGGGGGCACCCCGGGGCGGGCGACGGGTGGGCGCGCGCCGATGCCGGGGCGCGCGCTGCCCACGGCGGTGGTCGGGCCGGGGCCCATGCCCGGCAGCACCGTGGTGCCCCGGCCGCGGTCCACCGGACCGCCGATCACCTCGGTGTGCGGGTCGCCGGCCCGCCCGCCCGGCGCGCTGGGCTGGCGGGGGCGGGGTGCGGTCGGGCGGTTGGTCGGGCGGAGCGTGGCCGGGTTGTCGGCCGGCAGGCCGGTGGGCACCGGGACGCGGGCCAGACCCAGGTCGGCGCGCAGGTCGGTCAGCTCGGCCAGGAAGGCGCCGGCGTCCAGCGGCCGGGCGGCCGGGTCGCGCCGGGTGGTCCGGGTGACCAGCTCGTCGACCTGCCACGGCACCGTCGGCACCTCGCCCGAGGGCACCGGCACGTCGTGATGGACGTGCTGGTAGGCGACCGCCAGCGGGGTGTCGCCGGCGTAGGGCGGATGGCCGGTGAGCAGCTCGTAGAGCATCACCCCGGCGGCGTAGACGTCGCTGCGGGCGTCGCTGCGGCCGCGTTCGAGCTGCTCGGGGGAGAGGTAGGCGACCGTGCCGATGAGCACGCCGCCGGTGTGGCTGGTCTGTCCGGTACCGGCCACCGCGCGGGCGAGCCCGAAGTCGGCGACCTTGACCTGGCCGTCGGTGGAGATGAGGACGTTCTCCGGCTTGACGTCGCGGTGCGCGATCCCGGCCCGGTGGGCCGCGGTCAGCCCGGCCAGCACCGGCTCCAGGACGGCGAACGCCTCGCCCACGGTCAGCCGGCCGCGCGCCTGCAGCAGGTCGCGCAGCGTGCGGCCGCGGACCAGCTCCATGACCAGGTAGACCAGCCCCTGGTCGCTGCCCTGGTCGCTGACCGAGACCACGTTGACGTGGCTGAGCATCGCGGTGGCCCGGGCCTCCCGGGTGAACCGGTCGACGAAGGCGGGGTCGTGCGCCAGGTGCTCGGCCATCACCTTGACCGCCACGGTGCGGTGCAGGCGCAGGTCGGTGGCGGCGTAGACGGTGGACATGCCGCCACGTGCCAGACGCTCCTCCAGGCGGTAGCGCCCCTCGAGGACGAGGCCGACCACGGGGTCGGTCACGACGGTCTCCACGCCGGCGAGTCTAGGAGCGGATCGGCGTGCGTGGCCCGAACGACGCGAGCTGCCAGGTCACGGTCTGGACTCCAGGGACCTGGAGTGACCAGGTGGACGCGTGGGGTCGTCGGAGGTGGTCGGTCCGAGGTGTCGGTGGCCAGTGGGGTGGCCGTGCCCGGACGGCGCGCCGACCCGCTGTTCACCGGCCGGGCCACGGCCGGGCGACGGTGTCGCGCGGCACCGCCCGCACGTCGTCGACTCCGCACAGGGCCATGGTGTGGGCCAGCTCCTCGCTCAGCCCGCTGATCACCCGGGCCACGCCGTCGGCGCCTCCGGTGGCCAGCCCCCACACCGTGGGCCGGCCGAGGAAGACCGCCCGCGCGCCCAGCGCCAGGGCGGTGAGGACGTCGGACCCGGTGCGGATCCCCCCGTCGACGTAGACCTCGGCCTCGTCCCCGACCGCCTCGGCCACCTCCGGCAGCGCGTCGGCGCTGGCGACCGCCGGGTCGGCCTGCCGCCCGCCGTGTGTGGAGACCCACACGGCCGCGGCCCCGGCGGCCACGCAGCGGGCGGCGTCGTCGGCGCGCAGCACCCCCTTGACCACCACCGGGAGCCCGGAGACGTCGGCGAACCGGCCGATGTCGGCGAAGGTCCAGGTCGGCGTCTCGGCGGCCGCCAGTGGCGGCTGGGTCCCCGTCACGGGCGGGTGGTTGGCCAGCCGGAGGCCGGCGGGCAGGGCGAAGTCGTGCCGCAGGTCGCGGTGCCGACGGCCGAGCACCGGCAGGTCGACGGTGAGGACGAGCGCGCCGTAGCCCGCCTGCCCGGCGCGGCGGGCCAGGTCGTCGGTGTGGGCGGGGGAGTGCAGCCGGTAGAGCTGGAACCAGCGCGGCCCGGCCGGGTGGGCGGCGGCGACCTCCTCCAGTGAGGTCGTCGCGCTGGTCGACACGGTCATCAGCGCACCGGTCGTGGCCGCGCCGCGGGCGGTGGCCAGCTCGCCGTCCGGGTGCGCCATCGCCTGGTAGGCCCACGGGGCGACCCCGATCGGGGTGGCCACCTCCGCGCCCAGCAGCGTGGTGCCCAGCTGCGCGCTCGCGACCCCGCGCAGCACCCGGGGGCGCAGCCGCCACGCCCGCCAGGCGGCCGGCGCCTCGGCCAGGGTGGTCTCGGTCCCGGCGCCCCCGGCGTAGTAGTCGGCGACGTCGGCCGGTAACAGCTCCCTGGCCCGCTCGGCGAGCGCGTCGAGGTCGAGGTACGGCGGCTCGCGGCCGGGATCGTCGGGGGTGGCCGAGGCGTCGCTGCCCCGCTGCGGCTGGCTGAGCCGGGGACCGTTCGCCGGGGCTGCACTGTGCGCCATAGGCTGGCAGCCTATGGACACGTACACCCCCGCGGAGGTCGCCGAGCAGCTCGGCGTCTCGACGAACAAGGTCCGTCAGCTGATCGCCGAGCGGAAGCTCATGGCCGTGCCCGGCAGCGGCAACAGCAAGATACCGGTGGACTTCGTGCAGGACGGGGTCATCCTCAAGCACCTGCCCGGCCTCCTCACGGTGCTCTACGACGGCCGCTTCACCGACGAGGAGGCCTTCGAGTGGCTGTTCCGCGAGGACGACTCGCTGCCGGGCACGCCGGTGCAGGCCCTGCGGGACGACCGGCACACCGAGGTCACCCGCCGGGCCCAGGCCCTGGCGCTGTAGCCGGCCGATCGGACACCTGCCCTATGCCGCGCTGGTGGTCGCCGTCCGGGGGCTGCTGACCCTCGCCAGCTGGGCGGCGGTCAACCGGCGGGCGAACACGGCCAGACGGCGCGGCTTGGACACCCGCACCCGGCGGTCCAGCACCCGGTGGTCGGCGCGCTCGATCTCGGTGAGGATCCCGCCGTAGAGGGCGGTGGCCGCCCGCACGCAGTCCCGGGACTCGCGGGCCAGCATCGGGGTGCCCGGTGCCGCGTCGTCGTAGCGGCGCCGGGTGACGGCGACCATCTCCCGCATCAGCTCCGCGAAGCCGGGGGAGTGCCGCTTGGCGGCCAGCTGCTCACGGGTGACCCCGTGCGCGGCCATCAGGTCCGCCGGCAGGTAGACCCGGCCGCGGTCGACGTCCTCGGCGACGTCGCGCAGGAAGTTGGTCAGCTGGAACGCCTCGCCCAGCGCGATCGCGTGCGGTGCGGCCTCCTCCCGGGCGACCCCGGGGGCGGTGCCCAGCACTGGGAGCACCTGCAGGCCGATGACCGACGCCGAGCCCCACATGTACCGGTCCAGGGCGGCCAGGTCGGCGTAGCCGCTGACGTCGAGGTCGCTGGTCATCGCGGCCAGGAAGTCGACCAGGTGCTCGATCGGGATGTCGTAGCGGCGGTAGGTGTGCACCAGCGCCAGCCGCACCGGGTCGTCGGACCAGCCGGCCTCGACCTCCTCCAGCGCCGCCTTCGACCAGGCCAGCAACTCGCCCTCGGGGTCCCGGCCGGGCAGGTCGGCGCCGACGTCGACGATGTCGTCGGCCACCCGGGCGGCGGCGTACAGCGCATGGATCGCGGCCCGGCGGTCCGGGGTGAGCAGCCGGGTGGCCAGGAAGTAGGACTTGCCGTGCTCGGCGGCGATCCCGCGGCACACGGCGTAGGCGGCGTCCAGCTGAGCCTGCTGCTGCACCCGGGTGGGAGGCGGTGCGGTGGTCATCCCTGCGCTCCCGTGATCCGCTCGGCGGCCAGCCGGCCGCTGATCACCACCATCGGCACCCCGACGCCGGGCTGGACCGACGAACCGGCCAGGACGACGTTCTCCGGCCCGCTGCGGGGCAGCGTGGACGGGCGGAACGGCCCGGTCTGCCCGAAGGTGTGCGCCAGCGCGAACGGGGTGCCCGCGGCCATGCCCTGGGCGGCCCAGTCGACCGGGGTGAGCAGCTCCTCGACCTCGATCGACCCGCCGATCCCGGTCCAGCCGCGCGCCTCGAGGGTGGCCAGCAGCTCCTCGCGGTAGCGGGGGGCCAGCGCCGGCCAGTCCAGGTCGGGGTTGCCGCCGCTGCGCCGGTCCAGGTTCGGGGTCGGGGCGACGACGCTGAGCACCTGGCCGCCGGCGGGGGCGAGGGAGCGGTCGGTCACCGACGGCATGCTGATCAGCAGGCTCGGGTCGCTCATCGGACGGCCGTCGCGGGTCAGCTCGGCGAAGACCTGCTCCCAGGCCGTGCCGAAGCTGATCGTGTGGTGCGCCTGGCCGGGCAGCTCGGCTCGCACCCCCAGGTGCAGCGCCACGCAGGACGGTGAGTAGACCGGGCGCCGCGGCCCGCGCAGCCCGGGCACCAGCCGGTGCGGGGCGTCGGCGGTGACGACGACGGCGTCGGCGGGCAGCAGGTCCCCGCCCTCGAGCGCCACGCCGGTGACCCGGTCACCGGCCAGCTCCAGCTGGGCCACCTCCGTGCCGTACCGGAACTGCACCCCGGCGTCGGCGGCGGCGGCGGCCATCGCCCGGGGAACGGCGCCGATCCCGCCCTGCGGGTGCCAGACACCGGCCCCGATGTCGAGCTGGGCGATGACCGCGTAGGCGGCGATCGCCCGGAACGGGGAGACCCCGGCGTAGAGCGCCTGGAAGCTGAACAGCCGGCGCAGCCGGTCGTCGGTGAACGCCGCCTCGACGTGCTTGGACAGCCGGCGGAACCCGCCGCGGCGGACCAGGGACAGCAGCTCGGGGCCCAGCAGGTCCAGCGGGGAGTCCAGGTTGCGGTCGATGAACGTGCGCAGCTGCAGCTCGTAGAGCTCGGCGAGGTCGTCGAGGTAGCGGAGCAGGGCGGCGGCCTCGCCGGCGCCGCACAGCCGCTCCACCTCGGCGGCGAAGGCGGTCCGGTCGGCGTGCACGTCCAGGTGCGACCCGTCGGCGAACTGGGCCCGGTAGGTGGTGTCCAGCGCGGTCAGGGTCAGCCGGTCGGACATCGTCTCGCCGACCGCGGCGAAGGCGTCGGCGACCAGCTCGGGGGCGGTGAACACGGAGGGGCCGGTGTCCAGGGCGTACCCGGAGCGCTCGACCCGGCCGGCCCGCCCCCCGGGGCCGGGGCAGCGGTCGACGACGGTGACCTCCCGCCCGGCGCCGCGCAGCCGCAGCGCCGCGGAGAGGCCGGCCAGGCCCGCTCCGATCACCACGATCCGGTCGGTGCGCCCGGGGACGGTGCGCAGGTTCGTCCTCACGCGGTTCGGATGGTCGCGGCCACGGCGAGGGCGTCCAGCGCGGCGCGCGCCTCGTCGCTGATCGGTGCCGCGGCGATGGCCGCGCGGGCCACGGCCGTCCGGTCGGCGATCCGCTCCTCCACCCGGCTGCGGGCGCCGGTCTCCTCCAGCAGCGTGCGCAGCGCGGCCAGCTGCTCCGGACCGGCGTCCGGGTCACCGAGCGCCCTGGTCAGCAGCCGCCGGCCGGCCTCGCCGGCCCGCTCCTCGGCCAGCGCGATCAGCAGCGTCTGCTTGCCCTCGCGCAGGTCGTCGTCCACGGACTTGCCGGTGACGGCGGGGTCGCCGAAGACGCCCAGCACGTCGTCGCGGAGCTGGAACGCCTCGCCGAGCGGCAGGCCGATGGCGGTGTAGGCCTCACTGACGTCGGGGCCGGCCCCGGCGATCGCGGCACCCAGCTGCAGCGGCCGCTGCACCGTGTAGCCGGCGCTCTTGTACCGGGCCACGGTCAGGGCGCCCGCGGGCCCGGGCAGCCCACCGGCCGCGCGGAGCAGGTCCAGGTACTGCCCGGCGGTGACCTCGGTGCGCATGGTGTCCCAGACCCCCCGGGCACGGGACAGCGCGGGCGCGGAGATGCCCGACCGGCGTAGCAGCTCGTCGGACCAGACCAGGGCCAGGTCGCCGACCAGGATCGCGGCCCCGACCCCGAAACCGGTGGCGTCGCCGTGCAGGCCGTCGTCCACGTGCCGGGTCGCGAAGCCGATGTGGGTCGCTGGGCGGCCGCGGCGGGTCAGCGCGCCGTCCATCACGTCGTCGTGGACGAGGGCACTGGCGTGCACGAACTCCACCGCGGCGACGGCGCGCAGCACGTCGGCGTCGGCCTCGGCGATGCCGGCCGCACCGGCCACGGCCCCGCGCCAGCCCCAGTAGGCGAACAGCGGCCGCAGCCGCTTCCCACCCTCGGCCAGGGCACGGACCTCGTCGACGACCGGGACGAGGGAGTCGTCCATCGCAGCCAGGGTCTGCCGCTGCTCGGCCAGGAACCCGGCCAGCGCCACGGCGACCGCCGCGCGGACCCGGTCCTCGTCAGCGGCCCCCGGCTGGACCGGGACCCGGACAGGCGGCTGGCGGCGTTGGGTCCCGGCGGTCACCGGGCCAGTATCGCCCGCCGTGATCGGACGCTGCCCGTTCACCCTGGCTGGTGCGGCCGTCGTCTCCACTGGGCCTCCTCCTCCGCCGGCCGCGCCGGCCCGCCGTGTCGCGGGCCGTTCGCCAGCCGTCCGGAGGTCCTTCGCTCCCGACCCCGTCGGTGGATGCAGCCGGCCGGGGCGGGCCGACAGCGGTCGGTGCTCGGCCGGTCGTCCGGGCGCCCGTAGGCTCGGGTGTCATGACCGGTACCGTGCGCGAGCTGCTCCAGACCGAGCAGCCCACCTGGTCCTTCGAGTTCTTCCCCCCGCGTGACGCGGCGGCGGAGACGCAGCTGTGGACGGCGCTGCGCCAGCTGGAGCAGCTGCGGCCCTCGTTCGTGTCGGTGACCTACGGCGCGGGCGGGTCGACCCGCGAGGGCACCGTGTCGGTGACCGAGCGCATCGCCACCGACACCACGATGCTCCCGATGGCACACCTGACCGCGGTCGACCACAGCGTCGCCGAGCTCCGGCACGTGGTGAGCCGGCTCGCGGCAGCGGGGGTGCGGAACCTGCTCGCCTTGCGCGGTGACCCGCCGGGCGCGGACCCGCAGGGGGAGTGGGTGGCCCACCCGCAGGGCCTGCGGTACGCCGCCGAGCTGGTCGAGCTGATCAAGGGCATCGGCGACTTCTCCGTCGGCGTGGCCGCCTTCCCCGAGCGGCACCCGCGCTCGGCGGACTTCGACTCCGACACCGACATGTTCGTCGCGAAGTGCCGGGCCGGTGCCGACTTCGCCATCACCCAGATGTTCTTCCGGGTCGAGGACTACCTGCGGCTGCGGGACCGGGTCGCGGCCCGTGGCTGCGACGTACCGGTCATCGCCGGGGTGATGCCGGTGACCAGCGCCCGGCAGATCAGCCGGATCGTGCAGCTGTCCGGGCAGGCGTTCCCGGTCGAGCTGGCCGAGCGGTTCGCCGCCCTGGACGGCGACCGCCCCGAGGACAAGCGCGCGGTGCGGGCGCTCGGCGTCGAGGTGGCCACCCAGATGTGCCGGCAGCTGCTGGACGAGGGCGTCCCCGGCATCCACTTCATCACGATGAACCGGTCGACGGCGACGCGGGAGGTCTACACCAACCTGGCCGGCGCGGACCTGGTCAGCTGAGCAGCTCCTCGGCCTCCAGCGCGGCTCGCCGCAGCCCCTGCCGTTCGGCCGCGTAGCCGCCGGCGACCCCGACGACCGGGAACTGGGCCAGCGCCCGGTGCCGGAGCTTCCCCTTCGGCCGGGCGTCCAGGGCGTCGTCGATCCGGCTGAGCAGCCGGGCCGCCCGCCACAGGCTGCGCGCGACGCCCCGCGCCCCGGAGCGGTCCGCGCCCAGCGCCTCGTCGACGTAGACCCCGCGGCTGCGGTCCAGCAGCGGCTGGACCCGGTCGGCGGGCAGGTCGCGGTCCAGCAGCACGCGGGCCAGCAATGACACCCGGTCCGCGGGGCGGTCGAGGCCGTGCTCCCCGGCCACCCCGAGGACGACGAGGGCCTGCACCGCCGAGCCGACCGTGTTCTGCAGCGGCAGCAGGTCGGCCAGCTTGCCGGCGAAGCGCGGCGCGGCCGAGACGCCGGCGGCCACCCGGCTGACCTGGTCGGCCCACCAGGCGGCCCGCTCGGCCGGGGACAGTCGGGGAGGGCGCCCCAGCCGCTGGGCGAGCGGGTTCAGCCCGCGGTCGACGCGGCGGAGGACGTCGACGACGACGGCGTCGCTGATGGGGGCGGCCATGATCGCGACCCTAGGTGGCCACCGGCCGGACAGCCGATCGGCAGCGTCCGGTCGCGGGGCCCCGGTGACGGCGTCAGCTCTGGCGGAGCCGGCTGCAGTCGGCCGGGTCCAGCTCCACCGGGGGCCCGGCGGCCAGCTGGGCGAGCACGATCGCCTGGACCAGCGGGTCGGCGGGCAGCCGGCCGTGCGACACCTCGGCGTCGGCACACACCGACTGCACCGGCAGGTTCAGCGCGCCGTCCAGCTCGGCCGACGCCGGCGGCGTGACGGTCTCGTCCTGCGTCGTCCACACCGAGACCCAGCTGGGCCCGGCCGGCGTCTCGTCGCCGGCGTTCAGCTCGGCGAGCAGCGGGCTGCCGGTGGTCAGCTGCTGGCAGGCGTCCGGGCACTCCGCGGCCAGGAACCGGGCCGCCAGGTCGGCGATGGCGGTGCCGTGGTGCGGGGAGCCCAGGGTGAGCACCCGCCGAGCCTGCTCGGCTCCGCCGTCGGCCGCCCAGAGCCGGGCGATGACCCCACCGGCGGAGTAGCCGACGACGTCGACGCTGTCGGCGCCGGTGCGCTCGAGCGCCGCGTCGACCGCAGTGCCCAGCACCGCTGCGGAGGCGGCCAGGTCACCGGTGCCGTCGCCCGGCACCGGGACGACGGTGGCGTCCCGCCCGCCGGCGGTGAGCCGATCGGCGAGCGGCTGCAGCGAGCCGACCGAGCCGCCGTACCCGGGCACCAGCAGCACCGGGCCCGGGGTGGGCTCCTCGACGGCGACCGGCCCGGCTCCGCCGTCCGGGCCGATCAGCCGGGGGACGGCGAGGGCTGCGACGGCCACCACCGCCACCAGCGCGAGGAGCGCGAGCGCGAGACGACGACGGGCGGGGGAGAGGCCGGCGAGCACCAGCCCACTGTCCCTGCCCACGGCACCGGGCCGCCCGGTTCGTGGTGGACTGCACACCGTGCTGAGCCGCGACGAGTACCTGGTGGCCTGGTCACGCTGGCACGGGGGCACCGACCCGGCCGAGAGCCGGCTGGTGCGCGGCTGGCTGTCCCTGGCCTACACCCTCGCGGTGCCGCTGGCCCGGCTCTCCCCGCTGGCCGCCACCGCGCTGGGGCTGCTGGTCGCGGTGGCCGCGATCGCCCCGGCCGCCGCGGGTGGCGCCTGGCTGATCGCGGCCGGCGTGCTCATCGGGCTGTCCGGGCTGCTGGACTCCCTGGACGGCGCCCTGGCCATCGCCGGCGGGCGCGCCTCCCGGCGTGGGTTCGTGCTGGACTCCGCCGTCGACCGGCTGACCGAGGCCGGCTACGCCGTGGCCTTCTGGGTCGCCGGCGCCCCGGGCTGGCTGGCCGCCGCCTTCGGTGCGCTGTGCTGGCTGCCGGACTACCTGCGGGCCCGCGCCGGGCAGGCCGGCGTGCACGAGACCGGGGCCGTGTCGGTGTGGGAGCGGCCCACCCGGGTGGTCATGGCGGCGCTCGGGCTGGTCGGTGCCGGGGTCGTCTCGCTGCTCGACGTGGAGCTGGGCGGTGTCGACGCCGTCGTCCTGGCCGTGACCTGCGCGGCGGCGGTGGGTTGCCTGCTGGGGGCGATCGGGACGGCGCAGCTCGGCGTCCAGCTGCGCCGGGCGCTCGGCGACTGACGGCGGCTCACCCCCACGGGGGCCACCGCGGGCGGGGACGTGTCGCGGCTCCTACGCTTGTCCCCGCCCCGGTGACCGTTCCCGGTCGGGGTCCGCTGGCCGATGACGGCCGCATCCTCCGGAGAGAGTCGCCCTCATGCCCGTCGTCGTGACCGGTTCGATCGCCACCGACCACCTGATGACCTTCCCCGGCAAGTTCACCGACCAGTTCGTCGAGGGCAAGATGGAGAACGTCTCGCTCTCCTTCCTGGTCGACGACCTGGTGCAGCACCGCGGCGGTGCCGGGGCGAACATGGCCTACGGGCTCGGGTTGCTGGGACAGGGGCCGGTGCTGGTCGGCGCGGTGGGCAACGACTTCGCCGACTACGACGCCTGGCTGAGCCGGCACGGCGTGGACACCGGCAGCGTGCGCTGGTCCGAGCTCAAGCACACGGCCCGCTTCGTCTGCACCACCGACGCGGCGAACAACCAGATCGCGTCCTTCTACTCCGGCGCGATGTCCGAGGCCTCGCTGATCGAGCTGGCCCCGGTGGCGAAGCGCGTCGGTGACCTGGACCTGGTCATCATCGGGCCGAACGACCCGACGGCGATGGTGCAGCACACGCAGGAGTGCCGGCAGCGGGGCTACCCGTTCCTCGCCGACCCCTCGCAGCAGCTGGCCTGGGCCGACGGGGAGATGATCCGCGGGCTCGTCGACGGCGCCGACCTGCTGTTCACCAACGAGTACGAGCACGCCCTGCTGCTGCAGAAGACCGGCTGGGACGACGCCGAGGTGCTCGCCCGGGTGGGCACCTGGGTCACCACCCAGGCCGCCAAGGGGGTGCGGGTCGAGCGGGCCGGGGAGCCGACGATCGAGGTGATCGCCGTCCCGGAGACCAAGCCGGTGGAGCCGACCGGCGGTGGGGACGCGCTGCGCGCCGGCTTCGTGGCGGCCCGCCAGTGGGGGCTCGGCATCGAGCGCGCCACCCAGGTCGGGTCCGCGGTCGCCACCGCCGCGGTCGAGGTGATCGGCACGCAGGAGTACACCCTGCCGCGAACGCCGTTCCTGGAGCGGTTCGCCGAGGCCTTCGGCGCCGACGCCGCCGACGAGGTCGCCCCGCACCTGCCGGGCTGACGCAGGACCCCACTGCCCCCGGCGCAGGAACCTCTTCACCCGGTTCTCGGCCGGCACGTGGGTGAACAGCTTCCTGTGCCTCAGCCGCCGCGGAGGCGGTCGCCGATGTCCGGGTCCTCGGTCCAGCTGCGGTAGGGGATCCGGCGGATCTCCTTGACCTCGCCGATCGTCGACCACTCGTTGCCGCCGAGCCGGGCCAGCGGCTGCAGCTGCTCGATCCGTGGCCGGCCGTCGCGGACGGCGCTCTCCCACGCCGAGACGTGCACGACCCGGCCGAACACCACCGTGCTGTCGCCCAGCCGCAGCGTCGCGTGCAGCACGCACTCCAGGGTCACCGGCGACTGGGCGACCCGCATCGTGGCGACCCGGTCGCTGGGCTCCAGGGTGACCCCGGTGTGCTCGGCCTCGCTCTGGTCCGGCGGGAAGTCGGTCGCGGTGGCGTTGACCTGCTCGAACAGCGCCTCCGGGGTGAGGCTGATGGTGAACTCGCCGCTGTCCTCCACGTTGCGCAGCGAGTCCTTGCGGCCCACCGAGGTGAACTGGACGACCGGCGGGTCGACGCAGGCCACCGTGTAGAAGGAGTGCGGCGCCAGGTTGTGCACGCCCTCGGCCGAGCGGCTGCACACCCAGGCGATCGGCCGGGGCACCACCACCGAGTTCAGCACCCGGTAGAAGGCGCCCGTCTCCATCTCCGCCGGGTCGAAGGAGACGCGCGGCGGGTTGCTCGGCTCGGTCACCGGCCCATCGTCGCCGACCCGGTCGCCCGGCTCAGCCCCGGGCCTGACCATCCGGCGGGTGCTCGGCGCGCCACGCGTCGAAGGCGCCGAGGAAGGACTCGGCCATCCGCTGCTCGGTGACCAGCAGGTCGCGGTCCCGGTCGTCGACCATCCGCTGGCTCAGCGCCATGGTGTTGAACCGGATGGCGCGGAAGTAGGGGATGAAGGAGCCGGGCTTGAACGCACGCTTCGAGGCCTGGGGGACCACGCCCTCCGGCGCCCAGGGGGCGGGCTCGGGGAGTGCGGGGAGCCCGAGGGCCTCGAGCGCGGTGAGCACCGGCTCGTCGTCGGTGCGGTCGGTGAAGTCCCGGGACAGCTCCCGGAACACCTCGCGGCCGTCCGGGGCCACGGCGACGACGACCGGCCGGAAGATCGACGCCTCGGTGTCCCAGGCGTCCAGCGGCTGGGCGAGCCGGGTGCCGTCGGGGTCGCTGGCCCACCGGAAGGGCAGGTGCCAGGTGTGGTCCATGGCGAGTTGGACCTCGGGCGGGTCGACCGAGGCGAGCACCACCTCGGCGCCGGCGGCGGTGATGCGGGGCAGGGACTGGGCCAGACGGACCGCCTGGGCGCAGCAGTAGGGCTACCAGTCGCCGCGCAGGCCGATGAAGAGGAGGGCGGCGCGCTCGTCGGTGCGCAGGGCGAGGAGGTCGCTGGTGGTCATCACCCCACGCTAGGTGCGCGGGAGGTGGGCCGCCGGTCGACCGCGGCCGAGGGCAGGGTGCGCCCGCGCCACCGCAGCGAGCCCTTCCGGTGACCGGCCACCGAGCGGGCGACCAGCACGTCGAGCAGGACGATCGACACCGGGTGGGCCAGGGCGTCCGGCCAGACCCGGCCACCGGTGCGTGTCGCGACCACGGCCCGGTTCGCCACCCCTGCGGCGTAGCCGACCAGCCCAGCGCGGGAGCCGGTCAGGGCGGCCAGCGGCGGCAGCAGCCAGACGGCGCTGAGCCCGGCCGCCACCCCGGCGGCTGCGGCCGGGTGACCGCCGACCGCCGACCACAGCGACTTCGTGTAGCCGTCCCGGACGCCGGTCCAGCCGTCGTACATCCGGCAGGCGGCCAGCGTCGAACCGTCGACGACGACGCCACGGCCCCCGGCGGCCTTGACCGCACGCAGCAGTGCGACGTCCTCGATCACCTCGCCGCGCACGGCCGCGTGCCCGCCGGCCCGGTCGTAGGCGGCCCGGCGGACGACCAGGAACTGGCCGTTGGCCGCCGCCAGCGACGGCCGCGGCGACCGCTCGGCCAGCCGCAGCGGCAGCAGGGTGGCCCACAGCCACTGCTGCAGTGGCTGGACCAGGCGCTCGGCCGCGCTGCCGGTGAGCTGCCGCGGCCAGGGGGAGACCAGGTCGAGTGCGGACTCGTCGAGCACGGCGACCGCCGAGGCGATCGCGTCGGGCATCAGCCGGACGTCGGCGTCCAGGAACACCAGGACGTCGTCGGGGGCGGCCCCGTCGAGGGCGTCGGCGCCCTGGGCGCAGGCGTTCGGCTTGCCCAGCCAGCCCGGCCCGGGTGGCGTCGCGGGCAGCAGGGTGACCCGGTCGTCGCCGACCGCCGTGACCCGGTCGGCGGTGCCGTCGGTGGAGCCGTCGTCGACGACCACGACCTGCAGGTGCGGCACCCCGCGCTGGTCGAGCACGGCGGCCAGGCAGCCGGTGATCTGGTGGGCCTCGTCGCGCGCCGGGACGACCACGGTCACCCGGCGGGAGACCGGCCGAGGCACGGCCGGCGGCCGGCGGAGGAGCCGGCTGTTCAGCGCGGCGTGGACCGCGGCCGCCACCGAGAGCCCGGCGCACACCCGCAGCAGCCTGCGCCAGGCAGCGGTCATCGCCGTCGCCGCCGCTCCTGGACGGCCAGCGCGGCGAGCACCGGCAGCGCCAGGACGACGCCCCAGACCGCGGACCCCGGCAGCCCGAGCCAGCCGGCGTGCGCGAGCGCCCCGCCCAGCACCATCCAGCCGAGGGTCAGCAGCGGAGCGGTGTCCCCGATCCGGGGTGGCCGGCTGGTGCGTTCGACGAGGAGGTCGAGCAGGGTCATCAGCACCAGGCCGGCCAGCAGCCACCCGGCGAGGTTGGTGAGCGGGACGGTGGAGATGCCCGGCAGGCCCGGCTCGGGGTGGGCCCAGCGCCAGTAGCCGGCCTGCACCAGTTGCGGGTCGAGCACCACGTCCCAGGCGGCGAAGACGTAGGCCGCCACCGCCACCCGGGCGGCCCGGCGTAGGGGGGCGCGCACCCGCGAGGTCAGCCGGGCGGCGAGCACCCAGCTCGGCCACGCCATCATCAGCCAGGCCAGCGGCACCAGGAAGGGCACCCCGAGCAGGGTCGGGCCCAGCGTGTCGCTGTAGACGTACTCGCCGTACGGGAACCCCGTGCTCAGCCCCAGGGCCTCGAACAGCACCGCGACGACGCCGACGAGGACGAGCAGCGCGGCACCGGTGCGGGCACCGCGGCTGACCGTGGCGTGGCTGACCGAGACCGCCGACCCCAGCAGGACGATCGCCCAGCTGACCGTGTCGCGAGCGGCTCCGCTGCTGAGCGGGTAGGCGATCGCGGTGCCCAGCAGCGCGACGGTGAGCGCGAGGGGCAGCCAGGGGAGCGGGGCCGGGTCGGTGCCCGGCCGGCGGGTGGTGAGCGCACCGGTCACCCTGCCGTCCTCCGGGGCAGCCGGCGGGTGACCTCCGCCCGCAACCGGGCACGCAGCCGAGCCGTCGGCCGGCGGTCGGCGAGCACCACCCGGGCCGCGGTGCGCCCGGAGTTGCCCGAGACCCCGCCACCGGGGTGCGTGGAGGCGCCGGTGAGGTACAGCCCGCCCAGCCCCGGCACCCGGTGGCCGGACAGTGCCGGTGTCGGCCGGAAACCGAACATGCTGGCCAGGCTCATCTCCACGTGCATGACGTTGCCACGGAGGAGGGACAGTTCCTGCTCCAGCTTCAACGGAGTCTGAACGTACAGCCGCTGTACCGAGTCGGCGAAGCCGGGTGCGTAGCGGTCGACCGCGGCGATCAGCTGCTGGGCGGCCCGGTCGGCGATCTCGTCCCAGTCCGACCCGTCGGCGAGCTCGTACGGGTACCACTGGCCCCAGATCGTGACCACGTGCTGGCCGGCCGGGGCCAGGGTCGGGTCGCTCGCGGAGAACGACATGGCCAGCGGCACCGGCTCCCGGGGCAGCTCCCCGGCCAGCCAGTCGCCGTGCGCCCGGGCCAGCTGGGCCCGGTCGGTGCAGAGCAGCTGCAGCCCCTGCAGCGCCTCCGCGCCTGCGCCGGGGTAGTTCGGCAGGGCGTCGGTCTGCGCGCGCAGCACCAAGCCGAAGCCGTTGCCCAGCGGCGGGTCGGCCTCGGCCAGCGCGGGCGGGGCGTCGTCGCCGGCCAGCGCCTTGGTGGCCAGCACGTGGCAGGCGGCGACGACCACGGGTGCGGAGATCCGCCGTCCGGAGACCGTCTGCACCCCGGTGACCCGCCGGTCGTCGGGTGGCCCGTCGACGAGCAGGCGGGCCGCGCCGTCCCCGAGGGTGACCCGGCCGCCGTCACTGGACAGCCGCGCCGCCAGCGCCTGGGTGAGCCCGCCCGACCCGCCGACCGGGTGGCCGGGCGGGACGTCGTGCAGCAGCGCGACCCAGCCGACCATCGCGGCCGTGCCGGGCTCGGACATGGGCGGGCCGGACTGGGCGCCGAACCAGGCCAGGGCCGCCTTGAGCCGCTCGCTGGTGAACCAGCGGTCGAGCAGGGCGTCCCCGGAGCCGAGGAAGTCGGTGGCGATCTCCCCGCCCGGGGTGCGGGGCTGGCCGCGCCGGGGGGCGCCGACCGGCCACAGGTGCCGGACCAGCCGGGTCATCGCCGGCCGGTCGCCGAAGGCCTTGACGACGGCGGCGCTGCGCGGGCCCCAGACCTCGACGAACCGGCGGTAGGCCGCGGCGTCGGCGTCCCCGCAGGCGGCGGCGATGGAGGCGCAGGTGGCGTCGAGGTCGACGGAGAAGACCAGGGGCCTCCCGTCGGGGCCGGGGTCGCCGGGCGCCGGTGCCGGTGCGAAGCCCCAGGGGTCGCAGTCGACGTAGCGCAGGCCGAAGCGGTCGAGCTCCAGCTCCTCGACGACCCCGCTGTGCCGGATGATCACGTGCGCGCTGGACCCGCGGTCGACCCGGACGCCGGGCCAGCGCTCCACGGTGGAGACGGCGCCGCCGAGGACCTCGTCGGACTCCACCACCTCCACGCGCAGTCCGGCGCGGGCGAGGTGACAGGCGGCGACCAGGCCGTTGTGCCCGGAGCCGATGACGACGACGTCGGCGGTGCTGTCGACGGTGATCAGCCCTTCCCGGTCGGGGGGACCAGGGGCAGCCGCGCGCCCAGGATCGCGAAGGGGCGGGCGTCGCCGGGGAAGTGGTAGCCGCGGGCCAGGTCGACGAACCCGTCGGCGTGGTAGAGCCGGAATGCCTTGGTGTCGGTGTCCGGGGTGCTCAGCAGGGCGGCCGGGTGGGGGAGGTCGGCCAGCAGCGCGTGCAGCAGCTGCCGGCCCAGGCCCTGGCTCTGCCGGTCGGGGTGCACGTGCAGCTCGCACACCTCGAACGCGCCGGGCAGCCACTGCTTCGCCGTCCGCCGGTCCAGGGCGTTGCGGACCTGGTCGTGCCACCACTGGCCGGGGGCGACGACGTAGCCGTAGCCGAAGCCGACCAGCTGCTCGCCGACCGTGCCGTCGCCCCGGGGGGCCTCGACGAAGGCGCCCACCGCGCGGAAGCCCTCCCGCTCGGTGTGCTGGACGGCGTAGCCGTAGCGCCCGGCGACGACGGAGTCGCCGTAGCCCATCGCCGCCCCGTAGATCGCCAGTGCCTCGTGCAGGTGCTCGCGCATCCAGCCGGCGGGCAGTTCGGTGACCCGGGCCGCGGGTGTGGTGCCGGTCATCGGGTGGTCTCCTCGTCGGCGGCGGCCGGAGACGGCCCCGGGCCGACCTCCGCGGGGGTGCCGCCGGTGAGCTGCAGGAGCTCGTCGTAGCTGGTGGGGAAGACGGTGTGCGGGTGCCCGGCGGCCGCCCACACCCGAGGGTGCCGGGCGAGCTCCACGTCGACCAGCGTGCCGATCGGCTCTGGGTGCCCCACCGGCGCCACCCCGCCGATCGCCTGGCCGGTGTGCCGGCGGACGAACTCCGGGGTGGCCCGGGTGATCCGCGGGACGCCGAGCAGGTCGGCGACCAGCGCCTCGTCGACCCGGTGCGCGCCGCTGGTGAGCACCAGCAGCGGGACGTCGCCGGCGTCGAACACCAGGCTGTTGGCGATCGCACCGACCTCGACGCCGAGCTGGGCGGCCGCAGCGGCGGCCGTGCGGGCGCTGTCGGGCAGTACGCGCACCCCACCGGCGACGCCGGAGGCGCGCAGCACCTGCTCGACCTCGGCGACCCGTGGGTGCGGGGTCTCCGCAGCGGTCATGCCCGCGATCCTCCCACCGGTCCCGGGACCGTGCGCCACCCGGGACCTGGGCCGATGCCGACGGTCGGCGGGGCGTCGTCCGGGGGATGCCCGCCGACCTCGAGCGGAGGTCGAGGGTCGTGCGAGGCCGCTGAGTGCAGCCGCTGTAACGACACGGAGGTCGACACGCGCGTCCGGCTTGACCGCTCCGGCCCGCTCCGGTCTACTCATCGGTGTTCGAACACCTGTTCGAACACCGGCGACCCGTTCGCCGGCCCGGGCCGTCACGTCCTCCGACGTGCGCTTCCCCGCCGGGCCGGGGGGCGGGCGGCCGGTGGGTGGCGAAGAGTTGCGGAGTCTGTCATGAGCCGAGTGCTCGCCGGGGCCGGTGGCCGGGCCGGTGAAGAGGTGCAGGTCGAGCAGGGGTCGTCGGGGCCGGCCGAGTTCTGGCGAGGGCAGACCCGGTACGTGGTGGGGGAGCTGCTCGACTCGTGGGTGGAGACCGACCCGTGGTGGCAGGCCGACGCCGCCGGACGGGGTGGGGCGTCGGCCGAGCTGGTCGCCACCCGGCAGGTCTGGCGGGTCGAGGCGGTCCGCGCAGGCCGGTCCCGGATGAGCTTCGCCGGGGTCTTCGACCTGTCCTGGGAGCCGACGGGCAACCAGTGGCTGCTCGTCCGGGTGCACGACTGATGGGCGCCGCCCGGGCCCTCCCGGCCGCCGCCGACGGGCAGCTCCCGTTGCTCCCGCCGCTGCCCGCGGCCGCCGCCCAGCTGCTCGGTCAGGCCCATCGCGGTCTGGCCGAGGCCGCAGGCAGCCCCGACGCGGCCTGGCGGTACGCGACCGCACACCTGGCCGCGCTGCGGGCCGCGGCGGCCGTGCTTGCCGCCCGCACCCAGCCCGAGGCCGGGCGGCGCCGTCCGCGCAGCGCCTGGGTGCTGATCGGTCAGGTCGCCCCCGAGCTGGGGGAGTGGGCGGCCTTCTTCGCCGCCGGGGCGGCCAAGCGCGCCGCCGCCGAGGCGGGGCTCTCGCACGCGGTCACCGCACGGGAGGCCGACGACCTGGTCCGGGACGTCGGCACGTTCCTCGGCGTCGTGGAGGCCACGATCAGCCGCCCGGTGCCACCAGCACCCGCACGTCTGCGCGCGGTCGACCCCGGCTCGCGTCGGCGCGGTCCGGGTCATCCCGGTCCCGGCTCCACCTCGTGAGCGACCCCTTCGTCCACCTGCACGTCGCGTCGGGGTACTCGATGCGGCACGGCGCCAACCACCCGGCCGACCTGGTCGCCCGCGCGGCCGAGCACGGCATGGGGGCCCTGGCCCTGACCGACCGCGACGGGCTGTACGGCGCGGTCAAGTTCGCGCTGGCCTG
Source organism: Modestobacter sp. VKM Ac-2983 (assembly GCF_026967885.1). Classification (NCBI taxonomy): domain Bacteria; kingdom Bacillati; phylum Actinomycetota; class Actinomycetes; order Geodermatophilales; family Geodermatophilaceae; genus Modestobacter; species Modestobacter sp. VKM Ac-2983. The sequence continues at coordinate 54,500 of NZ_JAPVBK010000005.1, forward strand.
CCGGTCGGCGGGCATCCGGCCGCTGTTCGGCGTCGACCTCGCGGTCGACCCGATCGTCGGCGGCGAGCCGGGGGACCAGACCCCCGGGCGGATCACCGCTGCGGCCCGGCACCGGGCCGCCCACCCCGTCGGCCGCCGCGCCCCGGCGCGCGGCGGGGCCAGCGTCGACTCCCGGCTGCCCCGGGCCACCTTCCTCGCCCGCGACGGCGCCGGCTGGCGGTCGCTGTGCCGGCTGACCAGCGCCACCCACCTCGGCGGCACCCGCGGTGAACCGGTCAGCTCGCTGACGCTGGCCGGTGCGCACTCGACCGGGCTGCTGGCGGTGCTGGGGCCGGGGTCCTCGGTCGGCCGTGCGCTGGCCGCCGGCCGGGCCGACCTGGCCCGGGCCCGGCTGGACACCTGGCGTGCGGTGTTCGGGCCGGGCCAGCTGGTGCTCGAGGTCGTGCACCACCGCGGCCAGGGCGACCGGTCCCGTGCCCAGGCGATGCTGCGGCTGGCCGCCGAGGCCGGGGTGCCTGCGGTGCTGACCAACGCGGTTCGCTACGTCGACGCCCTCGACGCCCCGACCGCCGACGTGCTGGACGCCGCCCGCCGGCTGGTGCCGCTGGGCCAGCGGCACGTCGACCGGCGCACCGCCGAGGGGCACCTGAAGTCGGGCAAGGAGATGGCGCTGCTCGCCGAGGAGCTGGCCGGGCCGGACCGGGACACGGCGCTGCAGCTGCTGGAGACCACCGCCCGGGTCGCCGAGCAGTGCGCGGTCGACGTCCGGGCCGACCTCGGCATCGGCACCGTGCGCTACCCCGAGCTCGACGTGGTCACCACCGCCGCCGAGCGTGGGATGGGCCCGTCGGCGGTGCTGCGGGCCCGCTGCGAGGCCGGGTTCGGCCGGCGCGGGATGACCCCGTCGGCCGTGGTGCGCGAGCGGCTGGAGGAGGAGCTGGCGGTCATCGAATCCCTCGGCTACCCCTCCTACTTCCTCACCGTCGCCGACGTGGTCACCCTGATCAAGGAGCTCCGGGTCCGCGCGGCGGCCCGCGGCTCGGGCGCCGGCAGCCTGGTCACCTACCTGCTGGGCATCTCCGACGTCGACCCGATCCGGTACGGCCTGCTGATGGAGCGCTTCCTCTCCCCGTTGCGCCACCAGCTGCCCGACATCGACATCGACGTGGAGTCCGCCCGCCGGATGGAGGTCTACGACGCGGTGATCGAGCGCTTCGGCGCCTCCCGGGTCAGCTGCATCTCGATGATGGACACCTACCGGGTGCGGCACGCGGTCCGCGACGTCGGCGCCGCCCTCGGGCTGCCCCCGGCGGAGGTCGACGCGGTGGCCAAAGCGTTCCCGCACATCCGGGCCAACCAGGTGCACGCGGCGCTGCGCGACCTCCCCGAGCTGCGGGCCAGCCGGCTGGGGTCGCGGCGGAGCGGTGGCTCGGGTGACCTGGACCTGCTCTTCGACCTGGTCTCCCGGCTCGACGGCCTGCCCCGGCACATCGCGCTGCACCCGTGCGGTGTGCTGCTCTCCGACGCCACCCTGCTCGACCGCACGCCGGTGGAGAGCAGCTACCTGGGCTACCCGATGAGCCAGTTCGACAAGGACGACGTCGAGGAGCTGGGGCTGCTCAAGCTGGACCTGCTGGGCATCCGGATGCAGTCGGCGATCGCGCACGCGATGGACGAGGTGGCCCGGGTGGACGGGGAGCAGGTCGAGATCGACGCTGTCCCGCGCGACGACCCGACCACCTTCGAGCTGATCCGCAGCACCCGCACCCTGGGCATGTTCCAGATCGAGTCACCGGGTCAGCGGGAGCTGGTCGGCAAGTTCGGCCCGCAGACCTTCGAGGACCTCATCGTCGACATCTCGCTGTTCCGCCCGGGCCCGGTGAAGAGCGACATGGTCACCCCGTTCCTGATGGCCCGGAACGGCTGGCGCGACCCGATCTACCCGCACCCGGCGCTGGTCCCGGCGCTGGAGGAGACCGCCGGGGTGGTGGTCTTCCACGAGCAGGTGCTGCAGATCGTGTCGGTGATGACCGGCTGCGACCTGGCCGAGGCCGACGAGGTGCGCCGCGCGCTGGGGGAGAAGGACGCCCATCCGGAGGTGAAGGCATGGTTCGCGCCGCGCGCGCTGGCGGAGGGCTTCGACGTCGCGGTGGTCGAGCAGGTCTGGGAGGTGCTGGTCGCCTTCGGCTCCTTCGGCTTCTGCAAGGCCCACGCCGCGGCCTTCGCGCTGCCGACCTACCAGTCGGCCTGGCTGAAGACCCACCACACCGCGGCCTTCCTGTCCGGGGTGCTCACCCACGACCCGGGGATGTACCCGAAGCGGCTGATCCTCGACGACGCCCGCAACTTCGGGGTGCAGGTGCTCGGCCTGGACGTCAACGCCTCGGCCGGCACCTACCGGGTCGAACGGGTCGACGGCGGCACGGACGACGGACCGGCCGACCAGCCGCGCCCCCGCCCGGCCTGGATGCCGGCGTCGATGCCCGACCCGGGGCGGTACGGCATCCGGCTGTCGCTGGCCGACGTCAAGGGGATCAACGACGAGGAGGTCGCTCGGGTCCAGGCCGGGCAGCCCTACCGGTCGCTGACCGACTTCTGGAACCGGGCGAAGGTGTCCCGGCCGGTGGTGGAGCGGCTGGTGCTGGCCGGTGGGTTCGACTCCGTCTACGGGTTCGGGATGCGCGACAGCGAGGGCGGCCGGCCGGCGCGGCGGCGGGAGCAGCTGACCCGCCGTGACCTGTTGCTGCAGATCGGGGAGCTGGACCGCTGGAGCCGCAGCGGGGCCCGGGCGAGCAGCACCGGCCAGCTGGGCCTGGACCTGTTCGGTGCCGAGTCCGGCGCCGGGGAGGCCGAGCCCGGGCTGTTCGACCCGGAGGGCGACGAGCCCGGACGGCCGGAGTTCGTCGCCTCCGGGCTGCCGGAGTTCACCGACGCCGAGCGGGTGCGTGCCGAGCTGGAGGTGCTGGGGCTGGATGCCAGCCGGCACGTCGTGGAGTTCTACCGGCCGTTCTTGGCTGCCCTCGGTGCGGTGCCGGCCGAGGAGCTGCTGCAGTGCCGCAGCGGGGCGGAGGTGCTGGTGGCCGGGGTGAAGGTGGCCACCCAGACCCCGCCGATCCGGTCCGGCCGCCGGGTGGTGTTCGTGACGCTGGACGACGGCACCGGTTGCGCGGACGCGACCTTCTTCGAGGACGTGCAGGGGCCCTACGCCGCCACGGTCTTCCACTCCTGGCTGCTGGTGGTCCGCGGGGTGATGCGGCGCACCGGGCCGCGTGGGGTCTCGATGCGGGCCACCGGCGCCTGGGAGCTGCCCGCGCTGCACGAGGCATGGGAGACCGGCGGGCTGGCGGCGGTCGCCGAGCTGATGGCCGCGCCGGGGGAGTACACCGAGCAGGCGATCGCCGGGGCCGCGGCGTCCCGGGCATCCCGGCCAGTGGTGGTGCGGCCGGTGCTGGTGCACCCGACCGGGTTCCGGATGTCGCCCTACGCCGACATCAAGCCGGCCGGCGACGACGCCAAGTCCGCAGCCCGGCGGGAGGCGGCGACCCCGCCGCGCAAGCTCTGGCACTCCAGCCCCGGCAGCTCCGGCCACTGAGCCCCCACCCGTGGACCCGCACGGCCCAGGAGCGAGGACGACCTGGGCCGTGCGGGTCCAGCGGCACCCCGCGAGCTCTGCCGCGACACCCGTTGCGGCTGCGCAGCGGCACGATCGCGAGCTGCGCGGCGGCACCGGTCCGGGCCGGGTGGGCTCGGCGGTCCGCGATTAGGCTCCGCTGGGTGACGACCCCTCCGGCCACCGCCGCGCAGGCCCCGGCCCGCACCGCGGCGATCTGGGCCGCGCTCGACCCGCTGGTCGCGGCCGGCTCCCCGCTCCAGGTGCTCGACCTCGGCGGCGGCAGCGGGATGTTCGCCGTCCCGCTCGCCGCCCTCGGCCACCAGGTCACCGTCGTCGACCCCAGCGCCGATGCGTTGGCCACCCTGCACCGACGGGCCGCCACCGTCGGCGCGGGCGACCGGGTCCGTGGCGTCCAGGGCGACGGCGACCGGATGCTCACCGCCCTGCCCTCCGGTGACCTCTTCGACCTGGTGCTGTGCCACTTCGTCCTCGAGGTGGTCGACGAGCCGGCCAGCACCCTCCAGCAGCTCGCCAGTGCACTCCGCCCCGGTGGGCAGCTCTCCCTCGCCGTGGCGAACCGGGCCGGCGCCGTCCTCGGCCGGGCGATCAGCGGGCACCCGGTCGAGGCGGTCGCCCTGCTGGCCGACCGCGACCCGGCCCCCGGCCGCGGCGGGCACGTCCACCGGCGGTTCGACCCGGCCGAGCTGCTCGCGCTGCTCGCCGGCGCCGGACTGGAGCCGGGGGAGTGGCACGGCGTCGCCGTCGTCGCCGACCTGCTGGGCGCCTCCTCCGGCGCCGACCCCGATGCGCTGCGCGCGCTGGAGCTGGCGCTGTCCGGCACCTCGCCCTACCGGGACGTCGCCACCGGCCTGCACGTCCTCGCCACCCGCCCGGCCGCCGGCTGACCCGGTCGCCGGCCGAGCCGATGAGCCTGCCCGACGGGTTCGGCGTCCCGCCCTACGGGAGCGCCACCCTCGCCGACGTGCTGCCCAGCGCGGCCAGCGCCCTCGGCGTCCCGGTGCACCGCGGCGACCTGCCCGTCGACCCGCTCGACCTGACCGCCGCCGTGGCCGGCGCCCGCCGGGTCGCCGTCCTGCTGGTCGACGGTCTGGGTGCCGAGCTGGTCGCCGCCCACCGCGGCCAGGCGCCGGTGCTCAACGCGCTCGGCACCCCGGTCGGCACGCTGTCCGCACCGTGCCCGAGCACCACCCCGGTCAGCCTCGTCACCCTGGGCACCGGCCTGCCGCCGGGCAGCCACGGCGTGCTCGGCTTCGTCACCGCGGTGCCCGGCGAGGAGCGCACCCTCAACCACGTCCACTGGGACGACGACCCCGACCCGCTGCGGTGGCAGGCCCAGCCGACCGTCTTCGAGCAGGCCGCGGCCGACGGCGTCTCCTGCACCGTCGTCGCCCCGCACGCCTTCGCCGCCTCCGGCCTCACCCGCGCCGCCTACCGCGGGGCCGACTACGCCAGCGCGTTCAGCCCCGGCGACCTGGTCGCCGGGATGCACGCCGCACTGCGCACCGGCGAGCGCAGCCTGGTCTACGGCTACACCGCCGACCTCGACCTGACCGGGCACGTCCGCGGCGTCGACTCGGCCGCCTGGCGCGCCCAGCTGGGCATCGTCGACCGGCTGGTGGAGCAGTTGGCCGACGGGCTGCCCGAGGACGCGGTGCTGCTGGTGACCGCCGACCACGGCATGGTCGACGTCCCCGAGACCACCCGGCTCGACATCGGCGCGGAGCCCGGGCTCACCGAGGGCGTGCGACTCCTCGCCGGCGAACCCCGCGCCCGGTACGTGCACGCCGAGCCCGGGGCCGCCGACGACGTGCTCGCCGCCTGGCGCGCGGTGCTCGGCCCCCGTGCCTGGGTGGTCAGCCGGGCGGAAGCGGTCGACAGCGGGGTGTTCGGGGCGGTCGATCCGGCGCTCGCCGACCGGATCGGCGACGTCGTCGCGCTGGCCCGGGGCAGCTGGGCGATCACCGACGTCCAGCGGGACCCGTTCGGGTCGATGCTGGCCGCCTACCACGGCTCCCTCACCCCGGCGGAGCTGGCGATCCCGCTGCTGGCCGCCCGCGGTCGCGCGCTGCGCTGACCGTCCGGCGCTGACCGCCGGCCGGCCTCAGCCTTGGGTCGGTGCGGCCGCCAGCCGCAGGGACAGCGGGTGCCAGGTGCGCCAGTGGCCCGGCTGTGGGGCGGCGCAGGTCAGCCGGTGCGACTCCGCCGACAGCCTGCTCTCCACGGTGACCACGACGTCGCCGTCCGGGCCGGCCAGGGTCACCTCGAACCGCTCGATGCCGGGCGCGGGCGACGGCAGCCCGGTCACCCGCCGCGGCGGCAGGTCGTGAACCCCCAGCAGGCCGAGCTCGCCGCGGGCGTGGTGCTGCGCCGCCTGGGCGGCCGGTGTGAGCCCGGCCCGCCCGCGCAGGAACGGGAGCGCGACCTGGCCGGCGGCGTGCGCGGCGAGCAGCACCTGGCCGCCTTCGGGCACCTGCCCGTAGACCAGCCCCCAGGGCAGGACGACGACGTTCGCGGCGAACCGGTCACCGCCCAGGTGGCTGGTCTCCCAGACATCGGCGGACGCCCCGGCGGCGGGCAGTGCCCGGGCCAGCGGCCGGCCGCGGACGGCGCAGCAGACGTCGTGCGCGCCGTGCGTGCAGACCAGGTAGGTCGGCACCTGCGTCGGCTCGCCGATCGAGCCGTCCCAGGGCAGCTGGAGCAGCTCGGCGTCATCGGTCCGGGTCGACCACCGGACGGTCTCCCGGCCCGGGGTGGTGTCGGCGACGGCCCAGCGGCGACCGGCGTCCGACAGCCGTTCGCCGGGCCGGCGCACCAGCTGGATCCGCATGCCCAGCTCGCGGGCCCGGGCCGCCAGCCGGGAGGCGACCCGCCGGTCGAACCGGGACTCCAGCAGTGCGTCCCGCCCCCACGGGCCGGGCTGCTCGACCAGCAGCCAGCGCCGGGCCGGTGGCGCAGTCGCCACCGCGGAGTCCCCGCGGAGGAGCGCCTGCACCGAGCAGCGGACCGGGTCCAGCCGGCCGGCCGGGGTGGACCGGAGCGCCGGGGAGTCCGGGGCGGGCTGAACCGGGCCGGTCGGCTCAGGCCCCACCGGTGTCGCCACGACCCCCATCGTGCCCGGAGGTGGCGGCCGGTGCCCCGGCGGCGGCGTCCGGCACGACCGCGATCGCCTCGGTGACCAGCCGACGGGCCAGCGTGAGCTGGTCCGCCGCATCCAGTCCGGGCAGGTCACCGACCTTCAGCTCGCCCGCGGCGAGCAGCGCGGCCAGGGCCTGGTGCGTGCCGGCCGGCAGGTCGTGGGTGCGGCGACCGGCGACCAGGGCCACCCGGTCGCCGTCCGGGTCGCGCAGCTGCAGGCGCAGCAACGGCCGCACCCGCAGCACGGTGTCGGCCGCCAGCGCCGCGATCGCGCTGGACTGGGCCAGCGGCGACACCGGGGCCGGCCGCACCTGTGCCCAGACGCGGGCCCGCAGTGCGTCGGCCACGGCCGCCGGGTCGACCTCACCGAGCCAGCGCTGCAGCCCGGAGAGCACCGCGGCGACGTCCTCGGCGGTGGCCGAGGGGTCGGCCAGGTCGACGCCGAGGGGGAGGGAGCCGCGCAGCGTCGGGTCCTCCGCGGCCAGGGTGCGCACCTGGTCCAGGGCGGATTCCACGGCGCCCCAGCGGGTCACCGAGTGCACGCCGACGGTCAGGTGGGCGCTGATCTCCCCGAGCGCGACCGCCGAGTGGAGGTAGCCGCGGGGCAGGTACAGGGCATCCCCGGGCCGCAGCACCGCGTCGATCACGGGCGGGCGCTCCGCGGCGGCGGCGACCTCGTCGGCGCGGTCGGTCCAGGGGTGGGTGCGCAGCGGGTCGGGGAGCACCGGCTCGTGGATCGTCCAGTGCTTCTCGCCGGCGACCTGCAGCACGAAGACGTCGTGCACGTCGTAGTGCGGGGAGAACCCGCGGGAGGACGGCGGGGTGATGTACGCGTTGACCTGCGTGGGGTGTCCGAGGTCGGCGGCGAGCTGGCCGGCGAACTCGATCAGCGGCGGCCACAGCCGGTGCAGGCCCTGCAGCACGACGGTGCTGCCGTCGGCGAACAGCCGCAGCACCGCGTCGGAGGAGACCTGGTCGGCGACCTCGGCACCCGCGCCCTGGGGGCTGGTGAAGCGCTTGGGGTCGACGACGGCGCCGTCCTTGGCGATGCGCAGGAACGGCGTGCGCAGGCCGCGGGTGCTCAGCAGCTCGTCGACGGCGGCCAGGTCGAGCAGGTCGGTGAAGGTGCCACCGAGCTCCGCGGCGGTGGAGAGCAGGGGTCGGCGGGACCAGTGCTCGGCGGCGAACACCTCCGGCTCGACCCGGATGCACCGGCGCAACGCGGGGCGGGCTGTGCCCTCGGCCCAGGTGCGGGCTGTGCCCTCCGCCCAGGTGCGGGCTGTGCCCTCCGCCCAGGTGCGGGCGCCGCCCTCCTCAACGGAGGACGACGCCCGGTCCTGCAGTTCGGGGTCGAGCACGGTCAGGCCGAGCCGTCCGCGCCGCCGTCGTGCTGCCCGGGCGTGCCGCCGCCGGCACCGGAGTCGGCCGGACCCTCGGCGCCACCATCGGCGCCGCCGTCCGCGCCACCATCGGCACCGCCATCGGCGCCACCGTCGGCGCCGCCGTCCGCGCCACCGTCGGCACCGCCATCGGCACCGCCGTCCGCGCCACCGTCGTGCTGACCCGGCGTGCCCTCGGCACCGCCGTCGGCCGGCCCTTCCGTGCTGGTCATGTCGTCGTCGTCGAGCGCCATGGCTCCTCCGATCGTCGAGGTCGTGGCCACCGGTCGGCGACCACCCGGCCCAGTTCTACCGCGATGATCGACTCCCCACACCTCCTGCCCGTCCACAGTCCGGTCGTGCACGACCGGACTGTGGACGGGCAGGTGCGATGAGCGGTTCCACGTCGGCCATCCCGTCGGATCGACTGCCCGACCACGTGGACCCCGGGCGTCGTGCCGGACCCGGCGCCGTTTCATGACGATTCGGTCACGGTCCTGGCCGTGTCGTGGACAGCCGGGCCCGGCCGGGAACCTCAGGACCTGCCAGACACGACGACGCACGAGAGAGGACAGGTCATGACGGAGAGTCGTACACGCACCGACGTCACCGCCCAGGGCAGCAACGTGGCGCGGGAGGTGACGCCGGAGTCGACCGTCGGTGCGACCCGCGAGGTGCGGGCCGAGCCGGCGGTCCACGAGGTGGAGCGGCGCGAGGAGCCGACCCAGGTGTCGGTGGCCCCGCCGCGGCGTGACCGGGTCCGCTGGGGGCCGGTGTGGGCGGGCCTGCTCGTGGCCATCTCCTCCTTCGTCCTGTTCAACCTGATCACCTTCGCCCTCGGCTGGTGGGACCTCGAGGGTGCCGGCGGCTCCAACGGCGACTGGATCAGCACGGCGATCCTGTGGGGCGCCTTCTTCCTCGGTGGGCTGACCGCGGCGGCCTCGGCGATCTGGCGTGGGGTGAGCGACGGCATCCTGCACGGCATCCTGGTGTGGGCGCTGGGCATGGCGACGTTCCTCGTGCTCAGCCTGCTCGGCGGCGGTGCGGTCCTGGGTGCCGTCGGTGACGCGATCGGCCAGCTGGGTGTGCTGCAGCAGAACGCCAACGCGCCCGCGGCGCAGCTCGGCCCGGTCGTGGAGAACGCCCAGTCGGTGGCCAGCTGGGCCGTCCTGGTGATGGGCGTGGCGATCATCCTGTCTGCGCTCGGCGGTGTCCTCGGGGCCAAGATGTGGCCGTCCAAGAAGGACACCGAGCACGACCGGGTGACCACCGCCCGCTGACCTGTCGCGACAAGCCCGGGGACCGATCACGGTCCCCGGGCCCGACCCGCTATCGTCCCCGTAGGTCGAACGCATGTTCGATCGACGGGGACGCAGGGGGTGCAGTGACCAGGGACGGGGCTGCCGGTTGCACGTTGCTGCACGTCGACATGGACGCCTTCTTCGCCAGCGTCGAGGTGCGTCGGCACCCCGAACTGGCCGGCACGCCGGTCATCGTCGGTGGGGTCGGCAACCGCGGGGTGGTCACCTCGGCCACCTACGAGGCCCGCCGCTACGGGGTGCACAGCGCGATGCCGACCTCCCGGGCGCTGCGCCTGTGCCCGACGGCCACCGTGCTCCCCGGCGACCTCGACCTCTACGCCGAGGTGTCCCGGTCGGTGATGGCGCTGTTCCGTTCCCTCACGCCGCTGGTCGAGCCGCTGAGCCTGGACGAGGCGTTCCTCGACGTCTCCGGCAGCGGTCGCCGGCTGGGTGACCCGGTGGCGATCGGGGAGTACATCCGGGGCCGGGTCCACGACGAGCAGGGGATCACCTGCTCGGTCGGGGTGGCCGGCAGCAAGTTCGTGGCCAAGCTGGCCTCCACCCGGGCCAAGCCCGACGGGCTGCTGGTGGTGCCGCCGGCCGAGGTGATGGCCTTCCTGCACCCGTTGCCGGTGAGCGCCCTGTGGGGCGTCGGCCCGAAGACCGAGGAAATCCTCCTCCGGCTGGGCCTGCGCACGGTCGGGGACCTGGCGCACGTGCCGGCACGGACCCTGCAGCGGGCCGTGGGCCAGGCGGCCGGCAGTCACCTGCACGAGCTCGCCTGGGGGCGCGACCCCCGGCGGGTGGTGCCCGACGAGCCCGACCGGTCCACCGGTGCCGAGGAGACCTTCGGCACCGACGTCGACGACCCGCAGGTGGTCCACCGGGAGCTGCTGCACCTGGCCGAGCGGACGGCGGGGCGGCTGCGCTCGACCGGTCACCTGGCCCGCACGGTGACCCTGAAGGTCCGCTTCGCCGACTTCACCACGATCACCCGCTCCCGCACGCTGAAGGTCCCCACCGACGTGGGCCAGGAGCTGTACGACACGGCCCGCACGCTCTTCGACGCCCTGGGGCTGGACCGGGCCCGCATCCGGCTGGTCGGGGTGCGGGCCGAGGGGCTGGTGGAGGCGGAGGCGACCGCCCGCCAGCTGGAGCTGGGGGCTCGCGAGCACGGCCGCCGGGACGCCGAGCTGGCCGCCGACCGGGCTGCCCGGCGCTTCGGGGCCGGCGCCGTCCGGCCGGCCACCCTGCTCGGCCGCCGCCAGGTCCCGGGCGCCGGTCCGGTTGCGCGCGGCCCATCATCGGGAACGCCCCGCTGACCTGGCCCTCTGCCCCACGGAGGCGCCGCGGGGCGGGAACCTGGTCCGCACAGGGTGTGTCGACGGCGACTCGCCTTTCGCACGCCGCAAACGGCTCGTATCCTCGGTGCTACCGCGGGCGGACTGCCGCCGGTGGTTTCTTGTACTTGTACCTGGAGGTCGACGTGCCGCTCTCCGAGCACGAGCAGCGTCTGCTGGAGCAGATCGAGCGCGCCCTCGTCGATGACGATCCGAAGTTCGCCTCGACGGTCCGCACCGGTGACCGGCGGCAGAAGGCCCGCCGCAAGCTGCAGCTGGGCGCCGTCCTGGTGGTCGTCGGCCTGGCCGTCGTGGTCGGCGGGGTGGCCCTGCCCAACGTCTTCGTCGGCGTACTGGGCTTCCTGGTGGCCTTCGGTGGTGCCGTCCTCGGGGTCCTGAACTACAAGGCCGCGACCGGTGAGGTGCCGGCCGGCTCCGCGCCGGGCCCCGCCGGGCGACCGGCAGCCGGTGGCCGCGGCGGCAGCAGCAGCGCGAAGTCGCGCCGCCAGCCGCTGAAGAGCCGGCTCGAGGAGCGTTTCCGCCGCCGCTACGACCAGTAGCGCCCGCCGGCCCACCCGCTGAGCCAGCAGCCGCCGCCCCGTCGGGGACGGCGGCTGCTGGCCTCTCCGGCCGGCTCAGACCCCGGGCGTCGCCGTCGTGTCGAACAGCGCGCTGACCGACTCCCCGTCGTGGATCCGCTGCACGGCCTGGGCGAGCGCGGGAGCCACCGACAGCACGGTCAGCTTCTCCGAGACCCCGGCCGGCACCGGCACGGTGTTCGTGCAGACGATCTCCACAACGTCGGCCTGGGCACCGATCCGCTCCAGCGCACCCGCGGTGAACAGGCCGTGCGTGCAGGCCACCCGGATCGAGCGAGCGCCGTCGTCCCGCAGCCGGTCGATCAGCTCCAGCACCGTGCTGCCCTTGGCGATCTCGTCGTCCAGCACGATCACGTCCCGGCCGGCGACGTCCCCGATCACGGCGCTGATGCTGACCCGGTCATCGGCGTACCGCTGCTTGGCGCCCGCGGCGACCGGCACCCCCAGCCGCCGGGCGAAGGCCGCGGCCTCCTTGGCGTTCCCCAGGTCGGGGGAGACGACGGTGGTGCGGGAGAGGTCCAGCGCGCGGAAGTGGTCGGCCAGCTCGCGCAGGGCGTGCAGGTGGTCGACCGGCACGCTGAAGAAGCCGTGCACCTGCGGGGAGTGCAGCGTCATGGCCAGCACCCGGCTGGCTCCGGCCGCCACCATGAGGTCGGCGATCAGCCGGCCACCGATGGAGATCCGGGGAGCGTCCTTCTTGTCCGACCGTGCGTAGGCGTAGTGCGGCATCACCACGGTGATCCGGGCGGCAGACGCGCCGCGGGCCGCATCGATCATCAGCAGCAGCTCGACCAGGTTCTCCTGCACCGGGGTGACCAGCGGCTGCACCAGGAAGACGTCGCGCTCCCGGCAATTGGCCTGCAGCTGCACCTCGAGGCAGTCGTTGGCGAAGCGGGTCACCCGGACGGGCTGCAGCGGCACGCCCAGCTGGGCGCACATCTCCTCGGCGAGCTCGGGGTGGGCACTGCCGGCGAAGACGGCGATCTCGCGCAAGGGGCACTCCGCAGCTGGGGGGCAGCCGGTGGCGACGCCACCGACACCGGCAACCGTAGCCAGCCCGGCCCCGTGGTCAGGCCGGGCGGGGTCTGCGGGGTGCCCGGGCGGCGGTCCACCGGGCGGCCGTCGCCAGCGTGGAGGCCGGCCACAGCGCCGCCCGGACCCGCTCCCCGCGGGAGGATGACCGGAGCAGTGCCCGGCGCACCGTCGCCAGTGCCTCGGTCAGCGCCGGGTCCGGTGCGGACCGGGCTGCCGGTGGGCCGTACACCGAACGCTCCTGGGCCCGTGCCAGCGTCTGCACCGCGGCGACCGCGGCCGGGTCGGTCCCGGCGAGCTGCTGGGCCAGCTGCTGGGCCAGCTGGCGTGCCGTCGTGCTCCCGGGCGGCTCGACGGTCAGGTCGACGGTCGTCGCCAGCAGCTCCTCCCACAGGGCGCCGGGCTGTCCGTCGGCCAGCCGGACGGCGCGCTGCCGGCGGCGCGCGAGGTACGGCAGCGCGCCCAGGGCGAGGACGACCAGGGTGCCCGCTGCCCCCAGCAGCCACGGCCTGAGCTGTTCCTGGGGCGCGGCCTGGGGCGTCAGCGGCGGCACGTACTGGTCGTCGCGGTCCAGCTCGGCAGCCGGTGGCGCCGGCAGCGGGGCCGCGCCGCCCGGCGTGAACGGGTCCGGGGTGCTGGTGTCGGCGTCGTCCGTGCGCGGTGCCCAGGGGAGCGCCACGGCCCGGTCGGCGGCGATCGGGGTCGGGTCGAAGGGGATCCAGCCCAGGCCGGCGAACCAGACCTCGACCCAGGCGTGCGCGTCGTCGGTGGTGACCACCCGGTCGCCGTCCTCGCCGACCTGACCGGGTGTGTAGCCGAGCACGACCCGGGCCGGCACCCCGGCCGCCCGGACCAGCACGGCCATGGCGCCGGCGTACTGCTCGCAGTAGCCACGCTTGAGCCGGAGGAAGTCGGCCAGGTCGTCGCCGGTGGTGCCCGGGCCGGTGGACAGGCTGTAGGTGAAGCCGTTGGCCGGGTCGGTGAAGAGGCCGAGCACGGCCCGGACCCGCTCGTAGGGCGACTGCGCCGGGTCGGTCAGCTGGTCGGACAGGGCGACGACGCTGGGGTCGAGCTCCGGCAGCGCCGTGTAGCGCTCCACCATCGGGTCGCCCGGGTCCTGGGGTGCGGCAGCCAGCTCCGCTGCGCTCGGTTGCGGCTGCTGGGAGGTGGACCGGTAGGAGAGGCCACCGGTGGTCTCGTCCCGGCCGAAGACGGTCCGGGCGGCCGGGTCGAAGCGCCAGTCCTCGTCCTCGGAGCCGAGCACCTGCACCGACAGCGGGGAGTCGAACAGCGGGAGGAAGCGGTCGTCGTGTGCGAGCACGGTGACCCGGGCGGTCACCTCGCGGCGGGACTGCCCGTCGAGGAGCGGTGCCAGGGGACCGTCGGCCGCGATCGACGACTGCCCGTCGAGGTTGCTCATCCGCCAGCCGACGTCGCCGCTGTACTCGTCCAGTGACACCGAGCGCAGGTACCCCGGGTCGGCCACCGAGGCGTCCACGGCCAGCAGGTCGATCGGTTCGGGGAGGCTCAGCTGGCCGGCCATCTCCGCCACCGGGTCCAGGGACGTCCCCACGCCGTTGCCGGTGCCCGCCCCGCCCCACCCCGCCGCGAGCGAGCCCTCGGCCAGGGTCGGCACGAACGCCGGCAGCAGCAGCCCGGCGACCAGGGCGACCAGGGCGGTGCGCAGGGCCGGCAGGGTGCCGGTGCCCATCGGCGACCCGCTGCCACCCCGGCCGCTCCCGACCAGCCGTGCCCGCTGGTCGGCCCACAGCAGGACGGCGAACCCGGCGGCCGGTGCGGCGAAGGAGATCAACGCCACCTCCCCGGTCACGGTGCTCACCGGGACGCAGTAGAGGACCAGCAGGCCGAGCCCGCCCAGGGCCGGCTGGCGGGCCGGGACGGCGAGCAGGTCGACGGCCAGCGCGATCAGGGCGACGAAGACGGTGGTCAGCGCCACCAGCCCGGTGAGCGGCAGCGCCGGGGTGGCCTGTTCCCGGATCTCCGCGGTGCCGTCACCGAGCAGGCCGGCCAGGTCGGCCAGGCTGCTCAGGGTCGGCAGCATGCCCACCCAGGCGCGGTCGGGCGTGAAGACGACGGTGAGCACGACGAGCACCAGGGCCACCTGGCCCAGCGGCACCGCCAGCCGAGCCGGGCCGGACCACCACGGGCCGTCGTCCTCGGCGGGGTCCACCAGCCGGTCCAGCAGCGCCCGCAGCGCCACCCCGCCCAGGCCGACGGCCGCCACCACCATCGTCACCGGCAGCAGCCACGTGCGGGCGGAGAAGACGGGGTCCAGCGCCAGCGCACCCAGTCCGACCGCGACCGCGACGGCGATCCCGGTGCCCGGACCGCCGCGGGTGGCCCGGGGCAGCTCGTCGACCTGGCGGCTCACGCCGGCACCGGTCCTGCGGCGCCGGCCCGGCTGCCCACCTGGCTCCACAGCTGCGCCACGGTCTGGTCCGGGCCGACGGTGGCCACCTGCCAGCCGGCCGCGCGGAGCAGGTCGCCGGCCTGCTGCTGCCGGGTCTCCACCTCGGCCCGGGCGGTGGGGGTGAGCGTGCGCCGGCCCCGGGTGGCCCCGGCGTCCAGCCAGCCGGCGGTGTCCACCAGCACCGCGACGTCCCGGCCCGGGCCGGACCGGGCGCGGACCAGCGCCGCGACGTCCTCGGGCCCGACGAGGCCCAGCAGGCAGATCGCCGGTCCGTCGGCCCCCGACCGGCGCAGCGTCTCCAGGCCCAGCTGCAGGCCGGGCTGGGGTGCCCCGCCCAGGACGGCGAGCCGCTCGAGCAGCTCGTCCGGGCCCAGCTGTCCCCGGCCGAGCGCCGGCGTGAGCTCCCCGCCGTCGGTCACGACCCGCAGCGCGGCCCCCCGGCGCAGCAGGTGGGTCCCGATGCTGGCCGCGGCCTCCACCACCCACTCCAGGGTGTCCTGCGGCGGGGCCGGGTCAGCCGCTGCGCCCTCGACCCGGCCCCCGAGCAGGTGCGCGGTCGACCGGGTGTCGACGAACACGGTCGCCGCGGCGCGCCACGGTCGTTCCTCCAGCCGGACCATCAGCTCGCCGGTGCGCGCGGTGGCCCGCCAGTGGACCAGCCGCAGGTCGTCGCCGTGGCGGTACTCCCGAGTGCTGACGTCGTCCTCGCCGTGCACGGCGATCGCGCGGCGGGCGCCCTCACCGCCGTCCCCTCCGGCTCCGGTCAGCGCGCCGCCACCGAGCAGCGGCACGACCCGGGGGAGGACCAGCAGCCCGGCGGTGTCGCTGCCGGTCGCCGTGCGCAGCACCAGGCCGAAGGGGTCGACGAGCCGCAGGCTCAGCGGCCCCAGGGTGTACCGGCCGCGCCGGGAACCGTGCAGTCGGTAGCGGAGCGGGGCGGTGCCGCCGCTGGCCAGCCGCTCCACGACGAAGCGCGGCTGCGGGCCCAGGTCGGCGGGCAGGTGCTCGGTGAGCAACCACAGCCCGCCGGCCCGCCGGTCGGCGTTGGAGACCTCCACCAGCACCTCGGCGGACCCGCCGCGCGGCAAGCGGGCCGGGGTGACGGTGCGCCGGGTCGCGACCCGGAAGCGCTGGCGGGCGATCCCGACGGCCGACACCACCGGCAGGGCGAGCACGAACAGGGCCAGCTGGACCAGGGCCCGCTCACCGAGCAGGGCGCCGAGTGCGACCAGGGTCAGCCCGGCGGCGACCAGGCAGCGGCCGCGCAGCGTGAGGGAGGACGCCGCGTCGGCGATCCGGGTGCGCGCCATGGAGGACCGTCCGTCTCTGGGTGGGCCGGGTCAGCGGCCGCCGTGGACGGGCACGGTGGCGAGCAGGTCGGTGACCACCCGCTGGGCGTCCCGTCGCGCCAGCGCCGCGTCCGGGGTCAGCAGCAGCCGGTGGGCCAGCACCGGGACCGCCATGGCCTG
Source organism: Modestobacter sp. VKM Ac-2983 (assembly GCF_026967885.1). Classification (NCBI taxonomy): domain Bacteria; kingdom Bacillati; phylum Actinomycetota; class Actinomycetes; order Geodermatophilales; family Geodermatophilaceae; genus Modestobacter; species Modestobacter sp. VKM Ac-2983. Next base: position 70,820 of record NZ_JAPVBK010000005.1, read on the forward strand.
CACGTCGTCGGGGAGCACGTGGTCCCGGCCGGCCAGCGCCGCGGTGGCGCGGGCGGCACGGAGCAGCTGCAGCCCCGCGCGGGGGGAGGCGCCCAGCCGCAGGTCGGGGGAGCGGCGGGTGGCCTCGACCAGCGAGACGACGTACTGGCGCAGCGGCTCGGCGACGTGCAGCCGGCCCACCGCGGCCACCAGGGCCCGCACGCGCGCGGCGTCGACCACCGGGGCGAGCGCGGTGAGCGGGTCGACGGTGGCCCGCCCGCCGAGCATCGCCAGCTCGGCCTCGCGGTCCGGGTAGCCCATCGAGACCCGGGCGGTGAACCGGTCCCGCTGCGCCTCGGGAAGGGGGTAGGTGCCTTCCATCTCCAGCGGGTTCTGCGTGGCCACCACCATGAACGGCCGGGCCAGCTCGTAGGTGACCCCGTCGACGGTGACCTGCCGCTCCTCCATGCACTCCAGCAGGGCCGACTGCGTCTTGGGCGAGGCGCGGTTGATCTCGTCGGCCACCACCACGTTGGCGAAGACGGCGCCGGGCTTGAACTCGAAGGCCCGGGACTCCTGGTCGTAGACGGCCACCCCGGTGACGTCGCTGGGCAGCAGGTCGGGGGTGAACTGGATCCGGCGCACCGTGCCGTCGATGGTCCGGGCCAGCGCCTTGGCCAGCGTGGTCTTGCCGACCCCGGGGACGTCCTCGATCAGCAGGTGCCCCTCGGCCAGCAGCACGACCAGCGCCAGCCGGACGACGTCGGGCTTGCCCTGCACCACCCGGCCGATCGCCTCGGCGAGCTGCGCCCCCTCGGCCGCCACGTCGGCGTCGGTCTCCGGCTGCGTCGCTGTGGCGTCCTGGCCGGTGCCGTGCCGGGGAGCGGAGCGCAGCTCCGTCACCCCCCGGTCCGACCGCAGCTCTGCCGTGCCCTCGGTCACCCCGCTCACGGTACGTGCTGCTCAGCGGCGTGCACGGTCGATCCCGTTCCGCCGCCCGGAGGCGGTCGGTGGGGGCCGGTGGAGGGAAGGGGGCGACACGGCGTGAAGTGGTGTCCAGTGGGGGCCAGTGGGTTACTGTGTCGCGCAATGGGGAGGCAGGGGCCACGGATGGTGCCCGGCACGACCACAGGAGGACTGATGCAGGGGGTGATCCGGTGTTCGTCGGCAGCTACCCCCTGCGGCTCGACGAGAAGGGCCGGCTCGCCCTCCCGGTCCGCTACCGCGAGCTGGTGGCCGACGGCATGGTGATCAAGAAGGGCCAGGAGCGCTGCGTCTACGGCCTGACCATGGCCCGGGTCGCCGAGCAGAGCGCCGCGCTGAAGTCCATGGCGCCGGCCGACACCAACGCCGGCCGCATGCACGCCCGGATGAGCTTCGGCTCGATGGTCGAGGTCGAGGCGGACAAGACCGGCCGGATCACCATCCCGGCGAGCCTGCGGGAGTACGCCGGCCTGGACCGCGACGTCGTCGTCGTCGGCGTGGACACCCGTTTCGAGATCTGGGACTCCGGCACCTGGGACGCCTACGTGGCAGAGCAGGAGGCCGTCTTCGCCGCCATGGAGAGCGAGGGGATGCCGACCCTCTCCTGAGTCGACCCCCACCCGACCCCACCGCAGGACCGCCCCACCCCGCAGGACCGCACCATCCCGCACGAGCCGACTTCCCCCCGGCTCGACCGGGCCCGGACAGCGAGCCGACTTCCCCCCGGCTCGACGTCCACCGCACCGACCGCCCCACCCGCCCAGCTGCCCCAGCCCGACTCCACCTGGTACCGCTTCCCCGGCGCCAGGCGAGCCGGGCGGGGCAGCGGGCCGGGGCGTTGCCCCGCTCCCGCCCCACCCGCGCTCCACTGCGCACCACCCACCCCACTGCGCCCCACCCCCTGCCCTGCCGCTCGCCCCACCCCGTCCGCCCCCTGCGCAGCGAGAGGAGCCCGTCGATGAGCAGCCCCGAGGCCTCCGGGCCCGCGCTGCACGTCCCCGTCCTCCTCGACCGGGTCACCGAGCTGCTCGACCCCGCCCTGCAGGCACCGGGCGCCGTCCTGGTCGACTGCACGCTGGGGCTGGCCGGCCACTCCCTGGCCCTGCTGGCGGCCCACCCCGGGCTCCGGCTGATCGGGCTGGACCGCGACCCCGACGCCCGCGCCGAGGCCGCCGCCCGGATCGCCGCGGCCGGTCACACGGAGCGCACCACGCTGGTGCCCGCCGTCTTCGACGAGCTGCCCGACGTGCTGGCCGACCTGGGGGTCGAGGAGGTGCAGGGCATCCTGTTCGACCTCGGCGTCTCCTCCCTGCAACTGGACCGCCCCACCCGCGGCTTCAGCTACTCCACCGACGCACCGCTGGACATGCGGATGGACCCCACCGGGCCCCGCACCGCCGCCGACGTGGTCAACACCTACTCCCGAGGCGAGCTCGCCCGGGTGCTGAAGGTCTACGGCGAGGAGCGCTTCGCCGGCCGGATCGCCTCCGCCATCGAGCGGGAGCGCGCCCGGGAGCCGTTCACCGGCACCGCCCGGCTGGCCGAGCTGGTGCGCTCGGCGATCCCCGCGGCCACCCGCCGCACCGGGGGACACCCGGCCAAGCGGACCTTCCAGGCCCTCCGGATCGAGGTCAACGACGAACTCGGGGTGCTCTCCCGGGCCCTGCCCGCCGCCATCGACGCCCTCGCGATCGGTGGCCGACTGGTCGTGATCAGCTTCCACTCCCTCGAGGACCGCATCGTGAAGCAGACGCTCGCCGCAGAAGCCGTGGACCGCACGCCGCCCGGCATGCCGGTCCCGATGCCCGAGCACGCACCGGTGCTGAAGCTGGTCACCCGGGGCGGCGAGGCACCCGGCGAGGCCGAGCTCGCCGTCAACCCCCGGTCCGCCTCGGCCCGGGTGCGGGCCGCCGAGCGCGTCCGGCGGGCGGCATGAGCCAGCCGGCGCGGTCCGTCCCCCGGACCAGTGCACCGACCCCCCGCACCGGTGCGACCCGGGCGGGCACCGGCCGCACGGGCACGGCCCGGACGACGACGCGGACGACGACGGCCCGGACGACGACCGCACGGACGACGACGGCCCGCACCACGACAGCCCGGACCACCGGCCGGGCCACCACCGGTCCGGTGCACGTGCCCCGGGCCGCCCCGGCCCGGCGCAGCGGACCGGTCCCGAGCGGCCCGCAGCTGCGGCTGGTGCCGACCCCGGCCCGGGCCCCCCGCGGCAGCCGGCGGGCGGCGCTGCGCGGTCGCCGGGCGCCGTTCGTCGCCGTGCTCGTCGCCCTGCTGGTCGGGACGACGCTGGGCCTCCTGCTGCTCAACACCGCGATCGCCGTGGACTCCCTGCGTGCCACCGAGCAGCGGGTCGCGATGGCCGAGCAGGCCAAGGAGGTCGCTCGACTGGAGCAGCAGGTGATCGCTGCCGACACTGCTGCCGAACTGGCCCGCGCCGCAGCCGCGGTCGGGCTGGTCCCGCCGGGGGACGCAGCCCACCTGGTGCTGCAGCCCGACGGCAGCTCCGTCCTGCTGGGCAGCGCGACCCCGGCGACGGCACCCGTCGAGCCGGGGGCCGCCGACCCGGCGGCCGACGGGGCCACCGCGCCGCAGCCCGCCCCCGCCGACGCCGTGTCCCCCGACCCCGCGCCCACCGACAGCTCGCCCGCCGACAACGCGCCCGCCGACAACGCGCTCACCGACCCCGTGTCGCCGACCCCCGGGAACTGATCCGTGCCCCCTGCAGGTCCTCTCCCGCCGCATCGTCCGGCCGGGGGCCGCCGCACCCCGCCGCGGCCCACCGGGCCGGCCGGGCGCGGCGCGCCGCGCGGGCGTCGGGAGCCCGGGGCGCGGCGCCTCCAGCCGCTCGGGCTGACGCAGCGCGACCAGCGCAACCGCTGGGGGCTGGCGTTCCTGATCACCCTGCTGGTGGTGGTGGTCGGCAAGCTCGTGGTGCTCCAGGGGGTCGACGGGGCCGCCTACGCACAGGCGGCCGAGAACGACCGGATGCGCACGTACCCGATCGAGGCCGTCCGGGGGGAGATCGTCGACCGCAACGGCAAGGTGCTCGCCTACTCCGTGGACGCCAAGCGGGTCACGGCCGACCCGACGCTGGTCTCCGACCCCACCCGAACGGCGCTGGCGTTGACCACGCTGCTCGGCATCCCGGTCGACGAGCTGGTCGAGAAGCTCTCCCGGGAGGGGCGCTACGTCGTCCTGGCCGACGAGGTCAGCACCGACGTCACCGACCAGATCCGGGAGCTGCCGGCCTCCACCCAGGCCGGCCTGGTCTTCCAGGACGACCCCGTGCGGCTCTACCCGGCGGGCGCGGTCGGCGGCCAGCTGGTCGGCTTCGTCGGCAAGGAGGGCGACGGCCTCGCCGGGGTCGAGCAGACCTTCGAGGAGCACCTGGCCGGGGTCGACGGCGAGGAGCGGATCGAGGTGGACGGCGTCGGCAACCCGATCCCCTCGGGCATCGACGACACCCAGCCGGCGACCGACGGCAGCACGGTGCAGCTGACGCTGGACCAGGACCTGCAGTTCGTCGTGCAGCAGACGCTGGACGCGGCCTGCGCCGACGAGGCGACGGCCACGGCGTCGGCCGTGGTCCAGGACGTGCAGACCGGCGAGGTGGTGGCGATGGCCTCCTGCCCCGGCTACGACCCGGGGAGCTACAACACCACCGACCCGGCCCTGCTCGGCAACCCGGTCGTCTCCGAGGTCTACGAGCCGGGCTCGGTGATGAAGGCGGTGACCCTGGCCGCCGCCATCGAGGAGGGCAAGGCCACCAAGGACACGGTGCTCAACGTGGACGGGCACATCCAGGCCGGCGACGTCGTGGTCACCGACGCCCACGACCACGAGCCGATCGACTTCACCGTCACCGGGATCCTCGCCAAGTCCAGCAACGTCGGGTCGATCATGCTGGCCCGGGAGATCGGGGACAGCACCCTCGACCAGTACCTGCGGGACTTCGGCTTCGGCTCGACCACCGGCATCGAGCTCCCCGGCGAGAGCGCCGGCATCCTGGAGGACGCGGCGGACTGGACCGCCAGCCGCGCGGCCAACGTGCCGATCGGCCAGGGCGTCTCGGTGACCACCCTGCAGATGGCCTCGGCGTACCAGGCCCTCGCCAACGACGGCGTGCGGATCGCCCCGCGGGTGGTGTCCTCGCTCACCGCCGAGGACGGCACGGTCACCGAGGTGCCCCGGCCGGAGGGCGTGCGGGTGGTCAGCGAGTCCACCGCGGACCAGCTGACCTACATGCTCGAGGCCGTGGTCGGCCCCGGGGGCACCGCACCGCTGGGCGAGATCGACGGCTTCCGGGTCGCCGGCAAGACCGGCACCGCCCAGCGGGCCAACCCCGAGACGGGCGGCTACGCGGGCGGCGGCTACTTCACCACCTTCGTCGGCTACGCCCCGGCCGACGACCCGCAGTACGTGGTGGCCGTCGACCTCGAGCGGCCCACCAGCGACGCCGAGGGCGGCCAGGTGGCGGCCCCGGTCTTCGCCGACGTCATGCGGTACGCACTGATCTCCGGGGGCGTCGTCCCCTCCGGCGCGCCCCGCCCGGACTTCACCCTCACCGTCCCCTGAACCCCGCCGGCGCAGGGAGCCGGCCACCCGCCGGTGCGACACGGGGCCGCCAGGTGATCGGGTCGCGCTCCTCCGCGCCGGTAGATTGGACCGTCGTGACCCCGACTGCGCCCGGGGCGGCGTCCCGGCCGGCCGGGAACCGCCCGCTCTCCCTCGGTGATCTCGCCGACCTCGTCGGCGCCCCGGTGACCGGCCCGACCGCTGTGGACGTCACCGGTGTCACCCACGCCTCCGGCGACGTCCGCCCCGGTGACCTCTACGCCGCGCTGCCCGGCGCCCGCACCCACGGCGCCCGCCACACCGCCGACGCCGCCGCACGCGGTGCCCGCGCGGTGCTGACCGACCCGGCGGGGGAGGAGCAGGCCCGGGCCACCGGCCTGCCGGTCTGCGTGGTCGAGGACCCGCGGTCCGTGCTGGGCGCGGTCGCCTCCCGGGTCTACGGGCTCCCCAGCGAGCTGCTGACCGTGCTCGGCATCACCGGCACCAACGGCAAGACGACGACGAGCTACCTGGTCGAGGCCGGCCTGGCCGCCGCCGGGTGGGCCAGCGGCCTGATCGGCACGGTGCAGACCCGCACCCGCGGCCGGGACGCCGACGGGACGCCGGTGACCACCGAGCTGCCCAGCGTCCGGACGACGCCGGAGGCGGCCGACCTGCACGCCCTGCTCGGCACGATGGTCGACTCCGGCGTCCGCGCGGTGGTCATGGAGGTCTCCAGCCACGCGCTGGTGCAGGGCCGGGTCGGCGGGGTGCGCTTCGCCGCGGCCGGGTTCACCAACCTCTCCCGCGACCACCTGGACTTCCACGGCGACCCGGAGAGCTACTTCCAGGCCAAGGCGCTGCTGTTCGACGGGCGGGCCGCCGTCGAGGTGGTCGACGTCGACGACCCCGCCGGGCGGCGGCTGGTCCGCCCGGGCACGGTCACCGTCTCCGGCTCCGGTGCCCCGGGTGCGGACTGGTCGGCCACCGACGTGGCCGCCGTATCCACCGGTGGGTCGACCTTCACGCTGCACGGCCCGGGCGGGCGCAGCTGGCCCGCGCACCTGCGGTTGCCCGGCAGCTTCAACGTGGCGAACGCGGTGCTCGCCGTGGCGCTGCTGGACGCCGTCGGCGTGCCGCCGGAGACGGCGCTGCCCGGGATCGCGAAGACCGTCGTCCCCGGGCGGATGGAGCCGGTGGACGCCGGCCAGCCCTTCGTCGCCGTCGTCGACTACGCGCACACCCCCGACGCGGTGCAGACCGCGCTGGCCGCACTGCGCCCGGCCACCCCGGGGCGGCTGATCACCGTGCTGGGGTGCGGCGGTGACCGCGACCCGGGCAAACGGCCGGGGATGGGCGCCGCCGGGGCGGCCGGCAGCGACGTGCTGGTGATCACCGACGACAACCCGCGGTCGGAGGACCCGTCGGCCATCCGCGCGGCGATGCGCGCCGGTGCCGGCGAGGTCCCGGCCGACCAGCGCGCCGAGGTGCTGGAGATCGGCGACCGGCGGGCCGCCCTGGCGGCCGCCGTCGGGCTCGCGCGACCGGGTGACACGCTGCTCGTGGCCGGCAAGGGCCACGAGACGGGTCAGGAGGTGGGCGGTCAGGTGCTGCCCTTCGACGACCGCGTGGTGCTGCGCGACCTGCTGGCCGCCATCGAGGTGGGTACGTGATCGAGCTCGCGAGGTCACGCATGAGCGCAGCATCGTCGAGCACGCGGCCGACGAGCGCCAGCGAGGTGGACTCGTGACCGAGCTTGCGAGGTCACGCATGAGCGCAGCATCGTCGAGCACGCGGCCGACGAGCGCCAGCGAGGAGGACGCGTGATCGCCCTGACCCTGGCCGAGGTGGCCGCGGCCGTCGACGGCGACCTCGTCGGTGACGGCTCCGCCACGGTGACCGGCGCGGTGCTGGTCGACTCCCGCGCGGTCGCCCCCGGCGACCTCTTCGTCGCCCTCCCCGGGGAACGGGTGGACGGCGCCGACTTCCTCCCCGCCGCCGCCGCGGCGGGCGCGGCCGGGGCACTGACCGCCCGCGCCGACCCCGCCCTGCCCTGTGTCGTCGTCACCGACCCGGTGGCGGCCCTGGGCCGGCTGGCCGCCGCGGTGCACGCCCGGCTCGTGGAGGCCGGACTGGTGACCATCGGCGTCACCGGGTCCTCCGGCAAGACCTCGACCAAGGACCTGCTCGGCCAGGTGCTGGCGGCCGCCGGCCCGACCGTCAGCCCGCAGGGCTCGTTCAACAATGACATCGGCCTGCCGCTGACCGTCCTCTCCGCCGGTGCGGACACCCGCTTCCTGGTGCTGGAGATGGGCTCGCGCGGCCCCGGCCACATCGCCCGGCTGTGCCACATCGCCCGGCCGGCCATCGGCGTGGTGCTCAACGTCGGGTCCGCCCACCTCGGCGAGTTCGGCAGCGCCGAGGTGATCGCCACCAGCAAGGGCGAGCTGGTGGCGGCACTGCCGGCCGGCGGCACCGCGGTGCTCAACGCCGACGACGCCCGGGTGGCCGGCATGGCCCCGCGCACGCAGGCCGCGGTGCTGACCACCGGGCTGGCCGAGCACGCCGACGTGCGGGCCACCGACGTGGAGCTCGACGACGCCGCCCGCGCCCGGTTCGCCCTCCATGCCCGCGGCGAGCAGCACCCGGTCGCCCTGCAGGTCGTCGGCGTGCACCAGGTCGCCAACGCGCTGTCCGCCGCCGGCGCGGCGCTGGCCGCCGGGATGACGCCCGCCGCGGTCGCGCAGGCGCTGTCGGCCGCCGCGCCGCGCAGCCGCTGGCGGATGGAGGTCACCACCCGCGCCGACGGCGTGACCGTCGTCAACGACGCCTACAACGCCAACCCCGAGTCGATGCGGGCCGCGCTGGCCGCGCTCCGCCGGCTGCGGGGCCGCCGCCGGATCGCCGTGCTCGGTGCGATGGGGGAGCTCGGCCCCACCGCCGGGGCCGCGCACGAGGAGCTGGGCCGGGACGCCGTGCGCGCCGGGGTCGACCTCGTCGTCTCCGTCGGGCCCGACGCGGCCGGTGTGCACGCGGGTGCCCGTGCGGAACTGGACGCCCGTGGTCGCGCAGGCGACCGCGGGGGAGAGCAGGAGGAGTCCGTGCACCTGCCGGACCGGGCAGCAGCCCGGCGGTTGCTGAGCGAGGTGGTCGGGCCCGGGGACGTCGTCCTGGTCAAGGCCTCGCGCAGCTACGGCCTCGAGGAGCTCGCCGCCGACCTGATCGCCGACGGCGGCCCGGAGGTGACCGCGTGAGGTCGGTCCTCGTCGCCGCCGCCGTCGGGCTGATCGTCTCGATCCTGCTGACCCCGTTGGCGATCAAGGCCTTCCGGAAGCACGGCTTCGGGCAGGAGATCCGGGACGACGGCCCGGAGAGCCACCTGTCGAAGAAGGGCACGCCCACCATGGGCGGCACCGTGATGGTGCTGGCCACGGTGGTCGGCTACCTGGTGGCGCACCTGTTCGTGATCAACCAGGAGGGCCGTGGCGTCACCGCCACCGGTCTGCTGCTGCTGTTCCTGCTCATCGGCCTGGGCACCGTCGGGTTCCTCGACGACTACCTCAAGATCCGGTACCGGCGCAGCCTCGGCCTGAACAAGACCGCCAAGCTGGTCGGCCAGCTGGTCATCGGGGTCACCTTCGCCGTGCTCGCGCTGATGGCCGACGGCGAGGACGGGACCGCGGTGGCCACCACGACGGTCTCCTTCGTCCGGGACATCGCCCCGCTCACCCTGCCGACGGTCGCGTTCGTCGCGCTGGCCTACCTCTTCATCGCCGGCTTCTCCAACGCGGTGAACCTCACCGACGGCCTCGACGGGTTGGCCGCCGGCGCCTCGGCGATGGTGTTCGGCTCCTACGTGGTCATCTCGTTCTGGCAGTTCGGGAACGACTGCGCCGGCGGCTTCGTCGACGGCTGCTACACGGTCCGCGACCCGCTCGACGTCACGCTGGTGGCCGCCGCGGCGATGGGCGCCTGCCTGGGCTTCCTGTGGTGGAACACCTCGCCGGCCCGGATCTTCATGGGCGACACCGGTTCGCTGGCCCTCGGCGGGCTGATGGCCGGGCTGGCCATCGTCACCCGCACCGAGTTGCTGCTCGTCGTCCTGGGCGGGCTGTTCGTGGCGGTCACCCTGTCGGTGGTGATCCAGGTCGGCTTCTTCCGGGCCACCCACCGCCGGGTCTTCCGGATGGCGCCCCTGCACCACCACTTCGAGCTGGCCGGCTGGGCGGAGAACACGGTGATCGTCCGGTTCTGGCTGGTCACCGGGATGGCGGTCGCCTTCGGGCTCGGGCTGTTCTACGCCGACTGGCTCTCCGTCACGGGGCTGTAGAGGTGACCCACGCGAACGGGACGGCGGACCGACCGCTGGGCACCGTGCTCGTCGCCGGGCTCGGCGTCTCCGGCGCGGCGGCGGCCCGGGTGCTGCTGGCGCGCGGGGACGAGGTCTGGCTCACCGACGCCACCGAGCCCGCCGTGCTGACCGAGCTCGTCGAGTCGGGCGCCCGCTGGCTCGGGGCGCTCAGCGAGCCGCCGGAGGACGTCGACCTGGTCGTCACCTCCCCGGGCTGGCGGCCGGACTCCCCGCTGCTGCGGACCGCCGCCGCCCGCGGCGTGGAGGTCATCGGCGAACCGGAGCTGGCCTGGCGGCTGCGGACGGCGGCGCCGGGTGCGGAGCCCGCCCCCTGGTTCGCGGTCACCGGCACCAACGGGAAGACGACGACGGTCACGATGCTCGAGGCGGTCCTGCTGGCCGGCGGGCTGCGGGCGGTCGCCGCGGGCAACGTCGGCCGGCCGCTCGTCGAGGTGGTCACCGCCCGCGACGCCGACGGCGCCCCCGCCCACGACGCGATCGCCGTGGAGCTCTCCAGCTTCCAGCTGCACTGGTCCTCCTCGATCGCCCCCGCCGCCGCCTGCGTGCTCAACGTCGCCGACGACCACGTCGACTGGCACGGCTCCTTCGACGCCTACCGCGACGCCAAGGCCCGCCTGCTGCGGCTGGCGCCGGTCGCGGTCGCCGACGCCGGCGACCCGGTCGCGTCCGGGCTCGTCGCCGCCCACCGGCACCCGGTCACCGTGACCCTCGGCGAGCCCGCCCGCGGCCAGCTCGGCGTCCGGTCCGGTGCCCTCGTCGACCGCACGTTCAGCCCGGACCCGGCCGGTGAGGTGCTCGCCGAGCTCGAGGCCCTGCAGGTGCGGGGGCCGCACAACACGGTGAACGCGCTGGCCGCCGCGGCGCTGGCCCGGGTCGCCGGCGTCGACGCGGCCGCGGTCGGTCGCGGCCTGGCCGGCTTCCGCGGCGGCGCCCACCGCAACGTGCTGGTCGGCAGCGTCGACGGCATCGACTTCGTCGACGACAGCAAGGCCACGAACCCGCACGCGGCCGGGGCCTCGCTGGCCGCCTACCCGCGGGTTGTGTGGATCGCCGGGGGCCTGCTCAAGGGCGCCGACGTCGAGCCGCTGGTCGCCGCGGTCGCCCCGCGGCTGGCCGGGGTGGTGCTGCTGGGCCGAGATCGGGAGGTGCTGGCCCGGTCGCTGGCGCGACACGCCCCGTCGGTCCCACGCACGGTGGTCCCCAGCGGCGACGATGGCGCTGTGACGGATGGGGACAGCGTGATGCGTGAGGTGGTCGCGGCTGCCGTCCGGCTGGCCCGCCCCGGGGACACCGTGCTGCTCGCCCCGGCGGCCGCCTCGATGGACGTGTTCACCGACTACGCGCACCGCGGCCGGGCCTTCGCCGACGCGGTCCGCGCGCTGGGGTGAGCGGCCGGTGACGGCGACCACCGGGCAGCGCTCGTCCCGCCGTCCCGGCCGCGAGGAGCAGCAGCCCACTGCCGCCCGGGCCGCGGGGCCGCGCTTCCGCGTCCCGGCCTGGGTCGACGGCCCGATGACCAGCTCGCACCTGGTGCTCGGGGCGGCCGGCATGCTGCTGGCCATCGGTCTGGTGATGGTCTTCTCCGCCTCCTCGATCGAGGCGGCCAAGGCCGGCCAGCCGGCCTGGCTCCCCGGCGTCCGGCAGATCGCCTTCGCCGCGATCGGGCTGCTCGCCATGCTCGCCGCAATGCACCTGCCGGTCGGCCGCATCCGCCAGTTCTCCGGCTGGGCGCTGCTCGGCGTCGCCGGGCTGCTGCTGCTGGTCCTGGTGCCGGGCATCGGGCTGAAGCTGAACGGTTCCCGGGCCTGGTTCGACCTGGGCTTCACCAACTTCCAGCCGTCCGAGCTCGGCAAGCTGGTCTTCGCGCTGTGGGGCGCCCACGTCATCGCCCTGCGGGAGAAGTACCTGACCGTGCAGTCGCTGCTCGTCCCGGTGTTGCCGGTGTTCGGCGTGCTGTCGTTGCTGCTGCTGCTCGAGCCCGACATGGGGGCGGTGGTCAGCCTGGGTCTGGTGCTGGCCGGGTTGATGTGGGCCGGTGGGCTGTCCCGCCGCTACATCGCCGGTGCCGTGGCGCTCGCCGCCGTGGCCGTCGCCCTGATGGTGACGTTCGCGAGCTACCGGATGGCCCGGATCACCTCGTTCCTGGACCCCTTCGCCGATCCGGAGAACGGCGGCTACCAGGCGATCCGCGGGCTGTACGCGCTGGCCACCGGCGGGGTGTGGGGCGTCGGGCTGGGCAACAGCGCGATGAAGTGGAACATCCTGCCGCACGCGGAGTCCGACTACATCTTCGCGATCATCGGCGAGGAGCTGGGCTTCCTGGGCTGCCTGGTGGTGGTGACCCTCTACGGGATCCTGGCGTGGGCCGGGTTCCGGATCGCCCACCGGTCCGCCGACCGCTTCGTCCAGCTGTCCAGCGTCGCCATCACGGTGTGGCTGGTCGGGCAGGCCGTGATCAACATGGGCTACGTCGTGGGCCTGCTGCCGGTCACCGGCGTGACGCTGCCGCTGATCTCCGCCGGCGGCACCTCGCTGGTCCTCACCCTCTTCGTCGTCGGGCTGCTGGTCCGCTTCGCCCGGGCCGAACCGGCCGCGATCGCCTCCCAGCGGAGCCAGCGCCGCGGCCGGTTGGCCCGGCTGCTGGCGCCGGTCCCCTCGGCGGCCGTCGACCCGGTGCCCTCCCGCCGACGCCGCGAGAGCCGGTCCACCGCCCGCCCCGGTCCGCCGCCCCCGGCCCCCCGGCGTGGCAACGGCCGGACGGTCGCCCGGGTGACCGGGCACCCGACGTCGTCCCCGGTGGGCCGGGGACGTGGTGCCGGGGCTCCGGGGCCCGCCCCGGACGCGCGCCGCGGTGGCCCGGAACGGCAGACTGTCGACCGCCGGCAGAACCCCGGTGACCGCCCGACCGTCCGCAGCCGGCCCTCGTCCGCGGCGGGGCCTGCCCTGCATGAGGGGCTCCGCGACCGTCCCCGGTCCGGGGAGCCGCCCGCCGCCCAGGGCCGGCCCGTCCCGCGGTCCCGCCCCCCGAGAACAGAACGGCCAGGACGCCCGCAGTGACCTCACCCCAGCACGATCCCGGCGAGAACGGCCCGGCCGTGCCCTCCTCCGGCCCCACCCCGGTGCACGTCGTGCTCGCCGGTGGGGGCACCGGTGGCCACATCGAGCCGATGCTCGCCCTCGCCGACGCCCTCACCCGCCGCACCGGTGCTGCCGGCGGTGCTCCCCGGGTCACCTGCCTGGGCACCGCCCGGGGCATGGAGACCCGCCTCGTGCCGGCCCGGGGCTACGACCTGCGGCTCATCCCGCCGGTCCCGCTGCCGCGCAAGCCCACGCCGGACCTGCTGCGCGTCCCGGGCCGGGTCCGCCGGGCCGTCGCCGAGACCCGGGCGCTGCTCACCGAGCTCGACGCCGACGTCGTCGTCGGCTTCGGCGGGTACGTCGCCCTGCCGGCGTACCTGGCCGCCCGTCGGGCCGGGCGGGGGCGGGCCGGCGTCCCGATCGTGGTGCACGAGCAGAACGCGCTGCCCGGGCTGGCCAACCGGATCGGCGCCCGGCTCGCCGCCCGCGTCGCGGTCACCGTCCCGAGCACGCCGCTGCACCGCGCCGAGCACGTCGGGATGCCGCTGCGCACCGCGATCAGCGGGCTGGACCGGGCCGCCCGGCGGGCCGAGGCGCGGGCCGAGTTCGGGCTGGACCCCGACCGCCCGACCCTGCTGGTCTTCGGTGGATCGCAGGGCGCCGCGTCACTGAACCGGGCCGCGGTCGGCGCGGCCGACGCGCTGACCGCCGCCGGGGTGCAGGTGCTGCACGCCCGGGGGCCGAAGAACACCGACGTCTCGGTGCCCGCCCGGCCGGCCGGGGGCGCGCCCTACGTCGTCGTGGACTACCTGGAACGGATGGACCTGGCCTACGCCGCGGCGGACCTGGCGCTGTGCCGCTCCGGTGCGGTGACCGTGGCCGAGCTCTCCGCGGTCGGGCTGCCGGCCGTGTTCGTCCCGCTGCCGATCGGCAACGGGGAGCAGCGGCTCAACGCGCTGCCCGTGGTCGAGGCCGGTGGCGGGCTGCTGCTCGCCGACGCGGACCTGTCGCCGGCCTGGATCCGGAGCGAGCTCGTGCCGCTGCTCACCGACCCGGCCGCGCTGTCGGCGCTGGCCGCCGCCGCGGCCGCCGCGGGCACCCCGGACGCCGACGAGCGGCTGGCCGACCTCGTGCTGCAGGTCGCCGCCGAGGGGGTGCGGAACCGATGAGCGCCGCCGACGTCGCCGCCTGGCGCGGGCCGATCCCGGCCCTGGCCGAGCTGGGGCCGGTGCACTTCATCGGCATCGGCGGGGCCGGGATGAGCGGCATCGCCCGGATCATGCTGGCCCGCGGCGTGCCGGTGTCCGGCAGCGATCGGCGGGACTCCCCGGCGCTGCGCGCGCTGGACGCGCTCGGTGCCCGGATCGAGGTCGGTCACGCCGCCGAGCACCTGGGCGAGGCGGCGACCGTGGTGGTCTCCACCGCGATCCGCGACGAGAACGCCGAGCTGGTGGCCGCCCGGGAGCGCGGGCTGCGGGTGCTGCCGCGGGCGGTGGCGCTGGCGGCGGTGATGGCCGGACGGCGCAGCGTGGCGGTGGCGGGCACCCACGGGAAGACCTCGACGACCTCGATGCTCACGGTCGCCGTCCAGGCCTGTGGGGTCGACCCATCCTTCGCCATCGGCGGCACGCTCAACGAGTCCGGCTCGAACGCCCACGCCGGCCAGGGCGACGTCTTCCTCGCCGAGGCCGACGAGAGCGACCGGTCCTTCCTGCTGCTGGCCCCGCGCGGGGGCATCGTCACCAACGTCGAGGCCGACCACCTGGACAACTACGGCGACCTGGCCGCGGTGGAGGCGGCGTTCGACACGTTCGTGCGCACCGTGCCCGCCGAGGGCTTCCTGGTGCTCTGCGCCGACGACCCGGGTGCTGCCCGGCTGGCCGGCGTGGGAGCCACCGCCCGGGTGCGCACCTACGGCCAGTCGGCCGGGGCGGACCTCCGCCTGGTCGACCTGGAGGTCGGCCCGGACGGCACCCGGTACACCGCCGTCCTCGACGGTCGGGAGCTCGGCGCGGTGCACATCCGGCTGCCCGGCGTGCACATGGCCCTCAACAGCGCCGCGGCGCTGCTGGCCGGCCTGGAGCTGGGCCTGCCCGCCGCCGGGCTGGTCACCGGGCTGGCCCGGTTCGGCGGTGTGCACCGTCGCTTCGAGCTCAAGGGCACCGTCGCCGGGGTCCGGGTGTACGACGACTACGCCCACCACCCCACCGAGGTGGACGCCCAGCTGCGTGCCGCCCGCGCGGTGGTGGGGGAGGGGCGCCTGCTGGTGCTTTTCCAGCCGCACCTCTACAGCCGGACGGCGCAGTTCGCCGCCGGCTTCGGCGCGGCGCTCGGCCTGGCCGACGAGGTCGTGGTGATGGAGGTCTACGGCGCCCGGGAGGACCCGGTCCCCGGGGTGACCGGTGCGCTGGTGGCCGACGCGGTGCCCCTTCCCGCCGGGCGGGTCGCCTTCGAGCCCTCGTGGTCGGCGGCCGCCGGCGCGATGGCCGACCGGGCGCGCCCGGGCGACCTGGTGGTGACCATGGGCGCCGGCGACGTGTCGATGGTCGGTCCCGAGGTGCTGGTGGCGCTCGCGCCACCGCCGGAGCCGACGGACGCGGTGGAGGACGGGCCGGAGCCACCACGGTGAGCCGCACGGGGTCGACGACCCGCGACCGGTCCCGCAGACCGCGGCGCGGCGCCGCCCCGGCGGGAGCTGCTGCACCGGTCACCTCGCTGGGCTCCCGGCGCGGTCGGTCCCGTCGCGCGCACCGGCCACGCCGCCGGCTGGTCGTGGCGGCGGTCGCGCTGGCCGTCGTGGTCGCGCTCGCGGCGTGGGTGCTGCTGGCCAGCCCGTTGCTCGCGGTGCGCGCCGTGCGGGTCGACGGTGCCGTCGCGCTGTCCGACGCCCAGGTCGTCTCCGTCGCCGGGATCGAGGAGGGCACCCCGTTGGCGCGGGTGGACACCGGGACGGCGGCCGGGCGGGTGGCCCAGCTCCCGCAGGTCGCCTCGGTGGAGGTGACCCGCGGCTGGCCGGGGACGGTCGTGGTCACGCTGGCCGAGCGCGTCCCGGTCGCCGTCGTGGAGCAGGCCGGCACCCGGCAGCTGCTCGACGCCGGGGGCGTGGTGTTCGACACCATCACCGGCGACGCCCCGAGCGGGGTGGTCCCGCTCGACGTCCGCGACCCCGGCCCGGACGACGCGGCCACCACCGCCGCGCTGGGTGCGCTCACCGCGCTGCCGGACGCCGTGCGCAGCCAGGTGACCCAGGTGTCCGCGCGCACCGCCGACGACGTCACGCTGACCCTGACCGACGGTCGGTCCGTGCGCTGGGGGAGCGCCGAACGGACCGACCGCAAGGCCGAGGTGCTGCACGCGCTGCTGGACCAGATCGACCAGGGCACCCTCGACCCGGCCGGCACCCTCGACGTCAGCACCCCTGACGCGGTCGTCCTGCGCTGATCCCCCGGAGTCGGTCGGGCTCCCGACACGCCCGGCCAGAAAAAGGTCCGCGAGTCGTCCGTCTCCGCGTGCCGGACCCGGCCGGAGATGTCTGCAGTCGAACTGGAGACGCTGACCAGGCGGGTCGTCACGTCTCGTGAGCGGCAAGTGACGGATGGGTCGGCAGATCCTCGTGGGAATCCGCCGGATGGACACGCCGAACCAAGGAGGGTGCTTGCTGCCTCGGATGGGCACACCTAACTTCGTCCTCACAACGACTCAGTTGACATAACTATAAGGCTTAACCTAAGGATGAGGGTCCAGTTGGGGAGCGCGGCATGACACCTCCGCACAACTACCTAGCGGTCATCAAGGTCGTCGGCATCGGCGGCGGCGGGGTGAACGCGGTCAACCGCATGATCGAGGTCGGCCTCAAGGGGGTCGAGTTCATCGCGATCAACACCGATGCGCAGGCGCTGCTGATGAGCGACGCCGACGTCAAGCTCGACGTCGGCCGTGAGCTCACCCGCGGCCTGGGCGCCGGTGCGCAGCCCGATGTCGGCCGGCAGGCCGCCGAGGACCACCGCGAGGAGATCGAAGAGGTGCTCAAGGGCGCCGACATGGTCTTCGTGACGGCCGGCGAGGGCGGCGGCACGGGCACCGGCGGTGCGCCCGTCGTCGCCTCCATCTCCCGCAAGCTCGGCGCCCTGACGATCGGCGTGGTCACCCGCCCGTTCTCCTTCGAGGGGAAGCGGCGGGCGGTCCAGGCCGAGACGGGCATCGAGGAGCTGCGCAACGAGTGCGACACGCTCATCGTGATCCCGAACGACCGGCTGCTGCAGCTGGGCGACCGGAACGTCAGCGTGATGGACGCCTTCCGCACCGCCGACCAGGTGCTGCTCTCCGGTGTGCAGGGCATCACCGACCTGATCACCACGCCCGGCCTGATCAACCTGGACTTCGCCGACGTCAAGTCGGTCATGTCCGGGGCAGGCTCGGCGCTGATGGGGATCGGCAGCGCCCGCGGGGACAACCGCGCCCTGCTCGCAGCTGAACAGGCGATCGCCTCGCCTCTGCTGGAGGCCTCGATGGAGGGCGCCCACGGCGTCCTGCTGTCGATCTCCGGTGGGTCGGACCTGGGGCTGTTCGAGATCAACGAGGCTGCCTCGCTGGTCTCCGACGCCGCACACCCGGACGCCAACATCATCTTCGGCGCCGTCATCGACGACGCCCTCGGTGACGAGGTGCGGGTCACCGTGATCGCGGCCGGTTTCGACGGTGGCAAGCCCGGCACCCGCAAGGACGCCGGCAGCACCCCGCTGGCGACGTCGGCACCCACCGCACCGGCCGCACCGGTGAGCACCCCGCCGGCGGCCCGTCCGCCGGCGCCGGTGCAGACGGGGGAGCGGTCGGCCGGTCCGGCTGCGACCGCGCCGCCGCAGGTGCCGGCCGCCCCGGCGGCCTCCTCCCCGTCGGCGCCGCGCCCGGGTCAGCCGGGGAGTGCGCCGCAGGGCGGTGGGATCACCGTGCCGCCGCTGCCGCCGATCGCCGGCCAGGGTGGCGGCCAGGGCGGCACCGCCCGTCGGCCGTTGGCCTCGGACGACTTCGAGGAGGAGCTCGACATCCCCGAGTTCCTCCGCAGCCAGTAGAAGGACCCCCGTGCCCCCCACTACTCGCAAGCTCGCAGCGGGACCCTGCACGGGGGCCGTTTCCAGCAGGTCAGATACGTGACTGACCGCTCGGCCGCTCCGTCGGCGGTGCGACCCCGCCGGGTCGTCACCGACCGGCGGGGCGGCCGTTCTGTCGCGCCGTACGACTCCTTCAACCTGGGGGTGCACGTCGGCGACGACCCGGACGCCGTCGCGGCCAACCGGGCACGGCTGGCCGGCGAGCTCGGCGTGCCCGCCGACCGGCTGCTCTGGATGACCCAGGTGCACGGCACCGGCGTCGCGATCGTCGAAGACGCCGACGAGAACCCGGTCGCCGACGTCGACGCACTCGTCACCGCCACCCCCGGCCTGGTGCTGTGCGTGCTGGTCGCCGACTGCGTGCCGGTGCTGCTGGCCGACCCCGTCGCCGGGGTGGTCGCCGCCGTGCACGCCGGCCGCGAGGGGGTGCGGGCCGGCGTCGTCCCGGCCACGCTGGCGGCGATGACCCGGCTGGGCTCGCGGCCGGGTGACGTGGAGGCCCTGCTCGGCCCGGCCGTCTGCGGGCTGGACTACGAGGTGCCCGCGCAGATGCAGGCCGACGTCGCCCGGGTCGCCCCGGCCAGCGCGGTCCGCACCCGGCGCGGCACGCCGGGGCTCGACCTGCGGGCGGGGATCGCCGAGGTCCTCCGCCGCGCCGGCGTCGGGCAGGTCGTGCACGACCCGCGCTGCACCGTCGAGGACCCCCGGCTGTTCAGCCACCGCCGCGACGGCGTGACCGGGCGCCAGGCCGGCGTCGTCTGGCTCGGCTCCTGACCGACCCCGCCCCGGGCCCGCCGCGCGCACGCTCGCAGCGAGCCCCGGGGCGGGGCCGGGCGGCTCACCCGCCGGGGGACCGACGCGGTCGCTGCGGGGAGGATGAGGGCATGTCGCCCCTCGCCGAGAACAGGTCGCCCCTCGCCGAGAACCTGCGAGCCGTCCGCGCCCGGATCGACGACGCCGCCCGGGCAGCCGGACGGGACCCGGCCGAGGTGCGGCTGCTGGCGGTGAGCAAGACCTGGTCGGCCGACGACGTCCGGGCCCTCGCGGCGCTCGGGCAGCGGCACTTCGCCGAGAACCGGGTGCAGGAGCTGGCCGGGAAGGCGGCGGCCCTGGCCGAGGACCCCGCCGTGCCCGAGCTGCACTGGCACCTGGTCGGGCAGCTGCAGCGGAACAAGGTGGCCCCGGTGGCCCGGCTCGGTGCCACGGTGCACTCGGTGGACCGAGCCTCGCTGGTGACGGCGCTGGCCCGCGCCGCCGAGCACGAGCAGCGGGTCCTGGACGTCTACGTCCAGGTCGACCTGGGTGGCCCGGAGGGCGAGCTCGGCAGCCGGGGCGGGGCCCCGCCGACCGACGTCCCCGGCCTCGCGGACGCGGTCGCCGGCGCGCCGGAGCTGCGGCTGCGGGGACTGATGGCGGTGGCCCCCCGGGGTGAGGAGCCCGCCCCGGCGTTCGAGCGGCTGGCCGAGCTGGCCGCTCGGCTGCGCGCCGATCATCCTGGTGCCTCGGAGACATCGGCAGGCATGAGCGGCGACCTGGAGGCTGCTGTGACAGCTGGGGCCACTGTGGTGCGTGTCGGTACCGCGTTGTTCGGGACGCGCCCCCTAGCCTCCGGTGCAGAGCAGTGACACCGGGCCGGGGCGCGGGGGAGTGACGTGGCACGCCGGCGCCCTCCCGAGTCCCACCCGAACCACCTGAACCACCCAGGCACCTGAGTGCAGCGCGGGGCGCCCAGCGCCGACGAGACCAGAGGGAGACGTCCGATGGCGGGAGCGATGCGGAGGATGGGGGTCTACCTCGGCCTCGTCGAGGACGACGACACCCGTGGCGGGTACGACCGCTACGCCGCACGGCAGAGCGACTACGACCGCGACGACCGGGGCTACGACCGCGGCTACGACCGGTACGCCGCCGATGACGCCGACCCCGTGGCGGAGGAGTCCCGGTACGGCTACGGCAGCGGCTACGGCGGTGGCTACGACACCGAGTACGCCGGTGTGCGCCCGGTCGACGAGCCGGTCGAGGAACGCGCCCCCGAGCCCGAGGTCTCCCTGGGCCGGCGGCCGGCCACGCCACGGACGATCGGCCTGGCGAGCGGCAGCACCGCCGCACGACTGGCCGGTAGCGGGCTGTCCGCCGCCGGGAGCGCCGGGGCCGGTTCGTCGGGCCGCAGTCGGATCAGCTCCGGCGGTTCCGGTGCCGCGACCGGCCTGGCCATGAGCGAGCCCGTGGCCTCCGCGCCCGAGCCCGTCCCGGCCCCCGCGCCGGTGCCGTCGCCGGCTCCGCAGGGCTACCGGATCACCACGGTGCACCCGGCCTCCTACAACGAGGCCCGCACCATCGGCGAGCGCTTCCGGGACGGCATGCCGGTGATCATGAACCTGACCGACATGGAGCACGCCGACGCGAAGCGGCTCGTCGACTTCGCCATCGGCCTGACGTTCGGCCTGCACGGTAGTATCGAGCGAGTCACGGCCAAGGTCTTCCTGCTCAGTCCGCAGGACGTCGACGTGACGGCTGAGGACAAGGCCCGCATCCGTGAGGGCGGCTTCTTCAGCCAGTCCTGACCCCGTGCACCCTGCGCCTCGGCGTGAGGTGCTCCCGAACGAGCGAGGACCGTGGCTCTCCTTCTGCAGATCGTCTCGTCGATCCTGCTCGTCTTCCTGATCCTCCTGTTCGCCCGCTTCGTCGTGGACTGGGTGATGGTGCTCGCCCGCAGCTGGCGCCCCCAGGGTCTGGTCGCGGCGGGGCTCGAGGTCGTCTACGCAGCGACCGACCCGCCGCTCAAGGCGGTGCGGAAGGTCATCCCGCCGCTGAACCTCGGGTCCATCCGCCTCGATCTGGGGTTTATGGTTCTGCTGATCGCCGTGATCCTCCTGCGCAGCATCCTGAGCAGCTGGGCCTACTCCATCGCATGATCCGTCGTACCGTGCCCGAGCGGGGTGCGGACCCGAACCGGTTCGCCGCCGATCTGGATCCGTCCCCGTTCCTCCCGCCCGACCTGAGGTGAGCCGCATGCCACTGACTCCCGCCGACGTGCACAACGTCGTCTTCAAGAAGCCGCCGATCGGCAAGCGCGGCTACGACGAGGACGAGGTGGACGCCTTCCTCGACGTGGTCGAGGCCGAGCTGGCCCGGCTCATCGAGGAGAACAACGACCTGCGCGGCTCCGGTGGCACCGGGTCCGGGGAGCGGGAGGAGCGGCCCGAGTCCGCGCCGATGACCGTCGCGGCCCCGCCGCCCCCGCCGGCGCAGACAGCGGCGGCACAGGTGCGCGAGGACGACGCGATCCGTGCCTCCCGGATGCTGGCGCTGGCCACCGAGACGGCCGAGCGGCACGTCAACGAGGCCAAGGCCCAGGCCGACCAGATGGTGGGCACCGCCAAGAGCAGCAGCGACCGGATGATGTCCGAGGCGCGGGCCAAGAGCGAGCAGATGGTCGGTGAGGCCAAGAGCCGCGCCGACAGCATGCTCGGTGACGCCCGCACCCGCGCGGACACGATGGAGCGCGAGGCCCGTGCCAAGGCCACCGCCCTCGCCCAGGACGCCGAGCGCAAGCACGTGGAGGCGATGGGCTCCCTGGAGGAGAAGCGGGCCAGCCTCGAGCGCAAGGTCGACGAGCTGCGCACCTTCGAGCGGGAGTACCGCACCCGGCTGCGCTCCTACCTGGAGTCGCACCTGCGTGACCTGGACAGCCGTGGTTCGGCCGAGCCGGCGTCCAACAGCCGGCAGAGCCAGCACGTCAGCGCCTGACACAGCACGCACCGCAGCACAGAGCCCCGCCGGACCAGGTCCGGCGGGGCTCTGTGCTGCGGCGGCTCTGTGCTGCTGGGGGTCTGGTCCGGCTGCTGAGCCCTCGGTGCTGACCCGGCCGGACGGGGCCGGGCCCCCGGTGCTCACCGGGGGCCCGTCCGACGTCAGCGCGCCGGGGTGATCCAGACCCGGGCGCCTGCGGGGCCCTCGAGCCCGTCGCCGGAGCCGGCCTCCTGGGCGTGCACGGCGGTGGCCAGCACCTCCGCGGCCAGCGGGGCGGCGTGCTCGGTGAGCGCCTGGGCCACGGCCCCCTCGCCGGTCCACCACACCTCGATCCGGTCGCTGACCGCCAGCCCGCTGGACTTGCGGGCGTCCTGCACCAGCCGCACGACCTCGCGCACCAGCCCGGCCCGCTCCAGCTCCGGGGTGAGGGTCAGGTCCAGGGCGACGGTGAGCCCGCCGGCCGAGGCGACCGTCCAGCCCTCGCGCGGCGTCTCGGTGATCACCAGGTCGCCCTCCACGAGCGGCACCGGCGCACCGTCGACCGGCACGGTCGCCGTCCCGGCCCGGTAGGCGGCGACCAGCTCGGCCGCGTCGGCGACGGCGACCGCGGCGGCGACCGCCTGCACCTGCTTGCCCATCCGGCGCCCCACCGCCCGGAAGTCCACCTTCACCGAGACGTCGACCAGCGAGCCGTCGACCGCGGCGAGCTCGGTCAGCTCCGCGACGTTCAGCTCCTCGGCCACCTCGGCGACCAGCTCCCGCGGCAGCTGCGCCCACCCCGGAGCGGCCACGAGCGCCCGGGCCAGGGGCTGGCGGGTGCGGGCCTTGCCCGCGGTGCGGGCAGACCGGCCGAGCTCGACCAGGCGCCGGACCAGGGCGACCTGGTCGACCAGCGCGTCGTCCCGGGCGTCCTCGTCGACGGCCGGCCAGCTCGCCAGGTGCACCGAGTCGACCGCCTCCACCTGCCCGGGCACGACGACGCCGCGCCACACCCGCTCGGTCACGAACGGGGTGAACGGCGCCATCAGGCGGGTCAGCGTGTCGAGCACCTCGTGCAGGGTGCCCAGCGCCGCCGGGTCGCCGTCCCAGAAGCGCCGCCGGCTGCGCCGGACGTACCAGTTGGACAGGTCGTCGACGAACTCGGCGATCAGCCGCCCGGCGGTCTGGGTGTCGAACTGCTCCAGCGCGTCGGTGACCCCGGCGGTCACCGACGCCAGCTCCGCCAGCGCCCAGCGGTCCAGCAGCGGCCGCTCGGCGCGCGGGGGAGCCGGGGTGACCGCCGGGTCCCAGCCGTTGGTCTCGGCGTAGAGGGTGAAGAAGCTGGCGGTGTTCCAGTAGGTCAGCAGGACCTTGCGGACCACCTCGGACAGCGTCTCGTGGCCGACCCGCCGGGCCGACCAGGGCGAGCCGCCGGCCAGCATGAACCAGCGGACGGCGTCGGCGCCGTGCCGGTCCATCAGCGGCATCGGCTCCAGGATGTTGCCCAGGTGCTTGCTCATCTTCCGGCCGTCCTCGGCCAGGATGTGCCCCAGGCAGAGCACGTTCTCGTAGGAGCTCTGCTCGAACACCAGCGTGCCGACCGCCATGAGCGTGTAGAACCACCCGCGCGTCTGGTCGATCGCCTCGGCGATGAACTGCGCCGGGTACGCCGCCTCGAACTCCGCCTTGTTGCGGTGCGGCGCACCCCACTGGGCGAACGGCATCGACCCGGAGTCGTACCAGGCGTCGATGACCTGCCGGACCCGGCGGTAGGTGCCCTCCTCGCCCGGAACGGTGAAGGTCACCTCGTCGATGAACGGCCGGTGCGGGTCCAGGTCGGACAGGTCACGGCCGGTGCGCTCGGACAGCTCGGCGAGCGAACCGATGACCACCATCCGGCTCGGGTCGGCGTCGTTGCGCCAGATCGGCAGCGGCGTGCCCCAGTACCGGTCCCGGGACAGCGCCCAGTCGACGTTGTTGTTCAGCCAGTCGCCGTAGCGGCCCCACTGGATGTTCTCCGGGTGCCAGTTCGTCCGCTCGTTCTGCGCCAGCAGCTGGTCCTTGACCTGGCTGGTGCGGATGTACCAGGACGGCTGCGCGTAGTACATCAGCGGCGTGTGGCAGCGCCAGCAGTGCGGGTAGCTGTGCTCGTACCGCAGCTCCCGGTAGAGCACACCCCGGTCCTGCAGGTCCTGCACCAGGGCCGGGTCGGCGGCCTTGAAGAAGTGCCCGCCGACCAGCGGCACGTCGGCGAGGAAGTGGCCGGTCGAGTCGATCGGGTTGACCACCGGCAGGCCGTAGGACCGGCAGACGGTGAAGTCGTCGGCGCCGAAGGCGGGGGACTGGTGCACCAGCCCGGTGCCGTCCTCGGTGGTGACGTACTCGGCCAGGACGACGAAGTGCGCGTCCCCCTCCGGGAAGTCGACCAGCTCGAACGGCCGCTGGTAGTGCACCCGCTCCCAGTCCCGGCCGGTGGTGCGGGCCAGGATCTTCACGCCCTCACCCAGCACGGCGGTCAGCAGCGGCTCGGCGACGACGAACGTCCCGTCGTCGGTGCGGGCGACCACGTAGGTGACGTCGGGGTGCACGGCGACCGCGGTGTTCGACGGCAGCGTCCACGGCGTCGTCGTCCAGATCAGCAGGTCGGCCTTCCCCGCCCACTCGCCGCTGGTGACCGGGAGCCGGACGTAGACCGAGGGGTCGGTCAGCGTCTCGTAGCCCTGGGCCACCTCGTGGTCGCTCAGGCCGGTGCCGCAGCGCGGGCAGTACGGGGCGACCCGGTGGTCCTCCACGAGCAGGCCCTTGTCGAACACCTGCTGCAGCGACCACCAGACGCTCTCGATGTAGCTGGCGTCCATGGTCCGGTAGGCGGTCGACATGTCGACCCAGTAGCCCATCCGGCTGGTCAGCTCGGCGAACGCGCCGACGTGCCGCTCCACCGACTCCCGGCAGCGGGCGTTGAACTCGGCGATCCCGTACCGCTCGATGTCGGGCTTGCCGGCGAAGCCGAGCTCCTGCTCCACGGCGATCTCCACCGGCAGCCCGTGGCAGTCCCAGCCGGCGCGCCGGGGCACGTGGTAGCCCTGCATCGTCTTGAACCGGGGGAAGACGTCCTTGAACGCCCGCGCCTCGATGTGGTGGGTGCCGGGGCGGCCGTTGGCCGTCGGCGGGCCCTCGTAGAAGACCCACTGCGGCCGGTCGGCAGAGCCTTCCAGCGATCGGGCGAAGACCTTGTCGGCCTCCCACTGCTCGAGGACCTCGTGTTCGAGGGCCGGCAGGTCGACCTGCGGGGGAAGGGCCTGGAACGGCCCGGAGGGAGCACTCACACGACCCATCATCCCCGACCCCGCCAGCACCTCCGCGCAGCCGCCGGTCCGCTGCCTCCATCGGCCGGGGACACCGGTACGGGAGACTCCCCCCATGGGGGCTCGCCGATGAACACGACGGTCACCATCGCGCTGGCCGTCGGCGCCCTCGTCGTCCTGCTCGCCGCGGTCGCGCTGCGGCTGGCCGACCGGATCGGGCTCCCGTCGCTGCTGCTCTACCTGGCGTTCGGGGTGGCACTGGGGGAGAGCGGCCTCGGCATCGAGTTCTCCGACGTCGGCCTGACCCAGACCCTCGGCGTCGCCGCGCTCGTGGTGATCCTGGCCGAGGGTGGCCTGACCACCCGCTGGTCCGACGTCCGCCGGGCGGTGGGCCCGGGCATCGCGCTCGCCACCGTCGGCGTGGTGGTGAGCATCGCCGTCGTCTCCTCGATCGCGGTCTGGCTGCTGGACTTCGACTGGCTGTTCGCGCTGCTGCTGGGTGCGGTGGTCACCTCGACCGACGCGGCCGCCGTCTTCTCCACCCTGCGCCGGATCCCGCTGCCCCGGCGGATGGTCGCCGCGCTGGAGCTGGAGTCCGGGTTGAACGACGCCCCGGTCATCCTGCTCGTCCTGGTGCTGAGCGAGCAGCTCACCGGCGGGGCCGCCTCGGTCTGGTACCTCGTCCTGGCCGAGGTGCTCGGTGAGCTGGCCGGCGGGACGGTGATCGGCGTCGGCATCGGCTTCGGCGGGGCCTGGCTGCTCAGCCGCGCCGCCCTGCCGCTGGTCGGCTTCTACCCGCTGGCCACCGTGGCCCTGTGCGTGCTGGCGTTCGCCTCCGCCGACCTGGTGCACACCTCCGGCTTCGTCGCCGTCTACCTGTGCGGCCTGGTGCTCGGCAACGCCGCGCTCCCGCACCGGGCCGGCACCATCGGCTTCGCGGAGGGGCTGGCCACCCTGGCCCAGATCGGCCTCTTCGTGCTGCTCGGGCTGCTGGTCTCCCCGTCCCGGCTGCCCGACGCCCTGCTGCCGGCGCTGCTCGTGGGCGGCGCGCTGCTGCTGGTCGCCCGCCCGCTGTCGGTGCTGCTGAGCGTCGTCTGGTTCCGCATCCCGATCGCCCAGCAGTTGTTCATCTCCTGGGCCGGGCTGCGCGGCGCCGTGCCCATCGTGCTCGCCACGTTCCCGATCGCTGCCCAGGTGCCGGGCGCGACCCGGGTGTTCGACACGGTGTTCGTGCTCGTCGTCGTCTTCACCGTGGTGCAGGGCTGGTCACTGCCGGCCGTCGCCCGGCTGCTGCGGCTGGCCACCCCGGTCACCCCGCAGGACATCGACGTCGAGTCGGCCCCGCTGGACCAGCTCGGCGCGGAGCTGATGCAGCTGCGCGTACCCGAGACGTCCCGGCTGCACGGCGTCTACCTGCCCGAGCTCCGGCTGCCCGAGGACGCCGCGGTGGTGCTCGTCGTCCGGGACGGCAAGCCGTTCGTCCCCGACCGGTCCACCCGGCTGATGCACGGCGACCAGGCGCTGCTGGTGTCCGCACGCGGCTCCCGACAGGAGGCCGAACGTCGGCTGCGCGCGGTCAGCCGGGCCGGCCGGCTCGCCACCTGGCGAGGCGAGAGCGGCCAGCCCAGCGAGACTGATTAGACGGCGACCCTCCGGGTCGCACCGCCTCCAGGAGCCGTGCCCGTCGGCCGTTGAGCCATTTCGAGCGGTGCCGTCGGGAGCCTCCGGCCCCGCGACGGCCCAGCTCAGCGGCCCGCCGGGCCGCACGTACCCGCGTCGGCTCGCTTCGAGTGCACCGGTCGGGGACCCTCCGGGCCCCGCGACCGGTGCACGGGCCCTTCGGGCCGGGGCCGCCGATGTCCGGGTTGACCCGGTCGGGGTGAGGTTGAGCCGCGCCACGACGCGGCTCAACCCGCGCTCGCGCGGCTCAACCCGCGCTCGCGCGGCTCAACCCGGGCCCGTCCGGCTGAGTCCGGCCCGATCAGCCCTGGAGCTCCAGGGTCTTGGTGGTGTCGGCGCGGACCTGGGCCATCAGGGCCGGCTCCTGGGACAGCTTGTGGCCGTAGGAGGGGATGGCCTCCTGCAGCAGCGGGCGCCAGGTGTCCATCCGCTCCGGGAAGCAGCGCTCCAGCAGCGTCAGCATCGCCGAGGTGGCCGTCGAGGCCCCCGGGGAGGCGCCCAGCAGGCCGGCGATCGAGCCCTCGGCCCCCACGATCAGCTCGGTGCCGAACTGCAGCACCCCGCGGCCGGTCGTCGGGTCCTGCTTGATGACCTGCACCCGCTGGCCGGCGGTGATCAGCTCCCAGTCGTCCTGCTCGGCGCTCGGCACGAACTCCTCGAGCGCGCGGAACCGGGCGCTGGTCGACTGCAGGACCTGGCCGATCAGGTACTTCGTCAGCGGGATGTTGGCGATCCCGGCGCCGAGCATGGAGCCCAGGTTGCCGCTGCGCACCGACTTCGGCAGGTCCCACATCGACCCGGCCTTGAGGAACTTGGGGGAGAAGCCGGCGTAGGGCCCGAACAGCAGGGCCTGCTCGCCGTCGATCAGCCGCAGGTCCAGGTGCGGCACGGACATCGGAGGCGCGCCGACCTTCGCCTGGCCGTAGACCTTGGCCTGGTGCCGGCCGACCAGCTCCGGGGAGCGGGTGCGCAGGAACTGGCCGCTGACCGGGAACCCGCCGAAGCCGCGGATCTCCGGGATGCCGGAGCCCTGCAGCAGCGGGAGCGCGCCGCCGCCGGCCCCGACGAAGAGGAAGCGGGTGCGCACGGTGCGGCTGCGGCCGGAGCCGGAGCGGACGGTGACCGCCCAGCGCCCGTCGGACTCACGCCGCACCTTGCGGACCCGGGTGGAGGTGTGCAGCTCGACGCCGCGGCCGACCGCGGCGTCCAGCAGCAGCCGGGTCAGCGCCCCGAAGTTGACGTCGGTGCCGGCCAGCGACCGGGTCGCGGCGGCGACCTCGTCCGCCGGGCGACCGGCCATCATCAGCGGCACCCACGAGGCGAGCACGTCGCGGTCGTCGGTGTACTCCATCTCCGCGAACAGCGGCTCGGCGGACAGCGCGTCGTACCGGGTGCGCATGTACCGGCGCCCGGCCTCGCCGGTCACGAAGCTGACGTGCGGCACGGAGGTGATGAACCGCTTGGGGGAGTCGGTCAGCCCGGAGCGCACCAGGTGCGACCAGAACTGCCGGGACACCTGGAACTGCTCGTTGATGCCGACGGCCTTGGCCGTGTCGACGTGGCCGTCGGGTGCCGCGGGGGTGTAGTTCAGCTCGCACAGGGCCGAGTGGCCGGTGCCCGCGTTGTTCCACGCGTCGGAGCTCTCGCCGGCGACCTGGTCGGCGGACTCGAAGACCGCGACGGTCCAGTCCGGCGCCACGACGCCCAGGAGCGCGGAGAGCGTCGCGCTCATGATGCCGCCGCCGACGAGGACTACGTCGGGGTTCGAGGAACCATCCGTGGTCAAGATCTGCCTCCGTGACTGAGTGCGTACCGGCCCATCGTCGTCCGCGTCGGCGGACGAAACGTCCCGAACCCGGGAGTCCCCCCGATCTGAGGGGGAGAGATGCATCACAAGGTCGCCTCCTGCGAGGGTCCCCCGCGTCACCTCCGCCCGCAGCGCGGGTGGCGGACGACGGGTCCGGCCGCCTCCGCAGCTGACGGTCCCTGATCGTGCACCGGGGCCCCCCGCCCCGGGACGGGGGCTTCCGGGAGTCTGCCGAGCGAGCCGCAGCCGGCCGCTATCGTCGTGGCCGACGTGGTCACCGGGGCCGCCAACGGGGAGGACGGCGATGTCCGAGCAGCCCGATCCCTCGACCGGTTCCTCGGCCGCTGCGGCCGGTCCGCGCGGCCGTTCCCGGGCCCGGCTGCTGCTGGGCCTGGCCGCCGCCGTCCTGGCCCTGGACCTGGCCACGAAGCTGGTCGTCGTCGCCACGCTGTCCGACCGGGAACCGCTGCGACTGCTCGGCGGGGCGCTCTACCTCACCGAGGCCCGCAACACCGGTGCGGCCTTCTCCTTCGCCGAGGGCGCCACGGTGGTGTTCAGCCTGATCGCGCTCGCCGTGGTCGTGGTGATCGTCCGCAGCGCGCGGCGGATGTACTCGACCGGGTGGGCGGTGACGCTCGGCCTCGTCCTCGGTGGTGCCCTGGGCAACCTGATCGACCGGGTGTTCCGCGACCCGGGGTTCCTGGAGGGCGGCGTCGTCGACTTCATCTCGGTGTTCGACCCCTACGGCCGGGTGTTCCCGATCTTCAACGTCGCCGACTCGGCGATCGTCTGCGGCGGCGTGCTCGGCGCGATCCTGGCCTTCCGGGGCATCGAGTTCGACGGCAGCCGCAGCAGCGACCGGCCGGACGCCGCCACCGACTGACCGCGGGACGGCCCGGCGGCGGCCGGGCGCGGAGCCCCACCCGTCACAATGGTGCGGTGATCAGCAGTCCCGGCCCGGCCTCCTCCGGCGGGCGACCCGGTGAGAATCGGTCGCTGCCCGTGCCCGACGGGCTCGAGGGCCAGCGGGTCGACCAGGCGCTGGTGCGGCTGTTCGGCGTCTCCCGTGCCGTGGCCGCCGAGCTGGCCGACGGCGGTGCCGTCGTCGTCGACGGCCGGGCCCGGGGCAAGGGCGACCGGCTGACCGCCGGCAGCTGGCTGGAGGTCGAACTGCCGCCGCCGCCGGGTGAGCCGGCCGCGCCGGTACCGGTCTCCGGGCTGACGGTGGTGCACGACGACGACGACGTGGTGGTCATCGACAAGCCGGTCGGGGTGGCCGCGCACGGCAGCCCCGGCTGGACCGGGCCCACGGTCACCGGGGGACTGGCCGCGGCCGGCTACCGGATCTCCACCAGCGGCGCGGCCGAGCGGCAGGGCATCGTGCACCGCCTGGACGCCGCGACCACCGGGCTCATGGTCGTCGCCAAGAGCGAGCGGGCCTACACCCTGCTCAAGGCGGCGTTCAAGGAGCGCACCGTCGACAAGGGGTACCAGGCCCTGGTCCAAGGGCACCCCGACCCGTCCAAGGGCACCATCGACGCACCGATCGACCGGCACCCCAAGCACGACTGGCGGTTCGCGGTGGTGACCGGCGGCCGCCCGTCGGTCACCCACTACGAGGTGATCGAGGCCTTCCCGGCGGCCAGCCTCGTCGACGTCCACCTGGAGACCGGGCGCACCCACCAGATCCGGGTGCACTTCTCCGCCCTGCGCCACCCGTGCGTCGGGGACATGACCTACGGGGCCGACCCGACGCTGGCCGCCCGGCTCGGGGTGGAGCGGCAGTGGCTGCACGCGGTGCGGCTCGGGTTCGCGCATCCCGCCGACGGGCGCTGGGTCGAGTTCACCAGCGACCACCCGGCCGACCTGGCCGGTGCCCTGGCTGTCCTGCGCGCCGAGAACTGAGGCGCCCGCCTCGTGTCCGGAGCCACCGACCTCCCCGCTGCCCTCGCCGACTTCGGCGCGGCGCAGCTGGCGGCGGTGATCATCGCCGTCTACCTGGTCGTGGGGGAGCCGTTCGTCGGGTACGTGCTGCACCGGCGCTTCGAGGGGCGGCTGCGCACCGACCCGGCGGCGCGTCGCTCCTTCTACCGCCGGCTGCTGGTGCTCGAGTGGGGTCTGGCGGCGGTCACCGTCGTGGTCTGGCTCGCCGCCACCGGGGTGAGCGCGGCCGAGGTGGGGCTGCGCTGGCCGACCGGCTGGCCGGGGCCGGCGACCTGGCTGGCCGTCGTGGTCCTCCTGGCCCTGGTCCTGCTGACCACCCGGGCGCTGCGCAGCGGTGCGGTCGCCGGGCCGCCGCCGGAGTCGCTGCGCCGCACCCGCCCCGGCGAGGCCCGGCACGCCGAGCCTCCCGGCCACTCGACGCTCGCGCTCCTGCCGCGCAGCCGGTCCGAGCGCCGGCTGTTCGCCCTGGTCGGGGTGACCGCGGGGGTCTGCGAGGAGTGGCTGTACCGCGGCTTCTTCCTCGCCGTGGTCGCCGCGCTGGCCCCCGGGCTGCCTGCTCTGGTGCTGGTCCTGGTCGCCGCGCTGGCGTTCGGGCTGGCGCACGCGTACCAGGGGCCGGCCGGGGTGCTGACCACCGGCGTCCTCGGGGGGGTGCTGGCCGGGGTCTACCTGGACACCGGGTCGCTCCTGCTGCCGGTGCTGCTGCACGCCGCGATCGACCTGCGGTTCCTGTTCGTGCCGGCCTCCGCGCTGCCGGCCGCCGTCCGGTGAGGCGCCGAGGCGGGTGTGACGGAGTGGTTCGGATCGCCGAGACACGTTCTGTCGGACCCTCGGCGTAGGACTCCGGAAGTGCGAGGATCGGTGGACCGACACCCCCGCACGGCAGCACCCCTGAACGGCCTTCCCCGCCGGTCACCCCAGAAAGACCCGCCGCCCCTGTCCACCGCTGGTGGCCAGGCGGTGAGCACGACCCGTGAGGAGCACCACGCACCGTGAGCAGCCCGTCCGCAGAGAACTTCGTGCACCTGCACGTGCACACCGAGTACTCGATGCTCGACGGGGCGGCCAAGCTCGGTGAGGTCACGAAGGCCGCGGCCGACGAGGGCATGCCGGCGCTGGCGATGACCGACCACGGCAACGTCTTCGGCGCCTACGACTTCTACAAGACCGCCAAGGCCGCCGGCGTGAAGCCGATCATCGGCATGGAGGGCTACTACACGCCCGGCTCCCGGTTCGACCGCGCCCCGTTCGACTTCGGCGACAAGCTGATCGACGAGGAGGGTGACGGCGGGAACAACCGCGGCAAGGCCGCCTACACGCACATGACCCTGCTGGCCCGCACGACGGAGGGGATGCACAACCTCTTCCGGATCTCCTCGCTGGCCAGCCTGGAGGGGCAGTACCGCAAGCCGCGCTTCGACCGCGACCTGCTGGAGCGGTACGGGAAGGGCCTGATCGCCACGACCGGGTGTCCCTCCGGCGAGGTCAACATGTGGCTGCGGGCCGGCAAGGTGGACAAGGCCCGGCAGGCGGCGGCGGACTTCCAGGACATCTTCGGCAAGGAGAACTTCTACGCCGAGATCATGGACCACGGGCTGTCCATCGAGAAGAAGACCAAGCCGGCCCTGCTGGAGATCGCCAAGGAGCTCGGCATCCCGCTGCTGGGCACCAACGACCTGCACTACACCCACCGTGAGGACGCCCAGGCGCACGACGCCCTGCTGTGCATCCAGACCGGCTCCCGGCTCAACGAGCCCAACCGCTTCAAGTTCAACGGCGACGGCTACTACCTGAAGTCCGCGGCGGAGATGCGCGCGCTGTTCCGCGAGCACCCCGAGGCCTGCGACAACACCCTGCTGATCGCCGAGCAGTGCGAGGTGCAGTTCACCGAGGGCGCCGACCTGATGCCCCGGTTCCCGCTGCCCGAGGGTGAGGACGAGACCTCCTGGTTCATCAAGGAGGTCGAGGTCGGGCTGCACAAGCGCTACCCGGCCGGCATCCCCGACCACGTCCGCAAGCAGGCCGACTACGAGGTCGGGATCATCACCCAGATGGGCTTCCCGGGGTACTTCCTCGTGGTCGCCGACTTCATCAACTGGGCCAAGGACAACGGCATCCGGGTCGGCCCGGGCCGCGGCTCGGCCGCCGGCTCGATGGCCGCCTTCGCGATGGGCATCACCGATCTCGACCCGCTGCAGCACGGGCTGATCTTCGAGCGGTTCCTCAACCCCGAGCGCGTCTCCATGCCCGACGTCGACATCGACTTCGACGACCGCCGCCGAGGCGAGGTGATCCGCTACGTCTCGGAGAAGTACGGCGAGGAGCGGGTCAGCCAGATCGTCACCTACGGCACGATCAAGGCCAAGGCCGCGATCAAGGACGCCGCCCGGGTGCTCGACCGGCCGTACTCGGTGGGCGACGAGCTGACCAAGCTGATGCCCCCCGGCGTCATGGGCAAGGACATCCCGCTGTCGGGCATCTTCGACCCCAAGCACGAGCGCTACAAGGAGGCCGGGGAGTTCCGGGCCCGCTACGAGTCCGACCCGGGCGCGGCCGAGGTCGTCGACCAGGCCCGCAAGCTCGAGGGGCTGAAGCGGCAGTGGGGCGTGCACGCCGCCGGCGTCATCATCGGCCGGTACCCGCTGATCGACAGCGTGCCGATCATGCGCCGCGAGGCCGACGGCGCGGTGATCACGCAGTTCGACTACCCGACCTGCGAGACCCTCGGCCTGCTGAAGATGGACTTCCTGGGCCTGCGCAACCTGACCGTCATCGACGACGCGCTGCGCAACATCGTCATCAACGGCAAGGACCCGGTCGACCTCGACGAGATCAGCAAGGACCTCACCGACAAGAAGACCTACGAGCTGCTCGGTCGCGGTGACACCCTCGGTGTCTTCCAGTTCGACGGTGGCCCGATGCGGTCGCTGCTGCGGCTGATGCGACCGGACAACTTCGAGGACATCTCCGCCGTCGGCGCGCTCTACCGGCCCGGCCCGATGGGTGCGAACTCGCACACCAACTACGCGCTGCGCAAGAACGGCCAGCAGGAGATCACCCCGATCCACCCGGAGCTGGCCGAGCCGCTGCAGGAGATCCTCGGCCAGACCTACGGCCTGATCGTGTACCAGGAGCAGGTCATGGCGATCGCGCAGAAGGTCGCCGGGTACTCCCTCGGCAAGGCCGACCTGCTGCGCCGCGCGATGGGCAAGAAGAAGAAGTCGGTGCTGGACGCCGAGTACGTCGGCTTCGAGGCCGGGATGAAGGCCAACGGCTACTCCGCCGCGGCGGTCAAGACGCTCTGGGACATCCTGGTCCCGTTCGCCGACTACGCGTTCAACAAGGCGCACTCGGCCGCCTACGGGCTGGTCTCCTACTGGACCGCCTACCTCAAGGCCAACTACCCCGCCGAGTACATGGCCGGGCTGCTCACCAGCGTCGGCGACGACAAGGACCGCCGGCCGGTGTACCTCGCCGAGTGCCGCCGGATGGGCATCAAGGTGCTCCCGCCGGACGTCAACGAGTCCTCCTGGGACTTCACCGCCGTCGGCACCGACATCCGCTTCGGCATGGCGTCGGTGCGCAACGTCGGGCACAACGTCGTCGACTCCGTCGTGCGGGCGCGCGAGGAGAAGGGCGCGTTCAAGGACTTCGCCGACTTCATGCGCAAGATCGACACGGTGGCCTGCAACAAGAAGGTCATCGAGTCCCTGGCCAAGGCCGGCGCCTTCGACTCGATGGGCCACTCCCGGCAGGGCATCGCCGCGATCCACGCCAACGCGGTGGACCAGGCGATGGGGGTCAAGCGCAAGGAGGCCGAGGGCCAGTTCGACCTGTTCGGCAGCTTCGGGGAGACCGCCGAGGACCCGTTCGGCTCGTCGCTGGACATCGCGATCCCCACCGCCGACTGGTCGAAGTCGGAGAAGCTGGTGTTCGAGCGGGACATGCTCGGCCTCTACGTCTCCGACCACCCGCTGCACGGGGTGGAGCACGTGCTCACCTCGCACGCCGACACCGCGCTGGCCGAGATCATCTCCGGCGGGGTGGAGGACGGCGCGAACGTCACGATCGCCGGCATCCTCACCGCGGTCGGGCCACGCACCAACAAGCAGGGTGCGCCGTGGGCGATCGCCACGATCGAGGACCTCGAGGCCGGCCTGGAGGTGCTGTTCTTCCCCAAGACCTGGGCGCAGGTCCAGGACAAGGTGGTCCGCGACCAGATCGTGGTGGTCAAGGGCCGGATCAGCCGCCGGGACGACACGCCCTCGCTGTTCGCCTCCGAGGTGTACGTCCCCGAGGTCACCGACGGGCCCCGCGGGCCGGTGCTGGTCTCGATGCCGGCGGCCCGCTGTACGCCGCCGGTGGTGGAGCGGCTCCGCGAGGTGCTCGGCAGCCACCCGGGCACCACCGAGGTCCAGCTCAAGCTGCTCAACGGTGGCCGCGAGACGGTGCTGCGCCTGGACCAGGGGCTGCGGGTCCAGCCCAGCACCGCGCTGATGGGCGACATCAAGGCGCTCCTGGGCCCCACCAGCGTCGCCCTCCTGTGACGGAGGCCCCCTTGGCTCCCCCCGCCCGCACCCGGGGCGGTGGGCCCTCGGAGGGGCCGCTGGGTCAGCCAGAGTCGAGGCACACAGCCGGGCCAGCGACACTGGACCGGTGACCGATCCCCGTACCGCCGGGCCGGCGCCGGGTGCACCGGCCGGTCCCGGCGCTCCGCTGGCGTCCCGGCCCGCGTCACCGCCCCCCGGCTGGGTGCCCCGGCACCCGGCGACCCGGGCCGGGTGGGGGCCCGGCCTGCGGGGCAGCCGCGAGGACGTGCGGGCCGGGGTGATCACCGTGCTGGCGTTGACGGTCACCGGCCTGGGGGCCGGCGCACTGTGGGCCTGGCTGGCCCCGCGGGCCGACTACCGGGTCACCGAGACCCAGGTCGTGCCGGTGGTCGGGGTGCCGAGCGCCGAGGTCCTCTTCGCCGACGACGGCGTGTACGTCCTGGTGCTGGCCGGGCTGGGGGTGGTGGCCGGCGTCCTGGTGTGGCTGATGCGTCGCCGCCGCGGTGTGCCTGCGCTGGTCGGGCTGGCCGGCGGGATGGTCGGTGCC
The DNA here is from genome assembly GCF_026967885.1 of Modestobacter sp. VKM Ac-2983. Lineage (NCBI taxonomy): Bacteria > Bacillati > Actinomycetota > Actinomycetes > Geodermatophilales > Geodermatophilaceae > Modestobacter > Modestobacter sp. VKM Ac-2983. The sequence goes on from NZ_JAPVBK010000005.1 coordinate 106,475, forward strand.
GGGGTCGTCGCCTGGCAGGTGGGAGAGCTGCTGGGGGCCGGGCCCACCGAGGGGGAGCTCGCCGAGGTGGGGCGGACGATCACCACCGGCGTGGACCTGGCCGCGACCGCGGCGCTGGCCATCGGGCCCTTCGCCGCCGTGCTCACCTACCTGGTGGCGACGGCGCTCACCCCCGACGACGACCTCGGCCGGCCCGACGACGCCCCGCCAGCCGAGCAACGGCCGCCGCACCTCCCGCTCCCGCCGGTGCCACCATCGGTTCCCCGGCGCCGGTAGGCCCCCGTGCAGGGTCCCGCCGCGAGCTGGCGAGCGGTGGGGGGCAAGGGGGTTCCTTCAGTCAGTTCGGGGTCATCGGGGTGGCGAACTGGCGCAGCGGCACCGGCACCGCGCCGAGGGTCCGCAGCAGGGTCAGCTCCCGGCGCAGCATCCGTGACTCCATGGCCAGCCGGCGGCGGGTCGCGGACTCGGCCAGCAGCGTCTGCCGGTCCTCGGTGGTCAGCAGGGCCACCGAGGCCACCAGGTAGGACAGGCCGCGGGCGTCGTCGCTGACCTCGCGCAGCAGGGCCGCGGTGTCGGCGATCCCGGCCGGGGCGGCGTCGTCCTCGGGCACCAGGTCCTCCGACGTCAGTGCCTCCAGCACCTCGTCCGGCAGCCCGTCGCCGCCGCCCTGGCGGACGGCGACGTCGGCCACGTAGCGGGCGAAGAGGTCGCGGACGTTCCCGGCCAGCAGCTCCAGCGACCCGCGGGCCACCTCGGTCACGACCTCGTCGGCCCCGTGTCCGGGCGTGACGTCCACGCCGACCAGCCCCTCGGCGTCCCCGGCGGCCTCCTCGGCGGCCTCCTCCTCGTGCAGCCACTCGACGACCGCCCGCAGGTACGTCGGCGCCGCGCCGGCCTCGCCGCCGTGCTCGGCCACCCCGGCCGGCGGCAGGACGTCGAGCAGCCGGAACCGCTCACCACCGACGGTCACCACCTGGTACCCGCCGTCGGACTGCGGGGCGACCACCCGCAGCACCGCGGTGCAGCCGACGTCGAACAGCGCCTCGGCGGGTGCGACGCGCTCCACCTCCCAGCCCTGGCGGATCGCCACCACGCCGAACCGGCGCGGTGAGCCCTCGGGCAGGGCGGAGAGGTCGGCGACGAGCTGGCGGTACCGGGGCTCGAACACGTTCAGCGGCAGGACGACACCGGGGAACAGCGGGGTCTCCAAGGGGAACAGCGGGATGACCTCGCGGTCTCCGGTTCCCTCCTCCTCGCGCACGCCGGGAGCCTACGGGCAGCGGGGCGGGTGCACCCGCCGTCTACCGTGGGGTGTTCGCCCCGTTCTACCCGGAGGTGCTCCGTGCTGTCCCGCATCGACCTGCGTGGTCCTGCTCTGCCCGGGCCGCGTGAGCTCGCCCAGCTGCTGCCGCGTGCCGGCGTCGACATCGACTCGGTGCTCGACGTCGTCCGGCCGATCTGCGAGGACGTGCGGCTGCGCGGCGCCGCGGCGGTGCGGGAGGTCACCGCGCGGCTGGACGGCGTGGACGTCCCGGACATGGCGGTGCCGCAGGCCGCGCTGGACGAGGCGCTGGCCACCGTGGACCCCGCGGTGCGCGCCGCGCTGGAGGAGTCGATCCGCCGGGTGCGGATCGTGCACTCCGACCAGCGCCGCACCGACGTCACCACCGACGTGGTGCGCGGCGGCACCGTCACCGAGCGCTGGGTGCCGGTGCGCCGGGTCGGCCTGTACGTCCCCGGCGGGCTGGCGCCGCTGCTGAGCTCGGTGGTCATGAACGTCGTCCCGGCGCAGCTGGCCGGGGTGACCTCGATCGCGGTCGCCAGCCCGCCGCAGCGGGACAACGGCGGCCTGCCCGACCCCGGGGTGCTGGCGGCCTGCGCTCTGCTGGGCGTCACCGAGGTGTACGCGGTCGGTGGGGCCCAGGCGATCGCCGTCTTCGGCTACGGCGCCGGCTCCTGCGCACCGGTCGACCTGGTCACCGGGCCGGGCAACGTCTACACCACCGCGGCCAAGCGGCTGCTGCGCGGCCTGATCGGCATCGACTCCGAGGCCGGCCCGACCGAGGTCGCCGTCCTGGCCGACGACACCGCCGACCCCGTGCACGTCGCCGCCGACCTGATCAGCCAGGCCGAGCACGACCCGCTGGCCGGTGCGGTGCTGGTCACCACCAGCGAGGAGCTCGCCGACGCCGTCCTGGAGCTGGTACCCGGTCAGGTGGCCGCCACCAAGCACAGCGACCGGATCACCACCGCGCTCGGTGGCACCCAGTCGGGGATCGTGCTGGTCGACGACCTGGACGCCGGGCTGGCCGTGGTCGACGCCTACGCCGCCGAGCACCTGGAGATCCAGACCCGGGACGCCCGCGCGGTGGCGATGCGGGTGCGCAACGCCGGCGCGGTCTTCGTCGGGCCGTGGGCGCCGGTCTCCCTCGGCGACTACGCGGCCGGCTCCAACCACGTGCTGCCCACCGGCGGCTGCGCCCGGCACTCCAGCGGGCTCAGCGTCCAGACGTTCCTCCGTGGCATCCACGTGGTCGAGTACGACGAGCAGGCCCTCGCCGAGGTCGCCGGGCACATCGACGCCCTGGCGAACGCCGAGGACCTGCCTGCGCACGCCGCCGCGGTGCGGGCCCGGCAGCAGTCGCCGTCCCGGTCGTGACGGCGATGGAGGCGCTCCCGCTACGGCCGGAGCTGCGTGGCCGGTCGCCGTACGGCGCGCCGCAGCCACCGGCCGAGCACCGGCTCAACACCAACGAGAACCCGCACCCGCTGCCCCCGGCGCTGCTGGCCGACCTGCAGGTGGCCCTGGCCGAGGCGGCCACCGGGCTCAACCGCTACCCCGACCGGGACGCCACGGCGCTGCGGGCCGACCTGGCCGCCTACCTGACCCGGACCAGCGGCGAGCAGGTCGACCCGGCGCAGGTGTGGGCGGCCAACGGCTCCAACGAGGTGCTGCAGCAGGTGCTGCAGACCTTCGGCGGCGCCGGCCGGACGGCGCTGGGCTTCACCCCGTCCTACTCGATGCACCCGATCCTCAGCGCGGGCACCGGCACCGCGTGGGTCGACGGTCACCGCCGCGCCGACTTCACCATCGACCCGGCCGCCGCCGCCGTCCAGGTGCGCGAGGTGCGGCCGGACGTCGTCTTCGTGACCAGCCCGAACAACCCGACCGGCACCGCGGTCGAGCTGGACACCATCGCCGCGCTCTACGAGGTCACCGACGGCGTCCTGGTCGTGGACGAGGCCTACACCGAGTTCGCCCGCACCGGCACGGTCTCGGCGCTCTCGCTGCTGCCCGGCCGGCCACGGCTGATCGTCAGCCGCACGATGAGCAAGGCGTTCGGCATGGCAGGGCTGCGGCTGGGCTACCTGGCCGCCGACCCGACCGTGGTCGACGCGCTGCAGCTCGTCCGGCTGCCGTACCACCTCAGCTCGCTGACCCAGGCCGCGGCGCGGGCCGCGCTGGCGCACACCGAGCAGCTGCTGGCCACGGTCACCCTGGTCAAGGCCGAGCGCGACCGGATCGTCGCTGCGCTGCCGGGCATGGGGCTGACCAGCGTGCCCAGCGACGCCAACTTCGTGCTGTTCGGGCACTTCGCCGACTCCGCCGCAGCCTGGCAGGCGCTGCTGGACCGGGGGGTGCTCGTGCGCGACGTCGGCCTGCCCGGCTGGCTGCGGGTCACCGCCGGCACCACCGAGGAGACCGATGCGTTCCTCACCGCCCTGGGTGAGGTCGCACCGGTGCACCGCAGCTCTCTGGGAGGATCGACGGCATGAACCGCACTGCACGCGTCGAGCGCACGACCAACGAGACCAAGCTCGTGGTCGAGCTCGACCTCGACGGGACGGGTGTGGCCGACGTCGCCACCGGGGTCGGCTTCTACGACCACATGCTCACCGCGCTGTCCAAGCACAGCGGGATCGACCTGACCGTGCACGCCGACGGCGACCTGCACATCGACGCCCACCACACGGTCGAGGACGTCGCCATCGCACTGGGCCAGGCGTTCGCCGAGGCGCTGGGCGACAAGCGCGGCATCACCCGCTACGGCGATGCCACCATCCCGATGGACGAGGTGCTGGTGCAGGCCGCCGTCGACCTCTCCGGCCGGCCGTACTTCGTGCACGCCGAACCCGAGAACATGACGCCGATGATCGGGCCCGACTACCCGACGAGCCTCACCAAGCACGTGCTGGAGTCCTTCGCGTTCAACGCGCGGATCAGCCTGCACGTGCGGGTGCTCTACGCCGGCCGGGACGCCCACCACATCGTCGAGGGTCAGTTCAAGGCCCTGGCCCGCGCGCTGCGCACCGCCGTCGCCCTGGACCCGCGGGTCACCGACGTGCCCTCGACCAAGGGCGCTCTGTGAGCTCGTGAACTTCGGCGTCGCGCTGATGGTCGTCGGGGGGTTCCTGCTCGGCGGCGCGTACAGCATCTTCCGGGCCGACTCCGACACCGACGGGCGCACCGGGGTGCAGGTGGCCTTCGCCGTCATCCTGCTGGTGGCCGCCCTGCTGGCGACGGCGGCGGGCATCCTCCGCCTCGTCTGACGTGGCCGGGAATGCCGGTGGGCCGCGAACGGCTGGTGGGTAGCGTGGCAGCTGTGAAGAAGGTCGTCGTCCTCGACTACGGGTCGGGCAACCTGCGTTCGGCCGAGCGGGCCCTGACCCGGGTCGGCGCCGACGTCACCGTGTCCGCCGACCCGGAGACCGCGCTGGAGGCCGACGGCCTCGTCGTCCCCGGGGTGGGCGCCTACGCCGCCTGCATGGACGGGCTGCGCGCCGTGGACGGGCCCAAGGTCATCGGCCGGCGGCTGGCCGGCGGGCGTCCGGTGCTCGGCATCTGTGTCGGCATGCAGATCCTGTTCGAGCGCGGCGTCGAGCACGGCCAGGACACCGAGGGCTGCGGGGAGTGGCCCGGCGTCGTCGAGGAGCTGCACGCGCCGGTGCTGCCGCACATGGGCTGGAACACCGTCTCCTCCCCGGAGGGCTCGACGCTGTTCGCCGGCCTCGAGGGGCAGCGCTTCTACTTCGTGCACTCCTACGGGGTGCGCGAGTTCCCGCTGGCCGTGCCCGGCGTCACCGGTCGGCTGACCCCGCCGGCGGTCACCTGGGCCGAGCACGGCGACCGGTTCGTCGCCGGGGTGGAGAACGGGCCGCTGTCGGCGACCCAGTTCCACCCGGAGAAGAGCGGCGACGCCGGCGCCCAGCTGCTCACCAACTGGCTCGGCACCCTCGACTGAGCCGGGGCCGAGCCGTGTTCTGACGCGGCTCGACCCCCGGCGGGCCGGGTTGACCCGGGCAGGTGCCGCCCCAGCCGAGAGCGCGGGGCCGGGCCGGGCCGGCTTCGGCGGACGGCGACGTGCTCAGCTGCGCAGGTAGCTCGCGCCGTTGACGTCGATGATCGTGCCGGTGGAGAAGCGGGCTCCCGGCGAGGCCAGCCACAACACCGCCGAGGCGACCTCCTCCGGGTGGGCGACCCGGCCGTAGGGGGACTGTGCCCGGACGGCGTCCCCGCCGGGACCGTCGAGCACCTCGCGGGCCATCTCCGTCTGCACGAACCCCGGCGCCACGGTGCCCACCGAGATGCCGTGCGGGGCCAGCGCCAGGGCCATCGACTGGCCGAAGGCGTTCAGCCCGGCCTTGGACGCGCCGTACGCGGGGTTGGCCGGCTCGCCGCGGAAGGCGCCCCGGCTGGAGACGTTGACCACGGCGCCGCCACCCGCGGCGATCAGGTGCGGCAGCGCGCGGAACGTCGCGTTGGCCGGGCCGACCAGGTTGACCGCCAGGGTGTGCTGCCAGGCCGCCTGCCACTCGTCGTACCCGGTCTCCAGCGGCGGGTGGGCGGTGAAGACGCCGGCGTTGTTGACCAGCACGTGCAGCCCGCCCAGCGCCGCGGCGGCCTCGTCGACCATCCGCCCGACGGCGTCGGGGTCGGTGAGGTCGGCCTGCACCAGCACGTGGCCGGTGCCGGGCAGCTCGGCCAGTACCTGCTCGGCGCGCTCACGGGAGCCGCCCCAGTGCACCGCCACCCGGTCGCCCTGACCGGCGAACGCCAGGGCGATCGCACGGCCGATGCCGCGGGAGGCGCCGGTCACCAGGACGGCGCGGGAACTCGGGGTCTGCGTGGCCACGCAGGGAGTCAACCAGTCACCAGCTGCCCCGGTGCACGACCTCGTCCAGGCCCCGCCGGCCGCGCTTGAGCGATGGGGACCGCTTGTCCTCGGTGCCCGGATAGCCCACCGAGACGCAGCCGATCGGGGTGTAGGCGGCCGGCACCCCGAAGGCCGCACGGAACGCGTCGACGCGCTCGGCCGGGACGCCGAAGAAGCAGGCGCCCAGCCCCTCGTCGACTGCGGTGAGCAGCATCAGCAGCGAGGCCATGCCGGTGTCGACGTCCCAGTAGGGCACCGGCCAGCGGGCCTCGTCCCGGTCGGTCCAGCCCTTGTCGGACTCCGCGTAGCGCTCCAGGTAGGCGGCCTTGTGCGACAGCGGCACCACCAGCAGCGGTGCCCGGCGCATCCGGGTCAGCCAGCCGTCGGGCGCACCCGGGCCGGTGGTCGCCGTCCAGAAGCGCTCCCGCTCCGCCGGCGTCTCCAGCGCCAGGAACGCCCAGCCCTGGCTGAACCCGGCCGAGGGCGCCCGGATCGCGTGCTCGAGCAGCCGGTCCCGCACCTCCGGCGGCACCGGCCGGTCGGGGTCGTAGTCCCGCACCATGCGGCGGCGGCGGACGACGTCAGCGAACTCCACGGCACGACTCCATGCACGGCACCCTGCCGCACACCCCCGACAGGTTGTCGGTGCCCCGGCCGGGTAGGAGCGCACCGCGGCCGCCGGGGACCTCCCGGCCGTCGCCACCGACGACCGAGGGGCAGCGATGACGACGAGCGGACGGGGGGCGCCGACCGGCGGCCTCGTGCAGAGCCTCCAGGGGAACGCGGCCTCGCTGGTGCGCCTGGAGCTCGACCGGGTGCGGCAGGAGCTCACCGACAGCGCGCGCCGGGCCGGCCGTGCCTCGGCCCTGCTGGGCGGGGCCGGTCTGCTCGGCATGGTCACCGTGGGCACCTCGGTCGCCCTGGTGCTGCGGTCGCTGGACACCGTGCTGCCCCGCCCGGCCTCGGCTGCGCTGCTGAGCGGGGTCTGCGGAGCCGGCGCCGGGGTGCTCGCCGCGCTGGGCGTCGCCGAGCTGCGCCGGGCCAAGCCGTTCGTGTCGCAGGAGACGGTGCAGAGCCTCGAGGACGACGTGCGGGCGGCACGTCCCGGGGCGTCCGGGGGCACCGCGCCGCCGGCCGGCTGATCCCCCCGCCCCCGGCCACTGGGTGGGCCGGATCCGGCTGTCGGCGGGCTTCCCTAGGCTGTGCCCGTGCCGAAGCTCCAGCTGCTCCCCGCCGTCGACGTCGCCGACGGCCTCGCCGTCCGCCTGGTCCAGGGGGAGGCCGGCAGCGAGACCTCCTACGGCGACCCGCTCGAGGCGGCGATGGCCTGGCAGCGCGACGGCGCCGAGTGGGTCCACCTGGTCGACCTGGACGCCGCCTTCGGGCGCGGTTCCAACCGCGAGCTGCTGGCCCGCGTGGTCGGAGAGCTCGACGTCGACGTCGAGCTCTCCGGCGGCATCCGGGACGACGAGTCCCTGGCGGCCGCGCTGGCCACCGGCTGCCGCCGGGTGAACCTGGGCACCGCCGCGCTGGAGTCCCCGGAGTGGTGCGCGCGGGCGATCGCCGAGCACGGCGACCGGGTCGCCGTCGGCCTGGACGTCCGCGGCACCCGGCTGGCCGCCCGCGGCTGGACCAAGGAGGGCGGGGAGCTGTACGAGACCCTCGCCCGGCTGGACGCCGAGGGGTGCGCCCGCTACGTCGTCACCGACATCACCAAGGACGGCACGCTGCGCGGCCCGAACCTCGAGCTGCTCCGCGAGGTCTGCGCGGCCACCTCGCGCCCGGTCGTCGCCTCGGGGGGCGTCAGCTCGCTGGACGACATCCGCGCGCTGGCGGCCCTGACCGAGGTCGGCGTCGAGGGCGCGATCGTCGGCAAGGCGCTCTACGCCGGCCAGTTCACCCTGCCCGAGGCCCTGGCGCTGACGCAGGAGCTGGGGTGAGCGCCCGGCGGCTGGGCTCCGGCGCCCCGTGGGAGGACGCGGTCGGCTACAGCCGGGTCGTCGCCCACGGCGACAGCGCCTGGGTGAGCGGGACGACGGCGACGGTCGACGGAGTCGTCGCGCACCCCGGTGACGCAGGCGCCCAGACCCGGGTGGCGCTCACCGGCGTGCAGCGCGCCCTGGAGCAGGCCGGCTTCGGCCTCGGCGACGTCGTCCGCACCCGGATGTACGTCACCGACATCAGCCGCTGGGAGGAGGTCGGGCGGGTGCACGGAGAGTTCTTCCGCGACGTCCGGCCGGCCACCGCGATGGTGCAGGTGGCCGCCCTGATCGACCCGGCGATGCTGGTGGAGATCGAGGCAGACGCAGTCCGGGGTGCGGCGTGAGCCTGGCCGTCCGCGTGATCCCGTGCCTGGACGTCGACGCCGGCCGGGTGGTCAAGGGCGTCAACTTCGTCGACCTGGTCGACGCCGGTGACCCGGTGGAGATGGCCCGGGTCTACGACGCCGAGGGCGCCGACGAGCTGACCTTCCTGGACATCACCGCCAGCTCCGGTGACCGGGAGACGACCTACGACGTCGTCCGGCGCACGGCGGAGAGCGTGTTCATCCCGCTCACCGTCGGCGGCGGGGTGCGCAGCGTCGCCGACGTCGACCGGCTGCTGCGCAACGGCGCCGACAAGATCGCGGTGAACACCGCGGCGGTGACCCGACCGGAGCTGATCGCCGAGATCGCCGACCGGTTCGGCAACCAGGTGCTCGTGCTGTCCCTGGACGCACGCCGGGTGCGGGACGGCGTGCAGACCGACTCCGGCTTCGAGGTCACCACCCACGGTGGCCGGCGCGGCACCGGCCGGGACGCCGTCGAGTGGGTGGTGCAGGCCGCCCGGCTGGGGGTCGGCGAGGTGCTGCTCAACTCGATGGACGCCGACGGCACGCGCACCGGGTTCGACACCGACCTGATCGCCGCAGTGCGGCGCGAGGTCACCGTGCCGCTGATCGCCAGCGGGGGAGCGGGCGCGGTCGACCACTTCCCACCGGCGGTGGCGGCCGGCGCCGATGCGGTCCTGGCGGCCAGCGTCTTCCACTTCGGGCAGCTGCGGGTCGGCGACGTCAAGCAGGGGCTGGCGGCCGCCGGCGTGCAGGTCCGGCAGGAGATCGACCACCCGCTGCGCTGACCGGGTGTCCCCGGGTTCAGTCGACGGTGAGGTCCACGCAGGCGACCTCGCGGCGGCCGCTCACCCAGAGCAGCACCTCCAGCGGGGCACCGGTCACCGTGGTCGTCGGTTCTCCGTCGCGCAGCCGGCGCTCGCTGCCCGCCGAGCCGTCGGGCACGTCGCTGCGCTGCACCAGCAGGCCGGCCGTCGGCCGCGGTGCGGCCCCGCCGCGGGCCAGCAACGGCACGCTCTTCCAGAGCTGGTCCTGCACCTGACGCGGCAGGTCGCGCGGCGCCCAGCCGGGCTGGGCACGCCGGACGTCCTCGTGGTGGATGACCATCTCCGCGGTGTTGAGCAGCCGGTCCAGCACCGGCCAGGAGGTGGGCACCCAGGCCGGCGGCCCCGACCGGACGTCGGCGACCAGCCGGGCGAAGTCCTGCCGCTCCCGGGCCCGGCCGTGCACCCGGTCGGTCCACCGCGTGAACGGCCCACCCAGCACGAACCCGGGCATGGCGTCGGGGCGGCGATCGCGCACGACGAGGTGGGCGGCCATGTCCTGGGTGGCCCAGCCCTCGCAGCAGGTGGGCTGGTCGGGCCCCAGTTGCTCCAGCAGGTCGGCCAGCGCGGCCCGCTCCGACTGCGACACGGGCACGGCGGAGGTCGGCACGAGCCGAGGCTATATCCGTTCCGCCACCCGGGCCCGACCGGTGCGTGACCCACGCTGCGCTCGACGGACTGCCCGGCCCGTCGTGGGCTGCCGCCGATTCCGTTAGGGGGCCTAAGGAGTGCGCGTAGGCTGGCGACACCGACCGACCGATCTCTGGAGGACCCCTGTGCCGCGCCGCAGAGACGCCGTCGTCCGGCGCGGGCTCCGTCACGTACGCCGCGCCGTGCGCGAGCAACCGGGCATCTTCGCGCTGGCGTTCCTGGGCAGCAGCCTCTACGGCGGGATGACCGTCGCCAGCGCCTACGTCATCGGCGGGATCACCACCCGGGTGCTGCTGCCGGCCTTCGACGAGGGGGCCACCACCACGGCTGCGCTGACGCTGGCCGCCCTGGCGATCCTCGTCGTCGCCGTCCTGAAGATCATCGGCATCATCGGCCGGCGGCTGTTCGCCGGGATGATGGCCTACCGGCTGCAGGCCGACTACCGCCGCCGGGTCACCGGCCAGTACCTCCGGCTGCCGCTGTCCTGGCACCAGCGGCACCCCACCGGGCAGCTGCTGTCCAACGCCAACTCCGACGTCGAGTCGGCCTGGTTCTTCGTCCAGCCGCTGCCCTTCGCCTGCGGCGCGCTGGTCATGGTGGCCATCACCAGCGTCGCGCTGGTGCTCACCGACCCCCTGCTCGCGCTGGTCGGGCTGGTCGTCTTCCCCCTGGTGTTCGTGATGAACGCCGTCTACAGCCAGGTCATGTCGCCCCGGATGGCGCGCGCCCAGCAGCTGCGCGCCGAGGTCAGCGAGATCGCCCACGAGAGCTTCGACGCCGCACTCGTCGTCAAGACGCTGGGCCGGGAGACCACCGAGACCACCCGGTTCGCGGTGAAGGCCGACGAGCTGCGCGACGGGCTGATCTCCGTCGGCCGGGTCCGGGGCCTGTTCGACCCGTTGATGGAGGCGCTGCCGAACCTGGGCACCCTGGCGGTGCTGCTGATCGGGGCCCAGCGGGTGGCCGCCGGCGCCGCCGACGCCGGCGACCTGGTCTCCATCGCCTACCTGTTCACCCTGCTGGCGCTGCCGATCCGGGCCATCGGCTGGGTGCTGGCCGACCTGCCCCGGGCGATGGCCGGGTTCGACCGGGTGACCCCCGTGCTCGAGGCCACCGGGGAGATCCCGCACGGGCCCGACGCGGCGCCCGCCGGCGACCAGGGCGCCGTGCTCGAGCTGCAGGACGTCTCCTTCCGCTACGGCGGTGCCGCCCGCCCGACCCTGGACGGCGTCACCTTCGACGTCGCCGCCGGGCGCACGCTCGCCGTCGTCGGCCCGACCGGCGCCGGCAAGTCCACCCTCGCCGGGCTGCTCGTGCGGCTGACCGACCCGGACTCCGGGGCGGTGCTGCTCGACGGGGTCGACCTGCGCACCCTCCGCGAGGGCCAGGTCAGCGACCAGGTGGCGTTCGTCGCCCAGACGACCTTCCTGTTCGACGACACCGTCCGCGACAACGTGACCCTGGGCGGGCCGTACACCGACGAGCAGGTCCACGAGGCGCTGCGCATCGCCGCCGCCGACGACTTCATCGGCCGGCTCCCCGACGGCCTGGACACCCGGGTCGGCGAGCGCGGCGCCAGCCTCTCCGGCGGTCAGCGGCAGCGGCTGGCGCTGGCCCGCGCCATCGTCCGCCGTCCCCGGCTGCTGGTCCTGGACGACGCGACCAGTGCGGTCGACCCGTCGGTGGAGGCCCGGATCCTGGACGCGCTGCGCGCCGCCGACCGGCCGGCCACCGTCGTCGTGGTCGCCTACCGGCAGGCCACCATCGCGCTGGCCGACGAGGTGCTCTGGCTGGAGGCCGGCCGGCTCGTCGCCCGCGGCACGCACACCGAGCTGCTCGCCCAGGTGCCCGGCTACGCCCGCCTGGTGCACGCCTACCAGCCGCCCGAGCCCGGCCCGGCCGAGCGGGAGCCCGCGGGGGTGCCGGCGTGAGCGACCAGCCGCTGCTGGCCACCGACCACCGGTCGGAGAGCGCCACCGCGACACTGCGCCGGGGCCTGCGGATGATGCCGGAGTTCCGCCAGGGCCTGCCCGCCACCTTCACCCTGGCCCTGATCGCCACCGCCGGCCGGGTGGTCGTCCCGATCGCGGTGCAGCAGACCCTGGACCGTGGGCTCGGCGCGCCCGGCGGCCCGGACATCGACCTGGTCCGCGACCTGGTCGCGATCTGCGCGGTCGTCGTGCTGGTCACCAGCTTCGCCGTCTACCGGATGAACGTCCGGCTGTTCCGCACCACCGAGACGGCGCTGGCCGGGCTCCGGGTCCGGGCGTTCCGACACGTGCACGACCTGTCGGTGCTGCACCAGCAGGGCCAGCGGCGGGGCTCACTGGTCTCCCGGGTGACCAGTGACGTCGACCAGCTGTCGGTGTTCATGCAGTGGGGCGGCGTGCTCGGGTTGGTCAGCCTCGGCCAGCTCGTGGTGGCCACCGTCGTCATGGCGGTCTACTCCTGGCAACTGACCCTGCTGGTGCTGGTCTGCTTCATCCCGCTCGCCGTGGCGATCAAGTTCTTCGCCCGCCGCCTCGCCGAGGTCTACGGGGTCGTGCGCGAGCGGGTGGGCGACGTGCTGGCCGCCGTGGGGGAGTCCGTCATCGGGGCGCCGACGGTGCGGGCCTACGGCGTCCGCGCCCGGACGGCGGCCCGGCTCGACGGCGCCATCGACCGGCACTACCGCGCCTCGGTGCACGCGCAGAAGGTGACCGCCGGCGTCTACGTCAGCGGGGAGTTCATCGCCGCCGTCGCCAACGCCGCGGTCGTCGTGGTCGGCGTGCTCCTCGGCATCGCCGGGGACATCAGCGCCGGCACCCTGGTCGCCTTCCTCTTCCTGGTCACGCTGTTCGTCGCGCCGGTGCAGACCGCCAGCGAGGTGCTCAACGAGGCGCAGAACGCCGTCGCCGGGTTCCGCCGGGTCCTCGACGTGCTGGACACCGAGCCCGACGTCCAGGACCCCGCCGACGGTCGGCCGCTGCCCGACGGGCCGCTGGACGTCCGCTTCGACGCGGTCTCCTTCGCCTACGCCGCGGGGGCCGCCAAGGCGCTGGACGGCGTAGACCTGACCATCGCCGCCCGGACCCGCGTCGCCATCGTCGGGGAGACCGGCTCGGGCAAGACGACGTTCGCCAAGCTCGTCACCCGGCTGATGGACCCCACCGGGGGCCGGGTGCTGGTCGGTGGCGTGCCGCTGGACGAGGTGGCCTTCGCCTCGCTGCGCGAACGGGTGGTGATGGTGCCCCAGGACGGGTTCCTGTTCGACGCCTCGGTGGCCGACAACGTGCGCTACGGCCGGCCGGACCTGACCGACGCGGAGATCGTCGCCGCCTTCGACGAGCTCGGCCTGCGCGACTGGCTGGACGGGCTGCCCGACGGCGTGACCACCCCGGTGGGCCAGCGCGGGGAGTCGCTGTCGGCGGGGGAGCGGCAGCTGGTCGCGGTGGCCCGCGCCTACGTGGCCGACCCCGACCTGCTGGTGCTCGACGAGGCGACCAGCGCCGTGGACCCGGCCACCGAGATGCGGCTGACCCGGGCGCTGGACGCGCTCACCGACGGGCGCACCACGCTGACCATCGCGCACCGGCTCTCCACCGCGGAGCGGGCCGACGAGATCCTGGTCGTCGACGCCGGCCGGGTGGTCCAGCGCGGCACCCACGCCCAGCTCGTGGACGCCGACGGGCCCTACGCGCGGCTGCACGCCTCCTGGCGCCGCAGCTCCGGCCGGCAGCCCGAACCCGCCGCCTGACCTGCTGGTCGCGGGACCGGTGGGGCGGGTGGGCCGACGATCCCGACCGCCCGCCGCCCGGGCAGCTCCGGACGAGCGCCGAGGCCCTACGGTCCGGCCGTGCCCTTCGAGCCTGCCCGCCGCCGTCCCCCGCTGCCCGCCCTGGTCGCCGTGCTGGGAGCGGTGCTCACCGCCCTGCTGAGCGCCTTCTTCAGCGTCATCGCCCTGGCCTTCTCCAACGGGCAGTACGGCGACGGCGGCTGGCTGGTGATCGCCACGCCCGTGCTGCTCGCGGCCTGGCTGCTGACCGGCGCGCTGCTGCTGCTGATCGGCCGCTCCTGGCTGGCGCTGCTCGTGCCGGCCGCCGTGGTGTTCGCCCTGGTCGTCTGGGGGACCGTCGCGGCCGGGCTCGGCTCGGACACCGACGGCTTCGTCGTCCTGCTGTGGGTGCTGCCGGCCGGCACCGCGGTGCTCGCCGGGCTCCCCGGCGTCCGCCGCTGGGTCGCCGCCCGGCGGGGTGCCCGGCTGTCCACAGATCGCGGCTGACCGCCCCCGTGCGCCGGCGGGCGCCCCTGGCGTCCGGAGGGTGCACGAGACGGACGACGACCCCCCGACGACCGCGTTCCTCGCCGGCCTGGCCGTCGCGCTGGCCGGTCCGCTGCTGGCCGCGCTGCTCGGGTCGTCGTCCGGCGTCCGGCGTCCGGCGCCCGGCGCTGGGCGCCGGGCCCGCCGGGGTCCCTCCCCGCTGACCACGCCGGCCGACCCGGGCGGGCGGTGCCCCCGACCCGCCTGGGCGAGTCGCACACGCCGGACCGCCCGGCCGGTGCCCCGGGCCAGCTAGCGTCCCCGGGGTGGGCAACGACGCTGACGTGATCGTGGTGGGAGCGGGGCTGGCCGGGCTGGTCGCCACCGCCGAGCTGGCCGACGCCGGGAAGCGGGTGCTGCTGCTGGACCAGGAACCGGCCGCCTCCGTCGGCGGGCAGGCGCACTGGTCCTTCGGCGGCCTGTTCCTCGTCGACAGCCCCGAGCAGCGAAGGCTGCGGGTGAAGGACTCCCTGGAGCTGGCCCGGCAGGACTGGCTGGGCACCGCCGGCTTCGACCGCGAGGAGGACCACTGGCCCCGCCAGTGGGCCGAGGCCTACCTGCAGTTCGCCGCGGGGGAGAAGCGCGCCTGGCTGCGCCAGCAGGGGGTCCGGTTCTTCCCGGTCGTGGGCTGGGCCGAGCGCGGCGGGTACACCGCCACCGGGCACGGCAACTCCGTCCCCCGGTTCCACATCACCTGGGGCACCGGGCCCGGTGTGCTCGCCCCGTTCCTGCGCCGGGTCGCCGACGCCGCTGCCCGCGGGCTGGTCGAGGTCCGGCACCGGCACCGGGTCGACGGCCTGGTGGTCACCGGCGGCGCGGTCACCGGCGTGCGCGGCGCGGTCCTGGAGCCCAGTGACGTCGCGCGCGGCGTCGCCAGCTCCCGCACCGAGGTCGGCGAGTTCGAGTACGCGGCGCAGGCCGTCGTCGTCACCTCCGGCGGCATCGGCGGCAACCACGAGCTGGTGCGCAAGAACTGGCCGGCGCGGCTGGGCCCGGTGCCGAAGCGGCTGCTCTCCGGCGTCCCGGCGCACGTCGACGGCCGGATGCTGGAGATCGCCCAGGGCGTCGGCGGCCGGGTGGTCAACCCCGACCGGATGTGGCACTACACCGAGGGCGTCGCCAACTGGGACCCGATCTGGGCGCGGCACGGCATCCGGATCCTCCCCGGCCCCTCCTCGCTCTGGCTGGACGCGACCGGTTCCCGGCTGCCCGTGCCGCTGTTCCCCGGGTTCGACACCCTCGGCACGCTCGCGCACATCGGCACCACCGGGTACGAGCACACCTGGTTCCTGCTCACCCGGAAGATCGTGGAGAAGGAGTTCACTCTCTCCGGCTCCGAGCAGAACCCCGACCTGACGGGCAAGGACCTCAAGCTCCTGCTCACCCGGGTGCGCTCGGGTGTGGCGGCACCGGTGCAGGCGTTCCTGGACAAGGGCGAGGACTTCGTCGTCGAGCGCACCCTGCCCGAGCTGGTGGCCGGGATGAACCGGGTCACCGGCGACTCCCCGCACGTCGACCTGGCCACCGTGGAGCGGGAGGTCGTCGCCCGCGACCGGGAGATCGCCAACACCTTCACCAAGGACCTCCAGGTGACCGCGATGCGGCAGGCCCGCACGTTCCTCGGCGACAAGCTGATCCGGGTGGCTGCCCCGCACCGGCTGCTGGACCCCGACGCCGGGCCACTGATCGCCGTCCGGCTCAACGTGCTCACCCGCAAGTCCCTCGGCGGGCTGGAGACCGACCTGTCGGGTCGGGTGCTGCGGGCCGGCGGCGAGCCGTTCCCCGGCCTGTACGCGGCCGGGGAGGTCGCCGGCTTCGGGGGCGGGGGCATGCACGGCTACCGCTCGCTGGAGGGCACCTTCCTCGGCGGCTGCCTGTTCTCCGGCCGGGTGGCCGGGCGGGCGCTGGCGGCGGCGCTGTGACCGCACCCGACTGGGACGCCGTGCCCTACACCGGCCCGCCGTCCTACCGGACCCCGCCGCCGGACCACGGGCACCCGTCCCAGCCGGGACCGCCGCCGGGGTGGGGCTCGCCGCAGGGGTGGGCGGCTCCGCAGGGCTGGCCGCCGCCGCCGGGCTGGGGCCCGGCGGGCTGGGGTCCGCAGGCATGGGGGCCGCCGCCGTGGGGTCCGCCGGGAGCCTGGGGCGGGCCGCGGCGTCCGGCCCGGCCGGGCGCGGTGGTCGCTGCTGCGGTGCTGGCGTTCGTCTCCGCGCTGCTGGTGGTCCTCGGCACGATCTACGGCCTGGCGTTCAGCGCGCTGCTCAGCCTCGCCCGGGGACCCTCGGCCGGCGTCGGCAGCTGGACGGCGCTGGCCCAGCTGGCCCTGGTGGCCCTGCTGGTCGTCGGCGGGCTGCGGCAGCTGAACGGCGACCGGCGGTGGCTGCTGGCTGCGGGCGCCGTCCAGGTCGCGCTCTGCCTGTACTGGGTGTTCGTGCTCGACGACCTCTCCTCGCGGACCGTCGGCGACGTCCTCGGGTTCGTGCCGCTGCTCTACCTCGCCCTGGCGGGGACGGCGGTCGGCCTCACCTTCCTGCCCGACGCCCGGGCGTGGGCCCGGCGGGCCGACCCGCCGGCACCAGCTCCGGGCCCGGAGCAGACGCCCGCAGGGGCGCACTGGCCCGACGCCTGACCGGCCGGTCAGCCTTGGCCTGACCGGGCGGTCAGCCAGGGCCTGACCGGCCGGGACCCAGCGGGTGGGACGATCCCTGCATGTCCGCCCCTGCCCCCGACACCGCCCTGGACCCCGCCGTGGCCGCGCTGCTGCGCCGTGACCCCGCCGGCCTCGTCGCCGCCGTCGTGCAGCAGCACGACACCGGCGAGGTGCTGATGGTCGCCTGGCTGGACGACGAGGCGCTGCACCGCACGCTCACCACCGGACGGGCCACCTACTGGTCCCGGAGCCGGGGCGAGTACTGGGTCAAGGGCGAGACCTCCGGGCACCGGCAGTGGGTGCGCGACGTGCGGCTGGACTGCGACGGCGACGCCCTGCTGCTGCTGGTCGACCAGGAGGGCCCGGCCTGCCACACCGGCGAGCGCAGCTGCTTCCACCGCCCGCTGCCGGCCACGCCCGGGGCGCCGGCATGAGCCTGCAGCTGGGGCGCACCAGCCCGACCCGCGCCGAGTTCACCCACCTGGACGCCCCCGTCGTCCCGGTCACCCGCCGGCTGCTGGCCGACAGCGAGACCGCGGTGGGCATCTACCGCAAGCTGGCCGGCAACCGCCCGGGCACCGTGCTCCTGGAGTCCGCCGAGCAGGGCAAGCAGTGGTCCCGGTACAGCTTCGTCGGCGTCCGCAGCGCCGGGGTGCTGACCGAGGCCGACGGGAGGACGGCCTGGCTCGGGGACCCGCTGCCCGGGCTCACCGACGACCTGCCGGCCGACCCGCTGGCCGCCGTCCGCGCCCTGGCCCGCCGGCTCCGCTCGCCGCGCACCCCCGGCCTGCCGCCGCTGACCGGCGGGCTGGTCGGTTACCTGGGCTACGACGTCGTCCGGCGGCTCGAGCGGCTGCCGCAGACCGCGGTCGACGACCTGGGCATGCCGGAGCTCGCGCTGATGCTCGTCACCGACCTGGCGGTGCTGGACCACACCGACGGCACCGTGCTGCTCATCGCCAACGTGCTGGGCGGCGCGCCGGGCGGCTACGACGACGCGGTCGCCCGGCTGGACGCGATGGCCGCGGACCTGGCCGAGGCGGCGCCCCCGGGGGTGGCGATGGTCGAGACCGCCGACGCGCCGCCGGTGACCAGCAACATGGGGCCGGGGGAGTACGAGGCCGGCGTCGAGCGGGTGCGCGAGCACGTCCGCGCCGGCGACGTCTTCCAGACCGTGCTGGCCCAGCGCTTCGAGCTGGCCACCGCCGTCGACGCCCTCGACCTCTACCGGGTGCTGCGGGCCACCAACCCCTCGCCGTACATGTACCTGCTGCGCTTCGCCGGCCGGCAGTCGCCGTTCGACGTGGTCGGCTCCTCCCCGGAGGCGCTGGTCACCGTGACCGGGAGCAGGGCCGTGGTGCACCCGCCGGCCGGCACCCGTCCCCGCGGCTCGACCCCGGAGGACGACGTCCGGCTCACCGAGGAGCTGCTGGCCGACCCCAAGGAGCGGGCCGAGCACGTCATGCTCGTCGACCTGGCCCGCAACGACCTGGGCCGGGTGTGCGAGCCGGGCACCGTCGAGGTGGCCGACTTCATGCGGGTGGAGCGGTACAGCCACGTCATGCACCTGGTGTCCACCGTCGCCGGCCAGGTGACCGCGGACCGGGACGCGCTGGACGTGTTCGACGCGACCTTCCCGGCCGGCACCGTCTCCGGCGCGCCCAAGCCGCGGGCGATGGAGGTCATCGAGTCCCTGGAGCCGACCCGCCGGGCGCTCTACGCCGGCACGGTCGGCTACGTCGACGCCAGCGGTGACATGGACATGGCGATCGCCATCCGCACCGCGGTGCTGCACGACGGGCGGGCGTACGTGCAGGCGGGCGCCGGCGTCGTGGCCGACAGCGACCCGGCCACCGAGGAGGCGGAGACCCGGCACAAGGCCCGCGCTGTGCTGTCGGCGATCGCCACCGCGGAGGGGCTGCGGGAGCTGCCGTGAGCCATCCCGTGCCGTCGACGCCGGCCCCGGCCACCGCCCGGGGCCGGCGGGAGCTCACCGTCGCGGCCCTGCTGTGCGTGCTGTCCGGGGGGCTGGCGCTGTCGGCGTCGGGGGAGCCGTGGGCCGACGTCACGATCGTGCGCGAACCGCCGCTGCCGCCGACGGCGGAGGTGCTGACCGGGAGCCAGGCCGCCCCGCTGGTCGCCGCCTGCGGGTTGCTGCTGCTCGCCGCCGCGCTCGCGGTCATCGCCGTCCGCGGCGCCGGCCGCGTCGTGGTCGGCCTGCTCGTCGCGGCGTCCGGGGGCGTGCTCGGCTGGTCCGGCCTGCGGGCGGTCACCGGCTCGCTGGACCTCGCCGGTGCCGGCGTCAGGTCGGGGATCGGGCTGGGGCAGGCCGAGGTGACCGTCGACCCCCTGGCCACCTGGCCGGCGGTGGCCCTCGTCGCCGGCGTGCTCGGCGTGCTGGCCGGGGCCCTGGTGGTGCTCCGCGGCCGGGAGTGGCCGGGCATGGGGCGTCGCTACGAGCGCACCGGGCAGCCGGCGGAGGTGGCACCGGCACCGGCGCCGGCCCGCCCGACCCGTCCCGCCCGTCCGGAGACCGACGAGGACCGGCACCAGGCGGCCTGGAAGGCGCTGGACCGGGGAGACGACCCGACAGTGTGAACAGGGCCCGCACGGGTGCGGTGCACCGGCCCCCCGGAACGGAACCGGACCCGCCCCGTCTCTAGAGTGATCCGCGCGGTCCGAGTGGTGGGGGCCGCTCCGGTGCCACATCCTGAGAGGTCCGAGGAGGGGTCATGAGCGTCCTCGACGAGATCGTCGCCGGCGTCCGGGAGGACGTCGCCGCCCGTCAGGCCACCACCCCGCTGACCGAGGTGCAGGCCGCGGCCCGCGACGCCCGGCCCGCCCTGGACGCCCTGGCCGCGCTGCGCGCGCCGGGCGTCGGCGTGATCGCCGAGGTCAAGCGGCGCAGCCCGAGCAAGGGCGACCTCGCCGCGATCGCCGACCCGGCCGCGCTCGCCGCGCAGTACGCCGCCGGCGGCGCCCGGGCGATCAGCGTGCTGACCGAGGGGCGCCGATTCGGCGGGTCGCACGCCGACCTGGCCGCCGTCCGCGCCGCCGTCGAGGTGCCGGTGCTGAACAAGGACTTCGTGGTCAGCAGCTACCAGGTGCACGAGGCCCGGGCGCACGGGGCGGACCTCGTGCTGCTCATCGTGGCCGCGCTCGACCAGCCGGTGCTGATCGGCCTGCTGGAGCGGATCGAGTCCCTGGGCATGACCGCCCTGGTCGAGGTGCACAGCGAGGGCGAGGCCGACCGTGCCCTCGCCGCGGGCGCGTCGGTGATCGGCGTCAACGCCCGCGACCTGACCACCCTGTCGGTCGACCGCTCCACCTTCGAGCGGATCGCCCCGGGGCTGCCCAGCGAGGTCGTCAAGATCGCCGAGTCCGGGGTGCGTGGCCCGCACGACCTGATCAGCTACGCCGGCGCGGGCGCCGACGCGGTGCTGGTCGGGGAGGGCCTGGTCACCGCGGGCGACCCGCGGCAGGCGGTCGCCGACCTGGTCACCGCCGGCTCCCACCCGGCGACCCCGCGCACCACCCGCTAGTCAGGCCCCGTCCCGAGGCTCGCCGGAGCCTGCGAGGGATGAGGAGGACGGGGTCCTTCTTCTGCCCCCCACCGCTCGCAAGCTCGCGGCGGGCCCCTGCAGGAGGGCCGAGGACGAGCAGGTCCTTACGCTGGAGGGCATGACCCTCTCCGCGCCCGCCCCGGCCCCTGACGTCCCCGACGCCACGGCGTCGGCGCAGTGGCCGGACGCCACGGGACACTTCGGCGTCTTCGGGGGCCGATTCGTCCCGGAGGCCCTGATCGCCGCGCTCGACGAGCTGACCGCGGCCTACGAGGCGATGCGGGTCGACCCCGCGTTCCTCGACGAGTACGCCACCCTGCAGCGCGACTACACCGGCCGGCCCAGCCCGATCACCGAGGTGCCGAAGTTCGCCCAGCACTGCGGTGGCGCCCGGGTGCTGCTCAAGCGCGAGGACCTCAACCACACCGGCTCCCACAAGATCAACAACGTGCTGGGCCAGGCGCTGCTCACCAAGCGGATCGGCAAGACCCGGGTCATCGCCGAGACCGGCGCCGGCCAGCACGGGGTCGCCACCGCCACCGCGGCGGCCCTGATGGGGCTGTCCTGCACCGTCTACATGGGCGAGGAGGACACCCGTCGCCAGGCGCTCAACGTCGCCCGGATGCGGCTGCTGGGTGCCGAGGTGATCCCGGTGACCACCGGGTCGCGCACGCTGAAGGACGCGATCAACGAGGCGTTCCGCGACTGGGTGACCAACGTCGAGACCACCAACTACGTCTTCGGCACCGTCGCCGGCCCGCACCCGTTCCCGATGATGGTGCGCGACTTCCAGCGGGTCATCGGCGACGAGGCCCGCGCGCAGCTGCTCGAGCGGGAGCAGCGGCTGCCCGACGTCGTCCTGGCCTGTGTCGGTGGCGGGTCCAACGCCATCGGCATCTTCACCGCCTTCGTGCCCGACGAAGCCGTCCGGCTGGTCGGCCTGGAGGCCGGTGGGGACGGCGTGGACACCGGCCGGCACGCGGCCACCATCACCGGCGGCGACCCCGGGGTGCTGCACGGCGCGCGGTCCTACCTGCTGCAGGACGACAACGGGCAGACCGTCGAGTCGCACTCCATCTCCGCCGGCCTGGACTACCCCGGGGTCGGCCCCGAGCACGCCTTCCTGCACGACATCGGGCGGGCCGAGTACCGGCCGGTCACCGACGCCGAGGCGATGGAGGCGTTCGCGCTGCTGTGCCGCACCGAGGGGATCATCCCGGCGATCGAGTCGGCGCACGCGCTGGCCGGGGCGATGGTGGTCGGCCGTGAGCTCGGCCCGGACGCCTTGCTGCTGGTGAACCTCTCCGGCCGCGGGGACAAGGACGTCGAGACCGCCAGCGCCTGGTTCGACCTGGCGGACCGGACGGCGCCCACCGACTCCGACGAGCGGGCGGTCGAGGCCGGCCGCGGCGCCGAGCCCGGGCCCGGCATGGACACCGACCAGCGCACCACCGAGGGTGCGGTCAGCAACGACCGGGCCGTCGCCGGGCAGGACGCGGGGGAGCAGGCATGAGCAGCGCCCTCGCCGAGGTGATCGGCGCCGCCCGCGCCGAGGGACGAGCAGCGCTCATCGCCTACCTCCCGGTCGGCTACCCCGACGTCGACACCTCGATCGCGGCCATGGTCGCGGCGGTGGAGGGCGGCGCCGACGTCGTCGAGATCGGGGTCCCGTACTCCGACCCGGGGATGGACGGGCCGGTCATCCAGGAGGCCGTGGACGTCGCCGTCCGGGCCGGGGTCGGCATGGCCGAGGTGCTGCGGGCCGTCACGGCGGTCGCCGACGCCGGTGCGGTGCCGGTGGTGATGAGCTACTGGAACCCGATCGAGCGCTACGGGGTCGACCGGTTCGCCGACGACCTGGCGGCCGCCGGTGGCGCCGGCGCCATCACCCCCGACCTCATCCCGGACGAGGCCGGCCCCTGGTTGGCCGCCAGCGACCGGGTCGGGCTGGACCGGGTCTTCCTGGTCGCGCCGTCGTCCACCGATGCGCGGCTGGCCGCCACCGTCGCCGCCTGCCGCGGTTTCGTCTACGCCGCCTCCACGATGGGCGTCACCGGCAGCCGGGCCACCGTCGGCGACGCCGCGGAGCGGCTGGTCGCCCGCACCCGCGCCGCCGCCGCCGAGCCGCCGGTCTGCGTCGGCCTGGGGGTCTCCACCGGCGACCAGGCGGCCGAGGTCGCCGGGTTCGCCGACGGCGTGATCGTCGGCTCTGCGTACGTGCGGCGGCTGCTCGACGGACACGGCGCCGACGGCGTGCGTTCGCTCTCCGTCGAGCTCGCCGAGGGCGTCCGGCGTGCGAAGGTGCAGGCATGACCGTGCTGGCGGACGCCGCCGTCCTCGCCGCGATCCCCAGCCCCACCCAGGGGGTCTGGGAGATCGGGCCGTTCCCGCTGCGCGCGTACGCGCTGTGCATCATCGCCGGCATCGTGCTGGCCTGCTGGCTGGGGGAGCGCCGCTGGGTGGCCCGGGGTGGCGCCCCCGGCGACGTGCTGGACATCGCCGTCTGGGCGGTGCCCTTCGGCATCGTCGGCGGCCGGATCTACCACGTGATCACCACCCCGCAGCCCTACTTCGGGGAGGGCGGCGACCCGCTCCGGGCGTTCGCCATCTGGGAGGGCGGCCTCGGCATCTGGGGCGCGATCGCGCTCGGCGGGGTCGGCGCGTGGATCGGCTGCCGGCGGCGGGGGATCCCGTTGCCGGCCTGGGCCGACGCCATCGCCCCGGGCATCGCGCTCGCCCAGGCCGTGGGGCGCCTTGGCAACTGGTTCAACAACGAGCTCTACGGCAGCGCCACCGACCTGCCGTGGGCGCTGACCATCTACCGCTGGAACGCCTCCGCCGGGCAGGCGCTCACCGGCCCCGACGGCGAGCCCGTGGTGTTGGGCACCTTCCACCCCACGTTCCTGTACGAGCTGCTGTGGAACCTCGGCGTCGCCGCGCTGGTGATCTGGGCCGACCGCCGCTTCCAGCTCTCCCACGGGCGTGCCTTCGCGCTGTACGTGGCCGCCTACTGCGCCGGCCGGGTCTGGATCGAGATGCTCCGCATCGACACCGCCGAGCAGTTCCTCGGGCTCCGGCTGAACGTGTTCACCTCGGTCGTCGTCGGCCTGCTGGCCGTCGCGTACCTGGTCGTGAACCGCGGCCGGCCGCGCGAGGTGATCACCCGCGGGGCGGAGAAGGCCCGCGAGGACGCCCCGGCCGAGGCGTCGTCACCCACGGCGGACGGCACGGCCCCCGGCGCGACCACTGCGGGCGCGACGACTCCGGGCGCGACGGCCTCGGGAGCGACGGCCTCGGGAGCGACGGCCGCCGGGCGGACGGCGGCGGGAGGCACGGTCGCGGGCGAGACGGTCACCGACCGGGTGGACGAGGACCGGGCCGGTGCGCGCACCGACGAGGGCGGTTCACCCGGGAAGGGCTGACCTGGCGCGGCGCATCAGGGCGCCGTTCGCGCAGCTCGAGGAGATGTTCCCGACACCTGGTCGACATGTCGCTCAGGTGTCCCCGCTGTGTACGCTCGACCTCGGCCGACCAGTGATCCTGGGCCGGTCGGCGATGTCGGACCGGGCCAGCGCTGCCCCGTGCACGACCATCCCGCGGCCACCCGCCCCCGCGGGTGTGCGGGTCCCTGATGCCGGCTCGACGTACCGTGTCCGCCGGCCTCCGCTGCCCCACTCGTCGGACCCTCCCCGGTCCTCCGTGCACCACCCACCCGCTCTGACCACCCGGCGGGGTCTGCGACCCCCCGCACCAGCGCCACCCGCCGACCCGGCCCCCGGGCGGAGGGCGGCGCCGCGGCCAGCCGACGACGGGAGTGACATGTCTGACCTCGCCGCCCCCTCCGCGGGATCGCCGTCCCCGGCCGCATCCACACCGGCCGTGCCGTTCTCCGCGCTCCCGGCCGCCTTCGGGCTGTACGACCCGGCCAACGAGCACGACGCCTGCGGCGTCGCGTTCGTCGCCGACGCCCGGGGCCGTCGCTCCCGGAAGATCGTCGCCGCCGGTCTCACCGCACTGCACAACCTCGACCACCGTGGCGCCGCGGGGTCCGAGCCCAACTCCGGTGACGGGGCGGGGATCCTGACCCAGGTCCCGGACGGGCTGCTGCGGGAGAGCGTCGAGTTCGACCTGCCGCCGCTGGGCGAGTACGCGGTCGGCATCGCCTTCCTGCCCGCCGACGAGACCGAGCGGGCCTCCGTCGTGGACGCCGTCGCCGGGCTCGCCGCCGAGGAGGGGCTGACCGTCCTGGGCTGGCGTGAGCTGCCGGTCGACCCGGACGGCGCCGACCTCGGGCCCACCGCCCGGCGGGTCATGCCGCACTTCGCCCAGCTGTTCGTCGCCGAGACCATCGGTGCCCGCGCCGACTCCCGCGCCTTCGGCGGCACCGCCGCCCCGCACGGGGTCACCCGGCTGGAGCGTCGCGCGTTCGTGCTGCGCAAGCGGGTCGAGCGCGCCGCCCGGGACGCCGGCACGAGCTGCTACGTCGCCTCGCTGTCCTCTCGGACGATCACCTACAAGGGCATGCTGACCACCGACCAGCTGCCGGCGTTCTTCCCCGACCTGCAGGACGAGCGGTACGAGTCGGCGATCGCGCTGGTGCACAGCCGGTTCTCCACCAACACCTTCCCCAGCTGGCCGCTGGCCCACCCGTTCCGGTTCATCGCCCACAACGGCGAGATCAACACCATCAAGGGCAACCGGAACCGGATGCGGGCCCGCGAGGCCAAGCTGGAGACCGAGCTGTTCGACGGCCCGGCCGGCCCGGCCAGCGAGCTCGGCCTGGAGCGGATCTTCCCGGTCACCGCCAGCGACTTCAGCGACTCGGCGACCTTCGACGAGGTGCTGGAGCTGCTGCACCTGTCGGGCCGCTCGCTGCCGCACGCGGTGCTGATGATGATCCCGGAGGCGTGGGAGAACCACGACGAGATGGACGCGGCCCGCCGCGCCTTCTACCGGTTCCACTCCTCGATCATGGAGCCCTGGGACGGGCCGGCCTGCGTGGCGTTCACCGACGGCAGCCTGATCGGCGCCGTCCTGGACCGCAACGGCCTGCGCCCGGGCCGCTGGTGGCGCACCAAGGACGACCTGGTCGTGCTGGCCAGCGAGGCCGGCGTGCTCGACATCCCGGCCGCCGACGTGGTCGCCAAGGGCCGGCTCCAGCCGGGCCGGATGTTCCTCGTGGACACCGCCGCCGGGCGGATCGTCTCCGACGAGGAGGTCAAGGGCTCCCTGGCCGGCGCCGAGCCCTACGACGACTGGCTGCACGCCGGTCAGGTGCACCTGCCCCAGCTGCCCGAGCGGCGTCGCTCGCGGCCCAGCCACGAGTCCGTCGTCCGTCGCCAGCAGCTCTTCGGCTACACCGAGGAGGAGCTGCGCATCCTGGTGCAGCCGATGGCCGCCAGCGGCGCGGAGTCGATCGGCTCGATGGGCACCGACACCCCGATCGCGTCGCTGTCGGACCGCTCGCGGCAGCTGTACGACTACTTCACCCAGCTGTTCGCCCAGGTCACCAACCCGCCGCTGGACGCCATCCGCGAGGAGCTGGTCACCAGCCTCGGGCGCACCTTCGGCCCCGAGCAGAACCTGCTCGACGCCACCCCGGCCTCCTGCCGGCAGCTGTTCCTGCCCTACCCGGTCATCGACAACGACGAGCTGGCCAAGATCCTGCACATCGACGACGACGGCGACCTGCCCGGTTTCGCCGCCGTGCGGATCACCGGCCACTTCGACGTCGCCGGCGGCGGCGCGGCCCTGGCCCAGGCGGTCCAGGACCTGCGCACCAAGGTCAGCAAGGCGATCGCGGCCGGCGCCCGGGTCATCGTGCTGTCCGACCGGGACTGCGACGAGAAGCGGGCACCCATCCCGTCGCTGCTGATGACCGCCGCCGTCCACCACCACCTGGTGCGCGAGCGCACCCGGATGCAGGTCGGCCTGGTGGTGGAGTCCGGTGACTGCCGCGAGGTCCACCACGTCGCCCTGCTGCTGGGCTACGGCGCGGCGGCGGTCAACCCCTACCTGGCGTTCGAGAGCGTCGAGGACCTCATCCGCACCGGCACGCTCACCGGCGTCCAGCCCGCCCAGGCGGTCCGCAACGTGGTCAAGGCCATGGGCAAGGGCGTGCTCAAGGTGATGAGCAAGATGGGCATCAGCACCGTCGGCTCCTACACGATGGCGCAGATCTTCGAGACGGTCGGCTTGTCGAAGGCCGTCGTCGACGAGTACTTCACCGGGACGTCGGCCACCCTCGACGGTGTCGGGCTCGACGTGCTCGCCGAAGAGGTCGTGATGCGGCACCGCCGCGCCTACCCGAGCAACCCCACGGAGACGGCGCACCGGCGGCTGGAGACCGGCGGGGAGTACCAGTGGCGCCGCGAGGGCGAGGTGCACCTGTTCAACCCCGAGACGGTGTTCCTGCTGCAGCACGCCACCCGGTCCCGGCAGTACGACGTCTTCCAGCGCTACACCGACACCGTCGACGGTCTCTCGGCCGAGGCGGCGACGCTGCGCGGCCTGTTCACCCTCCGGACCGGTGCCCGGCCCGCCGTCCCGCTGGAGGAGGTGGAGCCGGTCAGCGAGATCGTCAAGCGGTTCCAGACCGGCGCGATGAGCTACGGCTCCATCTCCGCCGAGGCGCACGAGACGCTGGCGATCGCGATGAACCGGCTGGGCGGCAAGTCCAACACGGGTGAGGGCGGCGAGGACCCCGACCGGTTCACCGCCGACCCCAACGGCGACCTGCGCCGCAGCTCGATCAAGCAGGTCGCCAGCGGCCGGTTCGGGGTCACCAGCGAGTACCTGGTCAACGCCGACGACATCCAGATCAAGATGGCCCAGGGCGCCAAGCCCGGTGAGGGCGGTCAGCTGCCGGGGAGCAAGGTCTACCCCTGGGTGGCCCGCACCCGGCACTCCACGCCCGGCGTCGGGCTGATCAGCCCGCCGCCGCACCACGACATCTACTCGATCGAGGACCTGAAGCAGCTCATCCACGACCTCAAGAACGCGAACAACGAGGCGCGGGTGCACGTCAAGCTGGTCGCGGAGTCCGGGATCGGCACGGTGGCGGCGGGGGTCAGCAAGGCCAAGGCCGACGTCGTCCTGGTCTCCGGCTTCGACGGCGGCACCGGTGCGGCGCCGCTGACCTCGCTCAAGCACGCCGGCATCCCGTGGGAGATCGGCCTGGCCGAGACCCAGCAGACGCTGCTGGCCAACGGGCTGCGCGACCGGATCGTGGTGCAGGTCGACGGGCAGATGAAGACCGGCCGGGACGTCATCGTCGCGGCGCTGCTGGGCGCCGAGGAGTTCGGCTTCGCCACCGCACCGCTGGTGGTCGAGGGCTGCGTGATGATGCGGGTCTGCCACCTGGACACCTGCCCGGTCGGCATCGCCACCCAGAACCCGGAGCTGCGCAAGCGGTTCACCGGCAAGCCCGAGTTCGTGGTGACCTACTTCGAGTTCCTGGCCGAGCAGGTGCGCGGGTACCTCGCCGAGCTGGGCTTCCGCTCCATCGACGAGGCGGTCGGCCGCGCCGAACTGCTAGACGTCGCGCCGGCGATCGACCACTGGAAGGCCTCCGGGCTGGACCTGCGGCCGATCCTGGCCGTGCCCGAGCTGCCCGAGGGCACGCCGCGGCACAAGGTCCGCGACCAGGACCACGGGCTCGACGTCGCCCTGGACCAGACGCTGATCCAGCTGTGCGAGGGCGCCCTGCTCGACGCCCGCCCGGTGCACCTCGAGCTCCCCGTTCGCAACGTCAACCGGACCGTCGGCACGATGCTGGGCTCGATGGTCACCCGCCGCTTCGGTGGGGAGGGTCTGCCCGACGGCACCATCGACCTGACCTTCACCGGGTCGGCAGGGCAGTCCTTCGGGGCGTTCCTGCCCCGCGGGATCACCATGACCCTGGTCGGCGACGCCAACGACTACGTCGGCAAGGGGCTGTCCGGCGGCCGGATCATCGTCCGCCCGGCGCCGGAGGCGAGCTTCCCCGCCGAGGACAACGTCATCGCCGGCAACGTGATCGGCTACGGCGCCACCTCGGGCGAGGTCTTCCTCCGCGGCCGGGTGGGGGAGCGGTTCTGCGTCCGCAACTCCGGGGCGCTGGCCGTGGTCGAGGGCGTCGGTGACCACGCGCTGGAGTACATGACCGGCGGCACCGCGGTGATCCTCGGGCCGACCGGGCGCAACATCGCGGCCGGCATGTCCGGTGGGATCGGGTACGTGCTCGACCTCGCCCGGCACCGGGTCAACACCGAGATGGTGGACGTCGAGGCGCTGGACGGGCAGGGCTCGGCCTGGCTGCGCGACGTCCTCGAGCGCTACTGCGCGGCGACCGACTCGGCGGTCGCGACCAGCCTGCTGGCCGACTGGGGCCGCTGGGCGGGCCGTTTCAGCGTGATCATGCCGCGTGACTACCGGCGTGCCATGGAGGCCCGACGGGCCGCCGAGGCCGCCGGCTACGACGTGGACCGAGCCGTGATGGAGGCAGCTCGTGGTTGACAGCACCGGGTTCCTGAGGTTCGACCGTGAGCTGCCGCCCCGGCGGCCGGTCGACCTACGCCTGCTGGACTGGAAGGAGGTGTACCTGACCCGCGACACGGGTGAGGACGCCGTCTTCCCGGTGCAGGCCGTCCGGGAGCAGGCGGCGCGCTGCATGGACTGCGGCATCCCGTTCTGCCACCACGGCTGCCCGCTGGGCAACCTGATCCCGGAGTGGAACGATCTCGCCCGCCGGGACGACTGGCAGGAGGCGATCGAGCGGCTGCACGCGACGAACAACTTCCCCGAGTTCACCGGGAAGCTCTGCCCCGCGCCGTGCGAGTCGGCCTGCGTGCTCAACCTGGAGAACGCGCCGGTCACGATCAAGCAGATCGAGTGGGAGATCATCGACCAGGCGTTCGTCAACGGCTGGGTCACCCCGCAGCCGCCGGCGGAGCTGACCGGCAAGAAGGTCGCCGTCATCGGGTCCGGGCCGGCCGGCCTCGCCGCCGCCCAGCAGCTCACCCGCGCCGGGCACCAGGTGACCGTCTACGAGCGGGACGACCGGATCGGCGGGCTCATCCGCTACGGCATCCCCGAGTTCAAGATGGAGAAGCGCCACCTGGACCGGCGACTGGACCAGATGCGCGCCGAGGGCACCCGCTTCGTCACCGACGTCACCGTCGGCGGCAGCGGGGGCAGCCTGAGCACCGAGCAGCTGCGGGCCGAGCACGACGCCGTCGTGCTGGCGATCGGCACCCCGGTGGCGCGGGACCTGCCGCTGCCGGGCCGGGAGCTCGACGGCGTGCACTTCGCCATGGAGTACCTGCCGCACGGCAACCGCGAGGCGCTCGGCGAGCTCGACGACCCGCCGTTGTCGGCCAAGGGCAAGAACGTGGTCATCATCGGCGGCGGTGACACCGGCGCCGACTGCCTGGGCACCGCGCACCGCCAGGGCGCGGCGAGCGTGGCCCAGTTGGACTACAAGCCGGCGCCCTCGGGGACGCGGCCGGAGGACAACCCCTGGCCGACCTACGAGATGGTCCTGCGGGTCTCCCCGGCGCACGAGGAGGGCGGTGAGCGGTTGTTCGCCGTCAACACCGAGGCCTTCCTCGGCGACGAGCAGGGCCGGGTCCGGGCGATCGAGGTCGTCGAGGTCGAGGTGGTCGACGGCAAGCGCCGGCCCAAGCCCGGGAGCACCCGGGAGCTGCCGGCCGACCTGGTGCTGCTGGCGCTGGGCTACACCGGGCCGGAGACCACCGGGCTGGTCGAGGAACTGGGCTGCGGCGTGGACGAGCGGGGCCGGGTGGCGCGCGACGACGAGTACATGTCCAGCGTCCCCGGGGTGTTCGTGGCCGGGGACATGGGCCGCGGGCAGTCGCTGATCGTCTGGGCCATCGCCGAGGGGCGCGCCGCGGCCGCCGCCGTCGACACCTGGCTGACCGGCGACTCGATGCTGCCCCGCCCGGTCACCCCGCACGCCGTCCCGCTGCGCTGACGAAGGACCCCTCCGCCCCCCACGACGCGCCCCGCACGCCGTGGGCCCCTGCGGAGGGGCCGTTCCAGCACGTCAGACGTCTGGAACGACTGCTGCCCCTCGGGGGGACACGACGGACCCGGTCCGCCGTGCCCGCCCGAGGGGCGACTAGTTTTGCCTCATGTCTCGTCGCGCGAAGATCGTCTGCACTCTGGGCCCGGCGACCGGTTCCCTGGACCAGATCACCGCCCTCGTCGAGGCGGGGATGGACGTCGCCCGCCTCAACTTCAGCCACGGGAAGCACGCCGACCACGAGACGGCCTACCGGCACGTGCGGGAGGCCTCCGACAAGGTGGGCCGCGCCGTCGCCATCCTGGCCGACCTGCAGGGCCCGAAGATCCGGCTCGGCACCTTCGCCGACGGGCCGGTCGTCTGGGCCACCGGCAGCCGGGTGTGCGTGACCGTCGAGGACGTCCCGGGCACCGCCGAGCGGGTCTCCACGACCTACAAGGACCTCGCCAACGACGTGCGGGTCGGTGACCGCCTGCTGATCGACGACGGCAAGCTCGCCCTCACCGTGGTGGAGGTCGACGGCCCCGACGTGTGGTGCCTGGTGCTCGAGGGTGGCCCGGTCTCCAACAACAAGGGCCTGTCCCTGCCCGGCGTCGCCGTCAGCGTCCCGGCCCTGTCGGAGAAGGACGCCGAGGACCTGCGCTTCGCGCTCTCCCTGGGCGTCGACTTCATCGCGCTGTCGTTCGTGCGGCACGCCAAGGACGTCGAGCTGGTGCGCGAGATCATGCGCCAGGAGGACGTCGAGGTGCCGGTGATCGCCAAGCTGGAGAAGCCGGAGGCGGTCGAGAACCTCGAGGCGATCGTCGAGGCCTTCGACGGCGTCATGGTGGCCCGCGGAGACCTGGGCGTGGAGCTGCCGCTGGAGCAGGTCCCGCTGGTGCAGAAGCGCGCGGTGCAGGTGGCCCGGGAGCGGAACAAGCCGGTCATCGTCGCCACCCAGATGCTCGAGTCGATGATCAGCGCCTCCCGGCCCACCCGGGCCGAGGCCTCCGACGTCGCCAACGCCGTCCTGGACGGCGCGGACGCGGTCATGCTGTCGGGGGAGACCTCGGTGGGCAAGTACCCCGTCGTCGCGGTCAAGACGATGGAGCGGATCATCGACGCGGTCGAGTCCGACGCCGTGCGGGTACCCGAGCTGCTGGTGCCGCCGCGGCAGCGCTCCGGGGCGATCGTGCGGGCCGCCAAGGACATCGGTGAGGCCCTCGACGTCGCAGCCCTGGCAGCCTTCACGCTGACCGGGAAGACCGCCCAGCTGCTCGCCGCGCTGCACACCCGGTTGCCGATCCTCGCCTTCACCACCGACCCGGCGGTTCGCAGCCGGCTGGCGCTGTCCTGGGGCGTGGAGACCTTCCTCGTCCCGGAGGTGACCCACACCGACGACATGGTCGGTCAGGTCGACTTCTCGCTGCTGTCCATCGGCCGGCTCAAGGAGGGCGACAAGGTCGTCATCGTGGCCGGCAGCCCGCCGAACACCGCCGGCTCCACGAACCTGGTGCGGGTGCACGAGGTGGGGACCGAGGCGTGACGGCCGGGGTCGCGCAGCCGGGGGAGACCCCGGCTGCGGAGCTGATGCTCGTCCTGGACCTGGAGGAGCGAGGTCCGGACGTCTACGTCGGCCAGACCCCCAGCACGCCGTTGCAGCGGATCTTCGGCGGACAGGTCGCCGCGCAGGCCCTGACCGCCGCGAACGCGACGGTCGGGCCGGGGCGGGTGGTGCACTCGCTGCACTCGTACTTCCTGCGCCCCGGGGACCCGCACGAGGAGATCCGCTACGAGGTCGACCGCATCCGCGAGGGTCGCTCGTTCAGCACCCGACGGGTGGTGGCCCGGCAGACCCGCAAGGGGGAGGACGTCGCGATCTTCGCGCTGACCGCGGACTTCACCGCGGGGGAGCGTGCCGTGGTCGAGCACTCCCTGCCGATGCCCGAGGTGCCCGGGCCCGACGGCCTGCCCGGTCTCGCCGAGGTGACCGCAGCGCACCCCGACCAGGGCGCTGCGTCCGCGGCGATCGGGCGGGCGGTGGAGCAGCGGTACCTCGCCGACCCGTTCGACCCGCAGCCCCGGCTGCCCCCGGACACCGCCTTCCGGGTGTGGTTCCGGGTGGCCGGCCGGCTCCCTGACGACGACCACGTGCACGCGGCCGCGCTGACGTTCGTCAGCGACCTGACGCTGCTGTCGGCCGGGCTGGCCCGCAATGGTGGTGGCTGGAGCGGGTCGATCGTGGGCGCCAGCCTCGACCACGCCGTCTGGTTCCACCGGCCGGTGCGCGCCGACGAGTGGTTCCTCTACGAGACCGACAGCCCCGCGGCCGCCAGTGGGCGCGCGCTGTGCTTCGGTCAGATCTGGGCCGCCGACGGCACGCACGTGGCCACCGTGGCCCAGGAGGGCCTGATCCGCTCCCTGGGCTGACGCCGCAGCTCCAAGTGCCGGCTGTGCACTCAGCGGGGTGACCGGCCTCCGGAGACCCCGCTGACCGCATGACGGCCGCCGGGTCAGCGGGCCGGGTGCTCCGGGTCCGCGGCGTGCAGGTCCGTCTGCGCCTCCGCCTGGGCGGCCGTCTCGTCGCCTGCGGCGGGGGTCTCCACGGTCGGGGTCTCGGTGTCCGTGGTCCCGGCTGTCTCGATCTCGGCGGTCTGCGCGGTCGGGCTCTCGGCGTCCGGGGGCGTGCTCGCTGCCGCCGGCTCGGTCTCCGGGGCCGCCGCGTCTGCTTCGGCAGCTGCGCCCGCCTGCTCAGCTGCAGCCTGCTCGGCCGCGGCCTGTTCCGCCGCGGCCGCCTGCTCAGCGGCGGCCGCTGCGGCGGCGGCCTGACGCTCGGCCTGCTCGCGGGCCCGCTGCTCGGCCTGCTGCTCGGCGAAGTCGTTGGCCAGCCAGTCGTGGCCCTCGCGCAGCAACGTCCACAGCCGCTCCACGTGCGCCCGGGTGGTCGCCGGGGCGCCGATCGCCACCCGCAGCACCGCCCGGCCGGCCACGGTGGTGTGCGTCAGGAAGACCTCGCCGCCGTCGTTGAGCCGGTCCAGCAGGGTCATGGTGGCGACGTCGGCGTCCACGCCACGCGCCCAGCGCGGCTGCAGGCAGACCAGCGACAGCGGGTGGGGGGCGACGACGTCGAACCGGTCGTCGGCCTGAGCCCAGCCGGCCAGCTCCTGGGCGAGCGCGACGTGGCCGCGGACGTGCTCCCGCAGTCCTTCGGCGCCGTACCAGCGGACCACGAACCACAGCTTGAGGGCCCGGAAGCGGCGGCCCAGCTCGATCTGCCAGTCGCGGTAGTCGACGACCGTGCCGGTGTCGGTGGCCGCGTTGCGCAGGTACTCGGGGAGGATCGACAGGGCCCCGGTGAGCGCGGCCCGGTCGGCGACCCAGAACAACGTCGCGTCGAAGCCGGTCAGCAGCCACTTGTGCGCATCGGTGGTGTAGCTGTCGGCCCACTCGACGCCGGCTTGCAGCCGACGGAGCTCCGGGGCCACGGCGGCGACCCCGGCGTAGGCGGCGTCGACGTGCAGCCACACCCCGAAGCGCTGGCAGATCGGGCCGATCTCGGCCAGCGGGTCGATCGCGGTGGTCGACGTGGTCCCGACCGTCGCGCAGACGAGCACCGGGACGAACCCGCGGGCGAGGTCCCGCTCCAGCCGCTGCTGGAGCGCCCGGGGGCTCATCGCCAGCTCGGAGTCGACCTCGACCACGCGGATCGAATCGGTGCCCAGCCCGGCGATCCGGGCCGCCTTCTCCATCGAGCTGTGCGTCTCGGCGGAGACGTAGACGGTGAACTCCTCCGGGCGGACCCCCTGTCGCAGCGTCGCGCCCTTGCTCACCCGGTGCAGGGCCGCCAGCAGGGCGACCAGGTTGGCCCCGGAGCTGGAGTCCTGCACCACGCCGCCGCCGGTGCCGGTGGACAGGAAGGACCCCGGCAGGCCGAGCAGGTCGGCGAACCAGTCCATGACGTGCTGCTCGAGCTCGGTGGCGGCCGGGCTGGTCACCCAGGACATGCCCTGGACGCCGAGGCCCGCGGAGAGCAGGTCACCGAGGACGGACGGGCCGGAGGTGTTGGCCGGGAAGTAGCCGAAGAAACCGGGGTGCTGCCAGTGCGTCAGCCCGGGCAGCACGATCCGCTCCAGGTCGGCCAGGACGGCGGAGACCGGCTCGCCCTGCTCGGGGGCGGTCGTCGGCAGCATGGCCCGGACGTCGCCGGGGGAGACCCGCGACCGGACCGGGTGCTCGGCGATGCCCGTCCAGTAGTCGGCGATCCAGTCGACGACCTCGTGGCCGTGCTGGCGGAACTCCTCTGGGGTCATGTGGCCGGTCACGGGGCCAACATAGGCGGCGCGACGAGACCCGTCGCGTGCTGGTCCTTCGGCCCCTCGGTGCGACTCGGACGCACACTGCGCGGGCTTGTGACTCGCTGCAGTTCGTACTGGTACTTCGGTGCCCCCGGTGCGACTCGAACGCACACTGCGCGGGTTTTGAATCCGCTCCCTCTGCCGATTGGGGTACGGGGGCCAGCTCAACCGGGTGAGCAGCAGGGTATCTGGCGAGGTCCGGCCGCTCGCGGCCGATAGGATCACCCGGTGACCAACGCACCGACCCGGGTCCTCATCGCTGAGGACGAGGCCCTCATCCGCCTGGACCTCAAGGAGATGCTGGAGGAGGAGGGCTACGTCGTCGTCGCCGAAGTCGGCGACGGCCAGGCTGCCGTGGAGCAGGCCCAGCTGCTGCGCCCGGACCTCGTCGTCCTCGACGTCCAGATGCCCGTCCTCGACGGCATCGCCGCGGCCGAGCAGATCGCCGCTGCGCGGATCGCGCCGGTGATCGTGCTGACGGCCTTCAGCCAGCGGGAGCTCGTCGAGCGCGCTCGGGACGCCGGTGCGATGGCCTACCTGGTGAAGCCGTTCTCCAAGAACGACCTGGTGCCCGCGATCGAGGTGGCGGTGGGCCGGTTCCAGGAGATGCACGCCCTGGACGCCGAGGTGAGCGACCTCAAGGAGCGGCTGGAGACCCGCAAGGTCGTCGAGCAGGCGAAGGGCCGGCTCATGTCCGAGCGCGGCATGACCGAGGCCGAGGCCTTCCGCTGGATCCAGCGGACGGCGATGAACGAGCGCACGTCGATGAAGGCCCTGGCTCAGGCGATCCTGTCCACCGACGCGCAGCCGACCGGGGAACCCAGCCCGACCGCTCCCGCCGACTCCTGAGCGCCTCGCCGGGGCAGAGTCCCCGGCGCGTTGCGCCGGTGTGTCGCACCCGTCGACGGTGTGGCGACTGCGCAACGTGCAGGTCACAACCCCATCACGGTGCGGTCGAGGGTGGTCCGGCCTGCCCGACCGGCAGTTAGGTTCTCCGCACTGATCGGCTCCCCGACAGGCAATGGAGCCTGCCGGGGAGCGTGGAGCACACACCTCACTGGGAGTTCCTTGATGCGCACAGGCACGTTTGCCCGCGCGACCGCCCTCTCCGGTGCTGCCCTCCTCGCGCTGACCGCCTGTGGCGGCAGCGACGAGGACGGCGGTACCGCTGCTGAGGATGCAAGCGGCGAGAAGCAGGTCAAGATCTACGGCACCGACGGCAACATGGGCAACGCCCTCGGCGAGGACTTCTCGGACGAGGGTGCGCTCGTCGGGATGAGCGGCACCACGCCGCTGACCGAGCTCTCCGGCGACTTCACCGACCGGCTGCTCGCGATCGACCCCGACCTGCAGGACTACAACTACGCCGGTGAGACCTACGACGCCGTCATCCTGACCGCGCTGGCGGCCCAGGCCGCCGGCAGCAGCGACGCCACCGTGTTCGCGCCGTACCTCAACGGGCTGACCTTCGGTGGCGAGGCCTGCGACAGCTACAGCGCCTGCGTGGAGATCATCAACGCCGGCGGCAACGTCGACTACGACGGTGTCAGCGGGCCGCTGAGCTTCGCCGAGGCCGGCGAGCCGGCCCAGGCCAGCTTCGGCATCCTCCAGTTCGGTGAGGACAATGCGCTCGACGACGAGGCGACCGACTTCGTCATCGCCGGTGACGAGGCGAACGCCGCCACCGACGAGGGCCCGGCCTACGCGCCGGCGGGCGCCACGGGTGACCCCCTGGTGATCGGCACCCTGCTGCCGCTGACCGGGAACCTGGCCTTCCTCGGCCCGCCCGAGGTCGCCGCTGCTCAGCTGGCGGTCAACGAGATCAACGAGGCCGGTGGCGTGCTCGGCCAGCCGGTGCAGCTCGTCGAGGGTGACTCCGGTGACGCCTCGACCGACACCGCGACCCAGACGGTGGACCGGCTGCTGCAGTCCAACGTCGACGCCATCGTCGGTGCCGCGTCGTCCGGGGTGAGCCTCACGGTCATCGACACCATCACCGGTGCCGGTGTCCTGCAGATCTCGCCGGCGAACACCTCCGACCAGTTCACCGAGTACAACGACAACGGGCTGTACTTCCGCACCGCGCCCCCGGACACGCTGCAGGCCCGTGCGCTGGCCGACCTGATCGCCGAGGACGGCAACAACACCGTCGGCATCCTGGCGATCAACGACCCGTACGGCACGGGTCTGGCCGAGAACACCCGCGACAACCTGATCGCCGGTGGTCTGTCCGAGGACAGCATCAAGTACGTCACCTACGACCCGCAGGCGGCGAACTTCGACTCCGAGGTCCAGCAGATGGTGGACTTCAACCCTGACGCCGTCGTGGTCATCGGGTTCGAGGAGTCCTCGCGGATCATCCAGGGCCTCAACGCCCAGGGCATCGGGCCCCAGCGCTGAGCTGAGGCACGAGGCGCTGTGATCGTGCAGCGCTGAGGCAGTCCCACCGTTCCAGGCTGCGGCCCGGCACCCTCGAGGTGCCGGGCCGCAGTGCTGTGCGGGGCACAGTGGGAGTGCCTCAGTCGACCAGCAGCACGGCGAGGACGACGCCGGCGCTCGCCAGGCCCACCCGCACGGCGTCCACGCGGAGCAGCCGGCGGTGGACGGCGGCGTCCCAGCCGGCGTCCAGGCAGCGGTGCAGCGGCACGGCGCCCAGCGCGGTCACCAGCAGGACCAGGGCGGTCACCGTGGCCGCGGCGACGGCCAGGCCCCACGGCGTCCCGGCCGGCCGGTCGACGAGCAGCCAGCCGCTGGTCACCGCCTGTGCGGCGAAGAGGGGCCCCACCACCCGGGCCACCCGGCGCTGGTGCGCACGCTCGTAGGCCGGGAAGGCAGCCGTGGGCACCTGGTCGAACTGGGGGTAGACGAGCCCCCGCACGGTCCACTGGAAGCCGGCGTACGCGCTGACCGCGATCAGGTGGACGAGGAGGAGCACCGGGTGAGTCTGCCTCGCCCGGCGGCTCCGGGGACGACGACGGCCGGCCTCCCAGAGGAGACCGGCCGTCGTCGTGCTGTCACTGGGCCTTGGCGAGGGTCCCCAGGTAGAGCTCGATCACCTTCGGGTCGTTCATCAGCGACTTGCCGGTGTCGGTGTAGGCGTTGCGGCCCTGGTCGAGCACGTAGCCACGGTGGCAGATCTGCAGGCACCGCCGGGCGTTCTGCTCGACCATGATGATCGAGACGCCGGTGGCGTTGATCCGCCGGCAGCGGATGAACACCTCGTCCTGCAGCACCGGGGAGAGACCCGCGGAGGGCTCGTCGAGCAGCAGCACGGAGGGGTCCATCATCAGCGCGCGGCCCATCGCGACCATCTGCCGTTCGCCACCGGAGAGGGCGCCGGCCTTGCCCTTCCGCCGGTCACCGAGCAGGGGGAACAGCTCGGCGACGTAGTCGAAGCGCTCCTTGAACGACTTCGGACGCAGGTAGACGCCCATCTGCATGTTCTCCTCGATGGTGAGCGAGGGGAACACGTTGTTGTTCTGCGGGACGTAGCCGACACCCAGGGAGACCAGCCGGTGGGCCGGGGCCGAGGTGATGTCCTCCCCGCGGAGGGTCACCCCGCCGGACCGGACCGGGATCAGCCCGAACAGCGCCTTGAGCAGCGTGGACTTGCCGGCGCCGTTGGGGCCGATGATCCCCACCAGCTCGCCGTCGGCGAGGTAGAAGTCGCAGCCGTTGAGGATGTTGACCCCGGGCACGTAGCCCGCGACCAGGTCGTCGGCGCGGACCAGGGCCCCCTCGGCGAGCCGCAGGTGCTCCTGCCGGGTGGCCGCCTTTTCCGCGGGCGACATGGTCGTCGCGGTGGCGGCCCCGGGCTCCTCGGCGACCGGCCGGTCCTGCTCGGACTCCGGGACCGAGAACCGGCGGTCCTCCGGCGGACCTGGTACGTCGGCGGTGCTCATCGTCGTGTCCTCCTCTTGCGGCCCCGGTCGGAGCTGATGACGTCCTCGCGCCGGGCACGTTCGGCCGCCTGGTCCTCGGCGAGGAAGCGGTCCTCCTCCTCCTCGGACAGCGGGGCGTCGTGGTGTGCGCCGAGGTAGGCGTCGACGACGGCCTTGTTCTGGCTGATGGAGTCCGGCGCGCCCTCGGCGATGACCTTGCCGGCGGCCATGACGACGACCCAGTCGCTGATGTCCCGGACGACGTCCATGTCGTGCTCGACGAAGATGACCGTCATGCCCTCCTCGCGGAGGTCCTTGACGTGGCCCAGCAGGCTCTGGGTCAGCGCCGGGTTCACCCCGGCCATCGGCTCGTCGAGCATGACCACCTGCGGCTCGCTCATGAGCGCGCGGGCCATCTCGAGCAGCTTGCGCTGGCCGCCGGACAGGCTGCCGGCGAAGTCGTCCTTCTTGGCGTCGAGCTTGAACCGCCGGAGGAGGTCCATCGCCCGCTCGGTGTTGGCCTTCTCCTGCGCCTTCCAGGTGCCGGGCACGAGGGCGCGGAGGAAGCTCTCCCCGCTCTGTCCCTGGGCGCCGAGCAGCATGTTCTGCAGGACGGTGAGTCGGGACAGCGCCTTGGTCAGCTGGAAGGTGCGGACGACGCCGAGCCGGGCGACCTGGTGCGGGCTCAGCTTGCCCAGGTCGCGGCCGTTGAACGACCAGGTGCCGGTGTTGGGCTGGTCGAACCCGGTGAGCAGGTTGAACAGCGTCGTCTTCCCGGCACCGTTGGGCCCGATCAGCCCGGTGATCCCGCCGCGCTGGATCTCCAGGTGGTCGACCGACACCGCGGTGAGGCCACCGAACGTGCGGGTGACGTGGTCGACGACGATCGCCGGGTCGGGCTTGGCGACGCCGACCTCCCAGGGGACGTCCCGGAGGGCCGCCTGGGCCACCCGGGTGGGTCGGGCGCGCGTGGCGCCGGCCGGAGCCGCGGCGCCGGCCGGGATCGTGGCCTCGTCGGACCATGCGGCGTGCGCGCCGTGGGGAGCGGGGTCAGCGGGCATCGAGCATCACCTCTCGTCGGTCACCGAAGATGCCCTGGGGCCGGAACACCAACAACAGCATGAGCCCGATCCCGACCAGCACGTAGCGCAGCTGCGCGACGTCGGTCGAGGAGAGCAGCTCCGCGGGGATGACCCCGTTGGCGATCAGGGAGCGCAGCCCGGTGTCGGCGAACTGCAGGATGAACAGCAGCAGCATGGACCCGATGACCGGGCCGAGCACCCGCGCCGCACCACCCAGGATCAGCGCCGCGTAGGCCAGGAAGGTGTTGGCGTTCTGGTACTGGTCGGGGATCGCCGAACCGGTGCCGACGGCGTAGACCATGCCGCCGAATGCGCCGAAGACCCCGCCGAGGACCAGGGCCTGCATCTTGTAGGCGTAGACGTTCTTGCCCAGCGAGCGGACGGCGTCCTCGTCCTCCCGGATCGCCTTCACCACCCGGCCCCACGGGGAGCGCATGAGCGCCCAGACGAGGAGCGAGCACAGCGCCACCAGGATCCACCCGATGGTGACGACCCAGAGCTCGCTGCCGCTCCAGGTGGTGCCGATCAGGTTGTACCGGCGGCCGGTGTCCCAGGGGGCCAGCGCGATGAAGTCGCGGTTGAAGGCCGACAGGCCCCGGGTGCCACCGGTGACCGGGGTGGCGGAGACCGATCGGAAGACCAGTCTCAGCCCCTCGGCCGTGGCGATGGTGACGATGGCGAGGTAGTCGGCACGCAGGCGCAGCGTGGGCAGGCCCAGCAGCAGGGCGAGCACCACGGCGGCGAGCACCCCGACGATGACGCCGACCCAGAACGGCATCCCCCACAGGCTCACCGAGATGGCGATGCCGAACCCGCCGAGCATGGCGAAGGCGATCTGGCCGAAGTTGAGCAGGCCCGTGTACCCGAAGTGCACGTTGAGCCCGATGGCGAGCAGGGCGAAGAAGATCGCCTGGAACCCGAAGAACGCCTTGCCGGCGATCGCGAACGCGTTGAGGAGGTCGGCCATCGGTCAGCCGATCCTGGCCCGGCTGCCCAGGATGCCCTGGGGACGGATGACGAGGATGACGATCAAGAGGAGCAGCCCTCCGACGTACTTCATGTCATTCGGGATGACGAGGGTGGACATCTGCACGAAGACGCCGACGATGAGGCTGCCGAGCAGGGCGCCGTAGGCGGTCCCGAGCCCACCGAGGGTGACCCCGGCGAACATCAGCAGCAGCAGCCGGAAGCCCATGTCCCACTGGACCTGGTCGGAGAGGCCGAGGAGCACGCCGCCGAGGGCGGCGAGCGCACCGCCGAGCACCCAGACGAAGAGGACCACCCGGTTGACGTCGATCCCGGAGGACGCCGCCAGGTCCCGGTTGTCCGAGACCGCCCGCATCGCCTTGCCGATCTTGGTGCGCTGCAGCATGAGCGCCACCAGCACGAGCACGACGACCGCGATGACGATCGAGGCGATGTCCCGGTCCTGCAGGGTGAACAGGCCGTAGCTGCGCGCCCGCTGCCCCTGGTAGTCGGCGTAGGGGTTGGAGAACCCGCCGTAGAAGATCTGGTAGGTGTAGCGCAGCGCCAGCGAGAGGCCGATCGAGACGACGAGCGCCGCGATGAGCCCGGTGCCGCGCCGCCGCAGCGGCCGCCAGA
This sequence comes from Modestobacter sp. VKM Ac-2983, assembly GCF_026967885.1. NCBI lineage: Bacteria > Bacillati > Actinomycetota > Actinomycetes > Geodermatophilales > Geodermatophilaceae > Modestobacter > Modestobacter sp. VKM Ac-2983. The sequence goes on from NZ_JAPVBK010000005.1 coordinate 147,870, forward strand.
TGATCAGCTCGTTCAGGGCGCCCACGACACCGCCGACCACCATCGCCAGCAGGGCCGCCGGGATGAGCGGCACCCCGCCCTGCACGTTGATGTACCAGGCCGCGATGGCGCCGATGGTGACCAGCTCGCCGTGGGCGAAGTTGGTCAGCCCGGTGGTGCCGTAGATCAGCGACAGGCCGACCGCTGCCATCGCGATCAGGAGCCCGAACCGCAGGCCGTCGACGAACAGCTGGACGGCGCGGATGGTGCCGCCCCCGTCGTTGCGGCTGCCGTCGTTCAGGCCGATGTTGACCGGCTGGGCGCGCCCGGCGTCCACGGTGACGGTCCGGCTGGGCTCGCCGTTGAGCTCGACGCCCTCCGGCAGGTCGTCGGGGTCGACGCTGACGACGTACTGGCCGGGACCCGGGAGGTCGACCTCCCAGCGGCCGTCCTCGCCGGTCTGGACGGTGTCCACGGTCTCGCCGTCGGGGGTGGCCACCTCGACGGTGACCCCTTCGATCGGACCGCTCAGGCTGGTCTGCAGGGTGCCGCGCACCTGCTCGCCTGCTTCGGCCGCAGAGGCGACGCCGGGCACCAGGGTGGCGAAGGCCATCCCGAAGGCGGCGACGAGCAGGGCCAGCACCAGTGGACGGTGGGCGCTGCGCCACCGGCGTGGGCTCCGCCGGCGTCCGGGTGGGTCCTCCCGGGTGGTGCTGCGTTCCCCGCACCTCGCGGCACGGTGGGGCGCGTGCGTCACTCGACCTCCCAGCCGTTGGATGTGAGCCGGGACAGTAACCCACCGCTGTTACGGGGATCGACCTGCTGGGACACACTGTGACCCTTCTGCGACACGCCGATGTGCTACTCGCCGGTAGTCCGGGGACGACGTGTCGCCCGGGCGCACGGCCCCGCCCCTTCCCTGGAGCGGGTGCAGGCAGTCCCGCTCCGGGTTCAGCGCGCGGGGCGGATCAGGCAGGTGAGCCGGGCGCTGGCGGTCGGCCGGCCGGCCTCGTCGCTCACCGCGATCAGGAAGGTCGCCAGGGTGCGGCCCCGCCGGACCGGCGTGCAGACCGCGGTGACCAGGCCGGAGGTGGCCGCCCGCAGGTAACTGGCGTTCAGCTCGATGCCGACCACCGTCCCGCCGGGCCCGGCGTGCAGCACGGCCGCCCACGAGCCGATGCTCTCGGCGAGGGCGCAGGTGGCCCCGCCGTGCAGCAGGCCGAAGGGCTGTTCGTTGCCGGCGACCGGCATGGTCGCCACCAGACGGTCGGGGGTGTAGTCGGTGATCTGGATCCCGAGCTTGTCGTCCAGGGGCCCCTGGGTGTCGAACGGCAGCCAGTCCGGACGCGCGGTGGTCATCCGCGCACCGTAGCCACCGGCGGTGCCCGGTCGGCTCGTGCACCGGGCCGGACCGTCGGTGGCCGCCCCTAAGCTCGTGGTCGATGTCCGCACCGGTGAGCACCCCAGCCAGCAGCACAGCGTCCGCCTCCGACCCGGCCCCCGGGGCCCGTCCGCGGCTGCTGCTGCTCGACGGCCACTCGCTGGCGTACCGGGCCTTCTTCGCCCTGCCGGTGGAGAACTTCTCGACCACCACCGGGCAGCCGACCAACGCCGTCTACGGCTTCACGTCGATGCTGATCAACGTGCTGCGCGACGAGCAGCCCAGCCACCTCGCGGTGGCCTTCGACGTCAGCCGGAAGACCTTCCGCAGCGAGATCTACGCCGACTACAAGGCCAACCGCGCCGAGAGCCCGACCGACTTCCGCGGCCAGGTGAGCCTGGTGCAGGAGGTCCTCGGTGCGCTGCACGTCCCGGTGATCACCGCGGAGAACTACGAGGCCGACGACGTCATCGCCACCCTCACCGTGCAGGCGGTCGAGCAGGGCATGGACGTGCTGATCTGCACCGGCGACCGGGACGCGCTGCAGCTGGTCAACGAACACGTGACGGTGCTCTACCCGCGCAAGGGCGTCTCCGACCTCACCCGGTTCACCCCCGAGGAGGTGGAGGCCAAGTACGGCCTCACCCCCACCCAGTACCCCGACTTCGCCGCACTGCGCGGCGACCCCAGCGACAACCTGCCCAACATCCCGAGCGTGGGGGAGAAGACCGCCGCCAAGTGGGTGCGTGAGTACGGGTCGCTCGACGCGCTGGTCGACCAGGTCGACACGGTGAAGGGCAAGGTCGGGGAGAAGCTGCGGGAGCACCTCTCCTCGGTGCTGCAGAACCGCCGGCTCACCGAGCTGGACCGCGCCGTCCCGCTGGAGGTCGGGCCGCAGGACCTGGCCGTCCAGCCCTGGGACCGCAACGAGGTGCACACCCTCTTCGACAACCTGCAGTTCCGGGTGCTGCGGGACCGGCTCTTCGCCACGCTCGCCACCCCGGAGCCGGAGGTCGACGGTGGTTTCGAGGTGACCGCCGACCGGCTGGCCCCGGGTGACCTGGCCGGGTGGCTCGCCGCGCACGCGCGCACCGGGCACACCGGGGTCGTCTTCCGGGGCACCTGGGGCCGCGGTGTCGGCGAGCTCACCGGCCTCGCGCTGGCCGCCGCCGACGACCACGCCACCTTCGTCGACCTGGGCCCCGACCTCGACACGGCCGACGAGCAGGCACTGGCCGGCTGGCTGGCCGACCCGGCGACCCCCAAGGTCGTGCACGAGGTCAAGGGCCCGCTGCTGGCGATCTGGAGCCGCGGCTGGGACCTCCAGGGCATGGTCAGCGACACCGCGCTCGCGGCCTACCTGGTCAACCCCGGGCAGCGGTCGTTCGACCTCGGCGACCTGGCGGTGCGCTACCTGCGTCGCGAGCTCAAGGACGCCGCCGAGCCGGAGGGCCAGCTGACCCTCGACGGGCTCGGGCCCTCGGAGGAGGACGTCGCCGCGGCGGCCGCGCACGCCGACGTCCTCAAGGCGGTGGCGGTCAACGACCTGTCCGACGCCCTGGAGCAGGTGCTCGGGCAGAAGGGCGGCGACCAGCTGCTCGGGGACATCGAGCTGCCGCTGACCCGCGTGCTCGCGGCCATGGAGCACCGGGGCATCGCCGCGGACCTGGACTCCCTGCGCGAACTGCAGCGCGAGTTCGCCGCCGCGGTGACCGAGGCGGCGGACGAGGCCTACGCGGTCATCGGCAAGGAGATCAACCTCGGCTCGCCCAAGCAGCTGCAGGCGGTCCTCTTCGATGAGCTCGGCCTGCCCAAGACGAAGAAGAACAAGACCGGCTACACCACCGACGCCGAGGCCCTGACCTCGCTGCTGGCCTCCACCGGGCACCCTTTCCTGGAGCACCTGCTGCGGCACCGGGACGTCACCCGGCTGCGCACCGTCATCGACGGGCTGATCCCGATGGTCGACGAGGTGGGGCGGGTGCACACCACCTACCAGCAGACGATCGCGGCGACCGGCCGGCTCTCCTCGACCGACCCGAACCTGCAGAACATCCCGATCCGCAGCGCCGAGGGCCGCCGGATCCGGCAGGCGTTCGTCGTCGGCAGCGGCTACGAGTCGCTGATGACCGCCGACTACAGCCAGATCGAGATGCGGATCATGGCCCACCTGTCCGAGGACGCCGGCCTGATCGAGGCGTTCACCTCGGGGGAGGACCTGCACTCCTTCGTCGCGTCGCGGGCGTTCGACATCCCGATCGAGCAGGTCGACCCGGAGATGCGCCGGCGGATCAAGGCGATGAGCTATGGCCTGGCCTACGGGTTGAGCGCCTACGGCCTGTCCCAGCAGCTGCGAATCACCCCGGAGGAGGCGCGCGGTCAGATGCACGCCTACTTCGAGCGGTTCGGCGGCATCCGTGACTACCTGGACGGGGTGGTGGACGACGCCCGGCAGACCGGCTACACCGAGACGACGCTGGGCCGCCGCCGCTACCTGCCCGACCTGACCAGTGACAACCGGCAGCGCCGGGAGATGGCCGAGCGGATGGCGCTGAACGCCCCGATCCAGGGGTCGGCCGCCGACGTCATCAAGGTGGCGATGCTGAACGTGGAACGGGCGATCGCGGCCGAGGGGCTGAGCTCTCGGATGCTGCTGCAGGTCCACGACGAGCTGGTGCTCGAGGTGGCGCCGGGTGAGCGGGAGACCCTGGAGGCGCTGGTGCGGCGGGAGATGGGCGGCGCGGCCCAGCTGTCGGTGCCGCTGGAGGTCTCGGTCGGCTTCGGCACGAGCTGGGACGACGCCGCCCACTGAGCGAGGCCGCGGGGGCGGTCAGCGGGCGGGGCGGCCCAGGGGGAACCTCGCGACCTGGTGCCAGGAGCCGGCTTCCCGGGTGCCGGCGTAGAGCGCGGCGGTGTCGATGCGGGTGCGCAGCGGCATCGCCGCGCACAGCACCTCCTGGGCCTGCTCCAGTCCGGCCAGGTCGCCCTGCCGGCGCTGGCCGATGCTCAGGTGCGGCACCGGATCGCCGTGCGCGCCCCGGTAGGGCGGGTGGTCGGGGAACGCCTCGGCGACGATGCGGGTCAGCCGCCGGAAGGGCTCGTCGGGTTCGGGGACCAGGTAGAGCATCTCGTCGCCGAACCACGCCGTCTTGGTGAACGTGCAGTCGAAGGGCGCCTCGGCGGCGAGGACGTCGGCCAGACCGGCCAGCACGGCGTCGTCCACCTGGCGTGGGGTGACGAAGGGGTAGATCACCGACAGGTGGGCCGGGACCCCCCAGGACGCGGAGACGTCGAACTGCTGGCGGTGTGGGTCGACCAGCGGGTCGGCGTCCGGGACCAGCACCACCACGGCGCTCTCGGTCGCATCGCCCAGGACGGACTGTGCACTCTGGTCCACCGCGCGGCTCCCTCGCTCCGGTCCGGCGTCACCGGGCGGGGCTGGTGACGCCGGACAGCCTGGCAGGTCCGCGCCCCGATCGGCAGGTCGACGGCCGGCCCGGCACCTCAGCCGGGCAGGTCGCAGACCAGGATGAGCGTCCCGGGCATCAGCGCCCCGCGCTGCGGGGACCACTGCCCCCAGGTCTCGGTCCTCCCGGGCGTCCACTCGGGTTCGAGGAGGTCGCGCAGGACGAACCCGGCGCCGACGACGGCCCGCACCCAGTCGCCGATCGTGCGGTGGTGTTCGACGTAGACCGTCGTCCCGGCCTCGTCGGTCTCCACGTACGGCGCGCGGTCGAAGTAGGAGGAGACGACGCGCAGGTCGGCGGGATCGGGGGAGTCGGGCATCGGCCACCGCATCGGGTGGTTCACCGAGGCGACCAACCGGCCACCCGGCCGCAACACCCGGGCGACCTCGGCGAGCACGGCCTGCGCGTCGGCCACGAAGGGGAGGCCGCCGAACGCCGAGCAGGCCAGGTCCACGCTCGCGTCCGCCAGGGGCAGCGCCCCCGCGTCGGCCTGCAGCAGCGGGACGTCGATGCCGGTCGACCGGTTCAGCTCCGCCGCGCGGGCGAGCATGCCCCCGGACACGTCGAAGGCGACCGGTGAGGCGCCGGCCGTGCGCAGCCAGCGGGCGCAGGCTGCCGACCCGCAGCCGATCTCCAGCACCCGGCGCCCGGCGACCTCGCCCAGCAGGTGCGCGTCGGCCTCCCGCAGCCCTTCGGGGCACCAGAGGAAGTCGGCGTCGCCGAGGTCGCTGCCGTGCTCGGCGAGGTAGGCCGGTGCGGCGGCGTCCCACCAACCCCGGTTGGCCCGGGCGGACTCGGCCGGGCCGGCCGCACGGCGGGTCACCCCACCGGCCGCCGGGTAGCCGTCCTCGGCCAGCGGCAGCGGGGTGACGGAGGGGCGCGCGGGGGTGCTGTCCATGGCGCGCCGATGGTGACACGCCGTCGGGTGGGCGACCGTCCCGGCCGGGCCGCACCCCTGGTGGACCACCCCTCGCCGGGTCCGTACGATGGGGATCACGCCAGAGGTCTGTGGCGTCGACCTCCCTGTACGGGGGTCGGCATCGCCGTCTCCCGTGAACCTCCCTGCGGTCGTCCTCGGCCGCGGGTGATCCTGTCCCTACGCATCCCCCGTCCGGAGCACTCGACCACATGACCTCCACTCAGGTCCGTCCCGACAGCACCCCCCAGATCGCGGTGAACGACATCGGCACCGCCGAGGACTTCCTCGCCGCGATCGACCAGACGATCAAGTACTTCAACGACGGCGACATCGTCGAAGGCATCATCGTCAAGGTCGACCGGGACGAGGTGCTGCTGGACATCGGCTACAAGACCGAGGGCGTCATCCCCTCGCGTGAGCTGTCCATCAAGCACGACGTCGACCCGACCGAGGTCGTCAAGGTCGGCGACGAGGTGGAAGCCCTCGTCCTCCAGAAGGAGGACAAGGAAGGCCGGCTCATCCTGTCCAAGAAGCGGGCTCAGTACGAGCGCGCCTGGGGCACGATCGAGGCCAAGAAGGAAGCTGACGAGGTCGTCACCGGCACCGTCATCGAGGTCGTCAAGGGCGGCCTCATCCTCGACATCGGCCTGCGCGGGTTCCTCCCCGCCTCGCTGGTCGAGATGCGTCGCGTCCGCGACCTGCAGCCCTACGTGGGCCGCGAGCTCGAGGCGAAGATCATCGAGCTCGACAAGAACCGCAACAACGTCGTGCTCTCCCGTCGTCAGTGGCTGGAGCAGACCCAGTCCGAGGTCCGCAGCGAGTTCCTCAACAAGCTCGCCAAGGGCCAGGTCCGCACGGGCGTCGTCTCCTCGATCGTCAACTTCGGTGCCTTTGTGGACCTGGGTGGCGTCGACGGTCTGGTGCACGTCTCCGAGCTGTCCTGGAAGCACATCGACCACCCGTCCGAGGTCGTCGAGGTCGGCCAGGAGGTCACCGTCGAGGTCCTCGACGTCGACCTGGACCGTGAGCGGGTCTCGCTGTCGCTGAAGGCGACCCAGGAAGACCCGTGGCGTCAGTTCGCCCGCACGCACCAGATCGGTCAGGTCGTGCCGGGCAAGGTCACCAAGCTGGTCCCCTTCGGTGCGTTCGTGCGCGTCGACGAGGGCATCGAGGGCCTGGTGCACATCTCCGAGCTGGCCGAGCGCCACGTGGAGATCCCGGAGCAGGTCGTGCAGGTCGGCGACGAGATCCTGGTCAAGGTCATCGACATCGACCTGGACCGTCGGCGCATCTCGCTGTCCCTCAAGCAGGCCAACGAGGGCGTCGTCGGCGACGAGGAGCAGTTCGACCCGGCCGCCTACGGCATGGCCGCGCAGTACGACGAGCAGGGCAACTACGTCTACCCCGAGGGCTTCGACGCCTCCACCGGCGAGTGGCTCGAGGGCTACGACGAGGCCCGCGAGACGTGGGAGCGGCAGTACGCCGAGGCGCAGGCCCGGTTCGAGGCGCACCGCAAGCAGATCGCGGCGGCCAAGGAGGCCGACGCCGAGGCTGCGGCAGGCGGCAGCTACTCCAGCGAGCCGGTCGACACGCCGGACGCCCCCTCGACCGGTGGCACCCTCGCCTCCGACGAGGCACTGGCGGCCCTGCGGGCCAAGCTCGCCGGCGGCGAGTGACCCCGCAGCTCGGCTGAGCAGCACCAGACCGTGCGCCGTCCACCTCCGGGTGGGCGGCGCACGGTCGTCTGTGCAGGAGGGTGGGCCGACCTGCCGGTCGGTCACCCGTAGCGCGACGACCCCGTCGACCGTGGAGGTCGACGGGGTCGTGGCTGTTCGTGGCTCAGCCCTGAGCCCTGAGCTCTGAGCCGTCGGACGGTGGCGCGGCCCTGGTTCGGACGCCCGCCGTCGGAGGGCGGGCTGCGGGGGCGGCTCAGCCGTGGATCGCGCGCGCCCGCAGCGGCTTGCCGTGCGCTCGCGGACGATGCGGCCCGGCGCCCTGAGTCAGAGGCTGAGGATGATGGCGAACGCGGTCCGCGGACGGCCGCCGGCGTTGGCCAGGAAGTCCCAGGTGTGCCGGCCGGAGCGGACGCTGGGCATCAGGGCGCGGAAGAACGCGGCTCCCCGGCGGCTCTGCGGCAGGCGCTCACGCACGCCCGGCAGGTCCGAGCAGCGCACCCCGGCGGGGTTGTCGAGCCGGTGCCGACCACGGCGGGGAGTGCCAGCGGCCGACAGTGCGCCATCGAGCGTGGAACGGGACATGGTCGGTTCTGCCTCTCTCCTGTGGCGGGGGAAGTCCACCGGGACGAAAGGTAGGTCCTGTGACTGGTGTGACTGGTGCGACGCGCCGAGGGTGGCGTCGCCGTGACCTCCCCGAGACCTGCGGGTGGGGTGCGCCCTCCTAAGGTCGGCCCGTGCTGAAGATCGGGTTGACCGGGGGCATCGGTTCGGGGAAGAGCACCGTGGCGGCCCTGCTGGCCGAACGTGGTGCGGTCGTCGTGGACGCCGACCGACTGGCTCGGGAGGTCGTGGCGCCCGGCACGCCGGGGCTGGCGGCGATCGCCGAGGAGTTCGGGTCCGACGTGCTCGCCGAGGACGGTGCGCTGGACCGCGCGGCGCTCGCCGCGGTCGTCTTCGCCGATCCCGCCGCCCGGGCCCGGCTGGATGCGATCGTCCACCCCCGGGTCCGCGCCCGGGCCGCTGAGCTGGCCGCTGCCGCACCATCGGGGTCGGTCGTGGTGCAGGACGTGCCCCTGCTGGTGGAGACCGGCCAAGCGGGCTCCTTCGACCTCGTGCTGGTCGTGGAGGCCGATCCGGAGACGCGGGTGGCCCGGCTGGTGGACCGGGGGCTGTCCGCCGCCGACGCGCGGGCCCGGATCGCCAGCCAGGCCACCGACGAGCAGCGCCGTGCGGTCGCCGACGTCGTGCTGCACAACGACGGTGGGCCAGCGGCGCTGGCGGAGCAGGTGCAGCGGTTCTGGACCGAGCGGGTGGAGCCGGCCACGCGCTGACCGCGGCGATGAGTTCCGCCGGCCGTTGCAGTCCTCACTGCAGACCCCGGTGCGGGGTACCGGTCGAGGAGCGGAGCTGAGATGGCCCAGCAGAAGATCGTCCCGAACCTGTGGTTCGACACCCAGGCCGAGGAGGCGGCGCAGTACTACATCGACGTGTTCGGGGCGGGGCGGGTGATCGACGTCATTCGGTACCCGGAGGGGGCGCCCGGCCCGACCGGGTCGGTGATGACGGTGGAGTTCGAGCTCGCCGGCCAGCGGTTCGTCGGGATCAACGGTGGCCCGCAGTTCCCCTTCACCGAGGCCGTCTCCTTCCAGATCGACTGCGCCGACCAGGCCGAGGTCGACCGGTACTGGGACCGGCTCGTCGGCGACGGGGGAGAGGAGAGCCAGTGCGGGTGGCTGACGGACCGGTACGGACTGTCCTGGCAGGTGGTCCCGGCCGGCATGGCCGAGATCTTCGCCGACCCGGACCCGGCGAGGGCGCAGCGTGCCGTGCAGGCGATGCTCGGCATGCGGAAGCTGGACGTGGCGGCGCTCCGCGCAGCCGCGGACGGTGTGCCGGTCGGCTGAGTGGGGATCGTCACAGTCGAACCGGAGCGCCCGCAGAGACGACAGCAGGCCCCAGGTCCGTGGACCTGGGGCCTGCTGGAGCTGGTGGGCGATACTGGGATCGAACCAGTGACCTCTTCCGTGTCAGGGAAGCGCGCTACCGCTGCGCCAATCGCCCGTACCGGTCTGCCGACCGGCCTGCCTCCACACCCGTGCTCCGTGGAGGAGACGAGGTGGAGACGGGATTTGAACCCGTGTAGACGGCTTTGCAGGCCGTTGCCTCGCCTCTCGGCCACTCCACCGCACACCGGGCGCCGGTCCAGAGACCAACCCCCGGGGTTCCGAGCGGACGACGGGATTCGAACCCGCGACCCTCACCTTGGCAAGGTGATGCTCTACCACTGAGCCACGTCCGCGTTGCGGATCAAGTCCGCGTTACGGGGAGAACTCTAACCGACCCGATTCGGGCCTCCAAACCGGGGGGGTCCGGGGGGTGTCGGGAGGGGGATCTTCGCTGGTCAGCGGCGCGTGGAGGTCAGTGCGACGTGGGGTTGTCGGTGCCGCCGCGCAGCAGCGCGGTGAGCTCCTCGTCGACCTGCAGGAGCTCGCTCTCCGCGCCGACCGGCACGAGGGCGTCGGTCTCGCGCAGGAACTGGCCGACCGCGGCGCCGGACACCTCGAACAGCGCTTCGCCCGAAGGGGCGCGCAGCTGCAGGAAGACCACGTCCAGCCCGTTGCGGGCCGGCCACAGCCGGACGTCCCCCTCGCCGACCGGTCCGATCAGGCCGGCCCGCAGCAGGTCGCGGCTGAGCAGCCACTCGACGCTGCCCTCGTCGTCCGGGTCCGTGTCGTCGAGGTCGGGCGCCTGCGTGGCCGCCTCGTCGTCGTGGACGTCGATCTCCACCGCACTGTCGTCGCCGAAGCGGACGCGCACCGCGAAGGGGTCGGTGGAGTCGTAGACCAGGGCGGCTGGGACGGCCGTCCAGGACTGGGGGCCGATGAGGTGGAACGTCGTCCGAGCGGTGCAGCCGGACATCGAGTGGCGGGGCATGCCTCCTTAACGACCCAGAACGGCCCTTGGTCACGCATGGTCTCGGCGTGTCGCGTCACACCGGTCACATGCGCCCCAGGAGTCGACACCCGACACGGCCTGCCGCGGTCGCCGAGCCCGGCACGAGGTGGTGAACCGATCAGCGCCGACGTGTCGAACGCCGCGTGTGACCATGGGCCTCGTGAGCCGACCAGTGCGCAGTCCCGAGGACGGCGCAGCCGACCTCGAACTGGTCCGCCGGATGGCGGCCGGTGACCGCACGGCGGTCGACGACCTGTACCTGCGCTTCCGGCGCCCGGCGTTCGCCCTGGCCCGCCGTGTGCTGGCCGACGAGGTGCTGGCCGAGGACGTGCTCCAGGACGTCTTCCTGGGCATCTGGCGCAACCCGGGCGCCTTCGACGGCAGCCGGGGCAGCGTCGCCTCCTGGGTGCTGACGATGGTCCACCACAAGGCGGTGGACGCCGTCCGGCGTGAGGAGTCGCACCGCCGCCGCACGGCACGGGCGGAGGAGGACATGGCGCTCGCGGCACCGACCGAGACACACGACGTCGAGGACGAGGCCTGGGAGCGGGTGGAGGCCGGTCGCGTGCGGACGGCGCTGCGCTCCCTGCCTGATCCGCAACGGGAGGCGCTGACCTTGGCCTACTACGGCGGGTACACCCAGCGGGAGGTGGCCGCCCTGACCGGCGCCCCGCTGGGGACGGTCAAGACCCGGATGCTGGCGGGCATGCGCCGGCTCAAGGAGACGCTCGGCACGGGGTTGCCCGGGGCCACGCCGGCCGACGGGTCCTCCCGATGACCGCGCCGGCGAGCGGCCAGGACGACGAGCACCGCCGCTGGGAGGAGCTCGCCGTCGGCTGGGCGCTGCACGCCCTCGAGCCCGAGGACGAGGACCTCTTCGCCGCCCACCTCGCCGACTGTGACCGCTGCGCGGACACGGTCGCCGAGACCGCCGAGGTGATGACGGCGATGTCCAGCGACCTGCCCCAGGCGGAGCCGTCGGACGCGCTGCGCGACCGGCTGCGCGCAGCGGTCGAGGAGACCGAGCAGCTGCCGCAGAACACCCGCCCCGGGCGTCGGCGTGAGCAGTCCCCGGCTGCGCCGACCCGTCCCGCCGCCCGGTCGGCCCCCCCGCGCGCCGGCACGGGCAGCACCTCCGCACGGGACCTGCAGCTGCCCCTGCCTGCCCGGTTCGCCGACCCCCGCCCAGCCTGGAAGCGGGTGCTGCCGACCGCACTGGTCGCCGCCGGGGTGGCCGCGGTGCTGGCGCTGGGCGCCTGGAACGTCGCGCTCACCAGCGCCCGCGACGAGGCCGTGGCCGCAGCGGCCGAGCAGGCCCAGGTGCTGGACGCGCTCCTGGAGCCAGGGCAGGCCACCATCGCCCCGCTCGTCGGGGACGAGGACGGGTCGGACCTCGCCACCGTCGTCGCCCGGGACGGTCAGCTCCAGGTGCTGGCCGACGGACTCCCGGTCAACGACCCCAGCGAGAGCACCTACGTCGTCTGGGGGTTGCCCGATGGTCCCCCGGTGGCCATCGGCACGTTCGACGTGGTCACTTCTGAGATGGACCTGCGAACCGTAGGCTCAGCGGCGACCGGACTCGACGAGTACCCCGCCTACGGCGTCAGCATCGAGCCCGGTCGACAGGCTCCGTCGGAACCGACGGACATCGTCGCGACCGGGCAGGTGACCAGCTGAACGGACAGGACACGATGGCAGCGCCGGGTGAGCACGTGCCGGGCCCGGCGGGCCCGGACGTGCCCGAGACCGCAGAGCAGCGCCGCGCCCGCTACGACGCCGACGAGGTCCACAGCCTGCGTGAGCGGGTCGCCGAGGCGGGCTGGCGCCGGTGGATCGCCGCCCGCCGCAGCATGGACACGCCGTACCGGGGCGCGGTGGGCCTGGTGGGCGGCCTGGTCGTGACCTTCGGCATCGTCACCATCCCGCTCCCGGGGCCCGGCTGGCTCACCGTGATCGCCGGGCTGTTCCTGCTGGCCACCGAGTTCACCTGGGCGGAGCGGGTGCTGGAGTTCACCCGGCTGCACGTCGCCCGGTGGTCGGACTGGCTGAACCGCCAGCAGCTGGTCGTCCGGCTGGCCATCGCGGCCCTGACCGCGGCGTTCGTGGTGGCCGTGCTGCTCGTGACGCTGCACATGACGGGCGTCCCGGACTGGGTGCCGGGGTGGGTGCCGCTCTGGCGTTGAGCATCTGGCAAGATGTTCGACGCACCGGGCGATTGGCTCAGCGGTAGAGCGCTTCGTTCACACCGAAGAGGTCACTGGTTCGATCCCAGTATCGCCCACCGGATGCAAGGGCCAGGTGAACCCGGAGACGGGGGAGCCTGGCCCTTCGTCGTCCCGGGGGATCTCGCTGGACCGGCGCACCCGTCGCGAACCGGCGCACCATGGACGCGATGGCACTGGACCGGGCCGCCCGACTGCGGGTCGCCGTGCAGCGCGACGGACCCACCTGCGTGTGGTGCGGCCGGACGTTCGGCGGTCAGGTGCTCCCGACCACCGAGCACGTGGTGCCACGGGTCAAGGGTGGGCCGTCCTGGCTGGAGAACGAGGTGGCCGCCTGCCGCCGCTGCAACTCCGAGCGCGGGCACACCGCGCCGGTCGCGTGGCTGGAGGAGTGCGAGCGCCGCGGCTGGCACCCCGACGAGCTCCGGCTGACCCGGGTGCTCACCGCCCTGGACGAGGCCATCGCCGAGCGCGGGGGGCAGCGCCGGGCCCGTCCGCACGTGGAGGCGCAACTGCGGCGACTGCGACGCCGGGGGAGCCCGTCGGCCGGGCAGGCCGCCCGATCGCGCCCCGCGTAGCGTCGGGGAGGTGAGCGCTGCGGTGGGCAAGGTCGGTCAGATCTCGGTGTACCCGGTGAAGTCCCTGGCGGGCCGGGTGGTCCCGGCCGTGGAGGTCGAGGACGCGGGCCTGCACGGTGACCGGGCGTGGTCGGTCGTCGAGGTCGACACCGGCGAGCGGGTCACCGTCAAGACCACCCCCCGGATGCGCGAGGTCGTGCCCACCGGCGACACCGAGGCCGACACCCTCACCCTCACCGAGGTGCTGGGGCGGCCGGTCCGGCTGACCGCCGCTGCGCACGGCCCACAGGTCGACGCCGCCGCCGTCCACCTGGTGTCCCGCGGGGCCGTCGAGCGGGCCGCGGAGGGCGACGTCCCCGAGGGCTGCTCGGCCGACGACCCGCGCGCAAACCTGCTGCTGCACCTGCCCGACGGGCACGACGAGCGGTCCTGGGTCGGCCGGCGGCTGCGGATCGGCACCGCGGAGCTCGACGTGGTCCGCACCCCCAAGCACTGCCTCGGCGTGTACGCCGAGGTCCGCACCCCGGGCCTGGTCGCCGAGGGTGACGAGGTCCAACTGCTCGACTGACGTGGCCGCAGCGGTTCACGGTGCGGCGGTCGCTAACCTCCGGACCGTGACCCGGAGAGCTGCGGTGGCCGCGTGCGTGGCCCTGCTGACCGGTTGTGGCGCCGACGCCCCGTCCCCGGTCGCGGAGAGCCCGACCCCGCCGTCGTCCTCGGCCCCGGCTGCTGTGCCGTCCGCGCCCCCGCCGGCGCCTGACTCGTTCACCCTCGTCGCCACCGGGGACGTGCTGGTGCACCAGGGCCGCGCGCTGACCGCCGGCGCCCAGCAGCCCGACGGCAGCTGGGACTTCTCCGCCGTCTTCGCCGGGGTGGCGCCGGTGCTGCAGGCCGCCGACCTGGCGATCTGCCACCTGGAGACGCCGGTCGCACCGGTCGGCGGGCCGTACTCGGGCTACCCGTCCTTCGCCGTCCAGCCCGAGGTCGTCGACGCCCTCGCCGACGCCGGCTACGACCTGTGCTCGACCGCCTCCAACCACTCCCTGGACGACGGCTTCGACGGGCTGGTGCGCACCCTGGACGCCCTCGACGCCGCGGGGATCGCGCACACCGGCACTCACCGGAGCGCGGCGGAGAGCGAGCAGCCGGTGGTCGTCGACGTCGGGGGAGTGCGGGTCGGGCACGTGGCGACGACGTTCTCGCTCAACGGCGTCCCGCTGCCGGCCGACGCGCCCTGGGCGGTGGACACCTTCGCGGTGCCCGACGTCAGCGGGGTGCTGGCCGATGCGGCCGCGGCCCGGGCGGCCGGCGCGGAGGTGGTGGTGGCCAGCGTGCACTGCTGCGCCGAGTACGACCACGCACCGACCGCGGCCCAGGAGGAGGCGGTGCGCACGCTGCTCGCCTCAGCCGACGTCGACCTGGTGCTCGGGCACCACGCCCACGTCGTCCAGCCGTTCGAGCAGATCGACGGCGAGTGGGTGGCCTACGGCCTGGGCAACCACCTGGCCGAGCACGCCACCCGCGGGTACGACACCGAGGACTCGGTGATCGCCCGCTTCACCTTCACCCGGGGCGAGGACGGCCGGTTCACCGTGTCGCAGGCAGAGGCGGTGCCGGTCCGGATCGAGGTGGCCGTCGACGCCGTCCGACTGGTGCCCGCCGACCCGGAGAGCGCCGCGCGGATCGGCGGGGTGCTCGACGACCGCGGCGCTGTGGCCGCAGGGCTGGCGATCGTCCCCGGCTGACCCGGACCGTCGTCCCGGCGCACTAGTCTCGACTGCGCCCGGCCGACCGGTCGGGCCCGTCGCCTGACCTCCGGGAGCTCTCGTGTCCACCCCGCCTCCGCCCACCGTCGTCACCGCGATCCGGGTGCCGGCCGGGACGACGGCCCTCCAGGCGCTCAAGGACGCCGGGGTGCCGCTGAAGGGCCCGGACGGTGCGGTCGTCGTCCGCGACGTGGTCTCGGGCGACCTCAAGGACCTCGGCTGGACCCCGGACGCCGACGCCGAGGTCGAGCCGGTGCCCGCCGCCAGCCCCGACGGTCGCGCGGTCATTCGGCACTCCACCGCCCACGTGCTGGCCCAGGCGGTGCAGGACCTCTTCCCGGGCACCCGGCTGGGCATCGGCCCGCCGGTGGAGAACGGCTTTTACTACGACTTCGACCCCGAGCGGCCGTTCACCCCCGAGGACCTGCAGGCGCTGGAGAAGCGCATGCAGGCGATCGTGAAGCAGGGGCAGAACTTCAGCCGCCGGGAGATCGGCGACGACGAGGCGCGCGCCGAGCTGGCGCACGAGCCGTACAAGCTGGAGCTGATCGGGCTCAAGGGCGGTGCGGGCCAGGACGGGGCCGGCGAGGAGGCCGCCGAGGGCGCCGACGTCGAGGTGGGCGGCGCGCAGCTGACCATGTACGACAACCTCGACCCGCGCACCGGCGACCGGCTGTGGACCGATCTGTGCCGTGGCCCGCACCTGCCCCGCACCAGCACCATCCCGGCGTTCTCCCTCACCCGCAGCGCCGCCGCCTACTGGCGCGGGAGCGAGAAGAACCCGCAGCTGCAGCGGGTCTACGGCACCGCCTGGGAGAGCAAGGACGCGCACAAGGCGTACCTGGAGCAGATCGCCGAGGCCGAGCGCCGCGACCACCGGCGGCTCGGGGTCGAGCTCGACCTCTTCAGCTTCCCCGACGAGATCGGCTCGGGTCTCGCCGTCTTCCACCCCAAGGGCGGGGTGGTGAAGCGGGAGATGGAGGACTACGTCCGCCGCCGGCACCTGGAGGAGGGGTTCGACTACGTCGGCACCCCGCACATCAGCAAGCGCGGGCTCTTCGAGACCTCCGGGCACCTGCCGTACTACGAGGAGACGATGTTCCCGGCCATGGAGCTGGAGAACAGCGAGTACTTCCTCAAGGCGATGAACTGCCCGATGCACAACCTCATCTTCCGGTCGCGCGGGCGGTCCTACCGCGAGCTGCCGCTGCGGTTCTTCGAGTTCGGTTCGGTGTACCGGTACGAGAAGTCCGGCGTCGTGCACGGCCTGACCCGGGTCCGCGGGCTGACCCAGGACGACTCGCACAGCTACGTCACCCCGGAGCAGGCGCCCGGGGAGGTCCGGCACCTGCTGGCCTTCGTCCTCGGGCTGCTGCGCGACTTCGGCCTGGACGACTACCACCTGGAGCTGTCCACCCGGGGCGAGGGCCCGAAGTTCATCGGCTCCGACGAGGAGTGGGCCAACGCCACCGCGGTGCTGGAGGAGGCGGCGCGGGAGACCGGCCTGGAGCTCGTGCCCGACCCGGGCGGAGCGGCCTACTACGGCCCGAAGATCTCCGTCCAGGCGCGCGACGCCATCGGGCGGACCTGGCAGATGTCGACCATCCAGTACGACTTCAACCAGCCGGCCCGCTTCGGCCTGGAGTTCAGCGCAGCCGACGGAACCCGGCAGCAGCCGGTGATGATCCACTCGGCGAAGTTCGGCTCGATCGAGCGGTTCTTCGGCGTGCTGACCGAGCACTACGCCGGCGCGTTCCCGGCCTGGCTCGCCCCGGTCCAGGTGGTCGGCATCCCGATCACCGACGAGCAGGTGCCCTACCTCACCGACGTCGCCCTGCAGCTGCGCCGGCGCGGCATCCGGGTGGAGGTCGACGACTCCGACGACCGGATGCAGAAGAAGATCCGCACCGCCAGCAAGCAGAAGGTGCCCTTCGTGCTGATCGCCGGGGCCACCGACGCCGAGGCGGGGGCGGTCTCCTTCCGCTACCGCGACGGCTCCCAGCGCAACGGCGTCCCGGTGGCCGAGGCGGTGGCCCAGGTGGCCGCCTGGGTCGAGGGCCGGCACAACAGCGACCCGACCGCGGAGACCCCGATGGTGGCCGGATGACCGGGGGCACGGGCATCGGCACGGGCGAGGAACCGGCTGCCTACCGGGTGCCGCTGCGCAACGACGACGACGGGCCGACCTCGGGCTTCGAGCACCTGTGGACGCCCTACCGGATGGCCTACATCCGCGGGGAGAACAAGCCGACCGGCGACCACGACTGCCCGTTCTGCCTGATCCCGGCGATGTCGGACGAGGACGGGCTGATCGTGGCCCGGGGGGAGACGGTGTTCGCCGTCCTCAACCTCTACCCGTACAACGCCGGCCACCTGATGGTCGTGCCGTACCGGCACGTGCCCGACTACACCGACCTGACGCCTCCCGAGGTCGCCGAGCTCGGCGCCTTCACCCAGACCGCGATGCGCGTGGTGCGGTCGGTCAGCGGCGCGCACGGGTTCAACATCGGGATGAACCAGGGCGCGGTCGCCGGCGCCGGCATCGCCGACCACCTGCACCAGCACGCGGTGCCGCGCTGGGGCGGGGACACCAACTTCATGCCGGTGGTCGGGTTGACCCGGGTGCTGCCGCAGGTGCTCGCCGAGACCCGGGCCCTGCTGGCCGGAGCCTGGCCTGCTGCCGGCCAGGGGGCCGGGCCCGCCCCGCACCCGACGGTGGCCTGAGTGCTCGGCGTCAACCTCCGGCCGGCCGTCGGCCGTTTTTGGGCACCCGTGGTGCGCGGCCTGGTCCGGGCCGGGGTCACCGCCGACGCGGTGACCCTCACCGGCACCCTCGGCGCGGTCGCCTCCGCGGTCTTCCTGATCGGGAACGGCCTGCTGTTCTGGGGCGCCCTGGCCGTGACCGTCTTCGTGCTGCTGGACATGCTCGACGGCGCCCTGGCCCGCGCCCGCGGGGGCGGTTCGGTCTTCGGTGCGGTGCTGGACTCCGCCGGTGACCGGGCCGCCGACGCCGCCATCTTCGGCGGGCTGGTCTGGTGGTTCTCCGGCGCCGGGGACAACCGGCTGCTGGTGCTGCTCGCGTTGCTGTGCCTGGTGCTCGGGGTGCTCACCTCCTACATCAAGGCCCGCGCCGAGGGGGTCGGGCTGTCGGCCGACGTGGGGATCGTCGAGCGCACCGAACGGCTGATCCTGGTGCTGGTCGGCACCGGCTTCACCGGCCTCGGCATCCCGTACGCGCTCCACGCCGCGCTGTGGGTGCTGCTCATCGGCAGCGCGGTGACGGTCGCGCAGCGGTTCGCCGCGGTCCGCCGGGAGGCCCACGGACGTCGACTGCCGGCGTCGTCCCCCGACCAGCCGTCCGAGCGCCCCGCCCCGTGAGCCGCCGCGCCGACCTGCTCGCCCGGCTCACCGACGCCGGGTACGCAGCCGGCTGGCGGGCCGTCCGGCTGCTGCCCGAGCCCGTGGCCCGGGCCGGCGCCGCCGCGGGCGGCGCGCTCGCCGTCCGCCGCGGCGGACGGGGTGCCCGGCAGCTGCGGGCCAACCTGGACGTCGTCACCGGCGGCGGCCTGGACGACACCGCGCTGGACGCCCTCACCCGGCGGGCGATGCAGTCCTACGCCCGCTACTGGCAGGAGGCGTTCCGGCTGCCCACGCTGTCCAGCGAGCGCATCCTCGCCGGCTCGGAGCTGCGCGGCCGGGAGCACCTGGAGGCTGCGCGAGCCCAGGGCCGCGGCATCGTCCTGGCCCTGCCGCACAGCGGGAACTGGGACGCCGCCGGGGTGTGGCTGATCGCCTGGCTCGGCGGGCCCTTCCTGACCGTCGCCGAGCGGCTGCGGCCGGAGTCGCTGTACCGCCGGTTCGTCGCCTTCCGGGAGCGGCTGGGCATGCGGGTCGTACCGCTCACCGGCGGTGAACGGCCCAGCTCGGCGGTGCTGCGCGAGTGGCTGGCCGACGGCGGGACCGCCTGCCTGCTGATGGACCGGGACCTGTCCGGCAGTGGTGTGCCGGTCACCTTCTTCGGCCGCCGGACGACGATGCCCGGCGGCCCGGCCCTCGTCGCAGCTCAGACCGGGGCGACCCTGCTGCCCGCCGTCTGCCAGTTCGACGGGGCGGGGTGGCAGTTCGTCGTCCACCCCCCGGTGCCGCTCGACGGGCTGGGCCGGCTGCGGGACCGGGTGACCAGCGCGACCCAGCAGGTCGCCGACGCCTTTGCCACGACGATCGCCGAACGCCCCGAGGACTGGCACGTGCTCGGCCGCGTCTGGCCCGAGGTGGGCCCCGCGGGTCGTGCCCCGGCGTCCCTCGTCGTGACCACGCCCCCGGCGGAGGTGGGGTGATGCGGATCGGGCTGGTCTGCCCTTACCAGTGGGACGTCCCCGGTGGCGTGCAGTACCACGTGCGCGACCTCGCCGAGACCCTGCGCGGGCTGGGGCATCACGTGGAGGTGCTGACCCCGGCGCTGCACGAGGAGTCGCTGCCGGCCGAACACGTGACCTGGGCCGGTCGTGCGGTGCCGGTTCCCTACAACGGCTCGATGGCCAGCGTCTCCTTCGGCCTGGTCTCCGCCGCCCGGGCGCGCCGCTGGCTGCGGGACGGGCACTTCGACGTCGTCCACGTGCACGAGCCGGCGTCGGTGTCCTTGTCGTTGCTGGTCTGCATCATCGCCGAGGGCCCGATCGTGGCGACCTTCCACGCGGCGACCACCCGGTCCAAGGTCCTCGCGGCGCTCGGGCCGTGGGCGCGCCCCTGGCTGGAGAAGGTGGCCGGCCGGATCGCCGTCTCCGACTTCGCCCGCCGCGTCCAGGTCGAGCACCTGGGTGGCGACGCGGTGGTCATCCCCAACGGGGTGCACGTCGCGGCGTTCGCCGAGGGGCCGACGCTGGCCGGGTACCGGCGTGGCACCGACGCTCCGACGATCGGCTTCCTCGGCCGCTACGACGAGCCGCGCAAGGGCCTGCCGGTGCTCCTGGAGGCGATGCGGACCGTGGTCGCCGAACACCCGCGGGCCCGGCTGCTCATCGCCGGCCGCGGCGACCCCGACGAGCTGGACGAGCTGGTGGCCGACGACCTGCGCCCGCACGTCACGGTCCTCGGGGAGCTGGACGAACCGGCGAAGGCGGCCTTCCTCCGATCGGTCGACGTCTACTGCGCCCCGAACCTGCTGGGGGAGTCCTTCGGGGTGATCCTGCTGGAGGCGATGGGCGCCGGCGCGCCGGTGGTCGCCAGCGACCTGGACGCCTTCAGCCGGGTCCTGGCGGACGGCGCCGCCGGGGTGCTGGTCCGGCGTGGGGACGCCGCCGCGCTGGCCACGGCGCTCGGCGGCCTGCTCGCCGACCCCGACCGGCGGGCGGAGCTGCAGGCGGCCGGCCGGCGGGCCGTCGCCGACTACGACTGGGCCGTGGTCGCTCAGCGGATCCTCGCCGTCTACGAGACGGTCGCCCCGCCGGGCGGCACCGGGGTGACCGCCTCCACCGCCGCCGACGCCGCGCTGCTCGGTGATCTCCCCGACGCGACCGGTGCACCCGGGGCGTCAGGGCCCTTCCGCCGGCGGGTCCGCCGCTAACCTGGGAGCCGATGACCACTGCGACCTGGCTGCTGCTCGCCGCCGGGCTCCTGGTGGCCCTGGTGCTCCTCTGGACGGCCTGGACGCTCACCCGGCTGCGCCGGCTGGCCGGGCGGGTGCGCCGCGCGCGGGAGGTCCTCGACGCCGCGCTGCGGCGCCGGGCCGAGCTGGCGGCCGCGCTGGCCCGGGAGCACGCCGGTGACCTCGGTCCCGAGCGCGCCGGCGCCCTGGCCTCGGCCGCAGCCGGAGCCCGGGCGCCGTCGGCCGGGGACCGGGAGGCCGCCGAGAACGCGCTCGGCCGGCTGCTCCGCCGGGTCCCCACCGAGGTGCTCCCCCCGGAGCTCGAGGACGCCGGCATGCGGGTGGGCCTGGCCCGGCGGTTCTACAACGACGCCGTCCGGGACACCCGGACGCTGCGCCGGGGCCGGCTGGCCCGGGTGCTGCGGCTGCACGCCGACCGCCCGCTGCCCCGGTACTTCGACATCGACGACGGCCTCGACGCGGTGCTGACCGGCCCGGGCTCCGGCACCGCGCGGCCGGTCGGCTGATCCGCCGTACGCTGGGCCGTCCCCTCCCGCCGGTCCCCGGCCCGACGACCTGCGAGGCAGCAGCGTGACCCTGAACCAGAGCGAGCCCACCGGCACCGGCACCGAGCGCGTCAAGCGCGGGATGGCCGAGCAGCTGAAGGGCGGCGTCATCATGGACGTCGTCACCCCCGAGCAGGCCAAGATCGCCGAGGACGCCGGCGCCGTCGCGGTGATGGCCCTGGAGCGGGTGCCCGCCGACATCCGCGTCGAGGGCGGCATCGCCCGGATGAGCGACCCCGACATGATCGAGGGCATCATCGGCGCGGTCTCGATCCCGGTGATGGCCAAGGCCCGGATCGGTCACTTCGTCGAGGCCCAGGTGCTGCAGGCGCTCGGCGTCGACTACGTCGACGAGTCCGAGGTGCTCACCCCGGCCGACGAGGCGCACCACATCGTCAAGAGCACGTTCACCGTGCCCTTCGTCTGCGGCGCCACCGACCTCGGGGAGGCGCTGCGCCGGATCTCCGAGGGTGCGGCGATGATCCGCTCCAAGGGCGAGGCCGGCACCGGCAACGTGGTCGAGGCCACCCGGCACATGCGGGCGATCCGGGCCGGCATCAAGCGGCTGGGCACCCTGGACGAGACCGAGCTGTTCGTCGCCGCCAAGGAGCTGCGGGCCCCGTACGACCTCGTGGTCGAGGTCGCCCGCACCGGCGCGCTCCCCGTCGTCCTGTTCACCGCCGGCGGCATCGCCACCCCGGCGGACGCCGCGATGATGATGCAGCTGGGCGCCCAGGGCGTCTTCGTCGGCTCGGGCATCTTCAAGTCCGGCGACCCGGCGCAGCGCGCCGCCGCGATCGTGCAGGCCACCACCTTCTTCGACGACCCCGGCGTGATCGCCAAGGTCTCCCGCGGGCTCGGTGAGGCCATGGTCGGCATCAACGTCAGCACGCTGCCGGAGAGCGAGCAGTACGCCAAGCGCGGCTGGTGACCCCGCCGACGATCGGGGTGCTCGCGCTGCAGGGCGACGTCCGCGAGCACCTCGCCGCGTTGCGGGCGGCCGGCGCGCAGGCGCGGCCGGTGCGCCGGCCCGGTGAGCTCGCCGAGGTCGACGGCCTCGTGCTGCCCGGCGGGGAGTCCACCACGATGGCCAAGCTCGCCGACCGGTTCGGCATGCTGCAGCCGCTGCGGGACGCCATCCGCGCCGGGCTCCCCGCCTACGGGTCGTGCGCCGGGATGATCCTGCTGGCCGACACGGTGCTCGACGCCCCGGCCGACCAGGAGACGATCGGTGGCCTGGACGTGACGGTGCGCCGCAACGCGTTCGGCCGGCAGGTCGACTCCTTCGAGACCGAGGTGCAGCTGGCCGGGGTCCCCGGGCCGCCGCTGCACGCGGTGTTCATCCGGGCGCCGTGGGTCGAGGAGGTCGGCCCGGACGTCGAGGTGCTCGGCCGGGTGGAGGGCGGACCGGCCGACGGTAAGATCGTCGCCGTCCGTCAGGGCCGGCTGGTGGCCACCAGCTTCCACCCCGAGCTCACCGGGGACACCCGGGTGCACGCTCTCTTCGTGGAGCTGGTGCGGGAGGTCGTGGAGCTGGTGCCGGAGGTCGTGGACCTGGTGCCGGAGGCAGCGGCGATGAGGGCACGAGACCATGCGAGCAGTGCCGGCGCCGGAGCGGACGCGGGCAGTGAGGGGAGAACGTCGTGAGCGGGCATTCCAAGTGGGCGACGACCAAGCACAAGAAGGCCGGCATCGATGCCAAGCGAGGCAAGCTCTTCGCCAAGCTGATCAAGAACATCGAGGTCGCCGCGCGCACCGGCGGTGCTGACCTGTCCGGCAACCCGACGCTCTACGACGCCGTCCAGAAGGCGAAGAAGAGCTCGGTGCCCAACGACAACATCGACCGCGCGGTCAAGCGCGGCGGTGGCCTCGAGGCCGGTGGGGTCGACTACCAGGGCATCACCTACGAGGGCTATGCCGCCGGCGGCGTCGCCGTGCTGATCGAGTGCCTCACCGACAACAAGAACCGGTCGGCGATGGAGGTGCGCACCGCGATGACCCGCAACGGGGGGAACATGGCCGACCCCGGCTCGGTGTCCTACCTGTTCTCCCGCAAGGGCGTCGTCGTGGTCCCCGCGACCGGCACCACCGAGGACGACGTGCTGGTGGCCGTGCTGGATGCCGGCGCGGAGGAGGTCCGCGACCTGGGCGACACCTTCGAGGTGGTCTGCGAGCCCACCGACCTGGTCGCCGTGCGCACCGCCCTGCAGGACGCCGGCATCGACTACGACTCCGCCGACATGGGCTTCCTGCCCAGCGTGCAGGTCGAGCTGGACGCCGACGGCGCGGGCAAGGTGTTCCGGCTCATCGACGCCCTCGAGGACCTCGACGACGTGCAGAACGTGTACGCGAACTACGACGTCTCCGACGAGGTCATGGAGTCGATCGACGCGTAGCAGGTCGCGTGTCGGAGGTGGGCCTGTCCGGGCTCGGCGGTTAGCGTGGTTCGAACACGTGTTCGCGTCGGCTGGTGGAGGTCCTCATGCGGGTGCTCGGCATCGACCCGGGGCTCACCCGGTGTGGGTGGGGCGTGGTCGAGGGGCGCCCCGGTGCTCGACCGACGGCCCTGGGGGTCGGCGTCGTCCGCACCTCGCCCGACCTCGACCTGGAACTGCGTCTGCTGGAGGTGCACACCGCCGTGACCGCACTGCTGCGCGAACACCGCCCCACCGCGGTCGCCATCGAGCGGGTGTTCACCCAGAACAACAAGGGGACGGCGACCGGCACCGCGCAGGCCGCCGGCGTCGCCGCCCTGGCCGCCGCCCAGGCCGACGTGCCGGTCGCCTGGCACACGCCCAGCGAGGTCAAGGCCGCGATCTCCGGCAACGGCCGCGCAGACAAGGACCAGGTCACGATGATGGTCACCCGGGTCCTCGGGCTCGCCACCGCGCCCAAGCCCGCCGACGCCGCCGACGCCCTGGCGCTGGCCGTCTGCCACGTGTGGCGGGGGCCGGCGCAGCAGCGGCTGCGGGTCGCGGCCCTGGCCGGCGGCATCGGCGCCCCCGTCCGGCCGGCGACGCTGCCCCGCTGGACGGGGGTGGCGCCGCGATGATCGCCTCGGTGAACGGCCGGGTGGCCGCGGTGTCGCCCGACGGTGCGGTCCTCGAGGTCGGTGGCGTGGGGCTGTCCGTGCAGTGCACCCCCGGCACGATCGCCCGGCTGGCGGTGGGGGAGCAGGCCCGGCTGTCGACCAGCCTGGTCGTCCGCGAGGACTCCCTCACCCTCTACGGCTTCGCCGACGACGACGAGCGCCAGCTGTTCGAGCTGCTGCAGACCGCCAACGGCGTGGGCCCCCGGCTCGCGCAGGCGGTGCTGGCGATCCACCCGCCCCGCGAGGTGCGCCGGGCGGTGTCGATGGGCGACCTCAAAGCGCTGATGCAGGTGCCCGGGATCGGCAAGAAGGGCGCCGAGCGGCTGGTGCTGGAGCTCCGCGACCGGCTGGGCACGACGGCGTCGGACACCTCGCTGGACGGCCCACCGGCGGCCGGCCTCGGCGCGGTCACCCCGGTGGCCCCCTGGCGGGACCAGCTCACCGCGGCCCTGGTCGGGCTGGGCTGGTCGAGCCGGGAGGCGGACACCGCGGTCTCCGCCCTCGAGCCCGTGGCCGAGGAGCAGCAGCTGGCCGGCGGCGTCCAGGTCGCGGTCCTCCTGCGGCAGGCCCTGCAGATCCTGGGGCGGTCGTGAGCACCCCGTTCGACCGCGGGCTCTCCGCCGCCGACGCCGGGCCGGGCCGGTTCCCCGACGACGCGGTGGACCCCCGGGCCGGCGACGAGGAACGGGTCGTCGAGTCGGCGCTGCGCCCGAACTCGCTGGCCGACTTCATCGGCCAGCCCAAGGTCGCCCGCCAGCTGGACCTCGTGCTGGAGGGGGCCAAGCGCCGCGGCCGGCCGCCGGACCACGTGCTGCTCTCCGGCCCGCCCGGGCTGGGCAAGACCAGCCTCGCGCTGATCATCGGAACCGAGCTCGGCACCGCGGTGAAGATCACCAGCGGGCCGGCGATCGAACGCTCCGGCGACCTCGCCGCGATGCTGTCCAACCTCGGCCCCGGCGACGTGCTGTTCATCGACGAGATCCACCGCATAGCCCGGCCGGCTGAGGAACTGCTCTACATGGCCATGGAGGACTTCCGGGTCGACGTCGTCGTCGGCAAGGGACCGGGCGCCACGGCCATCCCGCTGGAGATCCACCCGTTCACCCTGGTCGGTGCCACCACCCGTGCCGGGCTGCTGACCGGGCCGTTGCGCGACCGGTTCGGCTTCGTCGGGCAGATGGAGTTCTACGAGGTCGCCGACCTGGAGCGGGTGCTGGCGCGCAGCGCCGACCTGCTCGGGGTCCAGCTCACCGACGACGGGTCCGCGGAGATCGCCGGGCGCTCCCGCGGCACCCCGCGGATCGCCAACCGCCTGCTGCGCCGGGTCCGCGACTACGCCGAGGTGCGGGCCGACGGCCGGATCACCCGGGACGTCGCCCAGGCAGCGCTGGCCCTGTACGACGTGGACGACCTCGGGCTGGACCGGCTGGACCGGTCGGTCCTCGAAGCCCTGGTCGTCCGCTTCGGCGGTGGCCCGGTGGGGGTGGCGACCCTCGCGGTGGCCGTGGGGGAGGAGCCACACACGGTCGAGGAGGTCTGCGAGCCGTTCCTCGTGCGGGCCGGGCTGCTGGCCCGCACCTCGCGCGGGCGAGTGGCGACCGAGGCGGCCTTCCGTCATCTCGGGCAGGCCGTGCCTCGGGGTGGACTGCCGCTCAGCAGCCTCTCAGCCGACCCGCCGTCGGACGCGCCGTCGTCACAGACCCTCTTCGACGCATAGACTCCTCTGCGCTGGCGCGCAACCCGGCTGCAGCCGGGGCGCCCCGCCCCGGAGCCACCCTGCGCAGGCGGGCGTGCGCCGGCGCCGATGTACCCGAGCGGCCCGATCCCGGGCCGCACCCACCGCGCGACTCGCTGCGGTAGAGAGGCTCACCCGTCGTGGAACAGTTCTTCCCGTTGATCCTGCTCGTCCTGGCCTTCGGCCTGCTGATCGTGCTGCCCGCCCGGCAGCGCAAGAAGCTGCAGGCGAAGGCCGAAGCGCTGCAGTCCTCGCTGACCGTGGGCACCCCGGTCATGCTGACCAGCGGGATCCACGGCACGGTCGCCTCGCTGGGCGAGGGCACCGTCGGCCTGGAGGTCGCCCCAGGCGTCGTCATCACCGTGGCCCGCCCGGCGGTCATGGAGATCCGCCAGTCGGCGTCCGGCGCCGTCCCGCCCGAGGGGGCCACCGGCACCATCGACGGCGACGGCGACTCCACCGACCGCACCCGCTGAGCCGGGTCGACGCATGGCCGCCCGTCAGCTCCCCGCCCGCCGGTACTTCGCAGCGTTCCTCCTGATCGTCGCCGGGCTGTACTCCCTGGTCTTCCTCACCGGCGACCAGCGCACGCCGCAGCTCGGTCTGGACCTGCAGGGCGGGACGACGGTGACCCTCGAGGCCCGCACGCCCGACGGTCAGGCACCCGACCCCGAGGACCTCGATCTCGCCCGCGAGATCATCGAGCAGCGGGTGAACGGCCTGGGCGTCGCCGAGGCCGAGGTCGTCACCGAGGGCGACAGCAACATCGTCATCTCGGTGCCGGGCGAGGACGGCGACCAGGCCCGCGAACTGGGGGCCACCGCGCAGCTGCGGTTCCGTCCGGTCCTCGTCGGTCCGGAGCCGGCCGCCACGGACCCGGCAGCGACCGACCCCGCGGTCACGGACCCGGCGGCCACGGACCCGGCAGCGACCGACCCCGCGGCGACCGACCCCGCGGTCACGGACCCGGCAGCGACCGACCCCGCGGCCACGGACCCGGCGGCCACCGAACCTGCTGCTGCCGACCCGGATGCACCGGTCGTCACCCAGGAGGAGGCGCTCGCCGAGTACGCGACGCTGACCTGCGACACGACCACCACCGAGGTCGACCAGCCCGGGTCCTACATCGCCGCGTGTTCCGACGACGGCACCGCGAAGTTCCTGCTCGGGCCGGCGGTCATCGAGGGCACCGACGTCGCCGACGCCACGGCCGGCACCGAGGTCGGCACCGGCGAGTGGGTCGTCAACCTCGACTTCACGTCCTCGGGCTCGGCCGCCTGGGCGGAGTACACGACGGCCAACGTCGGCAACAACGTGGCGATCACCCTCGACGGGCGGGTCGTCTCGGCGCCGACGATCAACTCGGCCATCGTGGGTGGCACCACCCAGATCACCGGCAGCTTCGACCAGGCCGCCGCCACCGAGCTGGCCAACCAGCTCAAGTACGGCGCCCTGCCCCTGACGTTCAGCCAGGCGACGGCCCAGACCATCACCACCGAGGTGGGCGAGGAGCAGCTGCGCGCCGGGCTCATCGCCGGCGGGATCGGCGTCGCCCTCGTGTTCGTCTACGCGCTGCTGTACTACCGGCTGCTCGGCCTGGTGATGATCGCCAGCCTGATCCTCTCGGCCGTGGTCGTCTACGCCTGCCTGGTCCTGCTCAGCCGGGAGATCGGCTTCGCGCTGAGCCTCGCCGGGATCGCCGGGTTCATCGTGTCCATCGGCATCACCGCCGACTCGTTCGTCGTCTACTTCGAGCGGCTCAAGGACGAGGTGCGCGAGGGGCGGAGCCTGCGCAGCGCCACGCCGCGAGCCTGGGTGCGGGCCCGCCGGACGATCCTCTCCGCCGATGCGGTGAGCTTCCTCGCCGCGGCCATCCTGTACTGGCTGGCCATCGGTGACGTGAAGGGCTTCGCGTTCACCCTGGGCCTGTCCACGGTGCTCGACCTGATCGTCGTCTTCCTCTTCACCCACCCGTTGATGGTGGTGCTCAGCCGGTTCAAGGGGTTCGGGACCAACCGCTTCTCCGGGCTGGGCCGGGTGGACCACAGCCGGCGGCCGGTCCAACCGTCACGGAGCGACCGCGAGCTGGTCGGCGCCGCCACCGGCAGCAGCAGCACGAACGGGAGCAACCGATGACCCCCCGCGACCGCACCGGCGCCGACGGCGCCGTCCCCGAGGGCCACGGCTGGGGAGAGCTGGCCCCGGAGGAGCAGGACCCGGTGATCCGTCCGGATGCCCCCACCGCCGGACCCGCCCCCGACCCGGTGGACGAGGCCGGGCGCGAGGAGGAGCCGGACGACGAGGAGGTCGACGACTCCGACGTCCGCGACGAGGCGGCCGGTGACAGCAGCGGCGACCAGGCGCTCGCCGACGCCGGGCTCCCCGCCGAGGGGACGGCCCCGGGTGCCGCCCGGGCACGCCCCCGGGCGTCCCTGGCGCACCGGCTGTACAACGGCGAGGTCGGCCTGGACGTGGTCGGCCGTCGGCGCTTCTGGTTCCGGGTCACCGCCGTCGTGATGCTGCTGTGCGTGGCGGCGATGGTGTTCCGCGGGTTCAACTTCGGCATCGAGTTCGCCGGCGGGAACAGCGTGCGGGTGCCGGCCACCAGCGCCGAGCTCGGCGAGATCCGCGAGGCCGCCGAGGAGGCTGGTGCCCAGGTCTCCAGCGCCCAGGTGGTCGGTGGCGACTCCGTCCTGCTGCGCACCAGTGCGCTGGACAACGAGGCCGAGACGGCCGTGGTCGCCGCGGTCGCCGACGCTGCCGGCGTCGACCCCTCCCAGGTCAGCCCGCAGTCGGTGAGCGCGGACTGGGGCGGCAACGTCACCAACCAGGCGCTGATCGCGTTGGCCGTCTTCCTGGTCGCGGTGGTGGCCTTCCTGGCCATCCGGTTCCGGCCGACGATGGCGATCGCCGCGATCGCCGCCCTGCTGCACGACATCGTCGTCACCGCGGGGATCTACGCGCTGGTCGGCTTCGAGGTCTCGCCCTCGACGGTCATCGGGCTGCTGACGATCCTGGGCTTCTCGCTGTACGACACCGTCGTGGTGTTCGACAAGGTCGACGAGAACACCAAGGACCTCGACAAGAGCGCCCGGTCCACCTACGGCGAGGCCGCGAACCTGGCGGTGAACCAGACCCTGATGCGCTCGATCAACACCTCGGTCATCGCGCTGCTGCCGGTCGCCGGGCTGCTGTTCGTCGGCGCCGGGCTGCTCGGGGCCGGCACGCTGAAGGACCTCGCACTGGTCCTCTTCGTCGGTCTGGCCGCCGGCACCTACAGCTCCATCTTCCTGGCCACCCCGGTGCTCGCCGAGCTGGAGGAGCGCCGGCCCGAGCAGCAGGCGCTGCGCCGGCGGGTGCTGGCCCGCCGGTCGGCCGAGGCCCGCCAGGGCGGCGCGCGGGTCGACGCCCCGGTCGCGACGGCCCGGCGGGGGAGCGGGTCGACCCGCCGCACCGCGGTCGCGGTCGCCGAGCGCGAGGAGAACCTGCCGAGCCAGCCGATGGCCGATGTGCAGATCGAGTCACCGGCCTCGGTGGGCCCCGGCGCCCGGGGTGGGACCACCACCCCACGGCCCGGTCAGCGGCCGAGCCGGCCGGGGCAGCGTCCGGCAGGCCGGAAGCGACGGTGAGCACCCTGCAGGACGGTGAGCTGCCGATCGAGGAGCTGATCGCCAGCTTCTCGGTGGACGTGCCCGACTTCCCCGAGCCCGGGGTGTTGTTCCGCGACCTGACGCCGGTCTTCGCCGATGCCGGCGCGTTCCGGCGGGTCGTCGACGCGCTCACCGAGCCCGCCGACGTCGACCCGCGGGCGGCTGCGCTGGGCCGGGCCGACGGCGGGCCGGGCTTCGACGTCGTCGCCGGCGTGGAGGCCCGCGGCTTCCTGCTCGCGGCCGCCGTCGCCCTGGACGCCGGGACCGGCGTCCTCCCGGTGCGCAAGGCGGGCAAGCTGCCCCGCGAGGTCGTCACGGCCGAGTACGTCCTGGAGTACGGGACGGCGACCCTCGAGCTGCACGCCGATGCGATCACCCCCGGCCAGCGGGTGCTGCTGGTCGACGACGTCCTGGCCACCGGCGGCACGCTGGAAGCGGCCATCGCGCTGGTCGAACAGCTCGGCGGGGTGGTGACCGCGGTCGCCGTCGTCGTGGAGCTCATGGCCCTCGGCGGGCGGGAGCGCCTGGCCCCGCACCCGGTGCACGCGCTCTGGCGGGTCTGAGCCCGACCTCACCCCATCCCGGGTGAGCGCCGGGGGCGCGACCCGGTGCGGCGCGGCTAGCATGGACAGGGTCCACCTCCTCAACAGTGCAGGAGCACCCGTGGCCTCTGACGTCGTCGTACCGCAGACGTCCGGCGCGCCCGCCGTCGAGGAGGCGCCGCCCCGGGTGCCCCTGCCCGAGCGACCCGCCGTCCGTCGCCCCGACGACGTGGCCCCCGAGCCGGGCGGGGAGGCCGAGACCGCACCCCGGCGACGGGTCCGCGACCGGCTCGCCCGGCGGATCGTGGCCGGGCAGCGTTCCACCGGCATCCGCCCGGTGCTGGAGCCGCTGTCGGTACTGCACCGGCAGAGCCACCCGAAGGCCGACCTCGCCCTGCTGCAGCGCGCCTACGACGTCGCCGAGGAGGCGCACGCCGAGCAGAAGCGCAAGAGCGGCGACCCCTACATCACCCATCCGCTCGCCGTCGCCACCGTGCTCGCCGGCCTGGGCATGGACACCACGACGCTGGTCGCCGCCCTGCTGCACGACACGGTCGAGGACACCGGCACCACGCTGGAGTCCATCACCGCCGACTTCGGCCCCGAGGTGGCGCACCTCGTCGACGGCGTCACGAAGATCGACAAGGTCAAGTTCGGCGACGGCGCGCAGGCCGAGACGATCCGCAAGATGATCGTCGCGATGTCCCGCGACCCGCGGGTGCTGGTCATCAAGCTCGCCGACCGGCTGCACAACATGCGCACGCTGCGCTTCCTCCCGCCGGAGAAGCAGGAGAAGAAGGCGCGCGAGACGCTGGAGATCCTCGCCCCGCTGGCCCACCGGCTGGGCATGAACACGATCAAGTGGGAGCTCGAGGACCTGGCCTTCGCCACCCTCTACCCCAAGCGGTACGACGAGATCGTGCGGCTGGTGGCCGAGCGGGCGCCGTCCCGGGACACCTACCTGGCCGAGGTCACCTCGGCGGTGACCGAGCAGCTCAAGGCGGCCAAGATCGAGGCCGCCGTCACCGGCCGGCCCAAGCACTACTACTCGATCTACCAGAAGATGATCGTCCGTGGCCGGGACTTCACCGACATCTGGGACCTGGTCGGCATCCGGATCCTGGTCGAGTCCGTCCGCGACGTCTACGCCGCACTCGGCATCATGCACGCGCACTGGCAGCCGGTGCCCGGCCGGTTCAAGGACTTCGTGGCGATGCCGAAGTTCAACATGTACCAGTCGCTGCACACCACGGTGATCGGCCCGCAGGGGAAGCCGGTGGAGCTGCAGATCCGCACCCACGACATGCACCGCACCGCCGAGTACGGGATCGCAGCGCACTGGAAGTACAAGGAGAAGGCGCGGGCGGCCGGCGGCAAGGCCGACCTCACCCCGGCCCCCGGCGCCCCGGGCGACGACATGCTGTGGCTGCGCCAGCTGCTGGACTGGCAGCGCGAGGCGCAGGAGCCCGGCGAGTTCCTGGAGACGCTGCGCTACGACCTCGGTCCGCAGGAGGTCTTCGTCTTCACGCCCAAGGGCGACGTGATCAGCCTGCCGGGGGAGTCGACCCCGGTCGACTTCGCCTACGCGGTGCACACCGAGGTCGGGCACCGGTGCATCGGCGCGCGGGTCAACGGCAACCTGGTGTCCCTGGACAGCCGGCTGTCCAACGGCGACGTCGTGGAGGTCTTCACCTCCCGGTCGCCCAGCGCCGCCCCCTCGAAGGACTGGCTGACCTTCGTCGGCAGCTCGCGGGCTCGCACCAAGATCCGTCAGTGGTTCACCAAGGAGCGTCGCGAGGACGCCGTCGAGGCGGGCAAGGACGCGCTGACCAAGGCGATGCGCAAGGCCGGCCTGCCGTTGCAGCGCCTGCTGGGCGGGGAGTCGCTGGCCACCCTCGCCGCCGACCTGCACTACCCCGACGTCAGCGCGCTGTACGCGGCGGTGGGGGAGAACCAGGTCTCGGCGCACTCGCTGGTCGAGAAGCTGATCACCGCCCTGGGCGGGTCGGAGGGCGCGGCCGAGGACATCGCCGAGACGGCGATCCCGACGAAGCGCACCGTCGCCCGCACCGCCAGCGGTGACCCGGGCGTGGTCGTGCACGGCATGCACGACGTGTGGGCCAAGCTCGCCAAGTGCTGCACCCCGGTGCCCGGCGACGAGATCCTCGGCTTCGTGACCCGCGGTGGCGGCGTGAGCGTCCACCGCACCGACTGCACCAACGCAGCAGACCTGCAGGCCAAGCCGGAGCGGCTGGTCGAGGTCGACTGGGCGTCCCAGCCCGGTGCGGTGTTCCTGGTCGCGATCCAGGTGGAGGCGCTGGACCGGCACCGGCTGCTCTCCGACGTCACCCGCGCACTGGCCGACGAACGGGTCAACATCCTGTCCGCCTCGGTGCAGACCAGCCGCGACCGGGTGGCGATCAGCCGGTTCACCTTCGAGCTCGCGGACCCGGCGCACCTGGGCGCGGTGCTGCAGACCGTGCGCAACGTCGACGGCGTCTTCGACGTGGAGCGCGTCACCGCCTGATGGACGTCGGATCGGTCGATCCGCGGGACGTGCGCTGGGAGATCGACGAGCCGCGGTACCGGGTGCACTTCTGGACCGAGTCGGCCGACCCCGTGACCGGCACCATCGGCCGGGGCGCTGACGAGCAGGAGCTCTCCGGCCCGGACGTGCACGGGGCCGCTGTCCTCGCCTGGGCCGCGGACGAGGCGGCAGAGCGCGGCGCCGACTGGTTCGAGGTCTTCGTGGTCGTCGACCGCACCCCGGGCGACCGTGGCCTGGTGCGGCTGACGCCGCTGCGCTGACCGCGCGTGGGCAGCGCCCGGCCCCGGAGGGGTGGCTGTGGCGGGCCCCTCAGGGGAGCCGGGTGGCGACGACGGCGTACAGCGGGTCGCCGGTGCCCGGCGGGGTGCGCAGCGTGACCGTCGGCTCGGTGAACCGCCCGCTGCGCCGCACCAGCTCCGCGACGACGGCCCCGTGCTGCCGGTCGTCGGTGGCCAGCCAGCCGCGGACGGCCTTGGTGGGGAAGCAGCGGTCGGAGAAGGTGACCGCCAGCCGGCCGCCGGGGCGCAGCACGCGGCCCACGTCGGCGAGCACCTCGACGGGCCGGGTGAGGTAGTCGATCGACACGCAGCAGACGGCCGCGTCGGCGTCCCCGTCGGGCAACGGGACGTGCGGATCGGCGTTCAGGTCGTGCACCAGCCGCTGGGTGGCCGCCGGGTTGGCGGCCAGCTCCTCGTCGTTCATGCCGAGCACCACCAGTTCGGCGGGGGGCGTGCGGAAGTGCGACACCCACGAGGACATCAGGTCCAGCACCCGCGTCGGTCGGGGCGCGGCGCCGTCGATGCCCAGCTCGGCGTACAGCTCGCCGACGGCGGCGATCGCACCCTCGTCGATGTGCGTGACGAGCCGGGGCCGGTCGTAGAACCCGGCGTCCGGCCCGTCGTCGCTGCGGTCGAAGAAGCCCGGCGGGAAGCCGGCGTACGGGTCGGCGTCCATCACACCCCAGTGTGCGCGGGGCGGCGCCGCCCCGCGCACGGTCAGGGTGCGGCGACGGTCGTCGACTCGATCGTCACCGGCGTGGCCGGCGCGCCGTCGGTGGCGCCACCCTCGATGCCGGCGGCCGCGATGGCGTCCAGCGTCGCGAGCCCTGCGTCGTCGATGGTGCCGACGACGGTGTAGTCCGGCTGCAGCTGGCTGTCGGCGTAGACCAGGAAGAACTGGCTGGCGTCGGTGCCCTGCCCGGCGTTGGCCATCGCCAGCGTGCCGCGGGGGTAGGTCTCCGACCCGGTCACCTGGGTCGGGAAGTCGTAGGTGGGGCCGCCGGTGCCGGTGCCGCTCGGGTCACCGCACTGCAGCACGCTCAGACCGCCGCTGGTCAGCCGGTGGCAGGGCGTGCCCTCGAAGAAGCCCTGCTCCGCCAGGTAGACCATGCTCGCCGAGGCACAGGGGGCGTTCGCCTGGTCCAGGGTCAGCCCGATGTCACCGGCGGAGGTGGCCAGCGTCAGGTCGGTGGTGCCGGTCGTCGGCACCTCGGCCGGCGGGATGCCGACGTCGGTGAGGGTCTCGCTGCCCGAGGTGTCCGGGACGAAGTCGCAGGTCCCGTCGCTGCCGTCGACGACCGGGGCGGCAGTGGTCGCCTCGGGCGTGGCCGTGGCGTCCGCGGGCTCGTCGTCGCCCAGGCCGATGACGACGAAGACCGCCCCGGCGATGGCGAGGACGGCCAGGACGGCCACCCCGATCAGCGTGTTCCGCCGGCGCTTCTGGGCGAGCTCCTCGCGGCGCTCGAGCTGCCGCTGCAGCCGTCGCTGCGCGGCCTGACGACGCTGCTTGTTGGTCGGCACTCTTCTCGGGCTCCTCGGGCTCTGCGCTCTGCCGCCGGTGGTCGCGACCCGGGTCGCGTGCCCACACCGCGGTGTGTGTCGAGTGCGGAGTGTAGGTGGGCTGCCTGTCCGGACCCTGGCAGCGCCAGCTGGGCGGATCTCGCCCGCGTAGCCTGCACGGGTGCTCATCCGCTCCTTCCCCGCCGGCGCGTTCGGCACCAACTGCTACGCCGTCGCCCCGGGGCCCGGGCAGGAGTGCGTCGTCGTCGACCCGGGGATGGACGCGGTCGAGCCGCTGGCCCGGATGCTGGCCGACGACGGGCTCAAGCCGGTCGCGGTCGTGCTGACCCACGGCCACCTCGACCACACCTTCTCCGTGCTGCCGGTCTGCTCCGGCTACGACATCCCCGCCTACCTGCACCCCGAGGACGCCGGCATGCTGTCGGACCCGGCGCGCTGGCACGGTCCCCAGCTCGCCCCGCTGATCACCGGCGTGCAGCTCCCGGACCCCGCCGACGTCCTGCCGCTGGCCGACGGGGAGACGATCTCACTGGCCGGCGTGGACCTGACCGTGCGGCACGCGCCGGGCCACACCCGGGGCTCGGTGGTCTTCTCGCTGGACCTGGGAGAGGCCCCCGGCCTGCTCGCCGGTGACGTGCTCTTCGCCGGTTCCGTCGGCCGGGTCGACCTCCCCGGCGGCTCCTGGGACGACATGCTCGGCTCGTTGCGTGACGTCGTCCTGCCGCTGGACGACGAGACCGTCGTCCTCCCCGGGCACGGGCCGGCCACCACGATCGGGCGCGAACGCGCCAGCAACCCGTACCTCGCCGAAGCGGCGAGCTCACCCAAGGGACGAGGTCTCTGATGAGCGAGCCCATGCGGGCTCCGAAGGGCACGTTCGACACGCTGCCCCCCGACTCGGCGCAGTTCCTCGCCGTCCGGGACACCCTGACCGCGCCGCTGCGGCGGGCGGGCTACGGCTACATCGAGACCCCGACGTTCGAGGACACCGCCGTCTTCTCCCGGGGGGTGGGGGAGTCCACCGACGTCGTCTCCAAGGAGATGTACACCTTCACCGACCGCGGTGGCCGGTCGCTGACGCTGCGCCCCGAGCTCACCGCCGGGCTGATGCGGTCGTTCATCGAGCACCGGCTCTACGCCGGTGCCCTGCCGGTGAAGCTGTGGGCGGTCGGGTCGGCGTTCCGCTACGAGCGCCCGCAGGCCGGCCGATACCGGCACTTCACCCAGGTCGACTGCGAGGCCCTCGGCGTCGACGACCCGGCGCTGGACGCGGAGATCGTGGCCTTGGGGGTGCAGGGCTTCCGGGATCTGGGCCTGCGCGACTTCGAGCTGCTGCTGACCTCGCTGGGGGACGCCACCTGCCGCCCGCAGTACCGCGAGCTGCTGGTCGAGTTCCTCGCGAAGCTGGACCTGGACTCCGACACCCGGCGCCGGGCGGAGATCAACCCGCTGCGGGTCCTCGACGACAAGCGCCCCGAGGTGCAGGCCCAGCTGGACGACGCCCCGCTGATGGTCGACCACCTCTCCGACTCCACCAAGGCCCACTACGACGCCGTCCGGGAGCACCTCACCGACCTCGGCGTCAGCTGGACCGAGGCGCCCCGGCTGGTCCGCGGGCTGGACTACTACACGAAGACGACGTTCGAGTTCGTGCACTCCGGGCTCGGCTCCCAGTCGGCGATCGGGGGCGGGGGCCGCTACGACGGGCTGTCCGCGGCTCTCGGCGGGCCCGACCTCTCCGGCATCGGCTACGCCGTCGGCGTCGACCGCACGCTGCTGGCGGTGCAGGCCGAGGGGCTGGACGTCGCGACGTCGTCCGGCGTGCAGGCCTTCGTCGTCCCGCTGGGCGCGGAGGCCAAGCGGCTCGCGGTGAAGCTCGTCGGGCAGCTGCGGGAGGCCGGGGTCTCCGCCGACACCGTCTACGGCGACCGCGGGCTTAAGGGCGCGATGAAGGCCGCCGACCGGTCCGGCGCCTCGCACGCGGTGGTGCTCGGTGACCGCGACCTGGCCGAGGGGGTGGCCCAGCTGCGCGACCTGCGGTCGCACGAGCAGGTCGCCGTCCCCCTGGCCGAGCTGTTCGACCGGGTGCGTGCGACGGTGGGCGCATGACCGCGACACCCACCGCCAGCACCCCGCTCGAGACCCGGCCCCTGGGCCGCACCGGCGCCGACGTCTCCGTCGTCGGCCTGGGCACCTGGCAGCTGGGCGGTGACTGGGGGAACGTCTCGGAGGACGATGCCGCCGCCGTCCTCGACGCCGCGCTGGACGCCGGCGTCACGCTGCTGGACACCGCCGACGTCTACGGCGACGGCCGCTCCGAGGAGCGCATCCGCAAGGCGCTGGCCGCCCGGGGCGAGCGCCCCTTCGTGGCCACCAAGGCCGGCCGCCGCGCCGACCCGTTCGCCGCGGAGACCTACACCCCGGAGAACCTGCGCGCCTGGATCGACCGGAGCCGCCGCAACCTCGGCGTCGACACCCTGGACCTGGTGCAGCTGCACTGCCCGCCGCCGGCCGTCTACTCCGACGAGCGGGTCTACGAGACCCTCGACGCACTGGTCGAGGAGCAGGCGATCGCGGCCTACGGCGTCTCGGTCGAGACCGTCGCCGAGGGCCTGACCGCCCTGCAGCACCCGGGCGTGCAGTCGATCCAGGTGATCCTCAACGTCTTCCGGCGCAAGCCGCTGGAGCAGCTGCTGCCCGCCGCCCAGCGCGCCGAGGTCGGCATCCTGGCCCGGGTCCCGCTGGCCAGCGGTCTGCTGTCGGGGAAGTACTCCACCGACACCACCTTCGCCGCCGACGACCACCGGAACTTCAACCGCAACGGTGAGGCCTTCGACGTCGGCGAGACCTTCGCCGGGGTGCCCTTCGAGGTCGGTGTCGC
The DNA here is from genome assembly GCF_026967885.1 of Modestobacter sp. VKM Ac-2983. Taxonomy (NCBI): domain Bacteria; kingdom Bacillati; phylum Actinomycetota; class Actinomycetes; order Geodermatophilales; family Geodermatophilaceae; genus Modestobacter; species Modestobacter sp. VKM Ac-2983. The sequence continues at coordinate 185,209 of NZ_JAPVBK010000005.1, forward strand.
CGCCGCCCGTGAGGTCGCCGAGATCGCCGGCCCCGACGTCACCACCGCGGCCTTCGCGCTGCGCTGGGTCATCGACCAGCCGGGCGTCACCACCGTCATCCCGGGCGCGCGCAACGTGCAGCAGGCACTGGGCAACGTCGCCGCCGCCTCCCTGCCGTCGCTCAGCGCCGGCCAGCTCGCCGACCTCGAGCGGTTGTACGACGAGCGCATCCGCGGCCACGTGCACGACCGCTGGTGACCCGCACCTCCTGACACCCGCACGTCCTACAGACAGCGCACCTCCTGAGAAAGGCACTCCCTTGCTCCGCACCCACGACGCCGGCACGCTCCGCGCGACCGACGCCGGTTCCACGGTCACCCTCGCCGGCTGGGTCGCCCGCCGGCGCGACCACGGCGGGGTCGTCTTCCTCGACCTGCGCGACGCCTCGGGCTACGCCCAGGTCGTCGTCCGCGAGGAGGAGGCGCACGCGCTGCGGAACGAGTACTGCGTGCTCGTGACCGGCGACGTCCAGCGGCGTCCGGCCGGCAACGAGAACCCCGACCTGCCGACGGGTGAGATCGAGGTCGTCGCCAGCACGCTGCAGGTCCTCTCGGCGTCCGCGCCGCTGCCGTTCCCGATCGAGACGGCGCAGGCCGCCGGCGACGACGTCCGGTACGCCCACCGCTACCTGGACCTGCGCCGCCAGGGGCCGGCGTCGGTGCTGCGGCTGCGCAGCGAGGTCAACCGGATCGCCCGGGGGGTGATGGCCGGCCACGGGTTCGTCGAGGTGGAGACGCCGTCGCTGACCCGATCCACCCCCGAGGGCGCCCGGGACTTCGTCGTCCCGGTGCGGCTGCAGCCGGGGCACTGGTACGCCCTGCCGCAGTCCCCGCAGCTGTTCAAGCAGCTGCTGATGATCGGCGGCCTGGAGCGGTACTACCAGATCGCCCGGTGCTTCCGGGACGAGGACTTCCGCGCCGACCGGCAGCCGGAGTTCACCCAGCTGGACTTCGAGATGAGCTTCGTCGACCGCGACGACGTGCTCGCGATCGCCGAGGACGTCATCCGGGCGCTGTGGCAGGAGCTGGCCTCCTACACCGTGCCGGAGATCCCGCGGATGACCTACCGGGAGGCGATGGACCGGTTCGGCTCCGACAAGCCCGACCTGCGCTTCGGCATCGAGCTGACCGAGCTGACCAGCTACTTCGCCGAGACCCCGTTCCGGGTCTTCCAGGCGCCCTACGTGGGCGCGATCGTGATGCCCGGTGGCGGTTCGCAGCCACGGCGGGCGTTCGACGCATGGCAGGACTGGGCCCGCTCGCGCGGCCACAAGGGCCTGGCGTACGTGACGATCGCCGAGGACGGCACGCTCGGTGGCCCGGTGTCGAAGAACATCTCCGAGTCCGAGCGGGCCGGCCTGGTCGAGGCCGTCGGTGCGAAGCCGGGGGACTGCGTCTTCTTCGCTGCCGGCCCCCGCCGTGGCGCGCAGGAGCTGCTCGGGGCCGCGCGCAACGAGATCGCCAAGCGGCTGGAGCTCATCGAGCCGGGTTCGTGGTCGTTCCTGTTCGTCGTCGACTTCCCGATGTTCGAGGAGACCGAGGACGGCGACTGGACCTTCATGCACCACCCGTTCACCTCGCCCACCCCGGAGTGGCGCGAGCGGTTCGCCGAGGAGAAGGGCGCGGCGCTCTCCGACGCCTACGACCTGGTCTGCAACGGCAACGAGCTGATGAGCGGTTCGGTCCGGATCGCCGACGCCGCGCTGCAGGAGCGGGTGTTCCAGACCCTGGGCATGACCCAGGAGGAGGCCCGGGCACAGTTCGGCTGGTTCCTGGAGGCCTTCGACTACGGGCCCCCGCCGCACGCCGGTGCAGCCATCGGCTGGGACCGCACCGTGGCGCTGCTGGCCGGCGTCGACTCGATCCGCGAGGTCATCGCCTTCCCGAAGACCGGGGCCGGCTTCGACCCGCTGACCGGCGCCCCCACGCCGATCACCGCAGCCCAGCGCACCGAGGCCGGCATCGACGTCGACCCCGACGCCGAGCCGGCCCCCGGCGAGCCCGGCGCCCCCGGCCCGACCGACCCCTCGAAGAAGTGACCCTTCGTTGATCATCGGCGAGTGGTTGCTCGCACCGGCGTGTCGGGCAGCCACTCGCCGATGATCAACACTGCTGTGGGCGCCAGCCACGGCTGAGCAGGGCGCGGCGGGTCCGGTCGACGACCACGTGCGGCCGGAGCAGGTGCGTCCGCGCGAACCGGAGCACCAGCCACCCGTCCGCGGCCATCAGCGAGTACCGGTCGACATCCCGGGCGAACTGCTCCGGGTCGGCGTGCTGCCGTCCCTCGTACTCGAGCAGCAGCTTCCACTCGCGGTACCCCAGGTCGCCGTGCGCCACCTCGCGGCCCCGTCGGTCGGTCACCGGAACCTGGGGTTCGGGGTCGGGCAAGTCGCTGACGACCAGCCAGTACCGCATCACGCTCTCCGGTCGGGACTGGGCCAGCGGGCTGAGCAGCGGTGCGCAGGCGCGGGCCCGCACCACGCCGCGCACCCGGTCGGCGCGCCTGAGCCGCGCCTCGAGGCGTTCCTCGTCCAGGTGGCCGGCTCGCAGCAGGGCGTCCCCCACGGCCACCAGTTCCTGGGGTGGGAGGACGGCAGACACGTCCAGGAAGGTCTGTGCTCCGGAGGTGACCCGGAGGCCCCGGTCCACGACCACGTCCTCGGCCTCCAGATGTCGACCGTGCACGACCAGTCCGGCGTGCTGGGGGAGCACCCGGCGCGGGGTCAGCGCGACATGGGGGCGAGGAGGCGCCGGTGTCGGCGCGCCGAGCAGAGCAGCGGCCGTCTGGTGGCTGAACGCGGCGTCCGCCGGCAGCACGGTGGCCAGCAGCCCCAGTCTCGCGCGTTCGTCGATGGCGTCCTCGAGGCGCACCACCACCCCGTGTGCCAGTCGGACGAAGGACGGTCCGCGTAGAACCGACCGGCTGAGGCCGGCGGAACGTGCAGTCGCTGTAGTGAAGAGCTGCGGTGTCATGCTCGGCACCGTCGGCGCTGCGCCCGGTCAACGGGAGTGCCTCAGAGCATCTGTGGACCCGTCGCGATCCTGTGGACGGCGCCCTTCTGGTGGGTGCTCATCGTGATCATCGGCGTCTGGCTGGTCGACACGCCGAGGTCAGCAGCCAGTTGCCGATGATCAACGAGGTATCAGGCTCAGGCTCAGGCTGAGGTTGAAGGTCAGGCGGCGTTGAGGCGGGCTAGGTGCTCGGGGGGCAGGTGCAGTTCGGATCCCGCAGCCGAATCGGTGATCGACTCCGCGCGCGAGGCACCGGGGATGGGCAGGACGACGTCGGCCTGGGCCAGGTGCCAGGCCACCGTCACCCGGTACACCGACACCCCCAGCTCATCGGCGACGGCGGCGAACTCCGCGGCCGTCGAGCCCAGCGACTTGGCCGCCGACACCCCGCCGAACGGGCTCCACGGCAGGAAGGCCAGCCCGTGCTCCGCGCAGTGCGCCAGCTCGTCGGCCGAGGAGCGCCAGCCGGGGGAGAACTGGTTCTGCACGCTGACCAGCGCATCGCCCACGATCTCCCGGGCCGCGTCGACCTGGCCGACGTCGGCGTTGGAGATCCCGGCCAGCTGCACCAGCCCGTCGTCCACCAGTCCGCGGAGCGCCCCCATCGACTCCTCCCACGGTGTCGCCGGGTCGGGCCGGTGGAACTGGTAGAGCCCGATCGCCTCGACGCCCAGCCGGCGCAGCGAGGCCTCGCAGGCCCGGCGCAGGTAGTCCGGTGAGCCGTCGAGGCCCCACTCGGCGCCCTGCCGGGTGTGCCCGCCCTTGGTCGCCACCAGCACGTCGTCCACCCGGCCGTAGGAGGCCAGCGCGCGGGCGACCAGCTCCTCGTTGTGGCCGAAGTCCGCGTCTGTCTGCGAGTAGGCGTCCGCGGTGTCGATCAGCGTGACGCCGGCGTCGAGCGCGGCGTGCACCACGGCCACGGCCTCGTCCGGCGAGGGGCGCGGGTCCTTGGTGGACAGGGGCATCGCCCCCAGCCCCACTGCGCTGACGGTCCTGTTCCCGATGCGTCGCTTCTGCATGGGACCGTCGTGCCCCGCGGGTAGCGTCGCAACCGTGACCTCCCTGTTCGACCCCGATCCCGAGGAGGGTCCACCGGCGGTCGACCCGGGTGCTCCCCTGGCTGTCCGGATGCGGCCGCAGTCGCTGGACGAGGTGGTCGGCCAGCAGCACCTGCTCGGCCCGCGCGCCCCGCTGCGCCGGCTGGTCGAGGCCGACGAGCCGATGTCCCTGGTGCTCTACGGCCCGCCCGGTACCGGGAAGACGACGCTGGCGCACGTCATCTCGCTGGCCACCCAGCGCTCCTTCGTCCAGCTGTCCGCGCTGGACTCCGGGGTCAAGGAGGTCCGCGCGGTCATCGCGAACGCCAAGCGCGAGCTGACGCACGCCGGCCGGCGCACCGTGCTGTTCATCGACGAGGTGCACCGCTTCTCCAAGACCCAGCAGGACTCGCTGCTGTCCGCCGTCGAGGACCGGATCGTCAGCCTGATCGCCGCCACCACGGAGAACCCGTTCTTCTCCGTGGTGAGCCCGCTGCTGTCCCGCAGCCTGGTGCTGGCGCTGCAGTCACTGGACGACGAGGACGTGCGCACCGTGTTGCGCCGGGCGCTGACCAGCGAGCGCGGCCTGGACGGCGCGGTGACGCTGACCTCCGAGGCCGAGGAGCACCTGTTGCGGGTCGCCGGCGGCGACGCCCGCAAGGCGCTGACCGCGCTGGAGAGCGGCGCCGGGGCGGCCCGGGCGGCCGGCTCCGACGTCCTGGACCTGGCCACCCTGGAGACGGCGGTCGCCCAGGCGGCGGTGCGCTACGACCGCTCCGGCGACCAGCACTACGACATCGCCAGCGCGCTGATCAAGAGCATCCGGGGCAGTGACGTCGACGCGGCGCTGCACTACCTGGCGCGGATGGTGGAGGCGGGGGAGGACCCGCGCTTCATCGCCCGCCGGCTGGTGATCTCCGCGAGCGAGGACATCGGCATGGCCGACCCGACTGCGCTGCTCACCGCGGTCGCCGCCGCCGACGCGGTCGCCTTCATCGGCATGCCGGAGGGGCACTTCCCGCTGGCGCACGCCGTCGTCCACCTGGCCACGGCGCCGAAGTCCAACGCGATCACCACGGCGATGGGGGAGTCGGTCGCCGACGTGCGCGCCGGGCTGGCCGGGCCGGTGCCGCCCGGGCTGCGCGACGCCCACTACGCGGGAGCGAAGAAGCTCGGGCACGGCGGGACCTACGTCTACCCGCACGCCCACCCCGACGGCGTCGTCCCGCAGCAGTACCCGCCCGATGCGCTGGTCGGGCGGGACTACTACCGGCCGACCGGGCGCGGGGTCGAGGCGCAGATCGGCGCGCGGCTGGCCAAGCTGCGGGCGATCGTCCGGCGTCGCAGCTGACGCTCCCCGGCGCTGGCGGTCGGGTCGGGGCCCCGGCGGCTAGTGTTGCGCGACCGGTGGCCACTCACCGGGAACGTGCACGAGACGACGAAGGGGACCCTCGAGTGTCCGCAGGAGAGATCGCCGGGCTCATCGCCGCCGGCGCGTTGGTGCTGCTCGTGATCCTGGTGGCGGTGCCGCTGCTCAAGCTCGGGCGGACGCTCGACGAGACCACGCTGACCATCCGCCAGGTCCGGGAGCAGAGCCAGCCGATCCTGAGCCAGGCGTCGACGACGGTCACGCACGTCAACGCCAACCTCGAGCGGGTCGACGACATCACCGGCAACGCCGCGAACGTCTCCAGCAACGTCGCCGCCCTCACCAGCGTGTTCGCCGCCACCCTCGGCAGCCCGCTGATCAAGGTCGCCGCGTTCAGCTACGGGGTCCGCAGTGCCGCCCGCAAGAAGCGGGAGGGCCAGGCCGTCGCCGACGCCCAGCGGACCGCCCGTGAGGACCGTCGCGACCGGCGCGCAGCCCGGCGGGCCGCCTGATGCGCCGGCTGTTCTGGCTCGCCATGGGGATCACCATCGGTGCCCTCGTCGTCCGCAAGCTGACCCAGACGGCGGAGAAGCTGACCCCGCAGAGCCTGGCCGGCAACCTCGCCGACGGGCTGCGCGAGCTGGCCGACGCGATCGGCGACTTCGGTGCCGACGTCCGCGCCGCGGCCGCGCTCCGGGAGGACGAGCTGCGCGCCGGCACGGGCCTCGACGCCCCACTGCCCGACAGCAGCCAGGTCTCCCTGTCGGAGGCGCTGCCCCGCCGCGGCGCCCACGCCGCGGACAGCTGAGCCATCCCCTCCGGGCGCCGCGCGCGCCCACCCCGCGCTGAAGGACCGAGACCACCCGCATGCAGACCGCCGAGATCCGCCGCCGCTTCCTGGAGCACTTCGAGAAGCGCGGGCACACCGTCGTCCCCAGCGCCTCGCTGGTGTCGCCGGACCCCTCACTGCTGTTCACCGTCGCCGGGATGGTGCCGTTCATCCCGTACCTGACCGGTCGTGAGCCGGCGCCCTACCCGCGCGCGACGAGCGTGCAGAAGTGCGTGCGCACCCTCGACATCGAGGAGGTGGGCAAGACCACCCGGCACGGCACGTTCTTCCAGATGAACGGCAACTTCTCCTTCGGCGACTACTTCAAGGCCGAGGCGATCGCCTTCGCCTGGGAGCTGGTCACCGGTGCGGTGGCCGACGGCGGCCTGGGCCTGGACCCGGAGCGGATCTGGCCGACCGTCTACCTCGACGACGACGAGGCGTTCGACGCCTGGCGGGCCTACGTCCCGGCCGAGCGCATCCAGCGCCGCGGCAAGGACGACAACTACTGGTCCACCGGTGCCGCCGGCCCGGCCGGGCCCTGCTCGGAGATCCACTACGACCGCGGCCCCGCGTACGGCCCGGACGGCGGGCCGGAGGGCGATCCCACCGGCGACCGGTTCCTGGAGATCTGGAACCTGGTCTTCATGCAGTACGAGCGGGGCCCGGGGGAGGGCAAGGAGTTCCCGATCCTCGGCGAGCTGCCGAAGAAGAACATCGACACCGGCATGGGCCTGGAGCGGGTGGCCTTCCTGCTGCAGGGCGTCGACAACATGTACGAGATCGACCAGGTCGCGCCGGTGCTGCACCGGGCCGCGGAGCTCGCCGGCGTGCGCTACGGCGCCGACCACGAGGCCGACGTCCGGCTGCGGGTGGTCGCCGACCACGTGCGCAGCGGCCTGATGCTCATCGGCGACGGCGTGACCCCGGGCAACGAGGGGCGCGGCTACATCCTGCGCCGGCTGCTGCGCCGGGCGGTCCGCTCGATGAAGCTGCTCGGGGTCGAGGAGGCGACGCTGCCGGAGCTGCTGCCGGTCTCCCGCGACGCGATGAGCCCCAGCTACCCCGAGCTGGCCACCGACTTCGCGCGCATCGCCGGGATCGCCTACGCCGAGGAGGAGGCGTTCCGCCGCACCCTCACCGCCGGGACGGCGCTGTTCGACACCGCCGTCGGCCAGGCGAAGAGGGCCGGCACCCCGGCGCTGTCGGGTGAGCAGGCCTTCTCGCTGCACGACACCTACGGCTTCCCGATCGACGTGACCCTGGAGATGGCGGCCGAGCAGGGCGTCAGCGTCGACGAGGAGGGCTTCCGGGCCCTGATGAAGGAGCAGCGGGACCGGGCACGGGCCGACGCGCGCGCCAAGCGCACCGGCGCGGTCGACGTGCTGGCCTACCGGCGGCTGCTGGCCGAGCACGGGCCCACCGACTGGCGGGCCTACGACACGCTGCACACCGACTCCCGGGTCCTCGGCGTGGTCGACGAGTCCGACACCGACGGGGAGCCGGTCGTCGGTCCGGGCTCGGTCACCCGGGTCGTGCTGGACCGCACGCCGTTCTACGCCGAGTCCGGTGGTCAGGTCGCCGACGCCGGCGAGCTGACCTGGGACGGCGGCCGGGCCGAGGTCATCGACGTGCAGCGCCCGGTCAAGGGCCTGGTCGCCCACCAGGTGCGGGTGCTGGAGGGTGAGCTCCGGGCAGGCACCGAGCTCACCGCCCAGGTCGACCGCGAGTGGCGGCTCTCGGCCTGCCAGGCGCACTCCGGCACGCACGTGCTGCACGCGGCGCTGCGCCAGGTGCTCGGCCCGCAGGCGCTGCAGTCCGGGTCCTACAACCGGCCCGGCCACCTGCGGCTGGACTTCGCCTGGCAGGGCGCGCTGTCCGCGCAGCAGCGGATCGACGTCGAGGACGTCGCCAACGCCGCAGTCCGGGCCGACCACGGGGTCCGCGCGCTCTACATGACGCTGCCGGAGGCGCGGGAGTTCGGGGCGCTCGCGCTGTTCGGGGAGACCTACGGCGAGCAGGTCCGCGTCGTGGAGATCGGCGGCGAGTGGTCGCGGGAGCTCTGCGGTGGCACCCACGTGCACGGCAGCGCCCAGATCGGCACCCTGGCGCTGACCGGTGAGAGCTCGGTCGGCTCCGGTTCCCGGCGGGTGGAGGCCGCCGTGGGCCTGGAGGGCTTCCGGTACCTGGCTCGTGAGCGCGACCTCGTCCGTCAGCTCGCCGACCTGCTGAAGACGCCGCAGGACGGCGTCGCCGACCGGGTGAGCAGCATGCTGGAGCGGCTGCGGGAGGCCGACAAGGAGCTGGCCGACCTGCGCGCCCGGCAGACCCTGGCCGCCGCCGGCGACCTGGCGGCCGGCGCCCGCGAGCTCGGCGGCGTCGCCGTCGTGACCGGTGCACCGGCGGGGCTGTCCGGTGGCGACCTGCGCAGCCTCGCCCTGGACGTGCGCGGCCGGCTCGGTGATCGGCCGGCGGCCGTGTTGCTGGCCTCGGCCGCGGACGGCAAGGTGGCGCTGGTGGCCACCGTCAACCCGGCGGCCCAGCAGCAGGGCCTGTCGGCGAGTGACCTGCTGCGGGCAGCGGCGCCGGCCGTGGGTGGTCGCGGTGGTGGCAAGGCCGACGTGGCGCAGGGTGGCGGGACCGATCCCGCCGGCATCCCCGCGGCCCTGGCGGCCGTCGAGCAGATGATCGGAGCGGCCACGACGTGAGCGGGGCGTCCGACGGACCCGGTGGCGGGCCGGTGGCGGGGGAGACCAGCCGGTCCGCCCCTCCGCCGGCGCCGGCGGCCGCCCCGCCGGACGATGCCCCGCCGGCCTGGGTGCCCGGTCGGCGACTGGGCGTCGACGTCGGGACCGTGCGGGTCGGGGTGGCCCTCTCCGACGCCACCGGCATGCTCGCCAGCCCGCTCGAGACGGTCCGGCGGGCGAAGGACCAACGCGACCTGGACCACCTCGCTGAGCTGGTTGTGACACACGAGGTGGTCGAGGTGGTTGTGGGGTTGCCAAAGCACCTCTCCGGAGCGTCGGGCGCATCGGCAAGAGATGCCAGTGCATACGCTGAAGCCCTGGCCAGTCGCATCGGGAACGTCCCGGTGCACCTCGTCGACGAGAGGCTCTCCACGGTGACCGCAGCGAGTCATCTGCGCGCCGGTGGCATCGATGCCCGCCGCCAGCGCTCGGTGATCGACCAAGCGGCTGCGGTGGTCATCCTGCAGAGCCATCTCGACGAGCGACGACGCACTGGCCCCGACCTCAGGGGGCGCCACTCGTGACGGACCCGACCCAGCCGCACGCCCGCGGTCGCCACTCCCAGGCCGACGCCGACGCCGGCGCCGGTCGCCCGGCCGCCGAGCTGCTGGCCGCGTGGGCGGGCGCTGCGACCCTGCAGCTCCCCGACGACGACGCGACCCTGCGCCCGCGCCGGCGCCGCCGGTACGTGGCCGACACCGACGCCCGGGCCCGCTCGGCGGGCGGTGGCGTCGACGTGGCGGACGTGGAGATCACCGGCCTGGCCGCCCCCGGCATCGCCGACGCGGGCCTCGCCGCCGCCGGCCTCGACGTGAGCGCCTTCGACCTCGGCCGGCGGACCACCAGCCCGGCGGCCCCAGAGCTCCGTCGGAGCCCGGGTGGGAGCGTTCCGGGCCCAGCAGCCCGGGAGGTGACCGTCCCGCAGACCGCCGAGATGCCGGCCGCCCCGCCGGCCGTCCCGAGTCTCGGGGCGACCGCGCACGGGACCGGCCCGGCAGCCGGACGGCGGGTCCCGGCCCCCCGGCCCGCTGCCGAGCCCACCACCGCCGACCACGTCCGCGCGGACCGGTTCGCCGACGCCGGGACAGACCCTGGTTGGCTGTCGGCATCCAGCCGTCCCGTCCCCGGGACGGCCGGATCGTCGCCGGTCCCGGCGAACGGGCCCTCCGGTGCACTCGCCGGGCTCGTCACCGGACCGGGCGACGCCGGGGTGCGCACCGCATCTCGGGACATGCCCGTCGAGGAGCCGGCGACCGTGGTGCACGCCGCACTGCCCGCCGACGACCTCGACCCGGACGAGGAGCGCTGGCGGATGGTCTCCGAGCGGCACGGGAGCGACGAGGGCGACGAGGGCGACCTCGATCCCACCCATCTCGACCCCCACGACGACGGCGCATCAGCGGCCCATGCGTCCCCCGAGACCGGCGGCCTCGACGTCATCGGTGGCGGTGACCGCGAGCACCACGACGAGTACTACGACGTCGACGCTGACGACCACGACGCAGCCGCCCCCGGCGGCGGGACCGGCGGAGGCCGGGGCGGGCGCCGACGCCGCGGTCCGGTGGTGGTCGGCCTCTCCCTGGTGGTGCTCGCCGCACTCTTGGCGGGGATCTTCCTCGGCGGCAAGGCCCTCTGGGAGCGGGTGAACCCGGTGGCCGAGGACTACGCCGGCGCCGGCACCGGCGAGGTCGACGTCCGCGTCGAGTCCGGTGACTCGCTGCGGGCCATCGGCGACACCCTGGTGGAGGCCGGCGTCATCGCCTCGGTGCCGCCGTTCACCGAGGCCGCGGAGGCCAACCCGGCCGCGACCGGCATCCAGCCCGGCGTCTACCGCCTGCGCGAAGAGATGTCCGGCCAGGCCGCACTGGACCTGCTGCTGGACCCGGCGTCCCGGCAGGTCACCCGGGTGACCCTCCCGGAGGGCCTGCGGGTCAGCCAGGTGCTGCAGCGGCTGGCCGACGAGGGCGGGCTGCCGCTCGCCGACCTCGAGGCCGCCGCCGCCGACCCCGCGCAGCTGGGGCTGCCGGCCTACGCCAACGGCTCGCTGGAGGGCTTCCTCTTCCCGGCCACCTACGACATCGAGCCGGGCCAGACGGCCGTCGACGTGCTCAGCAGGATGGTGGCGCGCACCGATCAGGTGCTCACCGACCTGCAGGTCCCGGTCGACCAGCGGCTCGCGACGCTCACCGAGGCCAGCATCGTCCAGGCCGAGGCCGGCACCCCGGAGGACATGGGCAAGGTGGCCCGGGTGATCGAGAACCGGTTGATGGACGGCATGCGGCTGCAGATGGACAGCACCGTCAACTACGCCAGCGGCGAGACCGGGCTCCTCACCACCCCGGAGGACCGGGCCAACCCCTCGCCGTACAACACCTACGCGAACGCCGGCCTGCCGCCGGGCCCCATCGGCAACCCCGGGGAGGCGGCGTTGCGTGCGGTCCAGTCGCCGACCGAGGGACCCTGGCGGTTCTTCGTGCTGACCAACCCGGAGACCGGCGAGTCGGCCTTCGCGGAGACGGCCGAGGAGCACCAGCGGAACGTGCTGGTGTTCCAGCAGTGGCTGCGGGACAACCCGGGCAATTGACGCAGCGTCACGACCCGGTCCGGCCGGCATGAGGGCAGCCGTCCTCGGCCGGCCGGTCGGGCACTCCCTCTCACCCCGGCTGCACCGGGCCGCCTACGCCGCACTCGGCCTGGACGACTGGAGCTACGACGCCCTGGACGTCGGGGCCGAGGACCTGCCGGTGCTGCTGGCCGGGCTCGGCCCGGAGTGGCGCGGGTTCTCGGTGACCATGCCGTGCAAGCAGGCGGCGGTGGCGGTCGCCGACGACGTCGACCAGCTGCCGCGGCTGCTCGGCGCGGCGAACACCCTGCTGCGCACCGACGCCGGCTGGCGCGCGGAGAACACCGACGTCGCCGGGGTGGGGATGGCCCTCCAGCTGGGCGGTGTCGAGGAGGTCGAGCACGCCGCCGTCCTCGGGGCCGGGGGGACGGCGGCCGCAGCGGCCACCGCGCTCGCCTCCCTCGGCGCCCAGCAGGTGGACGTCGTGGTCCGGGAGCCCGCCCGCGCCGCCGACCTGCTCCGGGTGCTGGCCGCCCTCGGGGTGAGCGCCGACGTCCAGCGGCTGGACCGCACCGGGGCGGTCACCGCGCCGGTGGTGGTGAGCACGGTCCCCGCCGGCGGCCAGGCCGCCGTCGCCGACCTCGCCTGGCGGCGCGGACAGACGGTGCTGGACGTGCTCTACGCAGGCTGGCCGACCCCGCTCGCCCAGCGCGTGCAGGCCGCCGGCGGGCGGACCATCAGCGGCCTGGAGGTGCTCTTCTGGCAGGCCACCGCCCAGGTCGAGCTGATGACCGGCCGGCCGGCGCCGATCGAGGCCATGCGCGCCGCGCTGGACGCCTGACCACACCCAGGTGACCGGGGTGCTCATCGGGGCCGCCGCCGTCCTGGGCCTGCTGCTCGGCCCGTGGCTGGCGGCCCTCACGGTGCGGCTCGCCGAGCGCGACCGGGCGGCGCGTGCGTCGTCCCGGCGGGTGGTGGTCACGGCGGTCGGCACCGCGGTGGCGCTCGCCGCTGCCCCCGCGGTGGCCGGTCTGCGACCGGCCACCGTCGCGTTCGCCTGGTTCGGGGCGGCCGCGGTGGTGCTGGCCGGGGTCGACCTGGCCCGGCACCGGCTGCCCGACCGGGTCATCTTCCCGGCGGTCGCGGCCTGTGCCCTAGCCCTGCTCGTGGACGCCGCCGTGCTGGGCACCTGGCCCGCGCTGGCCCGGGGGGTCGTCGCCGCAGCGGGGGTCGCCGGCCTGGGCACCCTCGCGCGGCTGGTCCAGCCTGGCGGTCTCGGCGGCGGCGACGTCAAGCTGCTCGGCCTGCTCGCTCTCCTCCTGGGCTGGATGGGCTGGAGCGTGCTGCTGGCGGGGGTGCTGGCCGGGTTCGTCCTCGGCGCGCTGGGGTCGCTGCTGCTCATCGCCCTGGGCCGGGCCGGCTGGCGCACGGCCGTGGCCTTCGGCCCGCCCTTGCTGGTGGGCGCCTACGTCGCCCTGGCGCTGGCCGCCGCCATGCCCATGCCGATGCCCATGCCGTGACGGGAGGTGCTCCGTCGACTGGCAGAATCGCCGGCATGTTGCGCTGGTTGACCGCAGGTGAGTCGCACGGTCAACAGCTCACCGCCATCCTGGAGGGGCTGCCCGCCGGGGTGCGGGTGCAGACCACCGACCTCGACGCCCAGCTCTCCCGCCGCCGCCTCGGCCACGGCCGCAGTGCGCGGATGAGCTTCGAGGAGGACGTCGTCACCCTCACCGGCGGCGTCCGGCACGGGGTGACCCAGGGCGGGCCGATCGCCGTCCAGGTCGGCAACACCGAGTGGCCGAAGTGGCAGAGCGTGATGGCCGCGGACCCGGTTGACCCCGAGGTGCTGGAGGGGCAGGCGCGCAACGCCCCGCTCACCCGCCCACGCCCCGGTCACGCCGACCTCGCCGGCATGCAGAAGTACGGCTTCGACGACGTCCGCCCCGTGCTGGAGCGGGCGAGCGCTCGGGAGACCGCCGCGCGCGTCGCGCTGGGCACCGTGGCGCAGGCTTTCCTGCACCAGGTGCTCGAGGTGCGGGTGGTCAGCCACGTGGTCGCGATCGGGCCGGTCGCCGTCCCCGACGGGGTGCTGCCCGGGCCGGAGGACAACCCGCGGCTGGACGAGGACCCGGTGCGCTGTGCCGACCCGGCCACCAGTGCGCGGATGACCGCCGAGATCGACGACGCCCGCCGGTCCGGCGACACCCTGGGCGGGGTGATCGAGGTCGTCGTCCACGGCCTGCCGCCGGGCCTGGGGAGTCACGTGCACTGGGACCGCCGGCTGGACTCCCGGCTGGCCGGGGCGCTGATGGGGGTGCAGTCGGTCAAGGCCGTCGAGGTGGGTGACGGGCTGGAGACCGCCCGCCGGCGCGGCTCGGTCGCCCACGACGAGATCGACGTGGACGGCGACCAGCTGTCCCGGCGCACCGACCGGGCCGGCGGCATCGAGGGCGGCATGACCAACGGCGAGGTGCTGCGGGTCCGCGCCGCGATGAAGCCGATCAGCACCGTGCCGCGTGCGCTGGCCACGATCGACACCGCCACCGGCGAGGCCGCGGTCGCGATCAACCAGCGCAGCGACGCCTGTGCCGTGCCGCGCGGCAGCGTGGTCATGGAGGCGATGGTCGCGCTGGTGCTCGCCGATGCGGTGCTGGAGAAGTTCGGCGGGGACTCGGTGCCGGAGACCCGCCGGAACGTGCAGGGCTATCTCGACGCCCTGACCTACCGGTGACCGGCCCCGCGCTGGTCGTGGTGGGGCCGCCCGCGTCGGGCAAGACGACGGTGGGCGCAGCGGTCGCCCGGGCCCTCGACCTGCCGTTCCGGGACACCGACGCCGACGTGGAGGCGCAGACCGGGACCACGGTGGCCGACCTCTTCGTGCAGCAGGGGGAGCCGCACTTCCGGGCGCTGGAGGAGCAGGCCGTGGCCCGCGCGCTCACCGAGCACGACGGCGTCCTGGCCCTCGGCGGCGGCGCGGTCACCAGCGCGGCCACCCGCGAGCGGCTGGTCGCCCACGGGCGGGCCGGCGGCGCGGTCGTCTGGCTGGACGTCGACGTCACCTCGGCGGCCAAGCGGGTCGGGCTCTCCCGGGACCGGCCGCTGCTGGCGGTGAACCCACGCGCCATGCTGCGGACCATGCTCGAGACCCGCGCCCCGCTCTACGCCGAGGTCGCCACCGCGACCGTCGTCACCTCCGCCCGTCCGGTCGAGGACGTGGTGGCCGACGTGCTCACCGCCGTCGGGGCGGGCACCCCGTGACCGCCCAGCGGATCACCGTCGGCGGCGACCGGCCCTACGACGTGCTCATCGGCCCGGGGGTGCAGGCCCAGCTGGGGCTGGTGCTCGACGGCACCGCCCGCGCCGCCGTGGTGCACAGCCGCGCGCTGGCCGGGGCGGCCGGTGCCGCGGTCGAGACGCTGCAGCAGGCCGGGGTCGCCGCCGAGGCGGTCGTCGTCCCCGACGGCGAGGCCGCCAAGACCGCCGAGGTCGCCGCCGGCGCCTGGGAGGAGTTCGGCCGGCTGGGGCTCACCCGGTCCGACGCCGTGGTCGGCGTCGGCGGGGGAGCGGTCACCGACCTGGCCGGCTTCCTGGCCGCCACCTGGACCCGCGGCATCCGGGTGGTGCAGGTGCCCACCAGCCTGCTGGCCATGGTCGACGCCGCGGTCGGGGGCAAGACCGGCATCAACACCGCGGCCGGCAAGAACCTGGTCGGGGCCTTCCACCCACCGGCGGCGGTGCTGGCCGACACGGATGCGCTGGCCGGGCTGTCCGAGGCGGAGTTCCGCTCCGGGCTGGCCGAGGTGGTCAAGTGCGGCTTCATCGCCGACGGACGCGTCCTGGAGCTGCTGGCGGCCGACCCGACCGGCCGCGCGGACACCGCCGAGCTGATCGCGCGGGCCGTGCAGGTCAAGGCCGACGCCGTGGCCGACGACCTCTACGACACCGGCCGCCGGGAGTTCCTCAACTACGGCCACACCCTCGCCCACGCCATCGAGCGGGTCGAGGACTTCGGCTGGCGGCACGGCGAGGCGGTGGCGGTCGGGCTGGTGTTCGCCGCCGAGCTGGCCTGCCGGGCCGGACGGCTGTCCCGCGCCGACGCCGACCGGCACCGCGAGCTGATCGCCGCCATGGGGCTGCCCACCACCTACCGGGGCGACTGGGCCCAGCTGCAGTCGGTGATGCGGGTGGACAAGAAGGCCCGCGGTGCCTCGCTGCGCTTCGTCGTCCTCGACGGGCTGGGCGCGCCGGCCATCCTGACCGACCCCGACCAGGCCTGGCTGGACGCCGCCTGGGCAGCCGTGAACGGAGACCGTGCATGACGATCCAGGTGCTCAACGGCGCCAACCTCGGCCGGCTCGGCACCCGCGAGCCCGAGGTCTACGGCACGACCACCCACGCCGAGCTGGTGCAGCTGATCGAGGCCGCCGCCGCCGAGCTGGGGCTGGACGTCGTCGTCCGGCAGACCGACTCCGAGGGCGAGCTGCTCGGCTGGGTGCACGACGCGACCGACGCCGGCGACCCGGTGGTGATCAACCCCGGCGGGTGGTCGCACACCTCGGTGGTCCTCCGGGACGCGCTCGCGGCGGTTCCCGCCCCGGTGGTGGAGGTGCACATCAGCAACGTGCACACCCGCGAGCCGTTCCGGCACCACTCCTACGTATCGGCCGTGGCCGACGGGGTGATCGTCGGGCTCGGGGTGCAGGGGTACGAGCTGGCGCTGCGCCACCTGGCCGCCCGGGGAGCCCGGTGACCCGCCCCGAGGCCGGCCGCCGGGACCGGCTGCGCGCCGCTGCAGCGGCCGCCGGGCTGGACGCCGTCCTGGTCACGGACCTGCTCAACGTCCGCTACCTGACCGGCTTCACCGGCTCCAACGGTGCACTCCTGCTCCGCACGGACGGCGGGGACCTCTTCGGCACCGACGGCCGGTACACCACGCAGGCCGGCACCCAGGTGCCCGACGTGGAGCTGCTGGTCGACCGGGCCACGATGCCCGCCCTGGCCCGGGCCGCCCGCACCGGCGGTGCGACCCGGCTGGGCTTCGAGTCCCACGTGGTGACCGTCGACGAGCTGCACGGCCTGGAGCGGCTGCTCGGTGAGGACGGCGCCGCGGTGGAGCTGATGAGCATCCGCCGGGCGGTGGAGGCGCTGCGCGCGGTCAAGGACGAGGGCGAGATCGAGGCGCTGCGGCGGGCCTGCGCGGTCGCCGACGCGGCGCTGGCCGAGCTGGCCGCCGAGGGGGCCCTGCGTCCCGGGCGCACCGAGCTGCAGGTGGGCCGGGAACTGGACGCCCGGATGCTCGCGCTGGGTGCCGAGGCGCCGAGCTTCGAGACGATCGTGGCGACCGGGGCGAACTCCGCCATCCCGCACCACCGGCCCGACTCCACCGAGCTGACCGAAGGCGACTTCCTGAAGCTGGACTTCGGGGCGACCGTCGACGGCTACCACTCCGACATGACCCGCACCCTGGTGCTGGGGCACGCGGCGGACTGGCAGCGCGAGGTGTACGAGCTGGTCGCTGCCTCGCAAGCGGCCGGCCGGGCGGCGCTGGCGGTCGGCGCGGAGGTGACCGCAGTGGACGCCGCGGCCCGGGACGTCATCGTCGCTGCCGGGCACGGCGAGCACTTCACCCACGGTCTGGGGCACGGGGTCGGCCTGGAGATCCACGAGGCTCCGGGCATCTCGGCACTGGGCGCAGGTACCCTGGCCGCTGGCATGGCCGTCACCGTGGAGCCAGGGGTGTACCTGCCCGGCCACGGCGGTGTCCGGATCGAGGACACCTTGATCGTCACGGACGACGAGCCCGAGTTGTTGACCCTCACGAGCAAGGAACTGCTGGTCCTCTAGATGGCTACCACCAACGACCTCAAGAACGGCACCGTCCTCAACCTGGACGGCCAGCTGTGGACCGTGACCGACTTCCAGCACGTGAAGCCGGGCAAGGGCGGCGCCTTCGTGCGCACCACCCTGAAGAACGTGCTCTCCGGCAAGGTCGTCGACCGGACGTTCAACGCCGGCCTGAAGATCGAGACGGCCAACGTCGACAAGCGGTCGATGACGTTCCTCTACGCCGACGGCACCGACTACGTCTTCATGGACGGCGACACCTTCGAGCAGATCTACGTCCCCGCCACGACCCTCGGGGACGGTGCGAACTACCTGCTGGAGAACACCGAGGTCACGGTGGCGGTGCACAACGAGACCCCGCTGTACGTCGAGCTGCCGGTGACCATGGAGCTGGTCGTGCAGCACACCGACCCGGGCCTGCAGGGCGACCGCTCCACCGGCGGCACGAAGCCGGCGACCCTGGAGACCGGTGCGGAGGTCCAGGTCCCGCTGTTCATCACCACCGGCGAGAAGCTGAAGATCGACACCCGCGACGGTCGCTACCTCGGCCGGGTCAGCTGACCTCGTGGCAGCCCGCACCAAGGCGCGCAAGCGCGCGGTCGACGTCCTCTACGAGGCCGACCTGCGCTCCAGCGACCCGCTCACGGTCCTGCGGGACCGCATCGCCGACGGCAACCCGCCGGTGCCCGAGCACGCCGTCCGGCTGGTCGAGGGCGCTGTCGCGCAGCAGGCCCGGATCGACGAGCTGATCGAGGAGCACGCCTCCGGCTGGTCGCTGGACCGGCTCCCCGACGTCGACCGGGCGATCCTGCGGATGGCCGTCTTCGAGCTGCTGTGGGTCGAGGACGTCCCCGACGCGGTGGTCATCGACGAGGCGGTGGAGCTGGCCAAGGCGCTGTCCACCGACGACTCGCCGGCCTACGTCAACGGCGTCCTCGGTGGCATCGTCCGCGCCGAGATCCCCACCTGATGAAGGGCCCCGTTGCCCCCCACCACTCGCAGGCTCGCGGCGGGGCCCTGCAACGGGGCCACTGACGCCGATGGCCCACTCCGCAGCGCGGAGTGGGCCATCGGCGTCAGGTCCGGCTAGCGCGGCGCGCGGCGGCGCTCGCCCCAGGAGGCGTCGTCGTCCTCCTCGGTGGCGTAGCCGACGCCGTCGACGCCCGGGGAGAGCACACCCCACTCGATGAGCCGGGTGGTCAGCTCGTCGGGGCTCATGTCGTAGATGATCGCCAGCGACTTCAGGTCCTCGGCGCGGATCGAGAGCACCTTGCCGTTGTAGTCGTGCCGCTGTGCCTGGATGGTCGAGGCGTAGCGGGCCAGCGGGCCGGCCTCGTCGGCGGGCAGCGAGCCCAGCGACTCCAGGTTGAGCACGATCTTGGTGCTCTTGGTGACCGCGGAGCTCGGCCGCGGGTCGGGCAGCAGCTCGGACACCGGCACGCCGTAGAAGACGGCCAGCTCGGACAGCCGCTGCACGGTGACCGCACGGTCGCCGCGTTCGTAGGAGCCGACGACGACGGCCTTCCACCGGCCGTGGGACTTGTCCTCCACGCCCTGCAACGACAGCCCTTGCTGGTTGCGGATGGCCCGCAGGCGGGCGCCCAGCGCCCTGGAGTAGTCGGTGCTCATGACCTCTGCTCACTGACTGTCGTCGGTAGGGAACGGTTCTGGTCACGCAGAGTACTGGCACAGCCGGTGTGGCGACAGTCCGGGAGCCTCCAATGGGTCAGAAGCCTTCCCGGGGGCCGCCTGCCGGGTGCGACGCAGGCCACCTCCGGCGGTGCAGTACCGTCTTCGGCGGTCCACCTCGTCGTCGGCCGGTCCGGCCGGCGGCGCTGAACTCCTTTAACGACCCGTCCCGTGAGGCGGGGAAGGAGGCTTGATGACCACGTCATCAGAGCTGCCCGTGCCACCGTCCACCGAGCCGCCCGCCGGTGGCCCCCCGCCGTTGCTGAGCGCGGACGACGTCGCCCGGGTGGTCGACCGGATCGCCCACCAGCTGATCGAGCGCGCGGCGAGCGCCTCGTCCGCCGGCACCGCCGACGGTGGCCTCGGTGACCTGGTGCTCGTCGGGATCCCGACCCGCGGCGCCCCGCTGGCCCGCCGGCTGGCCGCCCGGATCGAGGCGTTCAGCGGCACCGCGGTCGACGTCGGCACCGTCGACATCACCCTCTACCGGGACGACCTGCGACTGCGCGGCGTCCGGGCCCTGGAGGACACCCGGCTGCCGGGTGCCGGGGTCGACGGCCGGCTCGTGGTGCTCGTGGACGACGTGCTGTTCTCCGGCCGCTCGGTGCGCGCGGCCCTGGACGCGCTGCGGGACCTCGGTCGGCCGCGCGCCGTGCAGCTGGCGGTGCTGGTCGACCGCGGCCACCGGGAGCTGCCGATCCGGGCCGACTACGTGGGCAAGAACGTGCCGACCTCCCGCACCCAGTCGGTGAAGGTGCACCTGGCCGAGGTCGACGGGCTGGACGAGGTCCTGCTGACCGAGGGGGAGGGCGCGTGAAGCGGCACCTGCTGGAGGCCGCGGACCTGGACCGGGCCGACGCGACCCTCGTCCTGGACACCGCCGGCCAGATCGAGTCGGCGCTGGCGGGCCGGGAGGTCAAGAAGCTCCCGACCCTGCGCGGGCGCACCGTGGTCAACCTCTTCTACGAGGACTCCACCCGCACCCGGATCTCCTTCGAGCTGGCGGCCAAGCGGCTCTCCGCCGACGTCATCAACTTCTCCGCCAAGGGCAGCAGCGTCTCCAAGGGCGAGAGCCTGAAGGACACCGCGCTGACCCTGGAGGCGATGGGCAGCGACGCGATCGTCATCCGGCACCAGGCGTCGGGGGCGCCGCACCGGCTGGCCCGCTGGGTGAAGGGCAGCGTGGTGAACGCCGGCGACGGCACCCACGAGCACCCGACCCAGGCGCTGCTGGACGCCTACACGATCCGGCAGCGGCTGGGCCGGCTCGACGGCGTGCGGGTGGCGATCGTCGGCGACGTGCTGCACAGCCGGGTCGCCCGCTCCAACGTCTGGCTGCTGTCCACGCTGGGCGCCGAGGTCACCCTGGTCGCCCCGCCGACGCTGCTGCCGGTGGGCGTGGGCAGCTGGCCGGTGGCGGTCAGCTACGACCTGGACGCCGTGCTGCCCAAGGCCGACGTGGTGATGATGCTGCGGGTGCAGGCCGAGCGGATGAACGCCTCGTTCTTCCCCAGCGCCCGCGAGTACAGCCGCCGCTACGGCCTGGACGGGCGCCGGATGGCCACGCTGCCCGACGACGCGATCGTCATGCACCCCGGCCCGATGAACCGCGGCATGGAGATCGCCGCCGAGGTGGCCGACTCCGCCCGCTCCACCATCGTCGACCAGGTCGGCAACGGCGTGAGCGTGCGCATGGCCGTCCTGTACCTGCTGCTCGGCGGCGCACCTGAGGGGACCTCGTGACCAGCTACCTGATCAAGAACGTGAAGCCGTACGGCGAGGACGCCGTCGACCTGCTGCTGGCCGACGGCGTGATCGCCGCCATCGGCACCGACCTGTCCGCCGACGGCGCCCAGGTGGTCGACGCAGCCGGGCTGGTCGCGCTGCCCGGGCTGGTCGACCTGCACACCCACCTGCGCGAGCCGGGCCGGGAGGACGCCGAGACGGTGGAGACCGGCAGCCGGGCCGCGGCGCTGGGCGGGTTCACCGCGGTGCACGCGATGGCCAACACCGACCCGGTCGCCGACACCGCCGGCGTGGTCGAACAGGTCTGGCGGCTGGGCCAGGAGGCCGGACTGGTCGACGTCGTCCCGGTCGGGGCGGTCACCGTCGGCCTGCGCGGGGAACGGCTGGCCGAGCTCGGCGCGATGGCCGACTCCGCCGCCCGGGTGCGGGTGTTCTCCGACGACGGGCACTGCGTCGCCGACCCCGCGCTGATGCGCCGCGCCCTGGAGTACGTCAAGGCCCTGGACGGCGTCGTCGCCCAGCACGCCGAGGAGCCCCGGCTCACCGTGGGTGCGCAGATGAACGAGGGCGACCGCTCCGCGCGGCTGGGGCTGGCCGGCTGGCCGGCCGCGGCCGAGGAGGCGGTGATCGCCCGGGACGTGCTGCTGGCCCGGCACGTGGGCGCGCGGCTGCACGTCTGCCACGTCTCCACCGCCGGGTCGGTGGAGATCCTGCGCTGGGCGAAGTCCCGCGGCGTGCAGGTGACCGCCGAGGTCACCCCGCACCACCTGCTGCTCACCGACGAGTGCGCGGAGACCTACGACCCGGTGTTCAAGGTCAACCCGCCGCTGCGCACGGACGCCGACGTGCAGGCGCTGCGGGCCGGGCTGGCCGACGGCACGATCGACGCCGTCGCCACCGACCACGCCCCGCACGCGGTGGAGGACAAGGAGAGCGAGTGGGCCTCGGCCCGGCCGGGGATGCTCGGCCTGGAGCAGGCCCTCTCGATCGTCGTGCAGACCATGGTGGAGCCAGGGCTGCTCGACTGGCGCGGGGTCGCCGACCGCATGTCGGTCCGGCCGGCGGCCATCGGCCGCCTCGACGATCGTGGTGCGGACGCCCACGGCCGACCGCTCGCCGTCGGCGAGCCGGCCAACCTGCTGCTGCTGGACCCCACGCACCGGGCCACGGTCGACCCGGCCACGCTGGCCAGCCGCAGCCGCAACAGCCCCTATGCCGGCCGGGAGCTCCCCGGCCGGGTGGTCGCCACGTTCCTGCGGGGGACGGCGACCGTGATGGACGGGAAGGCACAGAAGTGAGCGACGCGATCCTCGTCCTCGAGGACGGCAGGACCTTTCACGGCGACGCCTACGGCGCGACCGGCACGACCGTCGGCGAGGCGGTGTTCTCCACCGGGATGACCGGCTACCAGGAGACGCTCACCGACCCCAGCTACGCGGGCCAGATCATCACGATGACCGCGCCGCACGTGGGCAACACCGGCGTCAACGGCGAGGACGACGAGAGCCGCCGGATGTGGGTGGCCGGCTTCGTGGTCCGCGACCCGGCCCGACGCCCGGCCAACTGGCGGGCCACCGGCAGCCTGGACGACGAGCTGGTCGCCCAGGGCGTGGTGGGGATCAGCGGCATCGACACCCGCGCGCTGACCCGGCACCTGCGGGACCGCGGCGCGATGCGGGCGGGGATCAGCACCGAGCTGGGCGTCGACGAGCTGCTGGCCCGGGTGACCGCCAGCCCGAACATGTCGGGGGCCGACCTGGCGCCGAGCGTCACCGCCAGCGAGCCCTACGTGGTGCCGGCGGTGGGGGAGAAGCGGTTCACCATCGCCGCCCTCGACCTGGGCATCAAGACGGCCACCCCGCGGTACCTGGCCGAGCTCGGCGTCGAGACCCACGTGCTGCCGGCCACGGCGACCGCCGAGCAGCTGCTCGAGCACGGGGTGGACGGCGTCTTCGTCTCCAACGGGCCCGGCGACCCGGCCGCCGCCGACTACGCGGTCGCCGCCGTGCGCGGCGTGCTGGAGGCCCGGCGCCCGCTGTTCGGCATCTGCTTCGGCAACCAGATCCTCGGCCGGGCCCTGGGCCTGGGCACCTACAAGCTGCGCTTCGGGCACCGCGGGCTCAACCAGCCGGTGCTGGACCGGGTCAGCGGCACGGTGCGGGTCACCAGCCACAACCACGGCTTCGCCGTCGACGCCCCGCTGGACCGGCCGGTCGACACCCCCTTCGGGCCGGTGGAGGTCAGCCACGTCGGGCTCAACGACCAGGTGGTCGAGGGCCTGCGGCTGCTGGACACCCCGGCGTTCAGCGTGCAGTTCCACCCGGAGGCCGCAGCCGGGCCGCATGACGCCAACCCGCTGTTCGGCCGGTTCGTCGACCTGATGGCGGCTTCGAAGAAGGGCAACGCGGTGACACCTCCACCCGTCGTCGAGTCGAGCACGGGGGAGAACGCCTGATGCCCAAGCGGACAGATCTGCAGCACGTGCTCGTGATCGGCTCCGGGCCGATCGTCATCGGCCAGGCCAGCGAGTTCGACTACTCGGGCACCCAGGCCTGCCGGGTGCTCAAGGCCGAGGGGCTGCGGGTCAGCCTGGTCAACAGCAACCCCGCCACGATCATGACCGACCCCGAGGTCGCCGACGCCACCTACGTGGAGCCGCTGACGCCGGAGTTCGTCGAGCGGGTGATCGCCAAGGAGCGCCCCGACGCGCTGCTGGCCACCCTGGGCGGCCAGACCGCGCTGAACCTCGCCATCGGCCTGTACGAGAACGGGGTGCTGGAGAAGTACGGCGTCCAGCTCATCGGCGCCGACGTCGACGCGATCAACCGCGGCGAGGACCGGCAGAAGTTCAAGGACATCGTGCGCTCCATCGGCGCCGACGCCCCGCGCTCGACGGTCTGCGGGACCGTCGAGGAGGCGCTGGCCACCGCCGCCGAGGTCGGCTACCCGGTGGTCATCCGGCCCAGCTTCACCATGGGCGGGCTGGGCTCGGGGATCGCCACCGACGAGCCGATGCTGCGCCGGATGGCCGGCCACGGGCTCGCCGACTCACCCGTGCACACCGTCCTGATCGAGGAGTCGGTGCTCGGCTGGAAGGAGTTCGAGCTCGAGCTGATGCGCGACCGCAGCGACAACGTCGTGGTCATCTGCTCGATCGAGAACATCGACGCGATGGGCGTGCACACCGGTGACTCGGTGACCGTCGCCCCGGCGATGACGCTCACCGACCGCGAGTACCAGCAGATGCGCGACGTCGGCATCGCCGTGCTGCGCGAGGTCGGCGTGGACACCGGCGGCTGCAACATCCAGTTCGCCGTCCACCCCGAGACCGGCCGGCTGGTCGTCATCGAGATGAACCCGCGGGTGTCACGGTCCAGCGCCCTGGCCTCCAAGGCCACCGGCTTCCCGATCGCCAAGATCGCCGCCAAGCTGGCCATCGGCTACACCCTGGACGAGATCACGAACGACATCACCGGGGTCACCCCGGCGTCGTTCGAGCCGTCGCTGGACTACGTGGTGGTGAAGATCCCGCGCTTCGCCTTCGAGAAGTTCCCCGGTGCCGACCCGCGGCTCACCACGACGATGAAGAGCGTCGGTGAGGTCATGGCGATGGGTCGCAACTTCACCGAGGCGCTGGGCAAGGCGATGCGGTCGACGGAGACCTCGGCGGCCGGGTTCTGGACCGACGCCGCCCAGCCCGCGGACGCCGCCGCACTGGTGGAGCAGCTGCGCACCCCCGTCGACGGCCGGCTGTACACCGCCCAGCGGGCCCTGGCCGCCGGCGCCACCGTCGAGCAGGTGTCGGAGGCCAGCGGCTTCGACACCTGGTTCGTCGACCAGATCGCCATGGTCAACGAGATCGGCGAGGAGGTCCGGGAGGCGCCGTCGCTGACCCCCGAGCTGCTGCGCCGGGCCAAGCGGCACGGCTTGTCCGACCGCCAGGTGGCCGTGCTGCGGCCGGAGCTGGCGGGGGAGGACGGCGTCCGCACGCTGCGCTGGCGGCTGGGCATCCGGCCGGTCTACAAGACCGTGGACACCTGCGCCGCCGAGTTCGCCGCCCGGACGCCGTACCACTACTCCTCCTACGACTCCGAGACCGAGGTGGAGCCGCGGGAGAAGCCGGCGGTGCTGATCCTCGGGTCGGGGCCGAACCGGATCGGGCAGGGGGTGGAGTTCGACTACTCCTGCGTGCACGCGGTGATGGCCCTGCAGGACGCCGGTTACGAGGCGGTGATGGTCAACTGCAACCCGGAGACCGTCTCCACCGACTACGACACCGCCGACCGGCTGTACTTCGAGCCGCTCACCTTCGAGGACGTGCTGGAGGTCGTCGAGGCCGAGCGCGCCGCCGGCCCGGTCGCCGGGGTCATCTGCACCCTCGGGGGGCAGACCCCGCTCGGCCTGGCGCAGCGGCTCAAGGACGCCGGCGTCCCGGTGCTGGGCACGTCCCCGGAGGCGATCGACGCCGCCGAGGACCGCGGCGAGTTCTCCCGGGTGCTGTCCGACACCGGCCTGCTCGCGCCCAAGCACGGCATGGCGACGACGTCGGCCGAGGCCGTGGCGATCGCGGCCGCCATCGGGTACCCGGTGCTGGTGCGGCCCTCCTACGTGCTCGGCGGGCGCGGGATGGAGATCGTCTACGAGGACGCCATGCTCGAGGCCTACATCACCAAGGCCACCGACGTGAGCGCCGACCACCCGGTGCTGGTCGACCGGTTCCTCGAGGACGCCGTGGAGATCGACGTCGACGCGCTCTACGACGGCACCGACCTGTACCTGGGCGGGGTCATGGAGCACATCGAGGAGGCCGGGATCCACTCCGGTGACTCGGCGTGCGCGCTGCCGCCGATCACCCTGGGCGGGGAGGACCTGCAGACCATCCGGCGGGCCACCGAGGCGCTCGCCGCCCGGATCGGCGTGCGCGGGCTGATGAACGTGCAGTACGCGCTGAAGGACGACGTCCTCTACGTGCTGGAGGCCAACCCGCGCGCCAGCCGCACGGTGCCGTTCGTGTCGAAGGTGACCGCGGTGCAGCTGGCCAAGGCGGCGGCGCGGATCGCGGTCGGCCAGACGATCGCCCAGCTGCGCACCGAGGGCGTGCTGCCGGCCACCGGTGACGGCACCGACCTGCCGGTCGACGGCCCGATCGCGGTGAAGGAGGCGGTGCTGCCCTTCCACCGCTTCCGGACGATGGAGGGCCAGGGGGTGGACACCGTCCTCGGGCCGGAGATGAAGTCGACCGGTGAGGTGATGGGCATCGACGCGGAGTTCGGCACCGCGTTCGCCAAGTCCCAGGCCGCCGCCTACGGCGACCTGCCGACCGGGGGCACGGTGTTCGTGTCGCTGGCCAACCGGGACAAGCGCTCGGCGGTCTTCCCGGTCAAGCGGCTGGCCGACCTGGGCTTCCGGGTGCTGGCCACGGTGGGCACCGCCCAGGTGCTCCGCCGCAACGGGGTCGCCTGCGAGGTGGTCGGGAAGTTCTCCCAGGGCCCGGGCAACGTCGTCGAGCGGATCCTGGCCGGCGAGATCGACCTGGTGGTCAACACCCCGTTCGGCACGCCGGGCAACAGCGGGCCGCGGCTGGACGGGTACGAGATCCGGGCCGCCGCAGTCAGCGCCGGCATCCCGTGCATCACCACCGTGCAGGGGATGGCGGCCACCGTGCAGGGCGTCGAGTCGCTGCGCCGCGGTGACATCGGGGTGCGCAGCCTGCAGGACCTGCACCAGGCCCTGGCCGCCGCCCAGGCGGCGGCCGGGACCACGGCATGACCGGGGGAGCGGCGTGACCGGGGGCGGGGGCGCAGCAGCCGTGGCCGAGCTGGGCCGGGAGGCGCGCGCGGCCGGGCTGTCCGGCCCGGTGCTCCGGGCCCTGCACGCCGCGGCCGTCGCGCGGCTGGACGGCGCCCCCGCTCCCGAACCGGCCTGGCTGGTCCGGCTCACGACCGCGCTGGACCGGGACGGGCTGGCCGCCGACGACCTGCCCGCCCTCGTCCGGCTGCTGGCCACCGCGGGACAGCACCGGCTGCTGGCCCGCTCGGGGGTGCGCTTCCCGGCCTACGCCCTCACCGACGACGTGGCCGCCGCGCGCGTCGGGCCGCCCGGGCCCCGGTTGCCGGTCCGCCCGCGGGCCGCCGGCAGCTGGTCGGTGCTGGGCCGGCGGACCGGCTTCCCGATCGGCGTCCCGGCCTGCCCGATGACCGGCACCGCCGCCTGGGTGCAGTACCTGGCCGGCAACGGCTTCAACCTGCTCACCTACAAGACCGTCCGCAGTCGCGCGCACCCGGCCAACCAGTTCCCCAACTGGGCGTTCGTCCCGGCGGTGCGCGAGCCGTTCGCGGTCGACGGGCGGCCGCCGGTGGTCATCGCCGAGCCGTCGGACTGGGTGCCGCCCGGCGACCCGGCGGTGACGTCGGCGAACTCCTTCGGGGTGCCGTCGCCGGACCCGGCGGTCTGGACCGAGGACGTCGCCGCCGCGGTCCGCTGCCTGGCCCCCGACCAGCTGCTGCTGGTCAGCGTGCTGGGGGAGGACGTCGGCGAGGGCCCGCCGCAGCTGCAGGCGATCGCCGAGGACTTCGCCCGGACGGCGCGGCTGGCCGAGTCCGCCGGCGCCCCGGTGGTGGAGCTCAACCTGTCCTGCCCCAACGCGCTGGACGCTGCCCAGGGTGGGGTGCGGCCACCGATCTGCCTGGACGCCGAGCTGACCACCGCGATCGTCGAGACCACCCGGCGTGCGCTGTCCAGCAGCACCGGGCTGGTCGCCAAGCTCTCCTGGCTGGACGGACCCGCCCTGGCCGGCCTGCTGCCGCGGATCGCACCGCACCTGGACGGGGTGGCCGCGATCAACACGGTGCAGTGCGCGGTGCAGCGCGCCGACGGGCGGCCCACCTTCCCGGGGCGGCCGCTGGCCGGGGTGTCCGGCGCCGCGGTGCGCGACCTGGCGCTGGACTTCACCGCCCGGCTGCTGGACCTGCGGACGGCCGGCGGGTTCCACTTCGACGTCCTGGCGATGGGCGGGGTGACCGACCCGGCGAGCTGCGCGGCGCTGCTGGAGCTCGGCGCGGCCGGCGTGCAGACGGCCACCGGCGCCTTCGCCGACCCGTTCCTCGCCCGGGCGTGCGTCGACGAGCTCGCCGGGGCCGCGGCGTGAGCGGCACCTTCGGGGAGCGGCTGGCCGACGCCGTCGCCGCCCGCGGTCCGCTCTGCGTGGGCATCGACCCGCACGTGCCGCTGCTGGAGCGCTGGGGGCTGCCCGACAGCCCCGAGGGGCTGGCCCGGTTCACCGACGCCGTCGTGGACGCCCTCGCCGGGCACGTCGCGGTGCTCAAGCCGCAGCTGGCCTTCTACGAGCGGCACGGCTCCCGCGGGCTGGCCGTGCTGGAGGAGGCCGTGGTCCGCGCCCGGGCGGCCGGGGCGCTGGTGCTGCTGGACGCCAAGCGCGGGGACATCGGCTCGACGATGGACGCCTACGCCGACTACCTCCGCCCGGAGCACCCGCTGGCCGTGGACGCCCTGACGGTCAGCCCCTTCCTGGGGCCGGGGTCGCTGCAGCCGGCCGTCGACACCGCACGGTGGACCGGCGGGGGGCTGTTCGTGCTGGCCCGCACCTCCAACCCGGACGCCGGCACGCTGCAGCACGCCCTGGTCGGTTCCCGCAGCGCGGCCCAGGTGGTGGTGGACAC
Organism: Modestobacter sp. VKM Ac-2983; assembly: GCF_026967885.1. Lineage (NCBI taxonomy): Bacteria > Bacillati > Actinomycetota > Actinomycetes > Geodermatophilales > Geodermatophilaceae > Modestobacter > Modestobacter sp. VKM Ac-2983. The sequence continues at coordinate 213,766 of NZ_JAPVBK010000005.1, forward strand.
CGTCCGCGGCTGGAACACCCCGGGGTGGGTGGTGGGTGACCCGCTGCCGGACGTGGCCGCGGTGCGCGACGTGGCGGGCCGGTGGGGGCCGGCCACGGGCTCCTTCGGGGTCGTCGTCGGCGCCACCCTGCCCGACCTGGACGTCGACCTCGACGGGCTCGGCGGTCCGGTCCTCGCTCCGGGCCTGGGCGCGCAGGGCGGGTCGGTCGCGGACCTGCGCCGGCTGTTCGGCACCGGGCGCGCCGTCGTCCCCACCGTCTCCCGGGACGTGCTGCAGGCCGGGCCGGACGCCACCGCGCTGCGGGCCGCCGCCGACCGCTGGACGGCGGAGCTCACCGCGTGAGCCGCGCGGCGCCCCGGCTGGTGCTGGCCCTCGGGGCGGCGCTGTGCGCGCTGGGCATCGCGCTGTTCTGGCGGACCAACCGGTCGGGCTCACCGGCCGACGGCGGCTGGGCCGCCTACACGCCCCTGCCGGCGGGGACGGCGTACCAGAGCCGGCTGACCCTCTCCTTCGACGACGACCGCTGGGCGGTGCTCTGGACCGCCGGCCACGTCGTCGGTGCCGGGCTGGTCGTGGCCGGGCTGCTGGTGCTGTCCGGCCTGACCGGGTGGCTGCTCGGCCGGCGTCGGGCCGGACGACGGCCTGCTGACCAGCGGTGACGGCCCGGTTACTGCACTGTCCGGTCCGATCGCGTGTCCGTGCAGCACACCGGCCCGGCGCAGATGACACGGGGTCCAGGATGACCAGCGGGTTCGAGGTGACTAGGTTGGCGCGCAGGCTCACACCGAGGGCCGCCGTCCAGGCACACTCCACACCGAACGACACCGCCGGTCGCAGCGCCGGCACGATCACGATTGGGTTGCTCCGTGCCCCTTCCCGAGTTGTCCCCCGAACAGCGCGCCGCAGCCCTGGAGAAGGCCGCCGCGGCCCGCAAGTCCCGCGCCGAGCTGCGTGAGCGGCTGAAGACCAAGGGCGCGACGGTCGGCGACGTCCTCAAGCAGGGCGAGACCGACGAGGTCATCGGCAAGATGCGGGTCTCCGCGGTGCTGGAGTCCCTCCCCGGTGTCGGCAAGGCGCGCGCGGCCAAGATCATGGAGCGGCTCGAGATCTCCCCGACCCGTCGCGTCCGTGGCCTCGGCGCCAACCAGCGCAAGGCGCTGGAGGCCGAGTTCGCCGGCGAGGTCGTCGAGCCCTGAGCCCGTCCCTGTCCCGACCGATCCGCACCCCCAGCCCGAGGACGCCGAGCGTGGCCCGCACCCCTGCCCGCCTGACGGTCCTCTCCGGCCCCTCGGGGGTGGGCAAGGGCACGGTCGTCGCCGAGGTCCGGCGCCGGCACCCGGAGGTCTGGGTGTCGGTGTCGGTCACCACCCGTGCCCCCCGCGCGGGTGAGGTCGACGGCGAGCACTACTGGTTCGTCGACGACGACTACTTCGACTGGCTGATCGAGCACGACGGCCTGCTGGAGTGGGCGGAGTACGCGGGCAACCGCTACGGCACCCCGGTGGCGCCGGTGCGGGAGCAGCTGGCCTCCGGGGCCCCGGCGCTGTTGGAGATCGAGCTGCAGGGCGCCCGGCAGGTGCGCGACCGCGCGCCGGAGGCCCAGCTGGTCTTCCTGGCCCCGCCGTCCTGGGCGGAGCTGGTCAGCCGGCTGGCCGGCCGGGGCACCGAGCACCCCGAGGTGCAGTCCCGCCGGCTGGCGCTCGCGCAGGCCGAGCTGGACGCCTCCGGGGAGTTCGACGTGGTCGTCGTCAACGACGACGTGGCCAGGGCCGCCGACGAGTTGGTAGGCTTGCTGACTGGGTCTCCGCCCGCTGGTCCCTGACCGCGGTCGAGGGCGCACCCGAGGCGACCGTGCGGAGCCATCCGCCGCCCGCCCGCACACCGAGTTGAGGAGCACGCCCGCCCGTGTCCGGAGTCGCACCTGCCCCTGAGGGCATCACCAACCCGCCGATCGACGAGCTGCTCGAGCGGACCACCAGCAAGTACGGGCTGGTCATCTACGCCGCCAAGCGTGCGCGCCAGATCAACGCCTACTACAGCCAGCTCTCCGAGGGCCTGCTGGAGTACGTCGGCCCGCTGGTCGACACCGCGCCCCAGGAGAAGCCGCTGTCGATCGCGCTCCGCGAGATCAACGAGGGCCTCCTCGCCCACACCGCCGGCGAGAACTGACGAAGGACCCCCTCGCCCCCCACCGCTCGCAGGCTCGCGGCGGGCCCCTGCGAGGGGGCCGGTACCCCGTACTGATGACGAAGCCCCCGGCTGGTGCCGGGGGCTTCGTCGTGCGTGGAGGATGGACCGCATGAGCCAGATCGTCCTGGGCGTGGGTGGCGGCGTCGCGGCCTACAAGTCCGCGCTGCTGCTGCGCGCCCTCACCGAGTCCGGCCACGACGTCCGGGTGGTGCCCACGGCCTCGGCGCTGCGCTTCGTCGGCGCCGCGACGTTCGAGGCGCTCAGCGGGAACCCGGTGTCCACCGAGGTCTGGGACGACGTCCCCGAGGTCGCCCACGTCCGGATCGGGCAACGTGCCGACCTGGTCCTGGTCAACCCGGCCACCGCGGACCTGCTGGCCCGGGCGGCGGCCGGGCGGGCCGACGACCTGCTCACCGCGACGCTGCTCACCGCGCACTGCCCGGTCGTCTTCGTCCCGGCCATGCACACCGAGATGTGGCAGCACCCGGCCACCCAGGACAACGTCGCGACGCTGCGCCGCCGCGGTGCGGTCGTGCTGCCCCCCGCGGTGGGGCGGCTCACCGGCCCGGACTCCGGCCCCGGGCGGCTGCCCGAGCCCGCCGACGTCGCGGCGCTGGCCGAGCTGGTGCTCTCCGCCGGTGCCGGTGCGCTGGCCCCCGACCTCATCGGCCGCCGAGTGGTGATCAGCGCCGGCGGCACCCGGGAGCCGCTGGACCCGGTGCGGTTCCTGGGCAACCGCTCGTCCGGCCTGCAGGGCTGGGCCCTGGCCCGGGTCGCCGCGGCCCGGGGTGCCGAGGTCGTGCTGGTCGCCGCCAACGTCGAGCTGCCCGCCCCGTTCGGGGTGCGGGTGGTGCCGGTGGAGAGCGCCGAGGAGCTGCGGACCGCGATGCACACCGAGTCGTCCGGGCAGGGAGCGGCCCAGTCGGCCGACGTCGTCGTCATGGCCGCCGCGGTCGCCGACTTCCGGCCCGCCGCGGTCGCCGGCAGCAAGCTGAAGAAGGGCGGGTCCGCCGAGCCGAGCTCGGTGGAGCTGGTCCGCAACCCCGACGTCCTGGTCGAGCTGGTGGGCTCCCGGCCGCCCGGGCAGCTCGTCGTCGGCTTCGCCGCCGAGACCGGTGACGCCGAGGGTGACGTGCTGACCCACGCCCGCGCCAAGCTGGCCCGCAAGGGCGCGGACCTCCTGGTGGTCAACGACGTCTCCGCCGGCCGGGTCTTCGGGCGGGCCGAGAACGAGGTGACGGTGCTGGCCACCGACGGGTCGACGACCGCCGTGCCACCCGGCCGCAAGGACGCGGTCGCCGCCGCGATCTGGGACGTGGTGTCCGACCGGCTGCCCCGGCAGGCGTGACACGACCGCCTCACCGAACGGGCGGGAGGTCCCGCCGGTAGCCTCAGCCGTCGGGCCGCCCACCACCTGGTGCAGCCCGGCCGACCGCGAGCAACGCGCTCGGCAGCCGACCGCAGGGAGAACCGAGTGCCACGCCGTCTCTTCACGTCCGAGTCGGTGACCGAGGGCCACCCCGACAAGATCGCGGACCAGATCAGCGACTCGATCCTGGACGCGATGCTCGCCCAGGACCCGCGCAGCCGCGTCGCCGTCGAGACCCTCATCACCACCGGCCAGGTGCACATCGCCGGTGAGGTCACCACCTCCGGCTACGTCGACATCGCCGACATCGTGCGCAAGACGATCCTCCGCATCGGCTACGACTCCTCCCGCAAGGGCTTCGACGGTGCCTCCTGCGGCGTCAGCGTCTCCATCGGCGCCCAGTCCCCGGACATCGCCCAGGGCGTGGACATCGGCTACGAGGCCCGCACGGCCGAGCTGAGCGCGGCCGAGCACCGGGCCGCGGCGGCCGACGACCTGATCGCGCGGCAGGGCGCGGGCGACCAGGGCCTGATGTTCGGCTACGCGACGGACGAGACCCCCGAGCTGATGCCGCTGCCGATCGCGCTGGCGCACCGGCTGTCCCGGCGGCTGTCGGCCGTCCGCAAGGACGGGTCGGTGCCCTACCTGCGCCCCGACGGCAAGACCCAGGTCACCGTCGTCTACGAGGACGACCGCCCGGTCGCCGTGGACACCGTGGTGCTCTCCTCCCAGCACGCCGAGGACATCTCCATCGACACGCTGCTCGCCCCGGACATCCAGGAGTTCGTGGTCGAGCCCGCGCTGCGCGAGCTGGGCCTGCCCACCACCGGCTACCGGCTGCTGGTGAACCCGACCGGGAAGTTCGTCATCGGTGGCCCGATGGGCGACGCCGGGCTGACCGGTCGCAAGATCATCGTCGACACCTACGGCGGCATGGCCCGGCACGGCGGCGGCGCGTTCTCCGGCAAGGACCCCTCGAAGGTCGACCGGTCCGGGGCCTACGCGATGCGGTGGGTGGCGAAGAACGTCGTCGCCGCCGGGCTGGCCCGCCGGTGCGAGGTGCAGGTCGCCTACGCGATCGGTGCTGCCCACCCGGTCGGCCTCTTCGTGGAGACCTTCGGCACCAACACGGTGCCCGAGGAGGTGCTGGAGAAGGCGATCACCGCGGTGTTCGACCTGCGGCCCGGCGCGATCGTGCGGGACCTGGACCTGCTGCGGCCGATCTACGCCCCGACGGCGGCCTACGGCCACTTCGGCCGCACCGACATCGAGCTGCCCTGGGAGCGGCTGGACCGGGTCGACGCGCTGAAGTCGGCGGTGGCCTGAGGACCTCCGGGCGCCCCGCTGCGCGACCGCGCGCAGCGGGGCACTGCAGGAGGGCCGTGCCAGCACGTCGCCGGGAACTGTCGGAGTGAGCGGGGAGACTGACCCGGTGCGGGTGGCCCGGGTCGTCGTCGACGTGCCGTTGGCCCACCTGGACCGGCCCTTCGACTACGCCGTCCCCGAGGAGCTCTCCGAGCAGGTGGTGGCCGGCTGCCGGGTCCGGGTGCGCTTCGCCGGCAAGCTGGTGGACGGCGTCGTCCTGGAGCTGGCCGCCGACACCGACCACACCGGCAAGCTGGCCCCGCTGGCCAAGGTGGTCTCCGCCGAACCGGTGCTCACCCCGGAGGTCGCTGAGCTGACCCGCTCGGTCGCCGACCGGTACGCCGGATCGCTGACCGACGTGCTGAGGCTGGCCCTGCCGCCGCGCCGCGGCGCCCCGGAGAAGCGACCCCGGCTCGACCCGCCACCACCACCTGCGGCCCCCGACCCGGCGGGCTTCGCCCGCTACCCGACCGGGCCGCAGCTGCTGACCGCCGTGGCCGAGGGGCGGGCGGCGCGTGCGGTCTGGACGGCGCTGCCCGGGGAGGACTGGCCGACCAGGCTGGCCGAGCTGGCGCAGGCCGCGCTCTCCGGCGGTCGGGGCGCGCTGGTGGTGGTGCCCGACGGCAAGGACCTGGACCGGCTGGCCGCCGCGGCCGACCGGCTGCTGCCGGCCGGCTCGGTCGCCGTGCTGCGCGCGGACTCCTCCCCGGACACCCGCTACGGCCGCTTCCTCACCGCGTCGCGCGGCACCGCCCAGGTGGTGCTCGGCACCCGCGGTTCGGTCTTCGCGCCGGTGCGGGAGCTGGGCCTGGTGGTCATCTGGGACGACGGCGACGACCTGCACGCCGAGCCGCGGGCGCCCTACCCGCACGCCCGGGACGTGCTGGTGCACCGGGCGCACCTGGCCTCCTGCGCGGCCGTGGTCGCCGGGACCGCGCGGACGGCGGAGGCGGCGCTGCTGGTGGAGTCCGGGTGGGCGCACGAGCTGATCGCCGACCGTGCCACCCTGCGCGCCGCGGCACCGCGGGTGGAGGCGCTGGGCAGCGACTTCGAGCTGGCCCGGGACCCGGCCGCACGGTCGGCCCGGCTGCCCACCCTCGGGTTCACCGTGGCCCGGCGCGCGCTGGCCGACGGTGCGCCCGTGCTGATCCAGGTGCCCCGCTCGGGCTACGTGCCCTCCCTGGTCTGCGACCGGTGCCGTGCGCCGGCCCGCTGCGCGCACTGCGCCGGCCCGCTGGGGATCGCACCGTCGCCCGGGCCCGGTGGCGTGCGGATCGCGGCCTGCCGCTGGTGCGCCCGGCCTGCGGCGACCTTCGACTGCCCGCACTGCCACGGCACGAAGCTGCGAGCCGCCGTCATCGGCGCCTCGCGCACGGCCGAGGAGCTGGGCCGGGCGTTCCCGGGCGCGGCCGTGCGGGTCTCCGGCCGCACCTCCGGTGTGCTGGCCACGGTCTCCGGTGACCCGGCGATCGTGGTCGCCACCCCGGGCGCCGAGCCGGTGGCCGAGGGCGGCTTCGGCGCGGCGCTGCTGCTGGACTCCTGGGCGCTGCTCGGCCGGGCGGACCTGCGGGCGGGGGAGGAGACGATGCGGCGCTGGATGAACGCCGCCGCGCTGGTGCGACCCGGCGGGCAGGTGGTGGTCGCCGCCGACGCGGCCCACCCGGTCGTGCAGGCGCTGGTCCGCTGGGACCCGGCCGGGCTGGCCACCCGGGAGCTGGCCGACCGCCGGGAGCTCGGTTTCCCGCCGGTCACCCGGATGGCCTCCCTGGCCGCGTCCCCGGCTGCGCTGGCGGACTTCCTGGCGGCGCTGCGGCTGCCCGAGGGCGCCGACGTCCTCGGGCCGGTGCCCGAGCCGCCACGGCCCGGGCAGGAGGGCGAACGGGAGCGCTACCTGGTCCGGGTGCGGCGCAGCGACGGGGCGGCGCTGGCGCGGGCGCTGCACGACGTCCAGGGGGTGCGGAGCGCGAAGAAGGTCGCCGAGCACGTCCGCGTGCAGCTGGACCCGCTCGACCTCGCCTGATCACCCGCCTGGGAGGACGTCAGCTGGTCGGCTGGTCCAGCAGCTGCGCCAGCTCGGCGTCCAGCTGGGCGGTGGCCAGGTCGTCGATGGCCCGCTCGGTGGCCCGGCGCCAGCGCACCGGGAGCGTCGACGCGGCGGCGCCCACCCCCACCACGACCCCCACCACCAGGTGCGGACGGCGGTGGCCGCGCCGGCGCAGCGCCCGGACGGCCGGGCGGTGGACGGCCGTCGCCGCCAGCCCCCAGGCCATCGTCGCCAATGCCTGGTGGCGGGTCACCGCCTGGTCGGCCGGGGGCGTCGGCTCGGTCGGCATGCCCTGGAAGGTGCGCCGCAGCGCGGGCAGGTCGTGGGCGATCGTGTCGGCGGCCGTCGCGCCCATCAGGGCCAGGTAGACGCGCAGGCGGGCCGCGGACCGGGGCGGCAGGTCGAGGGCGGCTTCGGCGCCGCCGACCAGCAGTCCGTCGACGAGGGTGCTGATCACGGCGTGGACGCGGTGGGCGGCGAGTGAGGCCATTGCAGCACCGTAGCCAGATCACCCTGCAGGCGCCGCAGTCACCGGCACCTACGATCGTCCGCGTGAGCGTGACCCCCATCCGGATCATGGGCGACCCGGTGCTGCGCACCCCGGCCGCCCCCGTCGTCGACTTCGACGCCGAACTGCGTCAGCTCGTCGCCGACCTGACCGACACGATGCACGCTGCCGGCGGTGCCGGCATCGCCGCGCCGCAGATCGGCGTCGGCCTGCGCGTCTTCACCTGGTACGTCGACGGCGAGGTCGGCCACCTGGTCAACCCCGACGTCACGCCGGTGGGCGAGGAGACCGAGGAAGACGCCGAGGGGTGCCTGTCCATCCCCGGTTTCCGGTTCGACTGCCGCCGGCACCTGTACGTCGCCGCGACCGGCTGGAACATGCACGGCGACCCGGTCCGGGTGGAGGGGTCGCACAAGCTGGCCCGCGCCATCCAGCACGAGACCGACCACCTCGACGGCGTGCTGTTCGTCGACCGGCTCGACACCGAGGCCCGCGCGGCCGCGCTCGCCGTCCTGCAGGACGCGGAGTGGCAGGGGGCGCAGTCCTGGCTGCCCGACGGCGCACCGGTGCCGGCGCCCATGGTGAAGGTGAGCCCCCACTGAGGCTCCTGTTCGCCGGTACCCCGGCGCCGGCCGTCGTCGCCCTCGACGCACTGCTGGACTCCGCCCACGAGGTCGTCGCCGTCCTCACCCGGCCGGATGCGCCCGCCGGCCGCGGCCGGCGCACCAGCCGGTCACCGGTCGCCGAGCGGGCCGATGCCGCCGGCGTCCCCGTGCTCCAGCCACGCTCGCCCCGTGAGCCGGAGTTCCTGGCCCAGCTCGCCGACCTCGCCGTCGACTGCGCTCCGGTCGTCGCCTACGGCGCCCTGGTGCCGCCGGCGGCGCTGGACGTCCCGCGGCACGGCTGGGTGAACCTGCACTTCTCGCTGCTGCCCGCCTGGCGCGGTGCGGCACCGGTGCAGCACGCGATCATGGCCGGCGACGAGGTCACCGGCGCGGCCACCTTCCAGCTGGAGGCGGGGCTGGACACCGGCCCGGTCTTCGGCGTCGTCACCGAGCCGATCGGGGCCACCGACACCGCCGGCGACCTGCTGGACCGGCTGGCGGTCAGCGGCGCCCGGCTGCTGGTCGCGACCCTGGACGGCATCGCCGACGGGTCGCTGCGGCCGGAGCCCCAGCCGGCGGAGGGGGTCAGCCTGGCGCCACGGATCGAGACCGCGGACGCCCAGGTCGACTGGGCGCTGCCGGCCCACGTCGTCGACCGCCGGGTGCGCGGGGTGACGCCGGCCCCCGGCGCCTGGACGACGTGGCGCGGCAACCGGCTGCGGCTGGCGCCGGTCGAGCCGCTGTCCTCGTCGCTGGCGCTCGCGCCCGGTGAGCTGTCGATCGGGTCGACCGGTGTCCTGGTGGGCACCGGGCGCGGTGCGGTGCGGCTGTCGTCGGTGCAGCCGGCGGGCAAGAAGATGCTCGCGGCGGCCGACTGGGCGCGCGGCGCGCGCCTGGAGCCGGGCGAGCGACTCGGTGCGCAGGTGACCGCGTGAGCGGCCCCGCGGACCGGGCCGGCCACAAGCGGCGCAACGACCCCGGCACGGGGAACCAGCGCCCGCAGTCCCGTCGGCACCGGCCCGTCCTGGACGGTGCCCGGCTGACCGCCTACGACGTGCTCGACGGGGTCTCCAGCCGGGCTGCATACGCCAACCTGCTGCTGCCCCAGCTGCTGCGCGAGCGGCAGCTCGAGCCCCGGGACGCCGCCTTCGCCACCCAGCTGGCCTACGGCACGCTGCGCGCCACCGGCACCCTGGACGCCGTCCTGACCACGCTGGTGTCCCGGCCGCTGGCCGAGCTCGACCCCAAGGTGCTGGACCTGCTGCGGCTGGGCTCCTACCAGCTGATCGACCTCCGGGTGCCGGCGCACGCTGCGGTCGACACCACGGTGGCGCTCACCCGGGCGATCGTCGGCACCGGCGCCTCCGGGCTGGTCAACGCCGTGCTGCGCAAGGTCGCGGCCGGCGGTGACCGGGCGGCCTGGGTCACCGCACTCGCACCGGCCGACGACGACGAGCGGCTGACCCTCACCACCGACCACCCGCGCTGGATCGTCGACGCCTGGCGCGACGCGCTCGCCGACGACGCCGAGGTGGAGGCCGCGCTGCTCGCCGACGACGCCGCGCCCGAGGTGCACCTCGTCGCCCGGCACGTCGACCGCGACGAGCTGGCCGCCGACTCCGGTGGCGAGCCCGGCCCGTGGTCCCCGCACGCCGTCCGGCTGCACGGCGGTGACCCGGGCAAGCTCGCCGCGGTCCGTTCCGGCGCGGCGGCGGTGCAGGACGAGGGGAGCCAGCTGGCTGCCCTCGCCCTGGTCCGGGCGCCGCTGGAGGGCCCCGACGTGCGCTGGCTGGACATGTGCGCCGGCCCGGGTGGCAAGGCGGGGCTGCTGGCCGCCGTCCGGCCGGCCGGGGTGCACCTGACCGCTGTCGACCGCAGCGAGCACCGCGCCGAGCTGGTCCGCGGCGCGCTGGCCGGCGCCGAGGACGTCGAGGTCCTGGTCGCCGACGGCACCGCACCGGACTGGCCGGCCGGGTCGTTCGACCGGGTGCTGCTGGACGCACCGTGCACCGGCCTGGGCGCCCTGCGCCGCCGGCCGGAGGTGCGCTGGCGCCGGACGCCGGACGACGTCCCGCCGCTGGCCGAGCTGCAGCGGCAGCTGCTGGACAGCGCGCTGGCCTCGGTGCGGCCCGGGGGAGTGGTCGCCTACGTGACCTGCTCACCGCACACCGCCGAGACCGTTGCCATCGTCGACGCGGCCGCCGGCCGGGACGACGTCGAGGTGCTCCCCGTGGCCCCGCTGTTCCCCGAGGTGCCCGGCATCGCGCGCGGCGAGCACGCCCAGCTGTGGCCGCACCGGCACGGCACCGACGCGATGTTCATGGCCCTGCTCCGCCGCACCCGCTGACCGGAGCGGCACGCCTCTCAGCGTGCCGCTCCGTGCACCGCCACCGGCTCGACCCGCTGGACGCTCAGCCTCCGCCGCCGGCCGGGGCGGTGCCTCGGCTGGTCAGCAGCACGTGGCGCTGCTCCGCCTCCCGCTCGCCGGCCAGGCCCAGCCGGTCGGCGATCTGTGCCCAGGTCAGCCCCTCACCGCGGGCCATGGTCAGGAGGCCGAGTTCCAGGTCGTCGGTCTCCGCCCGGAGCAGCGGGAACAGGCTGAGTGCGGCGACCAGGTCCTCGCCCTGCACCGAGGGCTCGGCGTCGTCGGTGTAGGCGAGGCTGCCACCGGCCAGGCCGGCCACCAGCCGGACAGCCTCGTGCGGGCTGAGCGTGTACGGGTTCAGCAGCCGGGCCCGGGCGTCCGGGGTGGCGGCGTACCGCTCCCGGATGCGGAACAGGGCGGCGTGGTGGTTCATCGGCGGGCTGGGCGAGGGCGCGGCGCCCAACTCGTCCGGGTGCAGGGCCATGCCGTCAGCGTGGGGTGCCGGGCGGCCGGCGGGCAACGCAATTGCCCACCGACCGCCCGCCAGGCGACCCCGCGGGAACGACTCAGAAGGGGAACTTCCGCTTGGTGTGCTGGACGCTCACCCAGTGGTCGGTGGTGAACTCCTCGATCGCCCAGTCGCCGCCGAACCGGCCCAGCCCCGACTCCTTCTCCCCGCCGAAGGCGGTGTTGTTCTCATCGTTGAGCGGGGAGTCGTTGACGTGGGTCATCCCGGCGTCCACCCGCAGCGCGAACTGCACCCCGCGCAGGGTGTCCTCGGTGAACACGGCGCTGGACAGGCCGTACTCGGTGTCGTTGGCGATCGCCAGCGCGTCGTCCTCGTCGCGGGCCCGGATGATCGTGGCCACCGGGCCGAACACCTCCTGGCGGGCGGTCGCGACGTCGTTGCCGCCGAGCAGCACGTGCGGGGGCAGCACCGAGCCGATCGGGCCGGTCGGGTCACCGCCGAGCACCTGCTGGGCGCCGTCGGCGATCGACTGGGCGACCTTCTCCTGGATGCCCTCCAGCTGCTTGGCGTTGATGATCGGGCCGATCACCGTGTCCTCCTCGGCCGGGTCGCCGGCCTTGAGCCCGCGCACCCGCTCGACGTAGCGCTCCACGAACTCGTCGTGCACGGCGTCGTCCACGATGATCCGGTTGGTGATCATGCAGACCTGGCCCTGGTGGAAGAACTTGCCGAAGACGGCGGCGTCCACCGCGTAGCCGAGGTCGGCGTCGTCCAGCACCACCAGCGGCCCGTTGCCGCCCAGCTCCAGCGAGAGCTTCTTCAGCCCGGCCTTCTCCGCGATCCCCTTGCCCACCGGGGTGGAACCGGTGAAGGAGACGACCCGCGGCGTCGGGTGGGAGACGATCGCGTCGCCGATGTCCCGGCCGGCGCCGATCAGCACCGAGAGCAGGCCCTCGGGCAGTCCGGCCTCCTCGTAGACCTTGGCCAGCAGCAGGCCGCCGGTGACCGGGGTGTCACCGGCGGGCTTGAGGACGACGGCGTTGCCGACGGCCAGGGCCGGGGCGACGGAGCGGTTGGACAGGTGCATCGGCACGTTCCACGGGCTGATCACCGCGACCACCCCGACCGGGCGCCGGTAGACCCGGCTCTCCTTGCCCTCGATGTCGGCCGGCAGGATCCGCCCCTCGACGCGGTAGGGGTAGGACGACGCCTCGTAGAAGTCGCGCAGCGTGATCGCGTACTCGAAGGCGGCGGCCGGGGCGGCGGCGCCGCTCTCCTGGACGTGCCAGTCGATGATCTCGTCCTTGCGGGCCTCCATGACCCGGGCGGCGCGGCGCATCACGTCGGCGCGCTCGCTGGGCAGCCGGGCGGCCCAGTCCCGCTGGGCCTCCTTCGCCCGGGCGTAGGCCTCGTCGAGGTCCTCGGCGTTGGCGAGCGGGATCTCGGTCAGGGTCTCGCCGGTGTAGGGGTTGGTGTCGGTCGCGGTCTTCCCGGCCCGGCCGGCGCGCCAGGTGCCGGCGATCGGCATCCGGTCGAAGCCGTCGTAGCGGGCAGGTGCTGAGTTCTCCGAAGCCATGGGGGATCGCCTACCCGGTCGTGCCCAACGGACACGTCCACCGCCGGGTCCGTCGAGTGTCGGGCTGCCGACGTCTCGGGGTCGGGCGAGGCGTCGAGGAGTCCACGGTCGATGCGCGGCCACGGCCACCCAGGCCGCGCGGCCGGCCCAGCGGGCGTAGCCGCCGGTCAGCACGACGATCGTGGCCATCCAGCCGGCCGACAGCGGCACGTCGGCCCAGTTCCGGAGCTGGGTCCGCCGTCCGAGGGCGACCCAGTCGACGTCCTGGCTGCTCGGCACGGCGGCAGCCTGGGGGAGTGCCGGCCGGTCCCGGGCCGCTGCCGCCTCGGTCGCCCGTCCGGGACACCAGGGGGCGGCCCCTACGATCAGCGCGTGTCCCGGGAACCCATGATCGCGCCCAGCCTGCTGTCCGCGGACTTCGCCCGGCTCGCCGACGAGGTGCAGCGGATCGCCGATGCCGACTGGGTCCACGTCGATGTCATGGACGCCCACTTCGTGCCCAACCTGACCCTCGGCCTGCCGGTGGTCAAGGCGATCCAGGCGGTCAGCCCGGTCCCGCTGGACTGCCACCTGATGATCACCGACCCGGCGCGCTGGGCCCCCGGCTACGCCGAGGCCGGCGCCCGCAACGTCACTGTGCACGCCGAGGCCTGCACCGACCCCCGTGCCGTGGCCCGCGACCTCCGGGCCGCCGGGGCGCTCGCCGGCCTGGCGATCAAGCCGGGCACGCCGCTGGAGGACTACCTCGACGTGCTGCCGGAGTTCGACACCCTGCTGGTGATGACGGTGGAGCCCGGCTTCGGTGGGCAGTCGTTCATGCCCGAGGTGCTGCCGAAGGTGCGGGAGGCCCGGCGGCTGGTCGAGGCCGGCCATCTCCAGCTGTTCCTGGAGGTCGACGGCGGGATCAACGCCGACACGATCGAGCAGGCCGCCGAGGCGGGCGCCGACGTCTTCGTCGCGGGCTCGGCCGTCTACGGCGCCGACGACCCCGCCCAGGCGATCGCCGCCCTGCGGGCCCAGGCCGCGCGCGCCCGGTGAACACCGCCGAGCAGGCCCGGTGAACACCGCCGAGCAGGCGGCGATGGCCCGGGCCCGGGAGCTGGGGCTGCGGGTGCTGGGCACCACCAGCCCGAACCCGCCGGTGGGTGCGGTCGTGCTCGACGCGGCCGGCGCCGTCGTGGGGGAGGGGGCGACCTCCCCGCCGGGCGGCCCGCACGCCGAGGTGCACGCGCTCGCCTCGTCGGGGGAGCGCGCCCGCGGGGGCACCGCCGTCGTCACCCTGGAGCCGTGCGCGCACACCGGCCGCACCGGGCCCTGCGCCGACGCGCTGATCGCCGCCGGGGTCGCCCGGGTCGTCGTCGCCGTCCCCGAGCCCACCCGGCTGGCCACCGGGGGTGCGGACCGGCTGCGCGCGGCCGGGATCGACGTCGAACTGGGCGCCGAGCAGGCCGCCGCCGCCGAGGGAGCCCTGGCCGGCTGGCTCACCGGGGTGCGGGAGCACCGGCCGCAGGTGGTCTGGAAGGTCGCCACCACCCTCGACGGGCGGGTCGCGGCCGCCGACGGCACCAGCCGCTGGATCACCGGTCCCCAGGCCCGGGCCGCCGTGCACGAGCTGCGGGCCACCTGCGACGCGGTGCTGGTCGGGTCCGGGACGGCGCTCGCCGACGACCCGCAGCTCACCGTCCGCGACGCCGACGGCCGCCCCGCCGACCGCCAGCCGCTGCGCGTGGTGCTGGACCGCCGGGGCCGGGTGCCGGCCACCGCCCGGGTGCACGACGACGCCGCACCCACGCTGGTCAGCCGGGCCGTCACCCCGGCCGCGCTGCTGGCGGAGCTGTTCACCGCCGACGTCCGCCGGGTGCTGCTGGAGGGCGGACCGACGCTGGCCGCTGCCTTCCTCGCCGCCGGCCTGGTCGACGAGGCCGTGGTGCACGTCGCGCCGACCCTGCTCGGCGCCGGCGCCGGCATGGTGGGCGGCCTGGGAATCAGCACGATCACCGATGCGCTGCACCTGCAGGTCACCGACGTCACCCGCATGGGCGGGGACGTGCAGATCCGGTTGCGGCCCACCGGGCACACTGGGCGGGCAACGTCGACCGGCGGAGGGAGCTGACGTGTTCACCGGCATCGTGGAAGAGCTCGGCACCCTGGTCGTGCGTGAGGACGGCGCGGACAGCGCCGTGCTGCGCATCCGGGCCCGCAAGGCGCTGCAGGACGTCGCGCTCGGCGACTCGATCGCGGTCAACGGTGTCTGCCTGACCGTGACCGGGGTCGAGCCCGGCCCCGACGGCAGCGGCGTGTGGAGCACCGACGTGATGGCCGAGACCCTGCGCCGCAGCAGCCTCGGTGCCACCGGCGCCGGCGACCGGGTCAACCTCGAGCGCGCCGTCACCCCGCAGACCCGGCTGGGCGGCCACATCGTGCAGGGCCACGTCGACGGCGTCGGCACCGTCGTCTCCCGCACCCCCGGTGACGACTGGGAGGTCGTGCGGATCGCCGTCCCGGCCGAGCTCGCGCGCTACGTCGTGGAGAAGGGCTCGATCACCGTCGACGGCGTCTCGCTCACCGTCAGCGCGCTCGCCGACCACCCCGAGCCCTGGTTCGAGGTCAGCCTCATCCCCACCACGCTCCGCGAGACCACCCTGGGCGACCGCGCCCCCGGTGACCGGGTCAACCTGGAGGTGGACGTCATCGCCAAGTACGTCGAACGACTGTTGGGAGCACGCCGATGAACGGGTTCCGGTTGGACTCCGTGGAGAGCGCGATCGCGGCGGTCAAGAGCGGCCGGCCCGTCGTCGTCATCGACGACGAGGACCGGGAGAACGAGGGCGACCTGATCTTCGCCTCCGAGCTCGCCACCCCCGAGGTGGTGGCCTTCATGGTCCGCTACACCTCGGGCTACATCTGCGTCGCGGTCACCGAGTCCGACGCCGACCGGCTCGACCTGCCCCCGATGTTCCGCGTGAACCAGGACCGCCGCGGCACCGCCTACACCGTCACCGTCGACGCCCGGGAGGGCGTGACCACCGGCATCTCGGCCGCCGACCGGGCGCACACCATCCGCACCCTGGCGTCGGCGGAGGCCAGCTCCGCCGACCTGGCCCGCCCCGGACACGTGGTGCCGCTGCGCGCCAAGGACGGCGGCGTGCTGCGCCGACCCGGCCACACCGAGGCCGCCGTCGACCTCGCCGTCCTGGCCGGCCTGCGCCCCTCGGGGACGCTGTGCGAGGTGGTGAGCGAGAAGGACCCGACCGGCATGGCGCGCGGGGAGGAGCTGCGGGTCTTCGCCGACGAGCACGACCTGGTCATGGTCTCGATCGCCGACCTCATCGCCTACCGCAAGCGCTTCGACAAGCTGGTCGAGCGGGTCGCCGAGGCCCGGGTGCCGTTGCGCGCCGGGGAGTTCACCGCGGTCGGCTACCGCAGCTCCTACGACGAGCGCGAGCACGTGGCCTTCGTCTACGGCGACATCACCGCCAACGACGGCGAGGACGTGCTGGTGCGCGTGCACTCCGAGTGCCTCACCGGTGACGTCTTCGGCTCGCTGCGCTGCGACTGCGGCCCGCAGCTGGACGCCGCGCTCGCCGCCGTCGCCCAGGAGGGCCGCGGCGTCGTCCTGTACATCCGCGGTCACGAGGGCCGGGGCATCGGCCTGCTGCACAAGCTGCAGGCATACCAGCTCCAGGACACCGGCGTGGACACGGTCGACGCCAACCTCGACCTCGGGCTCCCCGCCGACGCCCGCGACTACGGCACCGGCGCACAGATCCTGGTCGACCTGGGCATCCACACCATGCGGCTGCTGACCAACAACCCGGCCAAGCGCGCCGGGCTGGAGGGGTACGGCCTGAAGATCACCGGCCGGGTCGCCCTGCCCAGCAACGTCACCGTCGACAACGTCGGGTACCTGCGCACCAAGCGCGACCGGATGGGCCACCTGCTGGAGATCATCGAGCCCGACGCCCCCGACGCCGGCGGCCAGCCGCCCGCGCCGGGACGGCGCGCCGACGAGCAGCCGATGTGACCGGGTCGCACCGCGGCCCACGGCACACTGCACCGTCCCTTACCGACCGTCCCAGCTGAGGACGAACAGCACCGAGGAGAACTCATGAGCGGGTCCGGAGCGCCGGGGCAGGAGCCCATCGACGCCGCGGGGCTGACCCTGGGGATCGTGGCGACCACCTGGCACGGCGACATCACCGAGTCGCTGCTGCAGCGGTCGATCGCCTGCGCGAAGGCCGCCGGCATCCCCGAGCCGACCGTCGTCCGGGTGCCCGGCGCCATCGAGCTGCCCGTGGTCGCCCAGGCCCTCGCCGCGACGCACGACGCGGTCGTGGCCCTCGGGGTCGTCGTCCGCGGGGGCACGCCGCACTTCGAGTACGTCTGCGACTCGTTCACGGCGGGCCTGACCCGGGTGGCGCTGGACTCCGGCAAGCCGGTCGGCAACGGCGTCCTCACCACCGAGGGCGAGCAGCAGGCGCGCGACCGCGCCGGCATGGACGACTCCGGCGAGGACAAGGGCTGGGAGGCCACCGCCGCGGCGCTGCAGACCGCCCTCGTGCTGCGTGACCTGCGCAGCCCGAAGCAGAGCACCGGTTTCGGGGTCGGCCCGGCGTGAAGACGTTCGACCAGCTGTTCGCCGAGCTGAGCGAGAAGGTGTCGGCGGGCGACCCCGCCTCGGGCACGGTCACCGCCGTGCGCGACGGCGTGCACGCCGCCGGCAAGAAGGTCGTGGAAGAGGCGGCCGAGTCCTGGATGGCCGCCGAGCACGAGGGCGCAGAGCGGACGGCGGAGGAGATCAGCCAGCTGCTCTACCGGGTGCAGGTGCTCATGCTGGCCCGAGGGCTCGACCTGGACGACGTCTACGCTCACCTCTGAAGAAGGACCCCCTTCTCCTCACCCCTCGCGAGCTCGGGGCGAGCCTCTGAAGGGGGCCGACGGTCTCACCCCTGGGTTCAAAGGAGCTGTTCGCTGTGCTGCGCGTTGCCGTGCCCAACAAGGGTGTCCTCAGCGAGCCCGCGGCCGCGATGCTGGCCGAGAGCGGGTACCGGCAGCGCCGCACCTCCAGCGAGCTGGCGGTGTACGACCCGGAGAACGACACCGAGTTCTTCTACCTGCGCCCGCGGGACATCGCGATCTACGTGGCGGCCGGCACGCTGGACGTCGGCATCACCGGCCGGGACATGCTGCTGGAGACCACCCCGCCCGAGGGTGGCGACGCGGTGGCGGCCGAGGTGATGCCGCTGGGCTTCGGCCGGTCGTCGTTCCGCTTCGCCAGCCCGGCGGACTCCCCGGTCGACGAGGTGGCGAAGCTGGAGGGCAAGCGGATCGCCACCGCGTACCCGGGCCTGCTGCAGCGCTTCCTGGACGAGACGGGCATGAAGGCCGCCGTGGTGAAGCTCGACGGAGCCGTGGAGACCGCCTGCCGGCTCGGCGTCGCGGACGCCGTCTGCGACGTGGTGGAGACCGGCACCACGCTGCGCGCGGCCGGGCTGCGGATCATCGGCGAACCGGTGCTGGCCAGCGAGGCCGTCCTCGTCGGCCGGGCCGGAGCCGACGAGGTGCCGGCCGTCGCGCAGCTGCGCCGCCGGCTGCAGGGCGTCCTGGTCGCCCGGCGGTACGTGATGCTCGACTACGACTGCCCCAACGACCTGCTCGCCCAGGCCACGGCCCGCACCCCGGGGCTGGAGGGCCCGACGGTGAGCCCGCTGCAGACGCCGGGCTGGTCGGCCGTGCGGGCGATGGTCCGCAAGGAGGACACCAACCGGGTGATGGACGAGCTGTGGGAGCTCGGCGCGCGGGCGATCCTGGTCACCAGCATCGCAGCGTCCCGCATCTGACCCGGGCAGACTGGCGGGCATGCGCCGCGCCGTCCTGCTGTCCCTGGTCGTCCCGTTGATGCTGCTCGCCGCCTGCGGGACCGCGGACGACGCCGGTGAGACGGTCGGCTCCTCGACGCCACCGACGACCTCGTCGGACCCGGCCACCACCCCCGCTCCCGGCGACGCCGACGGGGCCGACTCCGCCCTGGTGGTGGAGTACGACCCGGGTGAGGGTGCGCCGGTGGAGCGCTACACCCTCACCTGCGGAGGCACCGTCGAGGGCGACCTCCCCGACGCCGAGGCGGCCTGCGAGAACCTGAGGGAGCTCGAGGAGCCCTTCGCCCCGGTACCGGACGACGCGATCTGCACCCAGCAGTACGGCGGGCCGCAGACGGCGCACGTCTCCGGCGTGTGGCGGGGCGAACCGGTCGACCTGCAGCTCTCCCGCACCGACGGCTGCCGGATCGCCCAGTGGGAACGGCTCGGGCCGCTGCTCCCCGGACCGGCCGGCTGACCGGTCGACCCGCCCGGCTCAGCGGGGCCGGCTGGTCCGGTCGACGAGGTCGATCGCGGTGCACAGCCCCAACGCCATCGCCCGCCCGCTGGTCGACCCGGTGGTCAGCAGGGTGGTGATCGCCGGGGCGAGCGCGCCGTGGCCGACCAGGCCCCGCAGCACGGCGGCGAACTCCCCGCTGACCCGGCCGGCGGCGGCGTGCCGGAGCAGCGCCCGGGACAGCTCGGTCGTGCGCCCGGCGGCCAGCCCGGTCACGCCGGCGCCGAAGCGCTCGGCGGCGGGGTGCCCCAGCAGCACGAGACCCGCGGTGACGCCGGCCAGCACGTCGTCGCCGGCGGGGGTGAGGCCGGGGCCCAGCCCGATCAGCCGGGTCGCGGTGCGCAGTGCGGCGTCGACGTCGGCTCGGCGGACGGCGCCGCGCAGCGCGGCCAGCGGGCCGCTGGGACCGCTGGGCAGGCCGGGGAGGACGAACGCGCTGTGCGGCACGCCCTCGCCGTAGAGGGCCGAGCGGAGCTGGCGGACCCCTTCGGGGAGCAGCGCCGGGCGTGCGGTGGGCAGCTTGGGCCGGGGGTCCCACCATGCGGCGGCGCTGATGGTCAGGTCGCCGACGGTCAACCGGCCGCCGCCCATCCGGGCGGGGGCACCGCTGGGCACCGAGACCAGAGGCCGGCCGTTCGAGGGCCGGAAGAGCACGCAGCCCAGCGGCAGCCGGGCGGCGTCCGAGGTCAGCACCCCCACCACGTCGGGGCCATGCGGGGTCTGCACGGTCAGGTACACCGCTGCCGGGACCGACAGCAGGACCCGCGCCGACCGGACCGGCCCGCGCAGCAGGTCGGCGATGCCGGTGCTGGCCTGGGCGGGGACCGTCGTGCCGGGGGTCCGGGCGCCGGCGGCTGCGGACTCACGAGGCAGGGGGATGGTCGGGACGCCGGCCCGGGCGGCCTGCCCGGTGCGGGTGTCATCTGGGGTCGTGTCCCGGCCGTGGCCGGCGGTGCTCTCGTCGATGGTGCGCATGTGCCCTCCACCCGTGCGGTCGACGGGCGACGCCTGCAGCGGGGCCCGTCCCGGTCTGGCTCGCCCGGCCGGGACGCCGGACCGCCCGTCGATCGACGGAGCCGCCTACCATCCGAGCCGGACACAGGACCGGGGCTCGAACCTACTGGCGCGTCCCCCGTGCCTGTATGGCGATTCTCGCCAAGCGTGCCTTCTGCCGTCCAGAGACGTCTGACAGAATCTCGCGCAGCAGGCTCGTGCACGGTGTTTTGGGGGAACGTACAGTGACCGAACGTGATTCGTCCGTGACATACGCTTCGCAGAGCGACCGGATGGCTACTTTCAGTACCGTGCCCGCGTCGGCCGAGCCGGTGCTCTCCCAGCTCCCGCCGGCCGACCGGACCGCCCTCCAGGACAGCATGGGCCTGACCGTCGACCAGCTCCTGCAGCTGCCGGGGCTGACCGGCGCGCTCGTCGTCGGCGGCGCGACCGGCACCCGCCGGATCGTCCGGCACGTGGCCGTGCAGGACCCGGGCGACCCCGTCGCCGGTGCCGGGCCCGACCTGCTCGTCGTCCTCGGCGCCCGGCTGCCCAGCGGCGACCCGGCGCAGAGCCGGGCCCTGATCGATCGGCTCCACCGGGCCGGCAGTGGCGCTCTCGCCTACCGCTCGGAGGCCGGCTCGGGCAACCCGGCCGGCGACGTCCCCGCCGAGCTGCTCGCCGAGGCCGACCGCCGTGGCTTCCCGGTGCTGGCCCTGCCCGCGCGGGCCCGGCTGGACGAGGTGGTCGCCGAGGTGCTCGGCGCCATCATCGACAAGCAGACCCAGGCGCTGAGCCTCGCCAACCGGATGCACAACCAGTTCATCGACGTGGCGCTGTCCGGCGGGGGGCTGTCCGAGGTCACCACCCAGGTGTCGACCTTCCTCGCCGGGGCCGCCGTGCTCGGCCTGGGCCCCGACCGTGAGGTCGCCACCCATGCCGGCCCGCCGGAGGAGGTCACCGAGATCCGCGACTGGCTGTGGCTGCTCGACGCCGCGGCCGACGACGCGTTCGCCGACCTCACCCCGTCCCGCCGGCTGTCGGGCAACCGTGCCGACCAGAGCGTGGTCACCCCCGCCGACGTGCTCGCCGACGCCGACCTCTCACCGGCCGACGGCATCCTGCTGGTGCCCGGGCACCACGAGCTGCCCGGCGGGGTCGGGGAGTACGCGGTGGCGCCGATCATGGCCGGTGACCAGCGGCACGGCTGGCTGGTCGCGGTGAACCGACACGGCCCGATGCTGCTGGGCGCCGGTGCGGTCCTCGAGCAGGCCGCGGTCATCGCCGCGCTGTCGGAGATCCGCTCGCAGGCGGTGCACTCGGTGGAGCTGCGGTTCCAGGGCGACATGGTCCGCCGGCTGGTCGGCGGCACCTTCGCGCACACCGAACGGGCGCTGGCCTACGCGCGCTCGTTCGGCTGGCGGCTCGACGGCCCGGTCGTCGTCCTGGTGACCGCCACGGAGACGGTCGCCGACGCCGGCGCGGACCCGACCCGGGCGCTGGACGTCCTGGACCGGCTGGCCGACGGCTGGCGGGCCGCGGTCGACAGCGAGGTCGCCGGAGCCGCCGTCGCCGGGCTCGCCACCGAGATCGTCACCGTTCTCCCGCTGGACGGGCGCACGCCCGAGGAGCTCTCCAGCCTGGTCGCCTCGGTGACCGCCCGGGTCAACGCCCGGCTGCGTCGGGTGGGCCGGCTGCTCGGCACCGGGATCGGCCGGCCGGCCGAGTCGCTGTCGGCGCTGGGGGAGGCCTACCAGCAGTCCCAGCGCGCGCTCGTGGTCGGGCAGGAGATCCACGGCGGCCACGCGGTCACCCACTTCGACCAGCTCGGCGTCTTCCGGCTGCTGTCGCTGATCCCGGACAGCAACGAGCTGCGCTCCTACGTCGACGAGGTGCTCGGCACCCTCGCCGACTCCTCCGACGCGGACGCGGTGGACCTGCGGGAGACCTTGCGCGTGCTGCTGGAGACCAACCTCAACGTCGCGGAGTCCGCCCGCCGGCTGCACTTCCACTACAACACGATGCGCTACCGGATCGGCAAGCTGGAGCGGCTGCTCGGCCCGTTCACCACCGACCCCACGCTGCGGCTCAACCTGCTGCTCGCGCTGCACGCCGCCCGCATCCGCGGGCTGGACCAGCCGCACCGGCCGCCGGTGGAGAGCGTGGTCGCCGCCGTCCTGGACGACGGGCTCGAGTCCCTGGTCTGAGGCGGTCGCGAGTCGGGCGTGTTCCGACCGTGTTCATCTGGCGGTCCGTGATGGGAACGTGTCCAGGACCCCCTGGTGTGATCCACGGACTTCTGCCACTGTCCGGTACCTCAGCGCTGAGCTATCTGTTCGGCGGAGGTGCGAGGAGGACCGATGGCGTTCGGCTGGAAGCTCTACGGGGACGGGAAGACCCCACCGCTGGGTGAGGCGGTGGCGCCCGACGAGCGGCTGTCCTGGCCGTTGACCGTCGGCATCGGCGCCCAGCACGTGGTCGCCATGTTCGGCGCCACGTTCGTCTTCCCGCTCATCATGGGGCTGGACGCCAACCTGGCGATCATGATGAGCGGGATCGCCACGATCATCTTCCTGCTGATCGTGCAGGGGAAGGTGCCCTCCTACCTGGGCACCAGCGCCGCGTTCGTCGGCGGTGTCGCCGCGGTCCGCGCCCAGGGCGGGGACAGCTCCGACGTGGTCGGCGCGATCCTCGTCTCCGGCATCGTGCTGGCGCTGGTCGGGCTGCTCATCCAGGCCGCCGGTGTGGCCGTGGTGAACCGGGTGCTGCCCCCGGCAGTGACCGGCGCGGTGGTCCTGCTCATCGGCTTCAACCTCGCACCCGTCGCCGCGGGCCTGTACTGGCCGCAGGACCAGTGGGTCGCGTTGGCCACCATGGCGTTCGTCATCGTGGTCTCGCTGGCGCTGCGTGGGTTCTGGGCCCGGATCTCGATCCTGCTCGGCCTGGTGTTCGGCTACCTGCTCTCGCTGCTGCTGGACACCTTCTCCCAGGCCGTGACCTACGACGCCGCGGGTGTGGGGGTCGCGCACGACCGGGTCGACCTCAGCGGCGTCGGCGAGGCCTCGTGGTTCGGGCTCCCCGAGCTCACCGCGCCCTCGTTCTCGGTGAACTTCGCGCTGCTGGTGCTGCCCGCGGTGATCGCGCTGGTCGCGGAGAACGCCGGCCACGTCAAGGCGGTCGGCGAGATGACCAAGCGCGACCTGGACCCGGTGCTCGGCCGGGCGGTCTTCGCCGACGGCGCCGCCACCGTGGTCGCCACCTCGGTCGGTGGCTCTCCGACCACCACCTACGCGGAGAACATCGGTGTCATGGCCGCCACCCGGGTCTACTCGACCGCGGCCTACTACGTCGCCGCGCTGGTGGCGATCATGCTCGGGCTGGTGCCCAAGTTCGGCGCCATCGTCAACGCCACCCCCGGTGCGGTGCTCGGCGGGATCACCGTCGTCCTCTACGGGATGATCGGCCTGCTCGGCGCCAAGATCTGGAAGGAGAACCGGGTCGACTTCGCCAACCCGATCAACCTGGTGCCCCTGGCCGCCGGGATCATCATCGGCATCGGCGACGTCCAGTTGCGGTTCAGCAGCGAGTACTCCATCGGTGGCATCGCGCTGGGCACGATCGTCGCCGTCGTCGGTTGGCACGTCGCCCGGATGCTGGCCCCGGCGGAGATGAAGGCGTCGCTGTACCAGGAGGGTGGCTTCGCCGCCGGCACCGGACCGGCGCTGGGGGCGACCGGCAGTCACAACACCGATCCGGGCGGCCCCGACCCCTCCGACGTCGACCGGGTCAACCGGACCCGCTGACCTGATCGCGCACCGGCCCGGCCCCTCGCAGAGGAGCCGGGCCGGTCGCACGTCCAGTCCACGTCACGCCCCGCAGGTCGACGAGCGCGCCGCGCAACGGGTGCGTGGCGGGCGCACGGCCGGGGCACTGGGGCACCGGGGGGCCGCACCGTCGGCCCGGGAGAGAGGAACGCATGACCGAGAACAGCCGGCCGCTGCAGGGGAAGGTCGCCCTGGTCACCGGGGCCTCGTCGGGGATCGGCGAGGCGACCGCGATCGCGCTGGCCGAGGCGGGGGCGGCGGTCGCCATCGGCGCCCGGCGCAAGGACCGGCTCGACGCGCTGGCCACGAAGCTGCGCGACGGTGGTGCCCGGGTGCTGCAGCTGGACCTGGACGTCACCGACGAGCAGGCCTGCGCGGCGGCGGTGGCCCGCACCCGCGAGGAGCTGGGCGGGCTCGACGTCCTGGTCAACAACGCCGGGGTGATGCTGCTGGGCACCATCGTCGGCGCGGACCCCGAGGACTGGCGCCGCATGATCGACACCAACGTGCTGGGTCTGCTGTACATGACCCACGCCGCGATCGAGGGCATGGTCGAGCAGGGCTCCGGCGACGTGGTGAACATGTCCAGCGTCGCCGGCCGGACCGCCCGCAAGGGCGCCGGGGTCTACAACGCCAGCAAGTGGGCGGTGAACGCCTTCAGCGAGTCGCTGCGCCAAGAGGTCACCGGCCGCGGGGTACGGATCAGCCTGGTCGAGCCGGGCGCGGTGGCCACCGAGCTGACCGACCACATCACCCAGCCCGAGGCCAAGCGGGCCTCGCAGGAGATGGCCGCGGGGATGACCCGGCTGCAGGCCGAGGACATCGCCCGGGCGGTGCTCTACGTGGTCAGCCAGCCGAGCCACGTCGCGGTCAACGAGGTGTTGGTGCGCCCCACCGACCAGGAGCGCTGAGGCGGCAGCAGTGGGGGTCAGCCGGCCTCGAGCACCCGCTTCAGGGTCTCGAGGTCGGCGGCCACCGCCACGGAGTCGGCCTCGAACTCCTCGGCCGGGGCGCCGGCCGCCCGGCGGAGGGTGAAGACCACCTCGCTGCCTGCGCCGTCGGCGAGCACCCGCACCGGGTTGGTGGTGGCCGTGCCGTCGGGCAGGACGACGTCGTGGTCGAGCACCCCGTACTCGTTGACCGGCACGAAACGCACCAGCACCCGGCCCATCGGGGAGTCGGCCACCCACTCGCCCCGCTCCCGTCGGACCCCGCTGGCCAGGCCGGCGGCCCACAGCGGCAGGTGGGCCGGGTCGCGGACCCAGGAGTAGACCGCAGCGGCGGGGCGGTCGATGGAGACGCTCAGGTGGCGGGACTCGGTGGGCATGCCCGGCATGCTGCCCCATGCCTGCGACAGGGCCGGGCGACCGCGTCGTTCCGGCCCGCTTCCGCAGCGCGACGGCCAGGTCGGCTGCCGTGTCCGGAAACCGCCGGATCCCGTCGGCGGCGCCCCCTAGCGTCCGGTGCGTGTCCAGCCCCGTCCCGCGCGAACCGCTCACCCTCCTCGCCGTCAGCGTCACCGTCCTGGCCTGGGCGTCGGCGTTCATCGGCATCCGCGCGGTCGGTGAGGACCTGTCACCCGGTGCCCTGGCGCTCGGCCGGCTGGTCGTCGGCACCGCCGTCCTCGGCGCGCTGCTGGCCCGGCGTGGCTGGGTGGCCCCGACGGCGGGGGAGTGGCGGCTGCTCGCCGTGTGCGGGATCGGCTGGTTCGGCATCTACAACCTGGCGCTCAACGCCGCAGAGCAGCACCTGGACGCCGGCACCACGGCGATGCTGGTCAACATCGGCCCGGTGCTGATCGCGGTCTTCGCCGGCCTGCTGCTGGGCGAGGGCTTCCCGCGCTGGCTGGTCATCGGCCTGGGCGTGGCCTTCTGCGGGGTGCTGCTGATCGGCTTCGCCACGCGCGACGCCGGGGCCGACCTGCTGGGCGTCGTCCTGTGCGTGGTCGCGGCGGTCACCTACGCCGCGGGGGTGGTGGCGCAGAAGCCGCTGCTGCGCCGGCTGCCCGCCCTGCAGGTGACCTTCACCGCCTGCGCCATGGGGGCGGTCTGCTGCCTGCCCTGGGCCGGCGTGCTCGTCGACGAGCTGGGCACCGCGCCCGCCTCCTCGATCGCCGGCACCGTCTACCTCGGGGCGGTGCCGACCGCGCTGGCCTTCAGCACCTGGGCCTACGCGCTGCGCCGGATGGACGCCGGCCGGCTGGGGGCGACCACCTACCTGGTGCCGCCGATCGTCGTGCTGCTGGGCTGGGGTCTGCTGGACGAGGTGCCGCCGGCGCTGGCCGTCGTCGGGGGCGGCGTCTGCCTGCTGGGCGTCGCCCTGTCCCGCCGACGCGCCCGGGTGACCCGGCCCGTGCCGGTGCCGCAGGAGGCCGGGACCTCGACGGTCTGAGCGGCATCCTCCGGCGGGCGCGTGGTGGCCGGCGACGGAGTTGCCGAGCTCTCACGCGTCGTCTCACGGGCCGAGGGTGGGTGGGACGCAGACTCTCCGTGACAGGCCGTGCCGTCCCGTTCCGCTGACGGGAGAGGACCGGGTCGAGGAGAGGGGTTCGTGGCCGGGATGACGGACGTGTTCCCGGGTGACCTGCTCCCTGCGGGGCTGACCCCCGAGGTGCTCGTGCTCGTGCTGGTCGCGGCACTGGCGGCCGGGTGGATCGACGCCGTCGTCGGTGGCGGCGGCCTCCTGCAGCTGCCCGCGTTGTTGCTGGTCCCGGGGATGAGCCCGGTCCAGGCCCTCGCGACCAACAAGCTGGCCTCCGTCTTCGGCACCACGACGAGCGCCGTCACCTACTACCGGCGCGTGCACCCCGACCTGCGGACCGCCCTCCCGATGGCGGGGGTCGCCCTGGTGTGCAGCTTCGCGGGCGCCTCGGTGGCAGCAGCGCTGCCGGCCAGCGTGTTCAAACCGGTCATCGTGGTCGCGCTCATCGCGATCGCGGCGTTCACCGTGCTGCGTCCCTCCATCGGGGAGGTGACCGCGCTGCGCCACAGCGGCCGTCGCCACCACGGCGTCGCCGCCGTGACGGGCGCCGGGATCGGCTTCTACGACGGCATCCTCGGGCCGGGAACCGGGTCGTTCCTGGTGTTCGCCATGGTCTCGCTGCTGGGGTACGACTTCCTCCACGCCAGCGCCAAGGCCAAGATCGTCAACGTCGCCACCAACCTGGGGGCCCTGCTCTTCTTCGCGCCCTACGGCGCGGTCTTCTGGGGTCTGGGGCTCCTCCTCGGTGCGGCCAACACGTTCGGGGCCTACCTGGGTGCCCGGACGGCGACCGCCCGGGGCAGCCGCTTCATCCGGGTCGTCTTCCTGGTCGTCGTGACCGCGTTGATCGGCCGGGTCGGCTGGGACGTCTGGACGGAGAACCTGAGGCCTCTCCTCAGCTGAGGTCGCTGTGCTGCCGGACGCCGGGCAGTGCGGTCACGACCGCGTCCAGCGCCCCGGGCACCAGGGAGAAGTAGGCCCAGACGCCGCGCTTGTCGCGGGCGAGGAAGCCGGCGTCCACCAGCACCTTGAGGTGGTGGGACACGGTCGGCTGGGACAGGCCCAGCGGTTCGGTCAGGTCGCAGACGCAGACCTCGCGGCCCTCGTTGCCGGCCACCAGGGCGAGCACCCGCAGCCGCGCCGGGTCCGCCAGCGCCTTGAGGGTCCGGGCCAGGTCGGCGGCCTGCTCCGCGCTCATCGCGCCGGCGAGCTCGGCAGGGGAGCACCCGGGCGCACCCACGTCGACCAGCTCGAGGTCCAGCCCCGCCGTTCGGCTGCTGTTCACCCGGCCAGTATCGGTGTGGCATTGACGGCTGTCGATACCCCCGGCATCCTCTGGGACAGATAGACCGACGTCGATGCACAGCCTCCCTCACCGGGGGGCAGAGGAGCAGCCCACCCCATGAGCGATCTCGCCGCGGAGACCCCCCGCTCCGGCACCGACCTCGAGACCCCGGTGCTGGCCCGGTTGTCGACCCTGGACCGGTTCCTGCCGGTGTGGATCGTCGCCGCGATGGTGCTCGGCCTGCTGCTCGGCCGGTTCGTCCCCGGGCTGGACGACGCGCTGGACGCCGTCCGGGTCGGTGAGGTCAGCCTGCCGATCGCCATCGGGCTGCTGCTGATGATGTACCCGGTGCTGGCCAAGGTGCGGTACTCCGAGCTCGACCGGGTCACCGGCGACCGCAAGCTCCTCGGCGCCTCGCTGGCCCTGAACTGGCTCGTCGGGCCGGCGCTGATGTTCGCGCTCGCCTGGTTGCTGCTGCCGGACCTGCCCGAGTACCGCACCGGGCTGATCATCGTGGGCCTGGCCCGCTGCATCGCCATGGTGCTGATCTGGAACGACCTGTCCTGCGGTGACCGGGAGGCCGGCGCCGTGCTCGTGGCGATCAACTCGGTGTTCCAGATCCTCGCCTTCGCCGTCCTCGGCTGGTTCTACCTCCAGGTGCTGCCCGGCTGGCTGGGGCTGTCGACCACGTCGGCGGAGTTCAGCTTCTGGGCGATCGTGCTCTCGGTGCTGGTCTTCCTCGGCATCCCGCTGCTCGCCGGCTTCCTCACCCGCACGATCGGCGAGCGCGCCAAGGGCCGCGACTGGTACGAGGGCCGGTTCCTCCCGAAGATCGGCCCGGTCGCCCTCTACGGCCTGCTGTTCACCATCGTCATGCTCTTCGCGCTGCAGGGCGACGCGATCACCTCGAACCCGTGGGACGTCGCCCGGATCGCACTGCCGCTGCTGGCTTACTTCGCGCTGATGTTCGGCGGCTCCTTCCTGCTCGGCATGCGGCTCGGGCTGGGCTACGCCAAGACCGCGACGCTGGCCTTCACCGCGGCCGGCAACAACTTCGAGCTCGCCATCGCGGTGGCGATCGGCACCTTCGGCGTCACCTCCGGCCAGGCGCTGGCCGGCGTCGTCGGCCCGCTTATCGAGGTGCCGGTGCTGGTCGGGCTGGTCTACGTCTCGCTCTGGGCTGCCCGCCGCTGGTTCCCTGGTGACCCCACCGTCCCCGCCGTCCCCGAAGCCTCCCGGAGGAGCGCATGACCAAGCCCAGCGTCCTGTTCGTCTGCGTGCACAACGCCGGCCGTTCCCAGATGGCCGCCGGCTGGCTGCGCCACCTGGCCGGCGACGGCGTCGAGGTGCGCTCGGCCGGCTCGGTGCCCGGTGACCAGGTCAACCCGTCGGCCGTCGCGGCGATGGCGGAGGTCGGCATCGACATCTCCGACCAGCGGCCCAAGGTGCTGACCACCGACGCGGTCGAGGCCTCCGACGTGGTGATCACCATGGGCTGCGGGGACGCCTGCCCGGTCTTCCCCGGCAAGCGGTACCTCGACTGGGCGCTGGAGGACCCAGCCGGCAAGGGCGTGGAGTCGGTGCGCCCCATCCGGGACGAGATCGAGGGCCGGATCCGCGGCCTGCTCGCCGAGCTGCAGGCGCCCGTCACCCGATGACCGGCCGGCCCAGCGTGCTGTTCGTCTGCGCGCGCAACTCCGGGAAGTCGCAGCTGGCCGCGGCGCTGATGGCGGACCTGGCCGGAGACGCCGCCGAGGTGCGCTCCGCCGGGACGGTGCCCGGCGACGCGCTGAACGAGCAGTCGGTCCGGGCCCTGGCCGAACTGGGCATCGACCTCACCGGCGAGCGCCCGAGACCGGTCACCGAGCAGCTGGTGCGGGACGCCGACGTCGTGGTGACCCTCGGCCAGGAGGCCCGGGTCGAGCCGGTGCCCGGCACCCGCTTCGTGACCTGGGACGTCGACGAGCCGTCCGCGCGCGGGATCGAGGGGATGGCCCGGATGCGGCTGGTCCGGGACGACATCGCCACCCGGGTGCGGGCGCTCGCCACCGAGCTCGGCGTCGGCCCGCGCCGGCAGTGAGCCGGGGATCAGGCCCGGGCGTCGGCGTCCCGGTCGGCCGTCAGGTGGGTGACGGTGATGCCGGTGACCTTGCGCAGCCGGGACGGGAGGTCGCGGTGCAGCCACCGCGAGAGCCCCTGGGGCAGCGTGGAGACGATGATCTCGTCGGCGGTGAAGTGGCGCAGCGTGGTGCGGACCGCCTCCAGGGCGTCCGGATCGCCCACCTCGCCGGTGACCGTGGCCCCCAGCGACCCGAGCTGGTCGAGGGCGTGGTCCAGGCGCTGCGCCGCGAGCGCGTAGGCGCGGTCGGCCGGAGCGGGGCCCAGGTGCCGGTAGGCGCTGGGGACGTCCACCTGGTCGTCCAGTGGCGTGGCCGGTGCCACGACGTGGAACTCGTGCGTCTCGGCGGCGACCCGCTCCTCCACGGCCGCGCTGAGGGTGTCGGTGGTGAGGGTCTGGTTGGCGACGATCAGGCAGCGGCGCATCCTCGTCCTCCCGTCGGGTCGGGCACCCACTGTGACCCTCGTCATGGTCACGCGCCAGCCCTGGTGCTGCGGTGAGCGTCGGACCGGGTCTGTCCCGCCGGCTCGGCACCGGCGACGCCGTCGTCATCGGGCTGGGATCGATGATCGGGGCGGGCGTGTTCGCCGCCTTCGCCCCGGCCGCGCAGGCCGCCGGTGCCGGCCTGCTGATCGGGCTGGCGATCGCCGCCGTGGTCGCCTGGTGCAACGCCACCGCCTCGGCCCAGCTCGCCGCGCAGTACCCCGCCTCCGGCGGCACCTACGTCTACGGGCGGGAGCGGCTCGGGGACTGGTGGGGCTTCCTCGCCGGCTGGGGGTTCGTGATCGGCAAGACGGCCAGCTGCGCGGCGATGGCGCTCACCTTCGCCGCGTACGCCGCGCCGGCCGGCTGGCAGCGCCCGGTCGCGGTGGCCGCCGTGCTCGCGCTCACCGCGACGAACTACCGCGGCGTGTCCCGCACCGCCGGGCTGACCCGGGTGATCGTCACCGTCGTGCTGGCCGCGCTGGCGGTCGCGGTCGCCGCGATGCTGCTCGGCGGTTCGGCGGGCCGGACGGCGCCGGGGGACTGGGCGGTCGAGGGCGGCGTCCTCGGGGTGTTGCAGTCGGCCGGGCTGCTGTTCTTCGCCTTCGCCGGCTACGCGCGCATCGCGACCATGGGCGAGGAGGTCCGCGACCCGGCGCGGACCATCCCGCGCGCGATCCAGCTGGCGCTGGGGCTCACGGTCGCGGTCTACCTGGTGGTCGCGGTGTCGCTGCTGACGGCGCTGGGCGCCGACGGCGTCGCGGCCACCGCCGAACCGCTGGCCGCCGCGGTGGCCGCCGGCAGCTGGGACTGGGCCGGGCCGGTCGTGCGGATCGGCGCGGCCGCGGCGGCGCTCGGCGCGCTGCTGGCGCTGATCGCCGGGGTGGGGCGGACCAGCCTGGCGATGGGCCGGCAGGGCGACCTGCCGCGGTACCTGGCCGCGGTGCACCCGCGCTTCTCCGTGCCGCACCGGGCCGAGGTCACCGTCGGCGTCGTCGTCTGCCTGCTCGTGCTGACCGTCGACCTGCGCGGCGCGATCGGGTTCTCCTCCTTCGGGGTGCTGCTCTACTACGCCGTCGCCAACGCCGCGGCGTTCACCCAGGACGGCGAGCACCGCCGGTTCCCCCGGGTACTGCAGGTCCTCGGCCTGGTGGGCTGCCTGGTCCTGGTGGCGACCCTGCCGTGGCAGGCCGTGGTCGGCGGCACCGCGGTCTTCGCCGTGGGGATCGCCTACCGGGCCACCCGGCTGCGGTTGGCGGCCCGGTGACCCCCGGATGGGCGTGAGGCGGTCACCGGCCTGAGGAGGAGGCCCCGGAACTGACCGGCTGCGGGGTCGCGCCGCAGCAGCTCACCGCCTCGGGCTCCTCGACCGACCACCCGTGGGCACTGCCGGTGGGGAAGCCGACGCCGGCGGACTCGGCGGCCTCCCGGTCGCCCAGGTCGGTGCTGCAGACGCCGGTCGAGGGCAGGTGCAGCTGCACCGAGTCCGCGGCCTCGGTGTCCCCGGCCAGCGCGGCGGCGATCGAGCGCACCTGCTCGTAGCCGGTGGCCAGCAGGAACGTGGGCGCGCGCCCGTAGGACTTCATGCCGACCAGGTAGAAGCCCTCGTCGGGGTGGGCCAGGTCGCGGTGCCCGTGCGGCGGCACGGTGCCGCAGGAGTGGGAGTTCGGGTCGATCAGCGGCGCCAGCCGGGCCGGGGCCTCGAGGGCGGCGTCCAGGTCGAGCCGCACCTCGCGCAGCAGGTCCAGGTCGGGGCGGAAGCCGGTCGCGGCGGCCACCGCGTCGACCGCCAGCTCCAGCGGGGCGCCGTCCCGGCCGGTGCCGAGCAGGCGCAGCCGGCCGTCACCTGTCGGTGCCAGCTCGGTCCAGGTGACCTCGCGGTGCAGCTCGACGTGCCCGGCCTGGACGGCGGCCTTCAGCGTCGAGCCGAGCAGCCCGCGGGCGGGGAGCCCGTCGGAGTCGCCACCGCCGTAGAGCCGGGCGGGGGAGCGGCCACGGATGGTCCAGCTGATCCGCGTGCCCGGCTCGCTGTGCTGCAGCTCCACCAGGGCCAGCAGCGTGTTCGCCGCCGAGTGGCCCATGCCGACCACCAGCGTGTGCTTCCCGGCGAACCGGGCGCGGTCCCGGCCGAGCACGTCGGGCAGTGGCCCGACCAGCCAGTCGCCGGCCTGCTCCTCCCCGATCGCGGGGAGGCCGGCCGCGCCGAGCGGGTTGCGCTGACCCCAGGTGCCCGAGGCGTCGACGACCGCGCGGGCGGTCAGGTCCTGCACCCGGCCGCCGACGACGGTGCGCACCACGTACGCCCGGCCCTCCCGCCCGACGGTGCGGGTCTTGTCCACCCCGGCCCGGCTGACCGCGACCACCCGGGTGCCGGTGCGGACCCGGCCGGCCAGCTGCGGCGTCGCGGCCAGGGGCGCCAGGTACCGCTCGACGAGCTCGGCGCCGGTGGGCAGCGCAGTCCGGTCGGGGGACTCCCAGCCGGTCGGCTCCAGCAGCCGGACGGCGGCGTCGTCGACGTCGTACTCCCAGGGCGAGAACAGCCGCACGTGCCCCCAGGCCCGCACCGCGGCCGCGGGGTGGTCACCGGCCTCGAGCACGAGTGGCTCCAGGCCCCGCTCCAGCAGGTGTGCGGCGGCGGCCAGGCCCACCGGGCCGGCGCCGATCACCACGACCGGCAGGTCGTTCGTCGTGTACGCGCTCATGCCGTGCTCACGTCCTCGCTGGTCGGTGATCTGTCCAACGTCGAGACACGTTAACAGCGAACGCTGTTGACAACAACCGTCGTGTGGCAGACTGGTCGGCATGCGCCAGGACCTGGACGTGCGACTGCTCGACGTCGACGAGCTGACCTCTCCCGCCGACCGTGCTCGCCTGCTCGCCCCGCAGCTCAAGGCGCTCGGCGACCCGAATCGGCTGCACCTGCTGCTGCTGCTGGCCGAGGGCCCGCGCACGGTGCGGGAGCTGACCGACGCCGCCGGCATGAGCCAGACCCTGGTCAGCCACCACCTGGCGCCGTTGCGCGAGCAGGGGCTGGTCACGATCACCCCGAAGGGCCGCAGCAACGTCTACGCGCTGTGCTGCGAGGCCCTGGCCGGCCCCGTGAAGGCGCTGGCCACGCTGGCGGCGCTGACCCCCGAGGGCGCCGACGCCTGCTGCTCCTGACCTGACCTGACCCGGGCCGTCCGTCAGCGCCGGCGGGGAGCCCAGGGGTCGTCGGGGTCGAAGTCGTCGGACTCGTCCGCCGTGGTGCCTGCGGTGCTCGCGCCCGGGGCCGGGCGGGCCGCAGCCTCCAGGGCGGCGTCCCGCTCCGCGGCCCGCCGGGCCCGCTCCAGCCGGGCGTCCTCGCGGAGCTGGCGGCGGCTCGGCGTCCCGTCGGGGTTGGTCAGCGCCAGCCAGCCGTCCTTCTGCCGCCACAGCACCGCACCGGCCAGGGCCAGGCCCAGCGGCACGACGTAGCCGGCCACCCGCTCCATGCCGCCCTCGCCGAGCCCGACGAAGACGGCCGAGGCGAAGAAGATCGTCGCGATGACGCCGACCAGCCCGAGCAGCGCCAGCGTGGTGCCCAGCGCCTCCGAGCGCGGCCGCACCCCGTAGGCCAGCGCGATCAGCCCGATCCCGCCGCCGATGAAGTGCGCGCCGGCCGCGATCGCGTGGACCGTCGTGGTGCCGTCGGAGGGGAAGAGCCCGACCAGGAGCACCCCGAGCCCGGCCACCACCAGCACCGGGCGGGCCAGTCGGCCACCGGCGCCGGACAGACCCGGCCGCAGCAGCAGTGCCCCGGCGATGATCAACACCCCCTGCACGACGAAGGAGGCGTTCATCAGCAGCCGGGCGGGTGAGGTCGCCGTCCCGAGGTCGCTGATCACGTTCGCCGAGTACGAGTAGCCCTCGTACTCCAGCGCCGCGATCGCCTCGACGACGAAGAACTGCAGGGTCAGCACCCACGCGAGCCCGCCCCAGCGGTACCGGCTGTCCGTCACGGTGAGCCATGGTCCCAGCCCCGGCTGTGCGACCGGGAGACTGGCCGGTGTGACCATCCGCTCCATCGCCCTGTTCGTGCTCGCCGCCCTGCTCGAGATCGGCGGCGCGTGGCTGGTCTGGCAGGGCTTGCGGGAGCACCGCGGCTGGCTCTGGGTGGGCATCGGGATGGTCTCGCTGGCCCTCTACGGCATGGTCGCCACGCTCCAGCCGGAGGCCGCCTTCGGCCGGGTGCTCGCCGCCTACGGCGGGGTCTTCGTCGCCGGGTCGCTGCTCTGGGGGATGGCCGCCGACGGCTTCCGGCCCGACCGCTGGGACGTCGGCGGTGCGCTGGTCTGCCTGCTCGGCGTGGCGCTGATCATGTACGCGCCCCGGGGCGCCTGAGCAGCTCGCTCAGGCGGTGACCTCGGCGTGGGCGAGCACGGCGGCGTACTGGCCGGGCGACAGCCACGACGGGTTGCTCCCCGCGGGCATCCGCAGCACCTCCGCCGAGCGGGTCGCCGGGTCGGCCAGCAGGTCGGCCCGGTCCACCGGATGGGCCAGCCGGGTCCACCGGACGGCGACCGCCGGCCCGCCCGGGGCCGCGGCGTCCACCGGCCCGGCCAGCTCACCGAGGGCGTGCACCCCGGGCCGGTCGCGGCCGCTCACCCACAGCAGGCACGGCCGGCCCGGGGACATCAACGTCAGCCGGTAGGAGGGCCGGACGCACCGGTCCAGCACGGCGACGGCGCCGGGCCGCCAGTCGGGGACGAGCGCCTCCGGTGGCCGGCTGCTCTTCAGCACCCAGCACGCGACGTCCTCGGCGGTCAGCTGCGGCACGTCCGGAGCCAACCAGCTCGCCCCGCGTGTCGGCGCGGGGGGACGGCGGTGCGCCACCGGATCTCGTGCTGCCGAGTGCCGGTCGCTCGCCTACCGTCGACCGGGTGTCGCTCCCCGCGGTGCCCTGGGCATCCGTCGAGTCCCGTGCCCGCACCGTGGCCGCCGGCCCCGTCGTCCGCTCCGGCGGCGAGGACCACCTGCTGCTGCACGACCTGGTCACCGACTCCCGGGCGGTGACCCCCGGCTGCCTGTTCGGCTGCGTGCGCGGCGCGCACAGTGACGGACACCGGTTCGCCGAGTCGGCCCTGGCCCGCGGCGCCGCGGCGCTCCTCGTCGACCGGCCACTGCCGGTCGCGGCGCCCCAGCTCCTGGTCCCCTCGGTGCGGGCACTGCTCGGCCCGCTGGGCGCGCTCCTGGCCGGCGACCCGGGGGAGCAGCTGCGGCTGGTCGGGGTGACCGGCAGCAACGGCAAGACGACGACCAGCACGCTGGTGCGCGGGGTGCTCGAGGCCGCCGGGGAGTGCGCCGGGGTGGTCACCACGCTGGGCGCCCGGGTCGCCGGGCAGACCCGCGGCACCCGGCTGACCACCCCGGAGGCGCCGGAGCTGCACGGGCTGCTGCGCTGGATGCTCGAGGCGGGCGCGACCAGTGCCGTGGTCGAGGCCTCCTCCATCGCGCTGGACGTCGGCCGGGTCGACGGCGTCCACGTCGAGGTGGCGGTCTTCACCGGCTTCGAGGAGGACCACCTCGACCACCACGGCACGATCGAGCAGTACTGGGCGAGCAAGGCGCTGCTGTTCACCCCGGAGCGCGCCGACCGCGCCGTCGTCGTGGTCGACGACCCGTGGGGACGCCGGCTGGCCGACCAGGCGCGGGTGCCGGTGACCCGGGTGGCCACCCGGCCGGGGGAGCCGGCCGACGTCCGGGTGCTGGCCTGGCGCACCGGTGCGGACGGCACCAGCCTGGTCGTCGAGGACGACGGCGGGCGGCACTGGGTCTGCTCGCCGCTGGTCGGCCGGGTGCACGTGGGCAACATCGCCGCGGCGTGGGCGACCGGCCGCTCGCTCGGGCTGGCGCCGGAGACGATCGCCGCCGGCCTGGCCGCCACCGCGGCACCGGCCGGGCGCAACACCCTGCTGCGCGGGCCGGGCGGCCCACTCGTCGTCGTCGACTACGCCCACACCCCCCGGGCGCTGGCCGCCGCCGTGCAGACCGCCCGCGACCTCACCGGCCCCGGCGGTCAGGTGCACCTGGTGCTCGGGGCCCGCGGGCGCCGCGATCGCTACAAACGCCAGGGGCTCGGCGTCTCCGCCCGCGCCGCCGACGCGGTGTGGCTGACCAACGAGGGCAGTCACGGGGAGCGCCCGGAGGCGATCGTCGAGGAGCTGCGGGTCGGGCTGATCGGCAGCACCGCGACCGTGCACACCGTGCTGGACCGCCGGGAGGCGATCACCGCCGCGGTGGAGTCCGCCGGCAGCCGGGACGTGGTGCTCGTCGTCGGTCGCGGCCACGAGGCCACGCTGACCGATGACGGCGCCCCGGTGCCGTTCGACGACGCCGGGGTGGCGCAGGAGGCGCTCGACTCCCGGGCCGCCGAGCTGGTGGACGAGCAGGCCTGCTGACCCCCCGCGCTGGGTGCCGAGCTCCACACGGGCAGGCTCCCGGGCGTGACGACGGGGGAGTGGCCGGGCCACCGGGCCGGTGAGCCCGCCTTCCGCCGGGCCGCGACCGCCGTCTTCCTCGCCGGCATCGCCGTCTTCGTCAGCCTGTACGCACCGCAGGCGCTGCTGCCGGAGTTCAGCCGTTCCTTCGGCGTGACCCCGGCGGCCTCGACCCTGGTCATCTCGGTCAGCACCGCCGCGCTGGCCGTGGGCCTGCTGGTGCTCGGGCCGCTGTCGGACCGCCGGGGCCGCACCGGCATCCTGCACGCCAGCCTCGCCGCCGCCGCACTGCTCGCGGTGCTGATCGCGCTGGCCCCCGGGTGGGAGGCGCTGCTGGTGCTCCGCGGACTGCAGGGGTTCGCCCTGGCCGGACTGCCCGCCGTGGCGGTGGCCTACCTGCGCGAGGAGCTGCACCCGGCGATGAGCTCGCGGGCGATCGGGCTCTACGTCAGCGGCACCGCGATCGGCGGCCTGTCCGGCCGGCTGCTCACCGGTGCCCTCACCGAGCTGGGCGGCTGGCGGACGGCGCTGGGCGGTGCGGCCGTGGTGGCCGTCGGCTGCGCGGTCGCCGTCCGGCTGCTGCTGCCCCCGGCCCGCCGGTTCACGCCGCTGCTCCGGCAGGGACGGCTGATCCGCCAGCTGGGCGCGGCCTTCACCGACCCGGCGCTGCTGGCGCTGTACGGGCTGGCCGCGCTGCTGATGGGCGGGTTCGTCGCCGTGTACAACGCCGGCACGTTCCGGCTGGAGTCCGAGCCCTACTCGCTGACGCCCGCGGTGGCCGGGCTTGTGTTCCTGGCCTACCTGCTCGGTTCGGCGAGCTCACCGACCGCCGGCTGGCTGGCCGACCGGCTGGGACGGCGGGTGGTGGTGCCCGGCGCCGTGGCGCTGATGACGGCGGGGATCGCCCTGACCCTGCCGACGCCCCTGTGGTGCGTCGTCCTGGGGCTGTGCGTGCTGACCGTCGGGTTCTTCGCCGCCCACGGCGTGGCCAGCGGCTGGGTCGCGGCGCGGGCCCAGCTGGGCGGCCGGCCGGTCGGTCAGGCGGCCTCGCTGTACTCGTTCTGGTACTACGTCGGCTCCTCTGTGGGGGGCACGCTGGCCGGGCGGGCCTGGCAGGACGCCGGCTGGCCCGGGGTCGTGCTGCTCGCCGGCGGGTGTGCGCTCGCAGCCCTGGTGCTCACCGGTGCCCTCGGCCGCACCCGCTCGCTGCAGCCCTGACCCGGACGCCCTGACCCGGACGCCCTGCCCCGGACGCCCTGCCCCGGATGCCCTGACCCGGAGGCGACGAGGGCGGCGCCCCGGGTGGTCCCCGGTGCGCCGCCCTCGTCGGAGCCGGTCGGCTCAGGGCTGGGTGGCTCTCAGCCCTCGGTGGCGTCGTGTTCGTAGGCGCCGGCCGGGTCAGCGTCGTCGGACTGCACCGCCTGGCGCTCGAGCTCGGTGCGGTGCTCGAGGACCTCGTCGGACAGGTGCGGGTCCTTGGCGTGCTCGCTGCGGTCCCGGGGGGCCGGCTCCTCGGTGGTCATCACGTCGTCGAGCGTCGGCTCGTCGTGCGGGCTGGTCATCGCGTCCTCCGCTCTCGTGGCCCGGCGGCTCCGGGCGGCGTCCCCTCCCCGGTATCCCGAGAGGGTGCCTGCGCAAACCGGCCCGGTCGCGGGCACGGTCAGCCCGGGAGGCGGTGCCCGGTCACGGTGGACTGCGGGAGGCGGCCGGCACGGGAGTGGCCGTGCAGCTCGTCGCCGGTCACGAGCACGTCGAAGGCCAGGGTGAGCCGCAGCGGCCGGGTGATGGTCTGCGTCCACGTCACCCGTTCCCCGTCCTGGTGGGGCGCCGTCCGGACGTGGTGCAGTGGGACCGTCTCGCCCTTCCCGGCGGCCTGGCCGGTGAGGCCGTCGTCGTGCTCGGTGAACGTCATCTCTGCCTCGATGCTGCCGATCGGGGTCCGCATGCGCAGGGCCCAGCGGCCGGGGAGCTGGCTCACGGGGTCAGGCCGGGAGGGGCTGGGAGCCGATGGGGCGCCAGACGGTGCCGCGGCGTTCGTGCTCGAAGAGCTCCTCCACCGCGTGGGCGATCTGCGGCCCGAACTGCCGGTCCAGCAGGTGCAGCGCGAGCTCCAGGCCGGAGGTGACCCCGCCGGCGCTGACCAGGTCGCCGTCGTCGACGACCCGGGCGTGGACGACGTGGGTGCCGGTGGCCTCGAGGACGTCGTTGCCCAGGTGGTGGGTCACGGCGTGACGCCCCTCGAGCAGCCCGGCCATGGCCAGCGCGAGGGACCCGCCGCAGACCGTGGCCACCACGGTGTCCGGTGCGCCGAACGCCTGCCGCACCTTGCCGGGCAGGCCGGTCTCACCCACGCGGGCCAGCAGGACGGGGATGGTGTCCACGACGTCGGGGTCGGCGGACACTGGGCCGGCTGCGCCCGGCACGATCACGAAGCCCGGTTCGGTGGGGGCGAGCGCGTGGGTGGCGGTCAGCTGCAGGCCACCGGTGCCG
Organism: Modestobacter sp. VKM Ac-2983; assembly: GCF_026967885.1. NCBI lineage: Bacteria > Bacillati > Actinomycetota > Actinomycetes > Geodermatophilales > Geodermatophilaceae > Modestobacter > Modestobacter sp. VKM Ac-2983. The sequence continues at coordinate 252,766 of NZ_JAPVBK010000005.1, forward strand.
CTGGTGACCGGGCCCGGGGCGTCGATGCCGACCAGCCGGACCTCGAGCCGGCCGCCGACTGCAGCAGCACCAGCGCTGAGCACCTCGAAGGGTGCGATGACGTCCAGCGGGTCGAACCCGTCGAACAGGACGATCTGGGCCAGCACGGGAGCTCCTCTCTCGGGGGTGTGCAGCGAGCGTAGGAACCGGTGAGGCCGTCGCACGAGTGGCTCATCAGCCATGCTCCGCAACCATCTCGCCATGCCCAGCGCTACCGTCCACGGCGTGCACACCGTTGCGGTCCTGGCCCTGGACGGCGTCATCGCCTTCGACCTCGCCACCCCGGTGGAGGTGTTCGGGCGGACCGCCGTCGACGGCGCGCCCGCCTACGAGGTGGTCGTCGCCGGTCCCCGGCGGACCGTCTCCGCCGGGCCGATGTCGTTGTCGGTACCGCACGGCCTCGACCGGCTGATCGCTGCGGACACCGTGGTCGTCCCGGGCCGGAGCGATCCCAGCGCCTCACCGGAGCCCAGGGTGCTGGCCGCCCTCCAGGAGGCGGCCCGGCGCGGCGCGCGCATCGCGTCCATCTGCGTCGGCGCCCTCGACCTCGCTGCCGCCGGACTGCTCGACGGGCTGCGGGCAACGACCCACTGGCAGGCCGCCGGCGTCCTCGCCGCGCGATACCCGGCGGTCGACGTCGACGCCGGTTCCCTGTTCGTGGACAACGGGCAGGTCCTCACCTCCGCCGGCGCGGCGGCCGGCCTGGACCTGTGCCTGCACATGATCTCCCGGGACCACGGGGGAGCGGTGGCCGCCGAGGCCGCCCGGACCGCGGTGGTGCCGCTCACCCGGGACGCCGGCCAGGCGCAGTACATCCGGGACGACGGACTGGGCAACGGCGGGCTGGCGGCGACGCTGCAGTGGATCGAGGAGCACGCAGCCGGGCCCGTGACCATCGCCGACATCGCCCAGGTGAGCGCCGTCAGCGTGCGGACCCTGAACCGCCGCTTCGCCGACGAGGTCGGTACCACTCCCAGCGCCTGGCTCACCCGGTCCCGGGTCCGGCGGGCGCAACGGTTGCTGGAGACCACCGATTGGTCCGTCGAGCGCATCGCCACGGCCAGCGGCCTCGGCTCGGCCACCAACCTCCGGGCGCGGTTCTCCGCCGTCGTCGGCACCAGCCCCACGCGCTACCGGACCGCGCTCGGCACCGCCGGGCACTGATTCGCCTCATACCGGTGGCCCGGATGTGGTGGCGCAGAGCCGGCTGCTCGCCCCGGTCGGGGTGCACGGCCACGGACTCGTCCCGTCGCCAGCTGCCGGGCCGCACGCGGGCGCCGGTCAGGCCTCAGGCGGACCCGAGTGAGGTGACGGTGGTCGGGGCGACGGTCCTGAGAGGAGCGGGATCGGTGGAGGCGGTGGTGTGCCGGCCGGGAGCAGCTCCACGACCTGGTCGCCGACGTGCACCCGCGTGGTCGAGTGGAGGTCCAGCCCGGTGGGCGGCTCGATCAGCGTCGTGTACGAGGCGAGGTCGGCGGTCATCACGTCGACGGAGCCCGGGGGGAGCGGGGCGGTCTCCCGCCGGCCGATCGTCAGCGTCAGCTCGCCGTCCTGCACCCGCGCGGTCCGGGGCACGGTGGGATGACTGCTGCTGCCCCAGGTGGTCACCGCGAGGAGGGCGCCGTCCTCGACCCACCGGACGCCGACGCCGGGGTGGTGCTCCCCGGGGTACGGCAGGGCCCCGATGACCGGCAGCTCCCTGCCGTCCGGCCGGCCCTGGGCGCGGACGACGACCGGCTGGTCCTGCTCTTCCGTCATGCCGCGCACGGTAGGGGGTCAGCCCTGGCTGAGCTGCTCAGCGGGCAGCCACGCCTCGACCAGCACGGGGCCGTGCGCGCCGACGACGGTGTAGGCGACCCGGCCGTGCCAGCCGTCCTCCCGCTGCCGCCACTCCACCAGCAGCCCCGGCCAGGTGCCGGGTGCGTCGGGCGGGTCCTGTACCCAGCAGTGCCGGCCGCGCCCGCTCCCCGCCGGTCGCCGGACCTCGGCGGCCGGTGGGGCAGGCGGCTCCGGCGGGGGAGTTGCCTCCGGCAGGGGAGCCGGCACCCCGGACCGGGCGGCGCGGTCGGCCAACGACCCGCCGTGCCGCCCGCGCTGCATCCCCCCGGCCACCCGGACATCGTCGCACGGATTCGAACACACGTTCGACCAAGGCCGGGTCAGCTCCGCCCGACCGCGGGCTGGTGGCTGTCTCGCGAGAGTCGAGGCAGCCACCAGCCCGATCTCGGCTCACCTGTGCTTGGTGCGGGTGCTCCGGCCGGTGCTCTTGCTGCGCTTGCCGCTCTTGACCTTGCCCTTGGTGGTGACCGGGTGCAGCCCCGCGTTCAGCACCCCCGCGACGGCCTGGACGCCGGGGTGTGCGGCCAGCTCCTCGGTGGGCACCGGCAGCGGCAGGCACCAGTTGGGCCGTTCGTTCGCGCCGGGCATGTTCGGCCGGCGCTCCTCGGCGAGCGCGTCGTCCAGCGTCGCCGACAGCAGGGTCGAGGGCGCGGTGGCCAGCTGCCGGTGGGCCGCTTCGACCGCCTCCGCCGGGGTGGCGTCCTCAGGGATGAAGTCGAGGTGCCCGAGCAGCGAGGCGCGGCCGCGCAGCAGCTCCTCCTCGGTGCCCAGTCCGCGTTCCCGCTGCTCGGCGAGGTCCGACCCGGTCCACAGCCCGGCCACCGTCGGCAGGTCGTGGGTGGTGATCGCGGCCATCGCCTCCGCGGGCCACTGGGCGGGCTCGTCGTCCTCGAACCACAGCAGCCGATAGGAGAGGATCCCGTGCTCGGCCATCGCCTCTCGGACGCCGTCCTCGACGGTGCCGAGGTCCTCACCGACGACGATCGCCTGCGCGCGGTGGCTCTCCAGCGCGACGATGTCGAGCATGTCCTCGTGCGGGTAGCGGACGTAGGCGCCCTCGGCGGCGGAGCCGTCGGACGGCACCCACCACAGCCGGAACAGGCCCATCACGTGGTCGACCCGCAGGCCGCCGGCGCCGGCCATGGTCGCCCGGATCGACTGGATGAACGGCTCGTAGTCGGCGGCCTGCAGCCGCCAGGGCACCAGCGGGGGTGAACCCCAGTCCTGGCCCTGGCTGTTGAAGGCGTCCGGCGGGGCGCCGACGCTCACGCCCTGCGCGAGCACGTCCTGCCAGGCCCAGGCGTCGGCGCCGCCGCCGGCCACCCCGATCGGCAGGTCCTGGATCACGGTGGTGCCCGCGGTGGCCGCCCGCAGCTGGACGTCGAGCAGCCACTGCAGCCAGGCGTGGAAGGCGATCTCCCGGTCGTGGCCGGCCACGAAGTCGGCCACCGCGGCGCCGCGGGGGTCGCGGAGCGGCTCGGGCCAGGTGTGCCAGTCGGGGCCGTGCTCGTCGGCGATCGTGCACCAGGTGGCCCAGTCCATCAGCGGCTGGCCCTCGTGCCACCACCAGTCGCGGAAGGGACCCTCGTCGACCCCGGCGTCGAAGACCCGCTGGAGCACCCGGCGCTTGAGCGCCCAGATGGCGTCGCGGTCGATGAGCTCGCCGTCGTTGAGCGCCCGCCCGGCGTCGGCCTCCACGTCGACCGCGTCGGCGCCGGGCACCTCGGCGATCCGCAGGTAGACCGGGTTGCGGAACCGGCGGGTGGCCGGCAGGTAGGGGCTGTCCTCCTGGCCCGGCGTCGGGGCCACCGCGTGCAGCGGGTTGACCAGCACGAACCCCGCGCCCTGCGACTGGGCGAGCTCACGCACGGTCCGCAGGTCGCCGAGGTCGCCGATGCCCCAGCTCTCCCGGCCGCGGGTGGCGTAGAGCTGCACCGCCCAGCCCCAGGCCCGCCAGCCCTCGGGCAGCCAGCAGCGCCCGGGGGAGACGATCAGCCGGCGCTCCCGGCCGTCGGGGGTGCGCAGCCGGTGGTAGCCGAGCGGGAAGTCCTCGGGCAGCTCGCCGTCGATCTGGCGGGTCCGCCCGTCCTCGCACTCGACGTCGGCGAGGTCGACCTCCAGGGCGTCCCCGGGCCGGGCGACGATCGGGGCGCGGTCCGGCAGGTCCGCGGGCGGGGTGCCGATCACCTCCCGCAGCCGGTCGATCGTCGACTGCGCGACGGTGTGCTCCTCGTCGAGGGCGTCGAGCCAGCTGGCGTCGATGCCCCAGGCGTCCGTGGGCGGGGCGGTCGCGGACTTCGGCGGTGGGGCGGTGCTGGTCACCCCCCGATCCTCACCGGTCCCGGCGGGCTCTGCCCACTGGGGTGGCTGCGGAGGCGGTCACACCCGCTGCTCCGGCGTCCGGTCGGGGTCCGGGACCACCCCGGCCGGGGGGCGGAGCGAGCCGGCGACCAGGACGGCGACGCCCAGCAGGACGGCGACGACGGTGAGCGCGCGCAGCACGGTGACCTGCTGCCCGAGGAGCCCGATCAGCGGCGGCCCGGCCAGGAAGGCGCAGTAGCCGATGGAGGCGACGACGCTCACCCGCGCGGCAGCCTTCGCCGGGTCGTCGGCCGCGGCGCTCATCCCGGTCGGGAAGCCGAGCGAGGCGCCGGCACCCCAGAGCAGGGCGCCGAGGAAGGCGACCGGCGGGGACCCGAACACGAACAGCAGCAGGCCGACGACGGCCAGCCCGGCCAGCAGCCGGATCACCGGGACCCGGCCGTACCGGTCCAGCAGCGAGCCGCCGAACCAGCGGGCCAGGGTCATGGCGGTGAGGAACAGCGCGAAGCCCAGCGTGCCGGTCGTCTCCGACGTGCCGTGGTCGTCGATCAGCGCCACCGCCAGCCAGTCGTTGGCGGTGCCCTCGGCGAAGGAGAAGGCCAGCACGACCACGCCGATCACCAGCGTGCGCGGCTCCCGCCAGGCGGCCAGCGCGCTGAACCGCTCGGCCGGGACCCCGTCGGGGTCGGTGTCGACGTCGGGGACGAACCCCCGCGTGCTGAGCGGCACGACCACCGCGACCAGCACGGCGACCCCGGCCAGGTGGACCGGCACGGGTACGTCGAGGGCGACCATCGCCGTCCCCAGGAGCGCCCCGATGACCGTGCCCAGGCTGAAGCCGGCGTGGAAGCGGGACATGACGACCCGGCCCAGGTGCCGCTCGACGACGGCGCCCTGGACGTTCATCCCGACGTCCCAGGCGCCGTTGGACAGGCCCATCACGAACAGCCCGGCCGTCAGCGCGGCCACCGAGGTGACCGAGCCGACCGCGATGACGACCATCGCCGCGGCGAGCACGAGCGCCATGACGATCACCGTGGCGCGCGAGCCGATCCGCCCGATCAACGTGCCGGCGAGCGGCAGGGCGATCACCGACCCGGCCGCGATGGCCAGCAGCACCAGGCCGAGCGCGGCCGGGTCGAGGTCGAGCCGGTCCCGCACCTGCGGGATCCGGCTGGCCCAGCTGGCGAAGGCGAACCCCGCGCCGATGAAGGCGGTGTAGACCGCCCGCATCGCGGTGGCCACCCGGGCCGGGTCGGGCGACCGGCGGACGTCGGTGCTGGTCAACGCGGGAGCTCCTGGGAGTCGGTGGGCCGCACGGCCCGGGCGATGATCTCGTGGGTCTCGGCGCGGGAGACCGGCCGGGTGGAGAGGACCTTGTGCATGACCAGGCCCTCGATCAGCCCGTCCAGCCCGCGCGAGGTGGTCGGGTCGACGAACCGCTCCAGCACGCTGCGGCTGCGGCGCATCCACGACTCGGTGACCGTACGCAGCCCGGGGTCGCGCAGCGCGGCCAGGAAGAGCTCGTAGGCGACCGCCCAGTCGCGGTCGTCGGCGTCGGCATCGGCGTGGACCAGGTCGGTCACCGCGTCGACGACGTCCGCGACGCTGCCGACCTCGGCGAAGTGCGCCTCGTACTTCACCGCCATCCGCTCGGCGTGCAGCGCGAAGGCCTGCGCGCGCAGGTCGTCCAGGCCGGTGAAGTGGTAGGTCAGCGAGCCCAGCGGGACGTCGGCGGCCGCGGCGATCAGCCGGTGGGTGGTGCCGGCGACGCCGTGCTCGGCGATCACGTCCACGGTCGCTTCGACGATCCGCTGCCGTCGGTCGGGGTCGTGCCGCCGCACCGGCCGGTCGTGCTCCTCGGGGGCCTCAGTGGTCACGGCAGCGGCCTGATGGTGCTGGTCACGGGAGGGGCCGGACGACCCGAGCCGGGCTGCCGACCGCGACGACGTCGGCGGGCAGGTCACGCGTCACCACGGACCCGGCGCCGACCACGGTGTTGGCGCCGATCCGGACACCGGGGCAGACGATCACGCCGCCGCCGAGCCAGACGTTGTCCTCGATCACGATCGGCTCGGCGGACTCCCACTTGTCCCGCCGGGGGCCGGCCTCGAGGGGGTGGGTCGCGGTGAGCAGCTGGACGTTCGGGCCCAGCTGCACGTCGTCGCCGATGGTCACCCGGGCGACGTCCAGGCAGACCAGCCCGAAGTTCGCGAAGGTGCGCGACCCGACCGTGGTGTGCCGGCCGTAGTCGCAGTGGAACGGCGGGCGGATCTCGCTGCCCGCGCCGAATGCGCCCAGCAGCTCCTCCAGCACCGCGCGGCGGGCCGCGCCGTCGGTGGGGTCCATGGTGTTGTAGCGGTGCGACAGCGCCTGCGCACGGGTGCTCGCAGCGGCGATCTGGGGGTCGTTGGCGATGTAGGGGTCACCGGCCGTCATCCGCTCGTACATCGAGCGCGGGTCGCTGGTCATGCGTACGACCGTACACAGCGATGCGTACATGCGTACACACAGGTTCCCGAGGCGGCGGGCATGATCCGGCGGTGGATCCCGCACGGACGGCACTGCTCGCGAACTTCCGGTGGATCGGCGGCCATGCCGACGTGTGGCGGGTCTTCGCCGACGGCGATGCTCTGCGCGCCGTGGTGGCCGGCCTGGTGGACCCCTGGCGCGACCAGCGGGTCACGCGGGTCGTGGGCATCGAGTCGCGGGGCTTCCTGCTCGGCGGCGCCGCCGCCGTCGCCCTGGGCGTGGGGTTCGTGGCCGTGCGGAAGGGGGACGGGCTGCTCCCCGGCGTGGGGCTGGCGACGGAGGCAGAGCAGGACTACCGCGGTCTGCGCCATCGCTTGCGGATGCAGGCGGTGCTGTCGGCCGGTGAACGGGTGCTCCTGGTCGACGACTGGGCGGAGCGCGGCAGTCAGGCACGCGCTGCCCGCCACCTCGTGGAGTCCGCAGGCGCGGAGTTCCTGGGTGTCTCCCTGCTGGTCGACCAGCTCGACCCGGCGGCCCGGTCGGCACTGGGCCGGGTCACGGCGCTGGCGACCGCCGAGGACCTCGGCCCGCCCGCCGGGTGAACTCGGCGACCTGCCCCGAGGGCGCTACGTCCTCGCCGTGGTCTGCGTCGCCCGTCGGTGGGCCCTCGGCCACGGGTCGGGTCAGGTCCCGCGGGGCTTCGCCCGGCGGGTCGGGACGGCGGTGGCCGGGTCCTCCGGCCAGGGATGGCGGGGGTAGCGGCCACGCAGTTCGCTGCGCACCGCCGGGTAGCCGGTGACCCAGAAGCCGGCCAGGTCCGCCGTGGTGGCGACCACCCGGGAGGCGGGGGAGAGCAGCTGCAGGCGCAGCGGCCGGCCGGCCACGACCGGTGCTGCCGCCCAGCCGAACACCTCCTGCACCCGCACCGACAGGGTCGGCACCGTGGGATCGGCGTAGTCGACCTGCACGTTCGAGCCGGTGGGCACCTCGACGCGTTCGGGCACCAGCTCGTCCAGCCGGCCGGCGAGCTGCCAGGGCAGCAGCCCGCGCAGCGCCGCGGTCAGGTCCACCCGGGCGAGGTCCCGGCGGCTGCGGGCGCCGGACAGCGCCGCCCCGCCGGCCAGCGCGGCGAGCAGCGACTCGTCGTCCACCGCCGGCCACGGGTCACCCAGCCCGGCGTGCGCGGCGGCCAGCCTCTCCCGCAGGGCCCGGGCGGCCGGCGTCCAGGTCAGCAGGGTCAGCCCGTCCCGGCGCAGCCCTTCGGTCAGCGCCGCGGTCACCGCCGCCGGGTCCGGGTCGGGCAGCGGGCGCTCGGCGAGCACGATCGCGCCCAGCCGCTCGACCCGGGCCGCCCGGACGTCGCCGTCCCGCCAGGTCACCTCGGGTCCGTCGGTGTGCGCGGTCGCGCCGGCTGCCAGCGCCGTCGCCTCGTCCACCGCGACCGCGACGCGCACCCGGGCGTCGCGCCGCCCGGGTGCGCGGTCGGCGGCGGCCACGGCCAGCCAGCCCGCTCCGGCCAGCGCGGTCCCGGGCGCGAGCTCCGCGCCGGTGCCGGCGGCCAGGAGGTAGGTGCGCTCGGTGCCGGGACGTCGTCGGGCCAGCCACTCCGGGTACGCCAGCCCGACGAGCAGCCCCGCGGCGGCGTCGTCCGGCAGCCCGGTGTCCGGCGCCGCCGGGGCCGCCCGGGTCAGCCGGGCCACCTCGTCCCGCCACCGTGCGGCCGGGCCGCCGGACTGGCCGCGCAGCGCCCGCCACTCGGCGACCAGGTCGTCGGAGCGGGGTGCGACGTCACCCGACAGCAGGGCCACGACCTCCGCCGCCCGCCGCCGGCCCACCTGCGCGGCGCCGTCGAGCAGCGCCCGGGCCAGCCGCGGGTGCGCCCCGACGGCGGTCAGCGCCCGGCCGCGCGGGGTGACGCGGCCGTCGTCGTCCACCGCGCCCAGTCGGCGCAGCGTCGCCCGGGCCACGGCGAACGCGGCCTCCGGCGGTGCGTCCGGCAGCGCGAGCCCGGCGCCGTCCGGGGCGCCCCAGACGGCCAGCTCCAGGGCCAGCCCGGTGAGGTCGGCGAGGGCGACCTCCGGCTCGGCGGCCGAGGGCAGCCGGTCGTGCTCGGCGGCCGACCAGAGCCGGTACACCCGCCCGGGCGCCTCCCGCCCGGCCCGCCCGGCCCGCTGCACCGCCGAGGCGCGGGAGACCCGGACGGTGACCAGCGCACCCATCCCGCGGGCCACGTCGAAGCGCGGCACCCGGGCCAGGCCGGCGTCGACCACGGTGCGCACCCCGGGCACGGTCAGGCTGGTCTCGGCGACGTCGGTCGACAGCACCACCCGGCGGCGCGGGCCCGGGGTGAGGGCGGCGTCCTGCTGGTCGGGTGGCAGCCGGCCGTGCAGCGGCCGGACGTCGGCGTCCACGCCGGTCAGCAGGCCGGCGACCCGGCCGATCTCGGCCGCCCCGGGGAGGAAGACCAGCACGTCGCCGGTGGTCTCGGCCAGCGCCCGGCGCACGGTGCCGGCGACCGCGGCCAGCAGCCGCGGGTCCACGACGGTGCCGTGCGGCGGGGCGACCGGCGGGCTGGGCGGGCACCAGACCGGCTCCACCTCGTGCAGCGACCCGGTCGCCTCGAGCACCGGTGCACCGCCCATCAGCTGGGCCAGCCGGTCGGCCGCGGCGGTGGCGGACATGGCCAGCAGCTCCAGCTCCGGGCGCAGCGCGGCCCGGACGTCGAGGGTGAAGGCCAGCGCGAGGTCGGTGTCCAGCTGCCGTTCGTGGCACTCGTCGAGCACCACGGCGGAGACGCCGGGCAGCTCCGGGTCGGCCTGCAGCCGGCGGACCAGCAGGCCGGTCGTGACCACCTCGACCCGGGTCGCGTCGCTGCGCCGGCTGTCCCCGCGCACGCTGTAGCCCACCGACCGCCCCACCGGCTCGCCCAGCAGCGCCGCCATCCGGCGGGCCGCGGCCCGGGCGGCGACCCGCCGGGGCTCGGCCACCAGCACCCGGCCGGGCAGCCGGCCGGCCAGGGCCAGCGGGACGAGCGTGGTCTTGCCCGTGCCCGGCGGGGCGACCAGCACCGCCGCACCGGCCGCGGTCAGCGCCGCGTCGAGCGCGGGCAGCACCGCGCGGACCGGCAGGTCGGTCCCGGGCGTCCCCGGCGGCGGCAGCACGCCGGCCAGTCTCGCCTGCGGTGCACACCCGAGCCCGCCCAGGACTTGTCCGGGTCGGCATCCGGGGCCAGGGTGGGCACCTGGGACGACGACGTCCGGAGGTCTGCGTGGCGACGCACAGCGGCAGCAGCAACCGAACCGGCGCGGGTGCACCGGCACCCCGCCCGCCCGAGCGGGTGCGCAACGTGGCGCTGGTGGGCCGCGCCGGCGCGGGCAAGACCACCCTGGCCGAGGCGCTGCTGGTGGCCGCCGGGGCGCTGCCCCGCGGTGGCCGGGTGGAGGACGGCACCACCTGCCTGGACACCGAGGAGGTGGAGGTCCGCCTCCAGCACTCGGTCTCGCTGCACGCCGCGACGGTCGAGCACGCCGGCCACCGGGTCACCCTCCTGGACACCCCGGGCGCCCCGGACTTCGTCGGCGAGCTGCGGGCAGCGCTGCGGGCCGCCGACGCCGCGCTGGTCGTCGTCTCCGCGGTGACCGGGGTGGACGCCGGCACCGTGCAGGTGTGGGACGAGTGCGTCGCCGCCGGGCTGCCGCGGGCGGTGGTGGTCACCCAGGTCGACCGGCCGCGGGCCGACGTCCCGGCCGTCGTGCGGAGCTGCCGGGAGCTGCTCGGCGTCGGGGTCCACCCGCTGCACGTGCTCGGGGACGACGGCGCGCTGACCTCGCTCCTGGAGCCGCTGGCCGGTGACCCGGAGCGCGACCGGCTGCGCGCCGAGCTGATCGAGGGGGTGATCGCCGAGAGCGAGGACGAGACGCTGATGGACCGCTACCTCGCCGGCGAACCGATCCAGGTCACCGACCTGGTCGCCGACCTGGAGACGGCGGTCGCCCGCGGGGACTTCCACCCGGTGCTCTGCGCCGCGCCGCCCACCGGGCTCGGGGTGGGCGAGCTGCTGGACCTGCTGGTGAGCGCCTTCCCCTCGCCGCTGGAACGCCCGTGCCCACCCGTTGTCCGGCCGGACGGCCGACCGGCCGGGCACGTGGGCTGCGACCCGGCCGGGCCGCTCGTCGCCGAGGTGGTGCGGACGACGACCGACCCCTACCTCGGCCGGATCTCCCTCGTGCGGGTCTTCTCCGGCACCCTGCGCCCCGACGCCCCGGTGCACGTCTGCGGCGCCGGATCTGGGCACGGCTGGGGGGAGCAGCACCCCGACCACGACGCCGACGAGCGGGTCGGGGGCATCGCCGCCGTGCTGGGCAGCACGCTGCGGCCGGTCGCCGAGTGCCCGGCCGGTGACCTCTGCGCCGTCGCCCGGCTGAGCAGCGCCGAGACCGGCGACACGCTGTCGGACCCGGAGCACCCGCTCGTGGTGCCGCCCTGGCCGCTGCCGGACCCGCAGCTGCCGGTGGCGGTCGAGGCGGCCTCGCGCACCGACGAGGACCGGTTGGCCGCCGCACTGGCCCGGCTGGTCGCCGAGGACCCGGCGGTGCGGGTGGAGCGGCGGCCGGACACCGGGCAGCTGCTGCTGTGGTGCGTGGGCGACGCGCACGCCGAGGTGCTGCTGGACCGGCTGCGCGGCCGGTACGGCGTCGCGGTGCAGACCCCGCCGGTCCGGGTGCCGCTGGTGGAGACGCTGGCCGGCCCGGCCACCGTGACCGGGCGGCACGTCAAGCAGTCCGGCGGGCACGGCCAGTACGCCGTGGTGGTCCTCGAGGGCCGGCCGGGGCCGCCCGGGTCCGGGGTGACCTTCAGCCAGCGGGTGGTCGGCGGGGCGGTGCCCACCCAGTTCCACGCCGGCGTGGAGAAGGGCGTGCGCGCCCAGGCCGCCCGCGGGGTGAGCGGGAACCGGCCGCTGGTCGACGTCGAGGTGGTCCTCGTGGACGGCAAGGCGCACTCCGTCGACTCCTCCGACGCCGCGTTCTCCGCCGCCGGCGCGCTCGCCCTGCGGGAGCTCGCCGCCGCGGCCGGCACCCAGGTGCTGGAGCCGTGGTGCGCCGTGGAGGTGACGGTGCCCGCCGAGCACGTCGGCCCGGTCCTCGGCGATCTCGCCGGGCGGCGGGCCCGGGTCACCGGGAGCGTCGCCGACCCCGCGCGGGAGGAGACGACGGTGCACGCCGAGGTGCCGGAGCGGGAGCTGATCACCTACCCGCGCGCGCTGCGGTCGGTGTCGCACGGCACCGGCCGGTTCACCCGCCGCCCGCTGGGCCACGAGCCGGCTCCGGCCGCCGTCGTCGCCGACCTGCAACCGGCCTGAGCCCGGGCCGGGGGCACCGGCCGCGCGACGAGGAGAGGACCCACCGTGGCACGACGGGGAGATCGGCAGCAGGCGCCCGGCGCCGAGGTGACCGACCGCAGCAAGCCGGCGACCGGCCGGGGTGGGGAGCAGGCGAACGTCACCGACACGTCGGTCCCGCCCGGCCGCCAGTGGGCGGGCCGGATCGGTGGGCCGGTCGCCGCGCTGGTCGTCTACTTCCTGCTCCGTCAGGACGACGCCCTGAGCACCGCCGGCCGGACGACGGCGGCCATCGGTGTGCTGCTCGCCGTCTGGTGGATGACCGAGGCGCTCCCGCTGCCGGCGACCGCGCTGGTGCCGATCGTCGCCTTCCCGCTGCTGGGCGTGCTGTCGGTGGAGGAGGCGACCGCGCCCTACGCGAACTCGAACATCTTCCTGTTCATGGGCGGCTTCATGATCGCCCTGGCCATGCAGAAGTGGGAGCTGCACCGGCGGATCGCGCTGCTCACCGTGCGGGCGGTGGGCACCAAGCCACCCCGGCTGATCGCCGGGTTCATGCTCGCCACCGCCTTCCTGAGCATGTGGGTGAGCAACACCGCGACCACGGTGCTGATGCTGCCCATCGGGCTGAGCGTGCTGATGCTCGTGCTGGACCGGGTGGCCGCCGGCAGCGCCGACGCCGAGGCCGTCGCGGCGGCCACCGCCACCGATGGCGGGACCGGCAGCGACACCCCCGGCGACGGCGGCCCGGCGGTCACCGAGCTGATCCAGGACTCCGACACCCGCAACTTCGCCGTCGCGATGATGCTGGGCATCGCCTACGCGGCCAGCATCGGCTCGCTCGCCACGCTGATCGGCACGCCGCCCAACCTCATCCTCGCCGCCTTCGTGGAGCAGAACTACGACATCGAGCTGGGCTTCGGCGAGTGGATGCTGATGGGCCTGCCGTTGGCCGTCGTCTTCCTGACGCTGGCCTGGCTGGTGCTCACCAAGGTGGTGTTCCGTTCCGGGCTGCGCGAGATACCGGGCGGGAAGCGGGTGATCCAGTCCGAGATCGAGAAGCTGGGCTCGATGTCCCGGGGTGAGTGGACCGTGCTGGTGGTCTTCGTGACCACCGCGCTGCTGTGGGTGTTCCGCCAGCCGCTGACCGGCTGGGGTGCGCTGACCGACGTGCTGCCGTTCGTGGCCAACCTCGACGACGCCACCATCGCCATCGCCGCGGCCGTCGCGCTGTTCCTCATCCCGGTCAAGGCCCGGGAGGGCGTCTCCGCGCTGGACTGGCAGCAGGCGCAGAAGCTGCCCTGGGGCGTGCTGCTGCTCTTCGGCGGGGGCCTGAGCCTGGCCGCCGCGGTGCAGGCGAGCGGGCTGGACGAGTACGTGGGCAACCAGGTGGGGGCGGTCGGGACGCTGCCGGCCATCGTCCTGGTGGTCGTCACCGCTGGCGTGGTCCTGCTGCTCACCGAGGTCACCAGCAACACGGCGACGGCGGCGGCCTTCCTGCCGGTCCTCGGCGGGGTGGCCCTCGGGCTCGACCTGTTCCCACTGGTGCTCCTGGTGCCCGCGGCGCTCGCCGCCACCTGCGCGTTCATGCTGCCGGTGGCCACCCCGCCGAATGCGATCGTGTTCGGCTCCGGCTACGTCACGATCGGGCAGATGATCCGCGCCGGCGCCGTCCTCAACGTGATCGGCATCGTGCTGATCACCGCCGCGGTCTACTTCCTCGGCGGGGTCGCCCTGGGCATCACCTTCTGAGCCCGCCACCCGCCGGCCGCACGACCAGCGTCCGGTAGGCGTTTCCCGCCGGGCGGCCGGTGGGCAGGGGTCGCCGGGGCACGTGACCGGCGCGTCGTCCTGCCGCACCCGAGCCGGCGGAGGAGGGCGTCATGGAAGACCTGCACCTGGGGTACGCGCTGGTCGGCAGCCTGGCCGTCGCCCTGGCCGCGTTGTCCAGCAAGATGCGCGACCTGCCCTTCAGCGAGCCCCTGCTCGCGCTCCTGCTCGGGGTGGTCGTCGGCCCGCAGGTGCTCGGGCTGGTCGAGATCAGTGAGGGGATCCAGGCGCCGCTGGTGCACGAGATGTCCCGGGTGCTGCTCGCCGTCTCCCTGATCGGGGTGGCGCTGCGCTTCCCGGTGCGCCGGCTGCGCCCGGTGGTCACCCCGACGACGGTGCTCGTGACGGTGGGCATGCTCGGGATGGCCGCGCTCTCGGCCGGGCTGGCCTGGCTGGTGCTCGGCGTCCCGCTGGCGCTGGCCGCCCTCATCGGGGCCTGCATCACGCCGACCGACCCGGTGCTGGCCTCCAGCGTGGTCACCGGGAAGCCGGCCGAGGAGCACCTGCCGGCCCGGACCCGGCAGCTGCTGTCGGAGGAGTCGGGCACCAACGACGGGCTCGCCCTGCCCCTGGTGCTGCTCGGGATCGCCCTCGTGCTGGGGGACTCCCTCGGGCACGCCGCCCTCGACGGCGTCTACCAGGTCGTCGTCGGCGTCGTCATCGGGATCGTGGTCGGCCTGATCGCCGGCCGCGCCATGAGCTTCGCGCAGAGCCGCTCCGACGTCGACCAGGGCGCGTCGCTGGTCTTCACGCTGGTGCTGGCGGTCGCCGTGCTCGGCATCGCCCGGATCGCCAACTCCGACGGCATCCTCGCGGTCTTCATCGCGGGACTCTCCTACAACTTCACGGTCGCCCAGGACGAGGTGGGCCCGCAGAACACCATCGACGAGGGCGTCAACCGGTACCTGGTGCTCCCGTTGTTCCTGCTGCTGGGCATCCTGCTGCCCTGGTCGGCGTGGGCCGACCTCGGCTGGGCGGCACTCGTCTTCCCGGTGGCCGTGCTGCTGCTGCGCCGGCCGCCCGTGCTGCTGGCCCTGGCCCGGCCGCTGGGGTTGAAGCTGCGGGACGCGGTCTTCCTGGGCTGGTTCGGGCCGATCGGGGTGAGCGCGTTGTTCTACCTGACCCTCAGCGAGGAGGACGGCGTCACCGATCCCCGGCTGTGGGCTGCCGGCACCCTGGTGGTCGTGGCCAGCACCCTCGCGCACGGGGTCAGCTCCGCGCCCGGCCGCCGGCTCTACCGTCGGGCCGCGGGCAGCTGATCACCGCGGCGGCTGGTCGTTGCCGGTTGCACTCACCCTGCGGTTGATCACCACTGCCGGTAGGCATGCGGCATGACGGTGATCGGCTTCCACAACTCCCACGAGCAGGTGCACCCCAGCGACCTGCTCCGCGCGGTGCAGCACGCCGAGCAGGTGGGCTTCACCGCGGCGATGTGCTCCGACCACCTCGAGCCGTGGAACCCGCGGCAGGGTCAGTCGGGGTTCGCCTGGTCCTGGCTGGGCGCGGCACTGGCGACCACCGGGCTGCCGTTCGGGGCGGTCAACGCCCCCGGGCAGCGGTACCACCCGGTGATCATCGCCCAGGCGATCGCCACCCTCGGGTCGATGTTCCCCGGCCGGTTCTGGGTCGCGCTGGGCTCCGGTGAGGCGATGAACGAGCACATCACCGGGCACGTGTGGCCGCGCAAGGAGCTGCGCGACGCCCGGCTGCGCGAGTGCGTCGACATCATCCGGGCGCTGCTGGCCGGCGAGGAGGTCAGCCACGACGGGCTGGTCACCGTCGACCGGGCGCGGATCTGGACACTGCCCGAGCAGCAGCCGGCGCTCATCGCCCCCGCGGTGACGGCGAAGACCGCGGCCCGGCACGCCGAGTGGGCCGACGGCCTGGTGACCATCAACCAGCCGCACGACACCCTGCGCGAGGTGATCGCCGCCTACCGGGACGCCGGCGGGCAGGGGACGCTGACCATCCAGGTGCACGTCTCCTGGAACCCCGATCCCGACCGAGCGGTCGCGCTGGCCCACGACCAGTGGCGCAGCAACGTCTTCCCGCCGCCGTTGTGCTGGGACCTGGACAGCACCACGGCCTTCGACCAGGCCAGCCGGCACGTCAGCCCGGAGGCCGTGGGGGAGGCGGTGCGCATCTCCAGCGACCTGGCCCAGCACGCGGCCTGGATCCAGGAGTACGTCGACCTCGGGTTCGACCAGGTGTACCTGCACCAGGTGCCCCAGGAGCAGTTGCCGTTCCTGGACGCCTTCGGGGAGCACGTGCTGCCCCAGCTGGACGTCACCGCACCGGCCCCCGCGGTCGCGATCGACCCACCCGGCCCGGTCGAGCCCCGCCGTCCGGCGCAGGCCCCCGAGCCCGCCGTCCTGGACTGAGGAGCAGACCGATGCGGATCACCGACACCGCTGATCTCTGGTGGAAGAACGCCGTCGTCTACTGCCTGGACGTCGAGACGTTCATGGACTGGAACAGCGACGGGGTCGGCGACCTGGAGGGGCTGGCCCAGCGGCTGGACCACCTGGCCGACCTCGGCATCACCTGCCTGTGGCTGATGCCCTTCTACCCGACCGCCGGTCGGGACGACGGCTACGACATCACCGACTACTACGCCGTCGACCCCCGGCTGGGCACCCTCGGCGACCTGGTCGAGATGATCCGGACCGCGAACGACCGCGGCATGCGGGTGATCGCGGACCTGGTGGTCAACCACACCTCCGACCAGCACCCCTGGTTCCAGTCGGCGAAGGCCAGCAAGGACTCCCCGTACCGGGACTTCTACGTGTGGCGGGAGGACGAGCCGCCGGACACCTCGGGCCAGGTGGTCTTCCCCGACGCCGAGGACGGCATCTGGACACACAGCCCGGAGACGGAGGCGTGGTACCTGCACCGCTTCTACGCCGAGCAGCCCGACCTCGACGTCACCAACCCCCGGGTCCGGGACGAGATCGCGAAGATCATGGGCTTCTGGCTGCAGGTCGGGCTGGCCGGCTTCCGGGTCGACGCCGTCCCGTTCCTGCTGGAGACGGCCGGGGTGGACGAGGACTCCGCCGCGCACTTCCCCGACCCGCACGAGTACCTGCGCGCGCTGCGTGCCTTCCTCGGTCGGCGGACCGGGTCCGGGGTGCTGCTGGGTGAGGTGAACCTGCCGTTCGAGCAGCAGGCCGAGTTCTTCGGCGGCCAGGACGGCGACGAGCTGACCATGCAGTTCGACTTCAACACGATGCAGCAGATGTACCTGTCGCTGGCCCGTTGTGACGCCGGGCCGCTGGCCGCCTCGCTGGCCGCCCGTCCGGAGATCTCCCCGGACAGCCAGTGGGGGACCTTCGTGCGCAACCACGACGAGCTGACCCTGGACAAGCTCGGCGACGACGAGCGCGCCGAGGTGTTCGCCGCCTTCGGTCCTGAGGAGGAGATGCAGGTCTACGACCGGGGCCTGATCCGCCGGCTGCCGCCGATGCTGGCCGGCGACCCCCGGCGGGTGCGGATGGTCTACAGCCTGCTGTTCTCCCTGCCCGGCACCCCGGTGCTCTTCTACGGCGAGGAGATCGGGATGGGGGAGGACCTCTCGGCCGGCAGCCGGCTGTCGGTGCGCACCCCGATGCAGTGGACCAGCGGCGCCAACGGCGGGTTCTCCGACGCGCCGGCGGAGGAGCTGACCCGGCCGGTCGTCGACGGTGGCTTCGCCCCCGAGTTCGTCAACGTCGCCGACCAGCGCCGCGATCCGGACTCGCTGCTGTCCTTCATGAAGCTGCTCATCCGCCGCTACCGGGAGTCCCCGGAGCTCGGCTGGGGCGGGTTCCAGCTGCTGGAGCAGCCGCACGCCGCCGTCCTGGCGCACCTGTGCACCTGGGACGACGGGGCACTGGTCGCGGTGCACAACCTCGGCGCCGATCCGCTGTCGGTGCCGCTCACGGTGCCCGGCTGCGGGGCCGGTCACCGGCTGGAGGACCTGCTCACCGCGGGCGGCACCCGGCTGGCCGACGACGGCTCGGTCGAGCTGGCGCTGGAGGGCTACGGGTACCGCTGGCTGCGGGTGGTCGCCGAGGACAGTCGCCGGATCCTGTAGCTGACGCTGTGGCCGTGCGCTGACGCTGTGGCCTCGTGGGATCACGGTGGGTCACTCCCCGCCGTGGTCCCGCGTGTCCCACCCGCCACACCCGGGCACCTGCGCGGGTTCGTCGGAGGGCACACCTAGCGTCCGCACCCGAGGTGATCACACAGATGAGCGACGAGCAGGACGTGCTGGCGGCCGGGACGGTCGACCGGGGTGGACGACGGACGGAGACCGGGTCGACGGCGGCGGTGGTGCCCGACCAGCGGACGCAGGGCGAGTCGGAGGTGGCGGCCCCGCCCACGGCGCCCGACCCGGCCCTGACGGCGACTTCGGCGGGGGAGGGTCCGGACGGGGTGCCCACGGGGGCGTCGCTCCCGGCGCCCCCGGCGACGGCCACGGACGGCGAGCCCGGCCCACGGGACGACGCGGCTGACGAACCGCCGCCCGCTGCGCACCCGACGGCCCCGGTCGGCTTCCGGCCACGGCCGCGGATGCCCCGGCGCGGGGGCCCGAAGGTGCGGATGGGCCCCTGGGCGCCGGTGGCCGGCGCGGGGATCGGCCTGCTGCTGGGCCTGATCGTCGTGCTCTCCCTGGCGCCGGCAGTGGACACCTTCGACCAGCGGCTGTCCCTGGTGTTCGTCGTCCTCGGGCTGACCCTGCTGGGTGCCGGCGGCACCCTGCTGGCCGACGAGGTCCGACTGCTCCGCCGCGGCGCCCAGGCCGCCGAGGTGCGGGCGTCCGACGCCGGGGTGATCGCCGGCCTGCTCAACGGCCTCACCCCGGCCAGGCTGCTGATCACCGCGAGCGCCTTCGTGCTGCTGCTCAGCGCGTACGTGACCAACGGCGGGGTCTGACCCCCAGTTCTCGCCGCACACGGCCCGGTCAGCTCTGCCCCCGCTGACCGCGCCGCGCTGCTCTGGGTCAGGTGCCGGCGCCGGTGCCTGCGGTCCGCAGCTCGGCCAGCGACAGCCTGCCGGTCACGAGGTCGTCGGCGACGTCGTCCACGACCCGGCCGGTGGCGAAGGCGTGCGCCCGGAGGACGGCCAGGGCGTCGCCGGTGTCCAGGCTGAGGGCGACGTTCACCATGCCGGTCGCCTGCCAGACCTTCGCCCGGCTCGACGCGTCCGGTGTGTCCCACCAGCTGCGCCGGGCACCCGTCGCCGGTGCGCCGGTCACGGTGGCCGCCATGGCGCGGGTCAGTGCCTCGGTGACCTGCGCGACGTCGTCCCGGTCGGTGGCCGACAGCGAGGCGAGGTCGCGCACCCAGAGGTCGAGGACGACCAGGGGCCCCAGCGGCGGGGGCAGCGGCACCGACAGGACGCCGCGGAAGGGCGTCTCGCCGACCAGCGAGCCGTGCAGGTCCGGCCAGTTCCGGGCGATGTCCGCCGCGTCGAAGGCGATGGCGTGGCCGTCGTCGTGCGCCCGCAGGCAGGGGCCCGCGCCATGGGTGAACTGCAGGCGCTCGGCCCGGGAGGCCGCGGGGTCGCTGGCGCCGATCGGCGTCCGCCGGCCGTGCACGTCGTGGATGCTCAGGCCCGCTCCGTCGACGGGCAGGGCGGCCACGCAGGCCTGGGCGAGCCGGACGCCGAGCAGCTCCGGCCCGCGCAGCTCGGGCGGGGGCAGCTGAGCCAGTGCGGCGCTGAACCGCTGTGACGCCGGGGTGGGGCCGTTCATGTCTGCTCCTGTCCGAGGGCGGGGGACCGCGCCTGGCCAGCCTGGCCGCCGGAACGGCGGTGCACCACCGGAAACTCAGCTGAAGGCGTCGAACCCGAGGTGGACGGCGAGGGCCAGCCCGGCCACGGCGATGAGCCGGCGCAGCAGTGTCTGCGGCACCCGGCGCACCACCCGCGGGCCGAGTCGGCCGCCGAGCAGGAAGCCGATGGCCAGGGGGAGCGCGGCCACCCACGCGACGTCGGCGAAGAAGGCATAGCCCAGCGCGGCCACCCCGTTGGCGAGGCCCAGGACGACGTTCTTCAGCGCGTTGCTGCGCGGCACGCCCTCCCCGGTGACCAGCAGGTACACCGCCAGCAGCAGCACTCCGGCGGCAGCCCCGAAGTACCCGGCGTAGACGGAGGCGGCGAAGGTGCCCACGACCAGGCCCCAGTGGTCGCGAGCCGGGCGCCCCGCCGCCCCCTCGGCGGCCAGCTCCCGGGGCGGCGGCTGGACCAGGATGGCGACGGCCGCTCCGGCGATGAGGAAGGGCACCAGCTTCTCGAACGCCCCGCTCGGGGTGGACAGCAGCAGCACCGCCCCGACGACGCCGCCGAGCAGTCCGACAGGCCCCAGCCGGAGGAGCCGGGCACGCTGACCGGTCAGCTCCGGTCGCGACGCGCTCACTGCGCCGACCCCGCTGAGCACCAGGGCCACGGTGTTGGTCACGTTGGCCGCCACCGGCGACAGGCCGGTGGCCAGCAGCGCGGGGTAGCTGATCAGGGAGGCCAGGCCGGCGATGCTGCCGATCAGCCCGGCCCCCAGGCCGGCCAGCACGAGGAGCCCGAACTCCAGCACGCTCATCGGCGCAGCAGCACCCAGATGGCGGTCACCCCGAGCACCACGATCGCGCCGCGCAGCAGCGCCGTGGGCAGTCGCCGGCCCAGCGTCGATCCGACGTACCCGCCGACCAGCGCGCCGCCGGCCACCAGCGCGGCCACGCCCCAGTCGATCCGCTCCGTCGCCACGACCACGTAGGCCAGCGCCGCCACGGCGTTGACGGCGAGGGTCAGCACGTTCTTGATCGCGTTGAGCCGGTGCAGCGGCTCGCGGAGCAGCAGCCCGAAGATGCCGATCTGCAGCACCCCCTGGCTCGCGGCGAAGTAGCCGCCGTAGGTGCCGGTGGTGTATGCGCCGGCGAAGAGCGCCGCCAGCCGGCCGCGGCCGATACCCTGCTCCTCCTCGACGGTGCCCGCCCGGGCCCGCCGGGCGGCCAGCCGGCGCTGCAGCAGGGGCTGGACGGCGACCAGCACGACGGCCAGCCCGATCAGCACCGGCACGATCGCCTCGAAGGCCGAGGCGGGCAGGTGCAGCAGCAGGAACGCGCCGGTGAGCGCACCCAGCACCGAGGCCGGCAGCAGCTGGAGCAGCAGCCGGCGCTGTCCGTGCAGCTCCCGGCGGTAGCCGATCGCACCGGTCAGGTTGCCGGGCACCAGGCCCAGGGAGTTGGTGATGGTCGCGGTCACCGGCGGCAGCCCGATGGCCAGCAGCACGGGGAAGGTGACCAGCGTGCCGGAGCCGACGACGGCGTTGATGCTGCCCGCGGCCAGTCCGGCGGCGGCCACCGCGATCATCTCCCACACCGTCATGCCCGCATCGGCGCGAGGGTGTCACAGCGGGCTCGTGTGAGCCCGCGCACGGCGGTCAGGCGCGGGTGAGCGCCCCGGTGGTGACCGGCGGTGCGGAGCCGGCGACCTGCACCCGGTTCTTGCCCGCCGCCTTGGCCGCGTACATCGCCAGGTCGGCCTGCTGCAGGGTGCTGGTCCAGGAGACGCCGGGCAGCACGCACGCGGCCCCGACGCTCGCCCCGACCCGCGCCGTCCCGGCGACCAGCTGCACCGGCGCCGAGGCCACCTCGACCAGCCGCCGGCCCAGGGTCTCGGCCTCGCCGGCGCCTGCGGCGTGCACCAGGACGGCGAACTCGTCGCCGCCCAGCCGGGCGCACAGCCCAGGCGCGCGGACCACCCCGGCCAGCCGTGCGCCCACGGCGCGCAGGAGTTCGTCGCCTGCCGCGTGCCCCAGCTGGTCGTTGACCGGCTTGAAGTCGTCCAGGTCGACGAACAGCACCCACGGGTCGCCGGCGGGGCCGGCGGTCGCTGCCGCCAGGGCAGCGGAGAAGCTGCTGCGGTTCGCCAGGCCCGTGAGGGCATCGGTGCGCGCCTGCACCTCCAGCTCGCGGTGCGCGCTGGTCGCCCGCACAGCCAGGGACACCTGGTTCACCAGCGACTGGATGGCGACCATGCCCTCCGGGCGCAGGTACCGGCCGCCCAGGAGCAGGTGCCGGCCCGGCTCGTCCGGCATCGGGATCGCCGCCCAGCTGCCCGCCCCTCCGGTGCAGGCCACGAGCTGCCGCGGCGGTGTGATGCGCCAGGGCTGGTGCGCGACGGCAGCCGCGGCCAGGCCGGCGGCGGCCGGGGTGCGGTTGAGGGTGGGGGGCAGCTGCCGGACCGAGCCGGCAGACCGCTGCACGACCAGGAGCGCACCGTCGTCCTCGACGAGGACCACGGACAGCCCGGGGGTGAGCCGGCAGATGTGCTCGACGGCCTCCCAGCCGCGCTGGCGGATCTGCTCGACGTCGGTGACCCCGAGCAGCTGGCCCACCAGCCGGGCGAGCGTGGCGTCCCAGGCCTGTGCCAGCTGGTGCTCCTGCAGCACCAGGGCGAGGTGTCGGGCGACCACGGCCAGCAGCGGGGCGATCGGCAGCGCGCCGAGCAGCGGTGCCGCCGGGGCGGCGCCGGCGTGCCCGGGGACGACCTGCCACAGCGCGAGGGCGGAGACCAGGCCGGCGCATTGGGCGGCTGTGTAGGCCCAGGTCTCCCAGGTGCGTCCGTAGACGGCGCGGAACCACACTCCGGAGAAGGTGACGCTGAGGGCCGCCGCCGGCACCGGCGAGGCGAGCGCGAGCGCGCAGACGGCGACGGCTTCGAGGAGGTCCAGGGCGATCGGCGCACGGGCCGTGGCGTAGCGGTGCAGCCACGACGTGACCAGGGCCGCCACGGCCCCGGTGATCGCCGCCAGCTGCCAGGTCTCCGCCCCGGGGACGGCTGCCAGCGAGGTGAGCACGAGGGAGACCAGGGCGGCGGCGCCGAAGAGCCAGCGGGTGCGTTCGACGAGATCGGCGGGACGACGGAAGACCGACCAGCGCGTCGCCGGGGGTGGGGGCATGGCCGTCCTCGTCCTCGAGCCCGGCCCTGCTCGCCGGAGCGTCCACCCATTTCTTCGGCGTCCGGGGGCAGGACCTGGATCACCCGTCCGGGTCGGTCGCGCCGAGCCCCCCTGCCTGCCCCGGGCATGGACAGCTCCCGCGCGGGTGAGCAGAGTGCCAGCTGTGCCCCGCCACCCGCCCTCGTACGGCTTCGTCACCGTCTGGCGGGTGCCCGGCACGATCGCCGAGGTGCGCGCAGTGCTCAGCGACAGCGCCGCACTGCCCCGGTGGTGGCCGGCCGTCTACCTCGACGTGGTCCCGGTCGCCGACGGCGGGCCGGACGGCGTGGGGCGCACGGTGGAGGTGTTCACCACGGGCTGGGCGCCGTACACGCTGCGCTGGACGCTGCGGATCACCGAGACGATGACCGACGACGGGTTCGCCCTCACCGCGGTGGGGGACCTGGCGGGCAGCGGCCGGTGGACCTTCGCGCAGGAGGGTCCCGAGGTGGTGATCACCTACGACTGGCAGGTGCGTGCGGCCAAGCCGCTGCTGGCCCGGCTCAGCTGGCTGCTGCGCCCGGCGTTCGAGGCCAACCACCGGTGGGCGATGGCCCGCGGGGAGGAGAGCCTGGCGCTGGAGCTCCGCCGGCGCCGCGACCCGGCCGCCGTCGTCCCACCGCCCCCCGGCCCGACCTTCCGCCGCCCGGCCCCGTCCAGAGGCTCGTCCCGAGCTCGCAAGGACTGAGGACGGGGTCCTTCCTCAGTCCTTGCGGCCGGCGTCGAGCAGGCGCATGACCAGGACGCCCTCCTCGTCGGAGGCGTCCAGGTCGATCTCGGCGTCGAAGCCCCAGTCGTGGTCCCCGGCCGGGTCGTCGAGGATCTGCCGTACCTGCCACAGTCGCGGGTCGGACTTGTCCACGATCAGCAGCGCCGGGCCGCGGGCGTCACCGCCGGTGTTGAGGTCGGCGTGCTCGGCGAAGTACGCCTGCACCACCTCGCCCCACCGGTCGGCGTCCCAGCCGGAGCCGGCGTCCAGCTCGCCCAGGTCGTACCAGCGCCGCCGGGCGATGAGCTCGACCCGGCGGAACAGGGCGTTGCGGATCATCGCGGTGAAGGCCCGCTCGTTGCCGGTCAGCGGGCGCGGGCGGGCCGGGACGGCGACCGGGGCGTCCAGCGGCTGGTCGGCGCTGGTCAGCTGCTCCCACTCGTCCAGCAGCGAGGAGTCGACCTGGCGCACCAGCTCGCCCAGCCACTCGACGATGTCGGTGACCTCCTCGGTGCGGGCGTCGGCGGGCACTCCGGACCGCAGCGCCTTGAACGCGTCGGACAGGTAGCGCAACACTGCGCCTTCGGAGCGGGTGAGCCCGTAGTGGTTCACCAGCTCGCGGAACGTCATCGCCTGCTCCCACATGTCCCGCACCACGGACTTGGGGGAGAGCTGCGCGTCGCGCGCCCACGGGTTGCCGGCGGAGTAGACCTCGAACGCGTGGTCGAGCAGCTCCTCCAGCGGCTTGGGGTAGGTGATCTCCTCGAGCAGCTCCATCCGCTCCTCGTACTCGATCCCCTCGGCCTTCATCTGGGCCACGGCCTCGCCCTTGGCCTTGTTCAGCTGCGCGGAGATGATCTGCCGGGGGTCGTCCAGCGTCGCCTCGATCACCGAGACGACGTCCAGGGCGTAGGTGTCGTTGCCCTCGGCGTCCGGGCCGGGGGTGAGCAGCCCGATGGCGGCCAGCGCGAACGTCGACAGCGGCTGGTTGAGCTGGAAGTCCGGCGGCAGGTCCAGGGTCAGCCGGTATCTGCGGCCGTCGGGCTCGGGGACCTCGAGCCGCTCGATCACCCCGGCGGTGATCAGCGACCGGGCGATGCCGATCACCTCGCGGACGTGCTTGAGCTGCCGTGACCGGGGCTCGTGGTTGTCGGTGAGCAGGTGCCGCATCGCCGCCACCGGGTCGCCCGGCCGGGCCAGCACGTTGAGCACCATCCCGGTCGAGACCCGGAAGTGGCTGCTCAGCGGCTCGGGGTCGGCGTTGATCAGCCGCTGCTGGGTCGACTCGCTCCACGGGACCATGCCCTCGGGGACCTTGCGGCGCACCAGCTTGCGGCGCTTCTTCGGGTCGTCGGCGACCTTGGCGAACTGCTTGAGGTTCTCCACCTCGTGCTCGGGCGCCTGCACGACGACGGTGCCGGCGGTGTCGTAGCCGGCCCGCCCTGCCCGCCCGGCGATCTGGTGGAACTCCCGGGCGTAGAGCAGCCGCGTGCGGGTGCCGTCGTACTTGCTCAGCGCGGAGAACACCACCGTGCGGATCGGCACGTTGATGCCCACGCCGAGGGTGTCGGTGCCGCAGATGACCTTCAGCAGCCCGGCCTGGGCCAGCTGCTCGACCAGCCGCCGGTACTTGGGCAGCATCCCGGCGTGGTGGACGCCGATGCCGTGCCGCACCAGCCGGGACAGCGTCGTCCCGAAGGCGGAGGAGAACCGGAAGCCGCCGATCAGGTCGGCGATCGCCTGCTTCTCCTCCTTGGTGGAGACGTTCACGCTCATCAGCGCCTGGGCGCGTTCCAGCGCCGAGGCCTGGGTGAAGTGGACGACGTAGACGGGCGCCTGCCGGGTGTCCAGCAGCTCCTGGATCGTCTCGTGCATCGGCGTCGTCGCGTAGTAGTGGTGCAGCGGCACCGGCCGCTCGGCGTGGGCGACCAGCGCGGTGGGCCGGCCGGTGCGCCGGGTGAGGTCCTCCTGGAGGGCGGTGACGTCGCCGAGGGTGGCGCTCATCAGCAGGAACTGTGCCTTCGGCAGCTCGATCAGCGGCACCTGCCAGGCCCAGCCGCGGTCGGGGTCGCCGTAGAAGTGGAACTCGTCCATGACGACCAGGCCGATGTCGGCGTCCGGCCCCTCGCGCAGCGCGATGTTGGCCAGCACCTCGGCGGTGCAGGCGATGATCGGGGCGTCGGCGTTGACGCTCGCGTCGCCGGTGAGCATGCCGACGTTCTCCGCGCCGAAGACCCCGCACAGGGCGAAGAACTTCTCGCTCACCAGCGCCTTGATCGGCGCGGTGTAGAAGCTCACCCGGTCGGTGGCCAGCGCTGCGTACTGGGCGCCGGTGGCCACCAGCGACTTGCCCGACCCGGTCGGGGTGGCGAGGACGACGTTGGCGCCGCTGACCAGCTCGATCAGCGCCTCCTCCTGTGCGGGGTACAGCGTCGTGCCCGACGCCTGCGCCCACTCGGCGAACCGGGTGAACACCGCGTCCGGGTCGTCGCCCAGGGCGAACAGCGACGAGAGGTCGCTCGGGTCGGCGATCAGCGGCGGTGCGTCCGGGGAGGGCAGCGCGGCGGCGGGGGAGTCGGCCGGGGTCGAGTCGGTACCGGCAGGAGAGAGCGTCATCGTGAGGAACAGCGTGCCCGACGCCCCGGACGTTCCCGCACGGACGCCGCCGACCCCCGTTCCTGTGCGGTCCAGGTCACAGTTCGGTCACGACTGCTCAGTGCGGGAGTGGACTCGGCCGATCCTGGTCACCGGGTGAACAACAGGTGAACGGAAGGTGGAGCGGACATGCGTGAGAGTCGTTGCCCGGAGTGTCGTTGGGTGCCCGTCGTGGACGGCGCCGGCCGTCGTCACCTGGAGATGCGGTGGGACCGTCCGGGCAGCGCCGTCGTGGCCTTCCCCGGCAACGGGACCGGGGTGACCAGCCGCGCCGCCTGACGATCGCGGGGTTCGGTTCGCGGGTCCGCCGCAGGGGTAGGCGCGAGCGCGACGCGGCACCGGGCCGGCGCGGAGGTGCGTCGGTCGCGTGAGCAGAGCGCGGGGGTGCCGCCGCCCTGACCTCGCAGGAGGAACCACCGTGACCTCACCCCGGCCCGAGTCCCAGCCCGAGCAGCAGCAGACCCCGCCCGGCACGCTCGGTCAGATGGACCCCAAGCCCGACCACGGCGAGGAGAGCTACCGCGGCTCCGGGAAGCTGACCGGGAAGCGTGCCGTGATCACCGGCGGCGACAGCGGCATCGGCCGCGCGGTCGCGATCGCCTTCGCACGCGAGGGCGCCGACGTCCTGATCGCCTACCTCGAAGAACACGAGGACGCGCAGGAGACGGCCAAGTACGTCGAGGACGCCGGCCGGACGTGCGTGCTCGTGCCCGGGGACCTCGCCGACCGGGCGCACGCCAAGACGATCATCCCCACGGCCATCGAGGAGCTCGGCGGGATCGACGTGCTCGTCAACAACGCGGCCTTCCAGATGAACCACGAGTCGCTGGACGAGATCACCGACGAGGAGTGGGACCACACCCTCGCGCTGAACCTGACCGCGATGTTCACCCTGATCCGCGATGCCGTGCCGCACATGCAGCCGGGCGCCTCGATCATCAACTCGTCGTCGGTGAACTCGGACAACCCGAGCCCCACCCTGGCGCCGTACGCGATGACCAAGTCCGGGATCGCCAACTTCACCGCCAGCATGGCCCAGCTGCTGGGGGAGAAGGGCATCCGCGCCAACAGCGTCGCGCCCGGGCCGGTGTGGACGCCGCTGATCCCCTCCACCATGCCCGCGGAGAAGGTGGCCAGCTTCGGCGGCAACACCCCGCTGGGCCGTGCTGCCCAGCCGGCCGAGCTGGCGCCGGTGTACGTGCTGCTGGCCAGCGACGAGTCGAGCTACGTCTCCGGCGCTCGGATCGCCGTCACCGGCGGCCGCCCGATCCTGTAGCGCCTCAGACCGGGACCACGAGCGGGCTACCGGACGGCGTCGGCGATCGCGCGGACGTCGTCCGGTCGCACCCGGCAGCAGCCACCGACCAGCCGGGCGCCGGCGGCCAGCCACCCCGACACGTCGCCGACCCCCGGCCGGCCGGTCCACCGGCGGGCGGCGGCGTCCCACACCTCGCCACTGTTCGGGCAGGCCACCACCGGCTTCCCACTGGCGGCCGCGGCCACCTCCACCGCGGCGGCGACACCGGCCGGGTCGGTGCAGTTGATCCCGACGGCGATGACCTCCTCGACGTCCCGGGCCATCGCGCAGACCTCGGCCAGCGCCTCGCCGCGGCGGGTGCGCGCGATGCCGTCCGGGCCGGTCGTCGAGGTCAGGGACAGCCAGGCGGGCATGCCGAGCTCGGCCAGCTCGGCCAGCAGCGCCTCCACCTCGGCGGCGGCAGGCAGCGTCTCGCAGGCCAGGACGTCGGCCCCGGCCTCGGCCAGCACGGCCAGCCGCGGCCGGTGGAACGCCCGCAGCTCGGCGACGGAGACGCGTTCGACGTAGTCACCGGTGTACTCCGAGCCGTCGGCCAGGAATGCGCCGTACGGGCCGACCGAGGCGGCCACCCAGCCGTCCTGGCCGGCCTGCGCCAGGCCGTCGCGGGCCAGCTGCACCGAGCGGGCCATCAGCGTGCGGGCCTGTGCCGCGTCGATGCCGGCGGCGGCGAAGCCGGGGAACGACGCCTGGTAGCTGGCGGTCGTGGCGACCTGGGCGCCGGCGCGCGCGAAGGCGGCGTGCGCGGCGACGACGGCCTCCGGGTCGTCGCGCAGCAGCCGGGCCGACCAGAGCGAGGAGGTGACGTCGTGCCCGCGGAACTCGAGCTCGGTGGAGAGGCCCCCGTCGGCCACGACGACCCCGGTGCGGAGAGCCTCGGCGAGGGTGGTCACCCCGCCATGCTCCTCCGGGTCAGTTCGGAGTGCGGCGCCGCCGGTCGGCTGCCACGAAGGCGACGGTGAGGGCCAGCGGGGCGGCGGCGGCGATGCCGGTCACCGCCAGGACGTCGGCCAGGCCGGCCGTCGACCGGGCGGAGGAGGACAGCAGGGCCCAGCCCAGGCCGCACAGCGGCACGGTGACCAGCCCGGTGCCCAGGGCGAGCCGGACCCGGGCAGCCCGCCCGTCGTGCCGGGCGACGACCCCCGCGAGGACGGCGGGCACCGCGATCACGGCACAGCGCGCGACGACGTCGCCCGGGCCCTCGACGCCGGCGAAGGAGGCGAGCGACAGGGTGGCGGCCAGCGAGACCACGGCCGCGCCGCCCAGCAGCGCCCACCAGGTCTGGACGGCGGTGGCCGAGCGCAGGATCGCCGCCGGCCGCGTCAGCCGGCCGGCGGCCCACACGCACAGCGCGGTGGCGAGCACCAGGAAGGTGCCCAACGACTGCGGGACGTCGGTGACCGACCCGCCGGCCCGGGTGGGCAGCTCCCACTGCTGCCGGCCCAGCAGGGCGAGGACGACGGTCAGCGCCGCCCCCACCGCGACCAGTCCGGCCGGGTGCAGCGGGCGCGAGCTGGTCTCCGCGGCGGCCCGGGCGTCGAGGGCCTCGGCCCGGCGGAGCAGGTCGGCGAACACCGCGTTCTCGGGCTCCGCGGGCCGGTGGCCGGCCGGCGGGCCGTCCTCGACGAGGGGCTCCACCGCGTTGCCGGTCACCAGGTGCAGCCGGGGCGAGGCGTCCTGAGTCACCCGCCCAGCGTCACACCCGGTGACCGACCCGGCCAGGTGAGTCGGGGGGCTTCAGCCGACCGGGCGACAGTGGTGGCCGCCGGTGCAGGCGGCGACACCCTCCGAACCGGGTCGTTCACCCGGACGTGGGCTCGCAGTGACCCT
This sequence comes from Modestobacter sp. VKM Ac-2983, assembly GCF_026967885.1. Taxonomy (NCBI): domain Bacteria; kingdom Bacillati; phylum Actinomycetota; class Actinomycetes; order Geodermatophilales; family Geodermatophilaceae; genus Modestobacter; species Modestobacter sp. VKM Ac-2983. The sequence goes on from NZ_JAPVBK010000005.1 coordinate 282,089, forward strand.
CAGTCGCTGCCCGGGACGGCGAACGCGGACAGCCGCGCCGCGCCGGGGCCGACGGCGGAGAACGGCGTGCTCAGGTCGAGGACGGCCACCCCACCGGCCGGGAACCCGCTCGCGGAGCCGCGCCGGGCCGCGTCGTCCCCCTGCCCGTCGTCGAGCAACGCGGCGAGCACGCTGATCGACGGGTTGTGGCCCACGACCGCCAGCTCGTCCACCTCGTCGGGGGTCGCCCGCACCGCCGCCAGCAGCGCCTCGACGGTGTTCTCGTAGAGCCGCGGGTCCAGGACGGGCGAGACCCCGCCGGCCCGCTGCCAGGTCTGCACCGTCCGGCGGGCGGGGGAGACCAGCGCCCGCGCCGGCGCGAGGCCGTTGTCGGCCAGCCACGCGCCGATCGCGGTGGCCCGCTGGGCGCCGACGGGGGTCAGGGCGCGGTCGGCGTCGATGGTGGCGGAGCCCGCCTCGGCGTGGCGGACGAGCACGAGGCGGCGGGTCGGCACCGCCCGAGTCTGGCACCGGAGGGGGAACTCGGTCGTGGCGGCGTCCGCCGTCCGGGAGACTGGGCGACGTGGCTGGAGACGACGCGTTCGGCGACCTGCCGGTGAGCGACCGTCTGGTCGTCCCGGCCGGGGCGCTGTCGTGGCGGTTCTCCCGGTCCTCGGGGCCGGGTGGGCAGGGGGTGAACACCGCCGACTCCCGGGTGGAGCTGGCGGTGTCGCCGCTGCAGCTGCCCGGGCTCACCGAGACCCAGCGCCGGCGGCTGGAGGAGCGGCTCGGCGACCGGCTGGTCGACGGCGTGCTGACCATCGCCGCCAGCGAGCACCGGCAGCAGTTGCGCAACCGGGAGGCCGCCCGGGCGAGGCTGGCCGCGCTGCTCCGCGGGGCGATCGCGCCCCCGCCGGCCGCCCGGCGCAAGACCAAGCCGACCCGCGGCTCCAAGGAACGGCGGATCACCGCGAAGAAGCAGCGCGGGGAGACCAAGCGACTGCGCGGCCGGTGGGACTGAGCGCCACCGCCCGCTGCCCAGGGTGTAGGACCGGCGCATGCGCATCGACCGGATCGACCACCTGGTGCTGACCGTCGCCGACCTCGACCGGACCGTCGCCTTCTACACGCAGGTGCTCGGCATGACCGCGGAGACCTTCGGCGAGGGGCGGACGGCGCTGCGGTTCGGCCGGCAGAAGATCAACCTGCACGTGCGCGGCGCCGAGTTCGAACCCCGGGCCGCACAGGCCGGCACCGGCACGGCCGACTTCTGCCTGGTCACCGAGGACCCGCTGGACCAGGTGGGCGAGGAGCTCGCCGTGCACGGCGTGCCCGTCGAGGTCGGCCCGGTGACCAAGCAGGGGGCGCTCGGGGAGATGCGCAGCGTGTACGTGCGGGACCCGGACGCCAACCTGGTGGAGATCTCCCGCTACTGAGCGCCCGGGACGGCGGCGTGACCGGCGGGGCCGGCCAGCCGGTCCCGCAGCCAGGCCACCTGGTACTCGGGGACGGCGAGCTCGATGCGGCCCTCGGTGGTCCGGACGGTCAGCACCCGGGACCTCGCCGCCTGCATGCGCCACGCCTCACGGACTCTCGGCCGACGGGTCCGTGGGTCCACGTCGAGCACGGAGACCGCGTGCCCGGCCCGGCCGCGCTGGAACCGGCGGTGCAGCACCAGTTCCCCCTGCCGCGGCGTCGCGACGTAGATCCGCCAGTTCCGGGACAGCGACGGGCCCCAGCCGTCCGGGGCGCGCGCGGACAGCTCGGTCCGGCCCTCGCGCATCCGGCGCCGCAGCCGCTGGTGGTGCAGCCGCCGGCCGAACAGCCCGCCCACCCCGGCACCGATCGCCGGGATCAGCAGGGCCAGGGCCTCGCCGCCGTCCTCGAACACCGGCTCAGACTGGCACGGATCGCCGGGACGGACGGGGAGAGCTCAGCGCCGTCGGGCGACCCGGGTGCCGACGAGCACGCCCATCAGCGTCCAGAACGACCCCACGCCGACGCCGGCGAGCACCACCCAGAACGGCACCCGCATCTCATCCGTCGCCACCTGCACCAGTCGCTGCTCCGTCTGCTCGTCCACGGCGGCCAGCTTGCCCCGCGGGCACGCCGTGCACCAGACGCCCGGCGCTCGGCTCCCGGCGCGCCGTCAGTCCGGCCCCGGATCGCCCAGCACGTGCTCGACCGGCAGGTCGAAGGAGCGCGACAGCCGGCTCGGCAGGTCGGCTCGCAGCCAGCGGGAGACCCCGCGGCGCAACGTCGACACCACGATCTCGTCGGCGCTGAACCGGCGCAGCGCCAGGCGCACGGCCTGCAGCGGATCGGCGTCGCCCACCTCGCCGTCCGCGGCTGCCCCGAGTCCGCGGATCTGCACCAGTGCGTCGGTCAGGCGCTGGGTGGCCAGGGCGCGCGCGGGGTCGGCCGGCGCGTCGTCCTCGGTGCTCGCGCGTTGCTGGTGGGCGACCGGCGTGGCGGGGACGACGACGTAGAAGACGTGCTCCCGCACGGCCATCCGCTGCTGGATCGCCTCGAGCAGGCGGGGCCCACCGAGGGTCTGGTTGGCCAGGACCAGGCACCGTCGCATCGTTCTCCCACCCGCCTGTTGATCGGGACCGCGTCGCTCGACGGTAGGACCTCCCCCGTCACGGAGGCGAGGCGGAACGGTGCACCGTCCTGGGCGCTGCGGTGTGAGGGCGACGGAACGCGAGCTTGACCTGGGCGCCCCCACCGGGAAACGGGGCCCCCGCAGGCTCGGGATGTGTCCGCCGCCGTCTCGTTGCCCACCCCCGGCGTCGGCACGCGCACCACCGCCACCCACTGCCCGTACTGCTCGCTGCAGTGCGGGGTCACGATGACCGCCGGCGACCGCCCGGCCACGCTGGTGCCGGCCGACTTCCCGACCAACCGCGGCGGCCTGTGCTCCAAGGGCTGGTCGGCGCCCGAGCTGCTCGACCACCCCGAGCGGCTCACCCGGCCGCTGGTGCGCGCCGACCCCACCGACCGGACCAGCCCGCTGGTCGAGAGCAGCTGGGAAGACGCCCTCGACCGGGTCGTCGCAGCGATCCGGGCCACCCAGCGGGACCACGGCCTGGACGCCGTCGGCTGCTTCGGCGGCGGCGGGCTGACCAACGAGCAGGCCTACCAGTTCGGCAAGTTCGCCCGGGTGGCGCTGCGCACCAGCGCCATCGACTACAACGGCCGGTTCTGCATGTCCTCGGCGGCCGGTGCGGCGATCCGGGCGTTCGGGCTGGACCGCGGGCTGCCCTTCCCGCTGGCCGACATCGCCGAGGCCGACGTCGTCGTGCTGGTCGGCAGCAACCCGGCCGACACCATGCCCCCGGCGATGCAGTGGTTCGACGCCGGCCGGGCGCGCGGCGCCGAGCACATCGTCATCGACCCGCGCCGCACCGCCACCGCCCGCCACGCCTCGCTGCACCTGCAGCCGCTGCCGGCCACCGACCTCGCCCTGGCCAACGGGCTGCTGCACATCGCGATCGCCGAGGGGCTGGTCGACGAGGCGTACGTCGCCGCGCGCACCACCGGCTTCGACGCCGTCCGGGCCGGGGTCGCGGGCTACTGGCCCGACCGGGTGGAGCGGCTCACCGGGGTGCCGGTCGAGCAGCAGCGCCGCACGGTCTTCGCCCTGGCCCGGGGACGGCGGTCGATCATCCTGACCGCCCGGGGCGCCGAGCAGCACCGGAGCGGCGTCGACACCACCCAGGCCTGGATCAACCTCGCCCTGGCCCTCGGCCTGCCCGGTCGAGAGGGCAGTGGCTGGGGCACCGTCACCGGGCAGGGCAACGGGCAGGGCGGCCGCGAGCACGGGCAGAAGGCCGACCAGCTCCCCGGCTACCGGAAGATCTCCGACCCGGCGGCTCGGGCGCACGTCGCCGCCGTCTGGGGCGTCGACCCCGACGACCTCCCCGGCCCCGGCCGCAGCGCCTTCGAGCTGCTCGACGCCCTCGGCACCGAGGGTGGGGTCCGCACGCTGCTGGTGATGGCCTCCAACGTCGCCGTCTCCGCCCCGGACGCCCGCCGGGTGATCAGCCGGCTGCGCGACCTGGACTTCCTCGTCGTCAGCGACTTCTTCCTCTCCGAGACCGCCGAGCTCGCCGACGTGGTGCTGCCCAGCGCCATGTGGGCGGAGGAGGAGGGGACGATGACGAACCTGGAGGGCCGGGTGATCCGCCGCCGCAAGGCGATGGACCCGCCCACCGGCGTCCGGGACGACCTGCAGCTGCTGGCCGAGCTGGCCGGCCGGCTGGGCGTCGCCGGGTTCAGCGGGGACGCCGAGACCGTCTTCGCCGAGCTCGGCCGGGCCAGCGCCGGTGGGCCGGCCGACTACTCCGGCATCACCTACCGGCGGATCGACGACGAGCAGGGCCTCTTCTGGCCGGTCCCGCACGCCGACCACCCCGGCACGCCGCGGCTGTTCACCGACCGGTTCGCCACCCCCGACGGCCGGGCCCGGTTCTGGCGGGTGGAGCAGGTCGACGCCCACGAGCGCCCCGACGCCGAGTACCCCTACGTGCTCACCACCGGCCGGGTGCTCGCCCAGTACCAGTCCGGCACCCAGACCCGCCGCTCCCGCAGCCTGCAGATGGTCGCGCCCACGCCGCGGGCGGAGCTGCACCCCGACCTGGCCCGCAGCCTCGGCATCGCCCAGGACGACGTCGTCGAGCTCGCCACCCGGCGCGGCCGGGCGCGCTTCCACGCGCTGATCACCGACGCGATCCGTCCGGACGTCGTCTTCGCCCCCTTCCACTGGGGCGGCGGCTCCAGCGCCAACGCGCTCACCGATCCGGCGCTGGACCCGACCAGCCGGATGCCGGCCTTCAAGGCCTGTGCGGTCGCCGTCTCCCGGGTCGGCGAGCCCGCGGAGCGCCTCCCGCCACCGGCACCGGCCACCCAACCGCAGCCCGGCCCGCACGCCGCACCGACGGCCCACACCCCGCACGCCCCATCCCGGAGGAGGACCACCAGCGTGAAGAGCACCCCGCGCTTCCTGCACGGCGTCTACCCGATCACCGGCGAGGGGCTGGGCAAACCCGGCCCGCTGGACCCCGCCCTGCGCTACCAGGTGCCGGAGGGCAAGAGCGCCCAGGCGCTCTACTTCCGCGGCGGCAACTCCACCGAGGAGCTCGTCTACGTGCTGCTGGTGCGCGACGGGCAGCCGATGCGCTGGTTCCCGATCGGCGCCAAGGGCGACTGCCACGTGCCGCTGCGGGTGGTGGAGGACCTCGACGGCGGCACCGTCGTCGAGCTGCACGCCGCCGCCCCGGTCGGTGTCGCCGGTGAGCTGGTCCTCGACCTCGGTCTGGTGGAGGTCTGATGACGGCGGTCCTGGGCGGGCGCCCGGCAGGCGTGAGCACGCTGCACTTCGCCATGGACGACGCCGACGGCGTCGACACCCGGCAGCGGCTGGTCGTGGTCGGCAACGGCATGGCCGGGGCGCGGGTGGTCGAGGAGGTGCTCGAACGCGGCGGCGGCGAGCAGTTCGCGATCACCGTGTTCGGCGAGGAGCCGCACGGCAACTACAACCGGATCATGCTCTCCCACGTCCTGGCCGGGGAGGAGCACGAGGACGACATCGTCCTCAACAGCCACGACTGGTACGCCGACCAGGGCGTGACGCTGCGCGCCGGGGTGCGGATCGACCGGATCGACACCCACGCCAAGATCGTCTACGCCGCGGACGGGACGACGACCGCCTACGACCAGCTGGTGCTCGCCACCGGCAGCCGCTCGTTCATCCCGCCGATGACCGGCCTGTACACCGCCGACGAGCAGCTGCTCCCCGGCGTCTTCGGCTTCCGCACCATCGACGACACCCGGGCGATGCTGGCGGCCGCCGCCGAGCACGAGCGGGCCATCGTCGTCGGCGGCGGGCTGCTGGGCCTGGAGGCCGCCCGCGCGCTGCAGGGGCACGGGCTGCAGGTCGAGGTCGTGCACGCCGGCACCCACCTGATGAACCAGCAGCTGGACCCCGACGGCGGTGCGATCCTCAAGAACAGCGTCGAGGCCCTCGGCATCGTCGTCCACCTGGCCACCCGCACCACCGAGGCGATCGGCCCGGACCGGGTGCGCGGCGTCGTCCTGGCCGACGGCCGGGCGATCGACGCCGACATGCTGGTCATCGCCGCCGGCATCCGCCCGGTCACCGAGGTCGCGCTGCTCAGCGGCCTGGAGGTCGAGCGCGGCATCGTCGTCGACGACCAGCTGCGCACCGACGACCCCGACGTCTACGCCGTCGGTGAGTGCGCCCAGCACCGCGGCGAGCTCTACGGACTGGTCGCCCCGGTGTGGGAGCAGGCCCGGGTGCTCGCCGACCTGCTCACCGGCACCGACCCGGACGCCGAGTACCACGGCTCCCGGACGGCGACGAAGCTCAAGGTCGCCGGGGTCGACGTCGCCACGATGGGCGTCAACCGGCCCGAGCGGGACACCGACGAGTTCCTGGTGATCTCCGAGCCGCGCCGCGGGGTGCACCTGTCGGTCGTCGTCCGGGACGACAAGCTCATCGGCGCCACGCTGCTCGGCGACACCCGCAAGGTCGCCTTCCTGACCCAGGCCTTCGACCGCGGCACCCCGCTGCCGGCCGAGCGGATAAAGCTGCTCGTCGACCTCTCCGACGGGGCGGCGGAGGTGGGCGTCGCCGACCTGCCCGGCGACTCGCAGGTCTGCAACTGCAACGGGGTGACAAAGCAGGCGCTGGTCGACACCGTCAAGGCCGGCACCACGAGCGTCGGCGGGTGCATGGACGCCACCCGCGCCGGCAAGGGGTGCGGCTCCTGCAAGCTGCTGGTGAAGCAGGTCGTCGAGTGGGCCGCCGACGGCGATGTCACCGAGGACGCCTCGGCGAGCTGGTACGTGCCGGGCATCCCGCTGTCCAAGCCGGAGCTGATCGCCGCGATCCGGGACCAGCAGCTGCGCAGCGTCTCCGCCGTCTTCACCGCCCTGGCCCCGGGCGGTGAGGAGGACGCCAAGTCGAAGATGGGGCTGACCTCGCTGCTGCGGCTGGTGTGGGGTGCTGCGTACGAGCAGGAGAACGACGCCAAGTTCATCAACGACCGGGTGCACGGCAACATCCAGCGCGACGGCACGTTCTCCGTCGTCCCGCAGATGAAGGGCGGGGTGACCACCCCCGCCCAGCTCCGGAAGATCGCCGACGTGGCCGAGAAGTACGAGGTCCCGATGGTCAAGGTCACCGGCGGCCAGCGGATCGACCTGCTCGGGGTCCGCAAGGAGGACCTGCCCGCGATGTGGGCCGACCTGGGCATGCCCTCGGGCTACGCGTACGGCAAGAGCTTCCGCACCGTGAAGACCTGCGTGGGCACCGACTTCTGCCGGTTCGGGCTCGGTGACTCCACCCAGCTGGGCATCGACCTGGAGACCCGCTTCCAGGGCATCGAGAGCCCGGCCAAGATCAAGATGGCCGTGGTCGGCTGCCCGCGGAACTGTGCCGAGGCCTACGTGAAGGACGTCGGCGTCGTCGCGGTCGGCAACGGCAAGTGGGAGGTGTACGTCGGCGGCGCGGCCGGTGCCACGATCCGCAAGGGCGACCTCCTGGCCACCGTCGACTCCCCGGCCGCGGTGATGCAGCTCAGCGGCCGGTTCATCCAGTACTACCGGGAGAACGCCAACTGGCTCGAGCGCACCTACGACTTCGTGCCCCGGGTCGGTCTGGACCACATCAAGGCGGTCCTGCTGGAGGGCAGCGAGGAGGTCCTCGCCGACCTCGACGCCGGCCTGCAGAGCTCGATCGACGCCTACACCGATCCCTGGGGCCAGGACGGGGCCCAGCCGGCCACGCCCGGTCAGTTCCGCACCGCGCTGCCGCTGGTCGACCTGCCGATGGTGCCGGTCCGATGATCGCGATCCGCTCCGACGCCCCGGAGGCGCCCACCATCGCCCCGCCCGAGGCCGGCACGCCGGCCACCGAGGTCAGCGACGGTGCGGCGGCCGGGGGAGCAGGCGTGCCGCACGTGGTCGGCCGGGTGGACGACGTGCCGCCGGGGGAGGGCCGGGCATTCGTCGCCGGTGACGTGCAGGTCGCCGTGTTCCGGCTGCGCGACGGGTCGCTGCACGCCACCCAGGCGGTCTGCCCGCACTCCGGCGGGCCGCTGGCCGACGGCCAGACCGACGCCGGCGTGCTGGTCTGCCCGCTGCACCTGTACGCCTTCCGCTGGTCCGACGGCACCTGCACCAGCACCGCGCCGCCGGTGCGGCTCTTCCCGGTCTCCGACCAGGACGGCGCCCTGGTCGTCACCGTGTAGTCCCGCCTCCTCGCAGGGGGCCCGCCGCGAGCGTGCGAGGGGGTCCTTCACGGGTGCATGCGGGCGCCCTTCACGACCTTGTCGACGGCGTTCCTCGGGCCGTGGACGGCCAGCCCGACGAGGTCCAGGTCGGCTCCGGCCACCGCCCGGACGGCGGCCCGGTTCTGCACGTCACCCGGGGTGCTGAACAGCTCGGCGGTGAAGACGGCGGGGGTCAGCGACCGCTCCAGCGCCCGGGTGCGGGCGGTGCGCAGCAGCTCGGCCGACCCGGCGAGGACGAGCACCGGCTGGCGCAGCATCGGCAGGTACCCGGTGCCGTCGGCGTCCTCGTACGGCTCGCCGACCAGCTCCGGGCCGGTCGCGGTGATCCCGCTGACCAGGAACGCGGTGACGTTCAGCGCCTGCCAGGGGGCGAGGTCCTCCCGCAGCAGGACGGCGATCTTCGTGGCCCAGCGGGGTGCCTCGTCGGGGGTGTCCATGCTGCTCAGCGTCGCGGCCCGGCGTCCGCCGGGTCTTGTACGTTCCTGACGTGAGCGAGGTGGTCGCCTGGCGGCCGGACGTGCCCGGGCTGACCGAGGTCTTCCACGCCCACTTCACCGACCACGTCTACCCCGCGCACACCCACGACTCCTGGACGCTGCTGCTGGTCGACGACGGGGTGGTCCGCTACGACCTGGACCGGCACGCCCACGGCGCCTCCCGGGCCGAGGTGACCCTGCTGCCGCCGGGCGTGCCGCACGACGGCCGGGCGCAGTCGCCCGGCGGGTTCCGCAAGCGGGTGCTCTACCTGGCCGCCGACACCCTCGGCGCCGACCGGGTCGGCGTGGCCGTCGACCAGCCGGCGTTCGGCGACGACGCGCTGCGATCCCGGCTCTCCGCGCTGCACGCCGCGCTGCGGCCCGGGGGTGATGCGCTGGAGGCGCAGAGCCGGTGGGCGTTCGTGCAGGAGCGGCTCGGTCAGCACCTGGACCGCGCCGTGGCGTCGCCGCCCGAGGTGCGCGACGACGTCCTGGCCGACCGGGTGCGCGACCTGCTGGACGCCCGGGTGGCCGAGGGGCTGGCGCTGGACGAGGCAGCAGCGCTGTTCGGCGTCTCCGCCACCCACGTCGTCCGGGCGTTCACCCGGCGGCACGGGTTGCCGCCGCACCGCTACCTGACCGGCCGGCGGGTCGACCTGGCCCGGCGGCTGCTGCTCGACGGGATGCCCGCCGCCGAGGTGGCCGGCGCCGCCGGGTTCGCCGACCAGTCGCACCTGACCCGGCACTTCCGCCGGATGATCGCGACGACGCCGGTGGCCTACGCGCGGTCCGCGGGCTGACCCGGTCGCGACGGCGGTCACCTGGTGGCCGAGATCAGGGGGGCGAGATCAGGCGGGCGGCAGCTCGAGGTCGGCGAGGGCGGCGGCGACGTCGTCCTCGCGGACGAAGTCCAGCGCCAGCAGCCGGTGCACCAGCACCCCGCGGCGGGTCAGCCGCAGGTCGGTCGGGCGCAGCCGGGGCCGGACGGCGCCGGGGCGGGAGACGACCGGTGCCGGGTCGAGCAGCCCGCTTCCCTGCAGGTCCGTGACGTCCTCCCGGGCACCCCACGCCCGCCAGCCGAGCGGTTCGTCCTCCAGGGCGCCCAGCGGCAGCGGGGTCCGGTCGCGCCGGCCCACGGCGGCGAGGTAGACCAGCTGCCGCCAGCTGCACGACTCGGCCAGCTGCAGCGCCCGGGCGGCCAGCGCCACGTCGATGTCGGGGGAGACGACCACCTCGGCGACCAGGTAGCCCAGGTGCCGCACCCGGCGCTCCTCGGTGGTCCGCCGCGCGGCCTGGACGACGTCCTCGACCAGCCGCTCGGCGGCCGACCGGGCCGCGGTGCTCACGCTGAAGAAGCCGTCGCTGCGCACCGGGCGGCCCTGGTGGGCGCGGGTGACCGACAGCTCCGCGGCGAAGGCCAGGACGGCGCCGGCCCGGGCGCGCTCCCAGGTCAGCGGCAGCTCGGCGGCGGAGGTGGCGGCGTCGCGGAGGCAGGAGGCGAGCCGCTCGTCCAGCCGCAGCGGGCTGGAGTCGGGCTCGAACAGCAGCCCGGCGACGGCCCGGGTCATCGACCCGGCGACCAGCTCCCCGGTCTCGACCAGGTCCCGGCCGGGCACGCGCTCATCGCCGATGGGTTCCCTCACGCGGTGATCATGGCCCGCCGCGGGCAGTGCTGCACCTGGCGGCGGCCGCGTCTCACCACGGCGGGGCAGCAGGAGGCCGCCCCGCCCCCGGAGCAGGGGCGGAGCGGCCGGGAGCAGCTGGTCAGACGCCGGCCTGCTGCATCAGCGTGCCGCGGCGCAGGTAGACGAACCAGGTCACCGCGACGCAGGCGATGTAGAAGCCGCAGAACGCGCCCAGCGCGGTCACCACGCTGCCGGTGGCGAGGTAGGACTCGGACACGATCCGCGGGATGAACACCGCCCCCAGCGCACCGACCGCGGAGATGATGCCGACGGCGGCGGCGGTGTCCCGCCGGGCCCGGTAGAGCACCTGCGCGGGGGAGTCGGCGGCGCGTGCCGCGGCGGCCTCGGCCCGGTAGATGATCGGGATCATCCGGTAGGTCGACCCGTTGGTCATGCCCACGACGGCGAAGAGCACCAGGAAGCTGGCCAGGAAGCCGCCGAAGCTGCCGGCGCCCAACGCGGCGATGGCGGCGCCGATCGCCACGGCCTGGCCGACGAACGTCACGATCGTGACCTTCGCACCGCCCACCCGGTCGGCGAGCCACCCGCCGAAGGGCCGGGACAGCGAGCCGACCAGGGGCCCGAGGAAGGCGTAGCGGTAGGTGTCGGCGGCGAACTCGTTGGCCAGCACCAGCGGGAACGCCCCGGAGAACCCGATGAACGAGCCGAACGCGCCGATGTAGAGGAAGGACATGATCCAGGTCTGCTTGCGCCGGGCGATGGCGGCCTGGTCGGCGATGTTGGCCTTCGCTCCGGACAGGTTGTTCATCCCGAACCAGGCGCCGACGACGGCCAGGACGATGAACGGCACCCAGATCAGCGCCACGTTCTGCACGTACCGGGCGTCGCCGCCGGCCGTCGTCCCGGTGCTCCCGCCGATCACCGCGATGGTGCCGGCGGTGACGGCGAGCGGGCCGACGAGCTGGATGATCGCCACACCGATGTTGCCGCCGGCGGCGTTCAGGCCGAGCGCGAAGCCCTTCTCCTTGTCCGGGTAGAAGAAGGAGATGTTCGCCATCGAGGAGGCGAAGTTGCCGCCGCCGAAGCCGCAGGTGATCGCGGTCAGCACCCAGAACCAGTAGGGCTGGCCGGTGGTCGCGGCGGTGACGAGCATCGCCACCGGCACCAGCAGCAGCGCCGCGCTGACGACGGTCCAGTTGCGGCCGCCGAGCAGCGCCGGCATGAAGGTGTAGGGCACCCGCATGATCGCGCCGACCAGGCCCGCGGTGGCGACCAGCCAGAAGAGCTGGTCGCTGGTGAAGCCGTAGCCGATCGAGGCGAGCACGGCGGTGGCGACGCTGAACATCTGCCAGACGCTGAACCCGATGTTCTCCGCGAGCACCGACCACACCAGGTTGCGGCGGGCGACCGGCTTCCCCTGCGGTGAGGCCCAGAAGGTCGGGTCCTCCGGGGCGTAGTGGTCGATCCACCGACTGCCGCCCCGGGCCGCAGTGGCGCCGCCGGCGGGCGGCGTGGCAGCCGGTGCGCCCGGGCGGTGGAGCTGGGTGTCTGTCATGAGGTCATCCCTGGTTCGAGGCCGGACCGCGGGCGCCCACCCGGCTGGGACGGCGCCGGGGACGACGCTAGGAACCGGGCGTTTCCACCCCACCGCGACGGCGTGACCGGTGCGGTACATGCCCCGCACGGGCCGCCGGACCACCATGTGAGGCCGGGCGCGCCCCCGAACAGGGGCGGGTCGCCCTACGGTCCGAGGGCATGACCGGACACGTGCTCCCGGTGCTGCTCCGGGGCTGGGACGACGCACACGCCCGGCTGGACCAGCGGCTGGCCGGCCTGGGCGACACCGAGTACCTCGACGAGCCGGTGGACGGCGCCTGGTCGGTGCGCCGCGGCGACGACGGGACCTGGGCCACGGACTGGGCCGACCCGGCGCCGGACCCCGCGCCGGTCACCACGATCGCCTGGCGGCTGTGGCACCTGGCCTCCGGCTGCTTCGCCGACTACCTGGCGCAGTCCCCACCCGGGCGTCCGCTGACCGTGTCCGGGCTGCAGTGGCACGGCGACGTCGGATCGGCGCTGCGGGACCTGGAGGTCGCCGCGACCGCGTTCCGGGCGGCGATGACCGACCTGGGGGAGGAGGGGATCTGGCGACCGCTCGGCCCGGCCTGGGGGCCGTACGCCGACTCCAGCTGGGCCGACCTGCTGGTCCACGCCACCGACGAGCTCGCCCACCACGGCGCCGAGATCGCCCTGCTGCGCGACCTGTACCGCTGGCGCTGAGCCCGGACCACCAGCACGACGAACCGGCCCCCTCCCGAGGGAGAGGACCGGTTCGTCGTGCGCAGGTCCGCCGTCGGCGCCGGGGGTCAGCGGGCCCCGACGGGCGTGGTGTCGGCCGGCACGGCTGCGTCCCGGGGGAGGTCGGCGGAGAGCGCCGGCTTGCGGGAAGCCCCTGTCTTGGCATGGGTGGCGTAGAGCGTGAGCCCGACGAAGGCGAGCCCACCGACCAGGTTGCCGACGACGGTCGGGATCTCGTTCCAGATCAGGTAGTCACCGACGGAGAAGTTGCCGCCGAGCAGCAGACCGGAGGGGAACAGGAACATGTTCACGATCGAGTGCTCGAAGCCCATGTAGAAGAACAGCAGGATCGGCATCCACATCGCGATGACCTTGCCGGAGACCGAGGTCGACATCATCGCCGCGACCACGCCGGTGGAGACCATCCAGTTGCACAGCACGCCGCGCAGGAACAGCGTCAGCATGCCGGCGGCGCCGTACTCGGCGTACCCGACGGTCCGGCCCTCGCCGATGGTGCCGATCGCCTGCCCGACCTCGTTCGGGGGCATCGCGAAGCCGTAGGTGAAGATCACCGCCATCATCACCGCGACGGTGAACGCGCCCAGGAAGTTGCCGGTGAAGACCAGCCCCCAGTTGCGCAGCATGCCCCGCACGGTCACGCCCGGCCGCTTGTCGAACAGCGCCAGCGGCACCAGCGTGAACACCCCGGTCAGCAGGTCGAAGCCGAGCAGGTAGAGCAGGCAGAAGCCGACCGGGAAGAGCAGTGCGCCGACGATGGGCTGGCCGGTCTGCACGGTGACCGTGACGGCGAAGGCCGCGGCCAGCGCCAGGATGGCCCCGGCCATGAACGCCCGGATCAACGTGTCGCGGGTGGCCATGAAGACCTTCGCCTCGCCCGCGTCGATCATCTTGGTGGTGAAGTCCTTCGGGCTCACGTAGGACATGGGTGGCTCCTCGGCTGTGCGGGTGGGAGGGGAGCGCGCGCAGCGACCGCGGCGGCGCGTGGGGGGAACCGGCGCGGGGTCACCAGCGGTAGTCCAGGAACTTCCCGTCGAAGGTGACGACGACCCGGTCGCCGTCCGGGTCGGGCCGGCGGGCGACGTCCACGCGGAAGTTGATCGCGCTCATGATCCCGTCGCCGAACTCCTCGTGGATCAGCTCCTTGAGCGCTGGTCCGTAGACCGACAGCGCCTCCAGGAAGCGGTAGACCGTGGGGTCGGTCATCCGGGCCGGGTCGGCGCCGCGGGAGGGCTGCAGGCGCAGGCTCTCCTCGACGGTCTCGTCCAGCTCCAGCAGCCGGCAGACCTGCTCCGCCTGGTCCGCTGTCATCGGGTGCTGTCCGAGCAGGGCGGCGGTGGTCCAGACGACCGGTGCGTCGATCTCCTCGGCGAGCTGGGCCCAGGTCAGGCCGCGCCTGAGTCGGGCGGCGACCACCAGCTCGGCGGCATCGGACTTCGGGAGGACGGGCGTCATCGAGCTCCTCGGGTGCGGTCGGCCAGGTCGCCCGGCGGTCCAGCCCGGGCACCGCGAACGCTAGGGACGAGGGGTTTCGACGACGGCGCGGTGGCGTGACCCGCACGGAACAACGGCCGCACCGGCCGCGTGCCCTCGCTGTGAGGGCGAGGACACGCGGCCGTCGCCGGACCGCGGTGGCGTGCTCAGACCGCCAGGCGGTAGCCGCGCTTGACCACGGTCTGCACGACCGGGGCGCCCAGGGCGGCGCGCAGCCGGGTCACCGCCATCTCCACGGCGTGCGCGTCGCCGCCGCCGGAGAGCTCGCCGAGCAGGTCGGCGCGGGAGACGACCACGCCGGGCCGGCGGGCCAGCGCACGCAGCACCGCCATCGGCCCGGGCGCGAGCTCCACGAGCCGGCCGTCCAGGACGGCGGCGTGCCCACGCACCTGCAGCGTGTGCGCGCCGGAGTGCAGCACCGGGTGCCGGGCCGGCAGCGCGCTGACGACCTCGCGGGCCAGCGCACCCAGCCGCGCCCGCTCGGGCTGGACCGTCCGGATGCCGGCCGCCTCGAGCGGGCCGGCGGTGACCGGCCCCACGGCCACCGGGAGCACGGCGTCGGTCAGGGCAGCGAGGACGCCGGGGTACACGCCCTCCTCCTCGGCGACCTGCAGCAGGCTGGCGGCGGCGGGGGCGCTGGTGAAGGTGACCGCGTCGACGGCGCGCGCGGCGATCACCGTGACGAGGCGGCGCAGCGGGGCGGTGTCCTCGGGCAGCACCCAGCGGTAGACCGGCACCTTGACCACCTCGGCACCGGCGCGCACCAGCCCGGAGACGAGCTCGGGCAGCGGGTCACCGTGCAGCTGGACGGCGATCCGGCGGCCGGGCAGCGGGCCCTCGGCCCCGGACAGCAGGTGCGAGAGCACCTCGGCCGAGCTCTCCGACTCCGGGGACCAGGCATCGACCAGGCCGGCCCCGCGGATCGCACCGCGGGCCTTCGGTCCCCGGGCCAGCACCCGGGCGGTGGCCAGGTGCTCACGCAGGGGCAGGTCCCAGGCCTCGGCGGCCTCCAGCCAGCCGCGGAACCCGACCCCGGTGGTGGCCACCACCAGGTCGACCGGCGCGGCGAGCACCTCCCGGGTGGCCGCGACCAGGTCGGCGTCGTCGGACAGCGGCACGATCCGGATCGCCGGGGCGTAGAGCACCCGGGCACCCCGGCGGTCCAGCAGCGCGCCCAGCTCCTCGCTGCGGCGGGCCGCGGTCACCGCGACGGTGTAGCCGGCCAGTGGCAGCAGGTCCGGCACCGGGGGCTCTCCGGCAGGGCTGGCCACGGGGTGGTCGAGCTGGCTGTCGGTCACTCGTCCATGGTGCGTCCTCGGTGTTCCATCCGTGTGACGTCCCGCCTCAGGAGTGGATGTCCCGGCCGGCTGTGCTGAGCTGGCGCCGCCCCGACCTGCACGTCTGCGCGGCGCTCTCCGGAGCGGGCAGGATGGTGACGTGCCCGCCGAGCCCACGCCCACCGACCCAGCGCCCCACCCGGTCTCCGCCGTCCCGCGCCGCCTGCGGGTGATCACCGCGATCATGGCGGCCGGCCTGGTGATCGTGATGAGCGTGGTCGCGCTGCTGCTCAAGGAGTCGACCACCGGGGTGGTGTCCTTCCGGACCTCCGACCAGGTCGCCATGGTGGGCCTCGGTCTCGCCATGGGGGCGGGCGTGCTCCTGCTGGGGCGGTCCCGGGTGGACGCCGACGCCTCCGGGGTGCGGATCCGCAACGTCGTCATCAACCACGAGGTGCCCTGGTCGGCGGTGCGCGCGGTGCGCTTCGACCAGCACTCGCCGTGGGCGAGCCTGCTGCTGAGCAACGACGACGAGGTGGCGATGGGGGCGATCCAGGCCGCCGACGGCCAGCGCGCGCTGGTCGCCGTCCGGGGGTTGCGGGCACTGCTGGCCGACCACCGGGAGCGCAACCCCGCGCCGCGCGAGGACCTGCTGTACCCCCGGGAATGACGGCGAGGGGCCGCGCGCTGTACTGTGAGCACGCCTCCCCCCGCTACATCGAGGCGCGTGAACCACAGCGGCCGCCGTCTGCAGAGACCGGCGGTCACTGACCAAAGAGGAGCCCGCTCCCACCTGGTGCCGCACAGGCGTCCAGGTCCCCGGATCGCGCAGGTCGGCCCCGGCTGGCTCGCGCGGCCGCAACAGCACCCCCGCCCCGGGGTGCCGGCTGCGGCACCCCGGCGAGTGGGCCCCGTGAGCACCAGCTCACGGGGCCTTGCTGCGTCGGCGGCCCGGGACGGGTGCGACTCCTCCCCGCAGCAGCAGAGGAGAGGCCATCACCGAGCCCCGCATCAACGACCGTATCCGCGTTCCCGAGGTCCGCCTGGTCGGACCGGAGGGCGAGCAGGTCGGCATCGTGCCGATCGGCGAAGCGCTGCGCCTGGCCCAGGACTCCGAGCTCGACCTGGTCGAGGTCGCGCCCATGGCCCGGCCTCCCGTCGTCAAGCTCATGGACTACGGGAAGTTCAAGTACGAAGCCGCGCAGAAGGCCCGTGAGGCCCGGCGGAACCAGGCGCTCACCGTCATCAAGGAGATGCGGCTGCGCCTCAAGATCGACCCGCACGACTACGAGACCAAGAAGGGCCACGTCGAGCGCTTCCTCAAGGGCGGCGACAAGGTCAAGATCACCGTGATGTTCCGCGGTCGCGAGCAGTCCCGCCCGGAGATGGGCTACAAGCTGCTGCAGCGGCTGGCCGGCGACGTCGCCGACCTCGGGGTGGTGGAGTCCAACCCCAAGCAGGACGGCCGGAACATGGTCATGGTGATCGCGCCGCATCGGAACCAGGCGGCGACCGACGACGCGCGGCGCTCCGCGAAGGCCGAGAAGCAGGCGGCATCCGAGGAGCAGGCCCCCCCGGCCTGAGCCGGGCGAGGGCCCCCGCACGACCGAGACGGCCCGCGCCAGGAGCAGCCCGCTGCTCCTGGCGCGGACAGACACGAACAAGGACGAGGACATGCCGAAGAACAAGACCCACAAGGGCGCGGCCAAGCGCATCCGCGTCACGGGCACCGGGAAGCTGGTGGCTGAGCACACGAACAACCAGCACAAGTTCGAGCACAAGTCCTCGAGCCGGAAGCGCCGTATCAGCGGCACCGCAGAGCTCTCTCCGGCGGACACCGGCCGGATGAAGAAGCTCCTCGGTCTCTGACCGTCCCTTCCCGTAACCAGCAGACAGGAGCTCTCACGTGGCACGCGTGAAGCGGGCGGTCAACGCCCAGAAGAAGCGCCGCACGACCCTCGAGGCGGCCAGCGGTTACCGCGGCCAGCGTTCGCGGCTGTACCGCAAGGCCAAGGAGCAGATCCTCCACTCGGCCACCTACAACTACCGCGACCGCAAGGTCCGCAAGGGTGACTTCCGCAAGCTGTGGATCACCCGGATCAACGCCGCGGCCCGGCAGAACGACATGACCTACAACCGGTTCATGCAGGGCCTCAAGCTCGCCGGGATCGAGCTGGACCGTCGTGTCCTGGCCGAGCTCGCCGTGAACGAGCCCGCCACCTTCGCCACCCTGGTGGAGTCCGCCCGGGCCGCGCTCGCCGCGAACCCCGAGGCGACCGGCGCCCAGGCCGCCTGAACCAGAACCACCTTCGACGCCGTCGCCGGTGGGTCCTCGTGACCCGCTGGTGACGGCGTCGTCGTCTGCGCCCACCCTGCGAGAGGAGCTCCCGTGCCCGACATGCTGACCGAGCGCTCGGCGCGGGTCGCCGGCGCCCGCAAGCTCACCCGGCGCAGCGGCCGGGACGACGCCGGGGCCTTCCTCGCCGAGGGGCGGCAGGCGGTCGGCGAGGCGCTGGCGCAGGCCGAGGCCGACCCGGGCGCCGTCCTCGAGCTGTTCGTCACCGAGGCTGCGGCGGACACCCACCGCGACCTGCTGGCGGCCGCCCGGGTGCCCGTGCACGTGGCCACCGACCGGGCGGTCGCCTCGCTGTCGGAGACCGTGACGCCGCAGGGGCTGGTCGCCGTCTGCGCGCTGCGCGACGTGCCGGCCGCGACGCTGGTGACCGACCCGCCGCGGCTGGCGGTCGCGCTGGCCGAGCTGAACGACCCCGGGAACGCCGGGACGGTGCTGCGCACCGCCGATGCCTGCGGCGCCCGCACCGTGGTGTTCGGCACCGGCTCCGCCGACCCCTACGGCGGCAAGGTGGTGCGCAGCAGCGCCGGCAGCCTGTTCCACGTCGACGTCGTGCGCAGCACGCCGCTGGCCGAACTGGTGCCGCAGGTGCAGGCCGCCGGCACGACCGTGCTGGCCGCTGACGGCGGGGGAGAGGTGGCCCTGGACGCCGCCGGGGACGCGGGACTGCTCAGCGGGCCGGTGCTGTGGCTGTTCGGGAACGAGGCCCGCGGGCTGGACCCCGCGCTGGCCGCGCTCGCCGACGCGCGGGTGCGCATCCCGATGCGCGGCCGGGCGGAGAGCCTCAACCTCTCGGTGGCCGCCTCGATCTGCCTCTACGCCACCCAGCTCGCCGAGTAGCTCACGCGCCGGCCGGGTGCTTGACGGCGTACATCCGGGCGTCCGCCCGGTGCAGCAGCGGGCCGAACTCGGCGCCGTCGTCCGGGTGGACGCTGATCCCGACGCTGGCCTGCACCTGCACGGTCCGCGTGCCGAGCGCCACCGGCTCGGTCACCGCAGCCACCAGCTGCTGGGCCACCTGACCGGCCTCCCGCAGCGCGGTCGAGGGGTCCAGCCCGAGCAGCCCGACGAGGAACTCGTCGCCCCCGAGCCGGGCGAGCAGGTCACCCCGGCGCAGCCGGCCGCGCAGCCGGTCGGCGACCGCTTGCAGCAGCTCGTCACCGGCGGCGTGGCCCAGGGCGTCGTTGACCGCCTTGAAGCCGTCGAGGTCCAGGAAGAGCAGCGCGACCGCTGAACCGTCGAGCCGGGCCTGCCACAGCGCGGACTCCATCCGCTCCTCGAAGCGGCGCCGGTTGGGCAGCGCGGTGAGCGGGTCGGTGTAGGCCAGCTCCTCGATCTGAGCCAGGTGCTGGCGGGTGCGGTCCCGCTCCCGGAGCAGCTCCCGCTCCGCGTTCACCCGGCCGGTGACGTCGGTCTGCACGCCGATGTACTGGATGACGTCGCCGGCGGCGTCGAGCACCGGGGCCAGGTGGATCTCGTTCCACCACGGCTCCCGGTCCGGCCCCCGGTGGTTGAGCAGCGTCGCCCGGAACTCCGCGCCCTCCCGGATGGCCAGCCGCATCCGGTCCACCGTGCCCGGGTCGGTGTCCTGCCCCTGCAGGAAGCGGCAGTTGCGGCCCAGCACCTCCCCGGCCGCCAGACCGGCGAGCTGCTCGAAGGCGGCGTTGACGTAGACCAGCGGCTGGTCCGGCGCCGTCATGTCCGCGATCGTGACGCCGCTGGTCGTCGCCGCCAGCGCCCGGCGCAGCAACCCCTCCTCGACGGTGCCGCCGGTCGGGCCCGCCGCGATCCTGGCGCCGGCGGCCGGCACCGCGGTCCGGTCCTCCACCGGCAGCTCCGGGGCCGGCTGCGCGGCGACCCGGGCGACCAGGGCGACAGCGGCGCGTTCCACGGTGTGGCGGTCGTAGGTGAGGGCGTACTCGTACCGGCGCTGCAGGTCCGGACCGGTGTCGCCGAGGTCGCGGGCGAGCAGCGCGGCGCTGAAGTGCGGACTGAGGACGACGACGTCCCACTCGCCGCGCACCGGGTCGTCGGCCGCCAGGTGCGCCCCGCGCACCCCGGGCACCGGCTCGATGGGGAGGTCCTCGCCCAGCGCGGCGACGAAGCCGGTGCGGGCCACCAGGTCCCGGTAGCGCAGCGACGTGGCCGGGGTGAAGTGCCGCGCCTCCTGGAAGGTGGCGGCGACCACGCAGGTCTCGCCGAGTCGCATGGCCTGGCGCTCCAGGTGCTTGCTGAGCTCGATGAGCAGCGCCTTGGGCGCCGTCCGCAGCTGGGTGCCCGGGGGCAGGCAGCTGAACGGGGAGGCCTGGGTGTCGACGGCGGCGGAGCTGCACGACGGGAGGTCGAGCCGCCCGACGGCCCGGCCCGGCGCAGCGGTGGCCGCCGGACGGCCGAAGTGCCAGCCCTGGCCGAGGCTCGCCCCGAGGGCGCGCGCCATGGCCAGGTGGGCCTCGTCCTCGATGCCCTCGGCGAGGATGAGCGCACCGGTCCGTTCGGCGTAGCCGTTGACCGCGTTCATGATCTCGGCGACCGCCGGCCCGGGCCGCTGCTGGACCAGGCGCAGGTCGAGCTTGACCACGTCCGGACGCAGCAGGGGCATGAACGCCAGGGACATCGACTCCGCCCCCACGTCGTCCAGGGCGATGCCCCAGCCCACCTCACGGACCCGCTCCACGGCGCGCAGCAGGTCCGCCGGGCGGGTCGCCAGCGCCCGCTCGGTGATCTCCACGACCACCCGCAGCCCCGCCGGGGCGCTGGTGGCGACGGCGAGCAGCTCCTCCAGCGGCGCGGAGTCCAGCACCTGCGGCTCGACGTTGACGAACACCGTCAGCGGCGGCGCGAGTTCGGCGGCCACCGCGCCGCGCAGTGCAGCCGACCGACACAGCGCGTCCAGCTCGGCGAGCCGGCCGGCCGACCGGGCGGCGGCGAAGAGGGCGTCAGGCGTGTGCAGCGGACCCTGCGGCCCCCGGGCGAGCGCCTCGTAGGCGACGACGCGGCCGGAGTCCAGTTCGACGATGGGCTGGTAGAGGCTGTGCACGCTGCCGGCGGCGAGCACCTCGTCGATCGTCGCGACGGGGGCGTGGGTCGAGGTCACGAGCTGGGGATCGGCGCCGGCGGGCCCGAACTCCTCTGGTGCGGGCGGCGATACCACCCCTGGGGGTGAGTCGTGACCGTCGTCCGGGTCGTCGCATCGCTCGCAGCCCCGACCCGGGCGCGCCGACGAGCGCCGTCCGGGCAGAATGGCCTCCCGTGTCTGGCGCCAACGACCCCTATGACCCCAAGCAGGTCGCCGCGCTGTCCGCGGAGGCTCTCGACGCCGCGGTGCACGCAGCGACCGATGCCTTCGCCGCCGCCGGTGACCTGGACGCCCTGGCGGCGGTCCGACCGGCCCACCTGGGCGATCGCGCGCCGATCCTGCTGGCCCGCCGGGAGCTCGGCGCACTGCCCCCGCACGCCCGGTCGGACGCCGGCAAGCGGGTCAACGCCGCCCGCGTCGCGGTCACCGAGGCGCACGCCGCCCGGCTGGCGGTGCTGGAGGCCGAGCGGGACGAGCGGGTCCTCGCCGAGGAGCGCGTCGACGTCACGCTGCCCTGGGACCGTGCCCTGCCCGGCGCCCGGCACCCGCTCACCACGCTGACCGACCGGATCTCCGACGTCTTCGTCGGGATGGGCTACGAGATCGCCGAGGGGCCGGAGCTCGAGGCCGAGTGGCTGAACTTCGACGCGCTGAACACCGGCCCGGACCACCCGGCACGGTCGCTGGCCGACACCTTCTTCGTCGCACCTGAGGACTCCGGGCTGGTGCTGCGCACGCACACCAGCCCGGTGCAGGCGCGCACGATGCTCGAACGCCGCCCCCCGATCTACGTGGTGGCGCCCGGCCGGGTCTACCGCACCGACGAGCTGGACGCGACGCACACCCCGGTCTTCCACCAGGTCGAGGGCCTGGCCGTCGACCGCGGCCTCACCATGGCCCACCTGCGCGGCACGCTGGACCACCTGGCCCGCCAGCTGTTCGGCGCCGACGCGCTCACCCGGTGGCGGCCGCACTTCTTCCCCTTCACCGAGCCGTCGGCGGAGTTCGACGTCTGGTTCCCCGAGCACCGGGACGGGCCGCGCTGGGTGGAGTGGGGTGGCTGCGGCATGGTCAACCCCCGGGTGCTGGTCGCCTGCGGCATCGACCCCGAGGAGTACACCGGTTTCGCCTTCGGGATGGGCATCGAGCGGGCGCTGCAGTTCCGCTCCGGGGTCGGCGACATGCGCGACATCGTCGAGGGCGACGTCCGCTTCACGAGTGCGTTCGGAGTTGAGCAGTGAAGGTCCCGATCAGCTGGCTGAGCGAGTACGTCGACATCCCCGCGGGGACGACGGTCGAGGAGCTGGACGAGGCGTTCGTCCGGCTCGGCTTCGAGGTCGAGGAGGTCCTCCGCGCGCCGGTCACCACCGGCCCGCTGGTGGTCGGCCGGGTGCTGGGGATCGAGGAGCTCACCGGCTTCAAGAAGCCGATCCGGTTCTGCCAGGTCGACGTGGGGGAGGACGCCCCCCGGGGCATCGTGTGCGGCGCCCGCAACTTCGCCGTCGACGACCTGGTCGTCGTGGCGCTGCCCGGCGCCGTGCTCCCCGGCGGCTTCGCCATCGCCGCACGGACCACCTACGACCACGTCTCCGACGGGATGATCTGCTCGGTCCGCGAGCTGGGCATCGGCGAGGACCACGCCGGCATCCTGGTGCTCGGGCAGGACGGCTTCGCCCCCGGGACGCCGGCCGCCGGCGTGCTGGGGCTGGACGACGTCGTCTTCGACCTCGAGGTCACGCCCGACCGCGGCTACGCGATGAGCCTGCGGGGGATCGCCCGGGACCTGGCCGGCGCCCTGGGCGTCGACTGGCGCGACCCGGCCGCCCTCACGCCCCCGGCGTGGTCCGGTGAGCCGGGCTGGGCCGTCGAGGTCGCCGACCCGGCCCGCTGCGACCGGTTCTCGATGCTGGCGATGGAGGGGCTCGACCCGGCCGCCCCCAGCCCGTGGGAGCTTCGCCGGCGGCTGGCCCAGTGCGGCATCCGCAGCATCTCCCTCGCCGTCGACGTCACCAACATCGTGATGCTCGAGCTCGGCCAGCCGATGCACGCCTTCGACCGCGCCACCGTCACCGGGCCGATCACGGTGCGGCGGGCGAGCGCCGGCGAGCGGCTGACCACCCTGGACGGCGTCGACCGCGCGCTCACCAGCGACGACCTGCTGATCGCCGACGAGTCGGGGCCGATCGGGCTGGCCGGGGTGATGGGCGGCGCCTCGACCGAGATCGGCGCGAGCACCACCGCGGTGCTGCTGGAGGCCGCGCACTGGGAGCCGGCCGGCATCGGTCGCGGGGTGCGCCGGCACAAGCTGCCCAGCGAGGCGGCCAAGCGCTTCGAGCGGGGCACCGACCCCGACGTCACCGTCGTGGCGCTCGCCCGGGCCGCGGCGCTGCTGGCCGAGCACGGCGGCGCCCACGTCGTCGGCGCGCCCGTCGACCTGGACGTGCGCCGCCCGCGCCCGGCGATCGCGCTGGACGCCGGCCGGCCCGGCCGGATCGCCGGCGTGGCGTACCCGCCGTCGCAGGTGGTGGAGGTGCTGCAGGCCATCGGCGCCACGGTCGAGGGCGACGGCCAGCAGCTGCAGGTCACCCCGCCGTCCTGGCGAGGTGACCTCACCGACCCGGCCGACCTGGTCGAGGAGGTGGTGCGCTACCTCGGGTTCGACGAGATCCCCTCCGTGCTGCCGACCGCGCCGCCGGGCCGCGGGCTCACCGAGCGCCAGCGCCGCCGGCGCAGCATCGGTCGCGCCCTGGCCGACGCCGGGTACGTCGAGGCGCCGTCCTACCCGTTCGTGGGGGAGGCGCAGCTCGATGCCCTCGGGCTGCCCGCGGACGACGCCCGGCGGCAGCTGATCACGCTGCGCAACCCGCTGTCGGAGGAGGCCCCGGCGATGCGGACGACGCTGCTGCCCGGCCTGCTCGGCACCCTCGCGCGCAACCTGGCCCGCGGTCAGCGGGACGTGGCCGTCTTCGAGCACGGTGCGGTCTTCCCGGGGGGCCCGCGCACGCAGGCCCCGGTGCCCGGCGTCGACCGGCGCCCCGACGACGACGTCCTGGCCGCGCTGCTCGGCGCGGTGCCCGAGCAGCCCTGGCACGTGGGCGTGGTGCTGGCCGGGAACGTCGAACCGCGCGGCTGGTGGGGGCCGGGCCGGCCGGGCACCTGGGCCGACGCCGTCCAGGCCGCGCGCACCGTGGCCGCCGCGGCCGGTGTCGAGCTGACCGTGCGGGCTGGTGAGCTGGCGCCCTGGCACCCGGGCCGCTGCGCCGAGCTGCTGGTGGGTGACCGGGTGGTCGGCCACGCCGGTGAGCTGCACCCGCGGGTGTGTGCGGCGCTGGACCTCCCGGCGCGCACCTGCGCCATGGAGCTCGACGTCGACGCGCTGCCTGCGGCCCCGGTGGCCGTCGGGCCGCACGTCTCGACCTTCCCCCCGGTGCTGGTCGACCTGGCGCTGGTGGTCGCGGACGCCGTCCCGGCCGCCGACGTCGAGGCGGCGCTGCGGGAGGGCGCGGGTGAGCTGCTGGAGGTGCTGCGGCTCTTCGACGTCTACACCGGTGCGCCGGTGCCGGCCGGGTCGCGGTCGCTGGCGTACGCGCTGACGCTGCGCGCGCCGGATCGAACACTGACCGGTGAGGAGGCGAACGCGGCCCGCGACGCCGCGATCGCCGTCGCCGTGGCGCGGACCGGGGCGGCGCTCCGTGCATGACCTGACGGGCACGGTCGCGCTGGTCACCGGGGCGTCGGCCGGTATCGGCCGGTACCTGGCGCAGGGGCTGGCCGAGCGCGGCGCGACCGTGGCCGGCCTGGCCCGTTCGGCCGACCGGCTGCACGGGGCGATGGCCGAGGTCGCCGACGCCACCGGTGCCCGCACCCTGGCGGTGGCCGCCGACGTCAGCGACCCCGATGCCGTGCAGGCCGCGGTCACCCAGGTGGTCGCGGAGCTCGGCACGGTCACCCTGCTGGTCAACAACGCCGGCCTCATCGACGCCGCCGAGGTGCCGCTGTGGGAGGCCGACCCCGACCAGTGGTGGCAGGTCGTGGAGAGCCAGGTGCGGGGGCCGTTCCTGGTCGCCCGCGCCGTCGTCCCCGGGATGATCGCCGCCGGCGGTGGCCGGGTGATCGGGTTGGCCAGCGGCCTGGGCACCCGGGGGAGCGACGTCTACAGCGCCTACTCGGCCGGCAAGACGGCGCAGATGCGGATCACCGAGGCGATCGACCTGGCCGGCGCCGAGCACGGCGTGCGCGCGTTCGACCTCGCGCCGGGCGTGATCGACACCGAGATGACCCGGGCGATGCCGACGCACGCCGGGCGCACCGAGTGGACCCGCCCGGAGGACGTCGTGGCGCTCGCCCTGGCGATCGCCGCGGGTGAGCTGGACCAGTGGTCGGGGCGCTTCTTCCGGGCGGGCGCCGACGACCTCGAGGCGCTGCGCGCCACTACGCCGGCAGGCGCCGCCCGCCGGCTGCGGTTGCGGCCCTACGGCTCCGAGGACCCGATCGGCTGAGCCCGCCCACCGCGGTCAGCAGACCGCGGTGAACAGCACGGCCGCGCCGGTCATCTCGAGCATCCGGCGGACCATGGGGGAGGGGCGGCGGAGCTCGGGCAGCCCCCCGGCCCGGCGGGCGTGCTCGGTCTCCCGCACCAGCAGCCGCAGTGCCCGGCCGTCCAGGAACGTGGCCCCGGACAGGTCGACGGCACCCGCCCCGGGGGTGCGGGGCCCGCCGGCGTCCCAGGCCTCGACCACCAGGCTGTCGACCTCCCCGCACAGCCGGAGCACGGTCACGCCGTCCTCCTCGACCAGGTCGATCCCGCCGGACAGCTGCTGGACGTCGCGCATGGCGGTGTTCCTCCCCCTGCCCGGCGTCGATCGCCGGGGCAGGGGGGACTCTGCACGGCCCTGCTGACAGAACACCCTCAGCAGTCCGAGGACCGGCTGTGCGGCGACCGTCAGCCGGCCGCCTCCTCGACGACCCAGATCGTGTTGCCGTCAGGGTCACGGACCGCGAAGAGCAGCGGCGCGCCGGGCACCCGGGTCGGTGCCGGGTCGACGTCGACGTCGCCGCGGTCGGCGAGCCGCCGGTGCTCGGCGAGCACGTCGGTCGACTCGACCCCGACGGAGCCGCCGCCGGGGGAGCCGCCCATCGGCGGGTTCAGCGCCAGCCGCGCGGAGGAGCCGGGCGGGGCGACCTCCAGCCAGCGGTCGGTGCCGTCCTCGCCGAAGCGGTCGTCGCCGCGCACCTCGAAGCCGAGCACCTCGGTGTAGAAGGCCCGGGCGGCGTCCTGGTCGCGGACGGAGAACATCGTGACGGCGAGCTGGGTCAGGGTGGTGGTCTGGTGCTGGGTCTGTGTCATGCCGGTCAGACCGGTGGCGCGGGCCCGACTCATCGGTGGACGGACGCGACGACCATCAGTCCTCGATGAGGTCCCGGCCCTCCGCCCGCAACAGCGCCAGGTGGTCCAGCATCCCCTGCAGCGCCTCCGGGTCGTGCCCCTGCCAGCTGTCCAGCTCGCTGACGACGCGCACCGGGTGGCGGGTCCGGTAGGACCGGGTGGGGTTGCCCGGGAACCGCTTGTCGGTCACGTTCGGGTCGTCCTGGAACGGGCCCAGGGGCTCCACGACGTAGATGCGTCCCGGCTCCCCGGTGCCGGCGAGTGCGGCCGCCAGCTCCGCGCCCCAGGCGGCGGTGTCCACGAGCGCGGTGAAGTAGACGTGGTTGGACACCCGGCCCTCCTGGAAGTTCGAGCCGTGGCCGGGGACCAGCTCGACACCGGGTGCCAGGGCGGCCCGGGTCCCGTGGAAGAAGGGGCCCTGGACGTGCCCGCAGCTGTCGTAGGTCGCGGGGACGGGGAGGTCGCTCTCGTCCATGGCCGGATCTCCTCGGGGCTGGTCTCGGTCGGCTGCTGAGGAACAGCCTGTCGCAGATCCGCCGGCCCGCGGGCGCCGTCACCTCCTCGCCCCTCGGGCACCCCGCGTCAGAACACGGTGGCCAGCGCCCGTGGCGCGATGTCGACCGAGATCTCGGTGTCGGCCTCCAGCTCCACCAGCTCACCGTCCAGCTGCAGGGGCATGGGCACCAGGGTGGTGAAGGTGTAGTGGGTCACGCTCGGCTGCTTGCCCAGCCCGCGAGTGGCGGCCCGCAGCGCGGTGGCCAGGACCTCCAGCTTGCCGGTCCGCCGCTGGGCGATCACCTCGAAGCGGCCGTCGTCGGGGCGGGTGCCCTCGCTGAGCCGGGCCACCTTGGCCATCTGCGCGATGTTGGCGAAGAGCAGGCTGTCGACGGTGCGCTCCTCCCCGTCCTCCATCCGGATGGGGAAGGGCCGGAAGCGGGTGAAGCCGCGGATCACCGAGAGCGCCTCCCGCCACGACCCCTTGCCGCCCTTCTCCAGGTCGACGGCGATCACCGGGGTGACCCCCACGCCGATGTAGGAGTGGGCGTACCGCACCCGGGCGTCGGCGCCGCTGCCCAGGGTCAGCCGCAGCAGGTCGATCCGGCGGACGTCGCCGGCCACGATCGCGTCGGCCAGGTGGTGCTCGCGCGTCGTCCGGCGGTGGTCGTTGGCGTTGCCGGCCGCCCGCACCGCGCAGACCGCGTCGGGGTTGCCCGCCTGCATCACCCCGTCGACGACCTCGTTGTAGCCGCCGTCCCCGCTCACCGAGACGAGCAGCGGCCGCCCCGTGGCCGCGGCCTCCCGACCCAGCTCGCGGGCGTGGCCGGCGCGCTGGGTCGGGCACAGCGCCACGGGGACGTCGGGGAGCCGCCGGGCCAGCTCGGCGTGCAGCTGTTCGGCCGACCCCGCTGCCTCGCCGGTGCTGTGCGGGTTGAAGATGACGACGATCCGGTCGAACGGGCTCACAGGTGACGGCCTCCTCGGCATGGTCGGGCACGGCTTGCCCGCTGGGACCCTGCCCGAGAACCCCGCTCCGCACGCACCGGCCCACCACGCACTGCACGGTCATGCACGCTCGGGTATGGTCATGCACCGTGAACAGCCAACGGACGTGGACGGTCGGGGTCACCGGCGCCACCGGGTACGCGGGGGGTGAGGTGTGCCGGCTGCTGGCCGGGCACCCGAACCTCCGGCTGACCGGGGTGCATGCCAACTCGAGCGCCGGCCGACGCCTGGGCGAGCTGCAGCCGCACCTGCTGCCCTACGCCGACCTGGAGGTCCAGGGCAGCGACGCGGCCGCGCTGGCCGGCTACGACGTCGTCGTGCTGGCCCTGCCGCACGGGGAGTCCGCGGCGATCGCGGCCCAGCTGCCCGCCGACACCCTGGTCATCGACTGCGGCGCCGACCACCGGCTCAACGACCCGGCCGCCTGGGCCCGCTGGTACGGCGGAGAGCACGCCGGCCACTGGCCCTACGGCCTGCCCGAGCTCCCCGGCCAGCGTGAGCAGCTCGCCGGTGCCCGCCGGATCGCTGTCCCCGGCTGCTACCCGACATCGGTCACCCTGGCCATGGCCCCGGCGCTCGCCGCCGGGCTGGTCACGCCGGACGTCGTGGTGGTCGCCGCCAGCGGCACCTCCGGAGCCGGAAAGAGCGCCAAGACCCACCTGCTCGGCAGCGAGGTGATGGGCTCGGCCAGCGCCTACGGCGTCGGTGGCGTCCACCGGCACACCCCGGAGATGGTGCAGAACCTGGCGCAGGCGGCCGGGGAGCCGGTCCGGATCAGCTTCACCCCGACGCTGGTGCCGATGAGCCGGGGCATCCTGGCCACCTGCTCAGCCCCGCTGGCCGACGGCGTGGACGCCGACCGGGCGCGCGCCGCCTACCAGGAGGCCTACGGCGACGAGCCGTTCGTGCACCTGCTGCCGGAGGGCCAGTGGCCCACCACCGCTGCGGTGCTCGGTGCGAACACGGTGCAGCTGCAGGTCGCGATCGACCCGGATGCCGGTCGCCTGGTCGTGGTGGCCGCCGTGGACAACCTGACCAAGGGCACGGCCGGAGCCGCCCTCCAGTGCGCCAACCTGGCCCTCGGCCTCCCTGAGACCACAGGTCTCCCGACCGTCGGAGTAGCACCGTGAGCGTCACCGCCCCCCAGGGCTTCCGGGCGGCCGGGGTCGCCGCCGGGCTCAAGTCCAGCGGTGCACCGGACGTCGCACTGGTCGTCAACGACGGGCCGGACGACGCCGCGGCGGCCGTCTTCACCACCAACCGCTTCCCGGCCGCCCCCGTGCTGTGGAGCCGCCAGGTGCTCGCCGACCACCGGCTGCGCGCGGTCGTGCTGAACTCCGGCGGCGCCAACGCCTGCACCGGCCCCGACGGCTTCGCGGACACCCACGTCACCGCCGAGCGCGTCGCGGCCGAGCTGGGCATCGGTGCGGTCGACGTCGCCGTGGCCTCCACCGGCCTGATCGGGGTCCGGCTGCCGATGGACGCCCTCCTCGCCGGGGTCGGCGCCGCGGTCGCGGGGCTGTCCGCCGACGGCGGCCCCGACGCGGCCCGGGCGATCATGACCACCGACTCGGTGCCGAAGACGACGGTGCAGACCGGGGACGGGTGGACGATCGGCGGGATGGCGAAGGGCGCGGGCATGCTCGCCCCCTCGCTGGCCACGATGCTCGTCGTCCTCACCACCGACGCCGTCGTGCCGGCCGAGGTCCTCCAGCCCGCGCTGCGGGCGGCGACCAGCGTCAGCGTCGAGCGGGTCGACTCCGACGGCTGCCTGTCCACCAACGACACGGTGATCGTGCTGGCCAACGGCGCCAGCGGGGTCACGCCCAGCGCGGAGGAGTTCACCGCCGCGCTCACCGCGGCCGCGACCGACCTGGCGATGCAGCTCCTCGCCGACGCAGAGGGCTCGACCAAGGACATCGCGATCACCGTCCGCAACGCGGCCAGCGTCGCCGACGCGGTGACCGCCGGCCGGGCCTGCGCCCGCAACAACCTGCTCAAGACCGCGCTGTTCGGCAACGACCCCAACTGGGGTCGGGTGCTGGCCGCGATCGGGACCACCGACGCGGCGTTCGAGCCCGACCAGGTGGACGTGACGATCAACGGCGTCACGGTCTGCCGCAACGGGGCGATCGGTGACCCGCGCGAGGGCGTCGACCTGTCCGGCCGGGCGATCAGCATCGACGTCGACCTGCGCGCCGGCAGCGAGCAGGCCACGATCTGGACGAACGACCTGTCCCTCGCCTACGTCCACGAGAACTCGGCCTACTCGACATGACCAGTGACCTGAGCAGCAACGACGCCCCGCAGGACCCCACGCCGCCCGACGTCGCCCCCGACCTCGCCACCCCGCCGGCCCGGCGCTCGGTGGGCAGCCCCCGGGTCATGCGCACGCACGATCCCGAGGGCGATGCGCGCAAGGTCGCCGTCCTGACCGGCGCCCTGCCGTGGCTGCGCGAGTTCCACGGCCGCGTCGTGGTGGTCAAGTACGGCGGGCACGCCATGGTCGACGAGCAGTGCCGGCACGCCTTCGCCGAGGACATGGTGTTCCTGCGGACCTGCGGGATCCTGCCGGTCGTCGTGCACGGCGGCGGCCCGCAGATCAACGGCATGCTCGGCCGGTTGGGGATCGAGAGCGAGTTCCGCGGCGGGCTGCGGGTCACCACCGAGGAGACGATCGACGTCGTCCGGATGGTGCTGACCGGGCAGGTCGGCCCCGAGGTGGTCGGCCTGATCAACTCCTACGGGCCGCTGGCCGTCGGGCTGTCCGGTGAGGACGGCGGGCTGTTCACCGCCGAGCGGACGCACGCCATGGTCAACGGCGAGCCGGTGGACGTCGGGCTCGTCGGCGACGTCGTCGCGGTCGACCCCGCACCGGTCACCGCGCTGCTCGAGGCCGGGCACATCCCGGTCGTCGCCACCGTTGCCCCGGACGCCTCCGGGCAGGTGCACAACGTCAACGCCGACACCGCCGCCGCGGCGCTGGCCGTCGCCCTGGGCGCGGTCAAGCTCGTCGTGCTCACCGACGTCGAGGGCCTCTACGCCAACTGGCCCGACCGCGACTCGCTGGTCCAGAAGATCGATGCCACCGAGCTGGCCGAGATCCTCCCGACCCTGGACGCCGGGATGATCCCGAAGATGGCCGCCTGCCTGCGGGCGGTCGAGGGCGGGGTGCGCCGGGCCACCGTCATCGACGGGCGGCTGCCGCACGCCCTGCTGCTGGAGACCTTCACCACCGAGGGCACCGGGACGATGGTCGTCCCGGCCGGTACCGACACCACATCACCGACACCGGAGGGAGTGACCGCACCATGACGCACACCGAGGAGCTGGCCACCCGCTGGTCGGCCGTGATGATGGGCAACTACAAGACCCCGCCGGTGGCGCTGGCCCGCGGCGCGGGCGCGACCGTCTGGGACGTCGACGGCAAGCAGTACACCGACCTGCTCGGCGGGATCGCCACCACGATCCTCGGCCACGCCCACCCGGCGGTCGTGCACGCGATCACCGCCCAGGCGCAGCTGCTCGGCCACGTGTCCAACCTGGCCATGCACGAGCCGGGGGTGCTGCTGGCCGAGCGGCTGCTGGAGCTCGCCGGCCGGCCGGGCCGGGTCTTCTTCTGCAACTCCGGCGCCGAGGCCAACGAGGCCGCCTTCAAGCTCAGCCGGCTCACCGGGCGGCCCGAGGTGGTCACCGCGATCGGCTCCTTCCACGGCCGCACCATGGGGTCCCTCGCGCTCACCGGGCAGCCGGCCAAGGCGGCGGCGTTCGCGCCGTTGCCCGGCGGGGTGCAGCACGTCCCGTACGGGGACGTCGACGCACTGTCGACGACCGTGGGCGAGCAGACCGCGATGGTGCTGCTGGAGCCGATGCTGGGGGAGGGCGGCGTGCTGCCGGCCCCGCCCGGCTACCTCGCCGCCGCCGCGGAGACCGCCCGTTCCGCCGGGGCGCTGTTCGCCGTCGACGAGGTGCAGACCGGCACCGGGCGTACCGGTCAGTGGTTCGCCCACCAGGCCGACGGCCTGCAGCCCGACGTCGTGACCCTGGCCAAGGCCCTCGGCGGCGGCCTGCCGCTGGGCGCCACCCTGGCCTTCGGTGCGGCCGCGGACCTGATGACCGCCGGCTCGCACGGCTCCACGTTCGGCGGCAACCCGATCGTCGCCGCCGCCGCGCTGGCCGTGCTGGACACGATCCGCGACGAGGGGCTGCTGGAGCGGGCCAAGGAGATCGAGCACCGGGTCGCCGCCGGCGTCGACGCGCTCGGCCACCCGGCCATCAGCGGCGTCCGGGGCCGCGGTGCGCTGCTCGGCGTCGTCCTCACCGCGCCGGTCGCCGCCGCGGTCGAGACCCACCTGCGGGCCGCCGGCTTCCTCACCAACGGCGTGGCCGCCGACGTCGTCCGGCTGGCGCCGCCGCTGGTCGTCACCGACGCCCAGCTCGACGCGTTCGTCACCGCCCTCCCCGCCGCACTGGACGCCGCCCTCCGGGACGCGGACCGGTGACGGTCCGGCACCTCACCCGGGACGACGACCTCACCCCAGCGGAGCAGACCGAGGTCCTCGCGCTGGCCGCCCAGCTGAAGGCCGACCGGCACACCGCCGCTGCGCCGACACCGCTGCGCGCGGCCAACGGCACGCAGCGCACCGTCGCGGTGCTGTTCGACAAGCCCTCGACCCGCACCCGGCTCTCCTTCGCCGTCGGGGTCACCGAGCTCGGCGGGCAGCCGCTGGTCATCGACGGCGCGGTCAGCCAGCTGGGCCGCGGGGAGTCGGTGGAGGACACCACCCGGGTGCTCGACCGGCAGGTCGCGGCGATCGTCTGGCGGACCTCGGGTCAGGAGCGGATGGACGCCATGGCGGCGGTCAGCCGGGTCCCGGTGGTCAACGCGCTGACCGACACGTTCCACCCGTGCCAGGTGCTCGCCGACCTGCAGACGGTGCTCGAACGGCGCACGCAGCTGGCCGGGCTGACGCTCAGCTACCTCGGCGACGGCGCCAACAACATGGCGCACTCCTACCTGCTGGGCGGTGCCCTGGCCGGGATGCACGTGCGGATCGGCTCGCCGGACGCCTTCCAGCCCGATCCGGCGGTGCTCACCCGGGCCGGGCAGATCGCGGGGGAGACCGGCGGGTCGGTGCAGTGGACGGCCGACCCGGTCGCCGCCGCCGACGGTGCCGACGTGCTGGCCACGGACGCCTGGGTGTCGATGGGCCAGGAGTCCGAGCACGCCGCCCGGACCGGCCCCTTCGTGCCGTACGCCGTCGACGAGCAGGCCCTGGACCGGGCCGCCGACGACGCCGTCGTGCTGCACTGCCTGCCGGCCTACCGCGGCAAGGAGATCGCCGCCTCGGTCATCGACGGGCCGCAGAGTGCCGTGTGGGACGAGGCGGAGAACCGGCTGCACGCGCAGAAGGCGCTGCTGCTGTGGTTGCTGGAACGGTCGCAGTGACCACGGCGCTGACCCGCTCGGCCCGGCACGCCCGGATCGCCGAGCTGATCACCGCCGGCCCGGTGACCTCGCAGACCCAGCTGGCCCGCCTGCTGGCCGAGTCCGGGGTCGACGTCACCCAGGCGACGCTCTCCCGCGACCTCGAGGAGCTCGGCGCGGTCAAGCTGCGCGGGTCCGACGGGGCGCCGGCCTCCTACGTGCTGCCGCCGGAGAACGCCCCGCTGCGCCCGGCGCAGTCGGCACCGGCCCGGCTGACCAGGCTGCTGGCCGACCTGCTCACCAGCGCCGAGGGCAGCGCGAACCTGGCCGTCGTCCGCACGCCACCGGGCGCGGCCCAGTTCCTCGCCTCCGGCCTGGACAAGGTCGGGCTGCCCGACGTCCTGGGCACCATCGCCGGGGACGACACTCTGATGGTCGTCTCCCGCGACCCCCACGGGGGGCCCGCGCTCGCCGCCCGGCTGCGCGCGCTCGCCGAGCGCGCCCGGCCGGCGCACGGGGACGACACCGACCTGCAGGCCGACGTGGAAGAGAGCACAGAGTGACCGAGGGCAACGCCGGCAGCCAGACCCGACTCTGGGGCGGCCGGTTCGGCGGCGGCCCGTCACCGGCGATGGCGGCGCTGTCGAAGTCCACCGACGTCGACTGGCGGCTGGCGCCCTACGACCTGGCCAGCTCCCGGGCACACGCCCGCGTGCTGGAGCGGGCCGGGCTGCTGACCGTCGACGAACTGGCCAGGATGATCGGTGCGCTCACCGAGCTGTCCGCCGAGGTCGCCGACGGCACGTTCGCGCCGATCGAGGCCGACGAGGACGTGCACGAGGCGCTCGAGCGCGGCCTGCTGGAGAAGCTGGGCCCGCTCGGCGGCAAGCTGCGCGCCGGCCGCAGCCGCAACGACCAGGTCGCCACCGACCTGCGGCTGTACCTGCGGCACAACGTGCGCAGGCTGGTCGGCGAGCTCGCCGCGCTGGAGAACGCCCTCGTCGGGCTGGCCCTGCGCTACCGCGACGTCGCGGCACCGGGGATGACCCACCTGCAGCACGCCCAGCCGGTGCTCATCGCCCACCAGTTGCTCGCCCACGCCCACTCGGTGTCCCGCGACGTCGACCGGCTGCTGGACTGGGACCGGCGGTCGGCGGTCAGCCCGCTCGGCGCCGGCGCGCTGGCCGGCTCCTCCCTGGCGCTGGACCCCGACGCCGTCGCCGCGGAGCTGGGCTTCGACCGGGCCGCCGACAACAGCATCGACGCGGTCAGCGACCGCGACTTCGCCGCGGAGTTCTGCTTCGTCGCGGCCCTGCTCGGCGTGCACCTGTCCCGGCTGGGGGAGGAGGTCGTGCTCTGGACGTCGACCGAGTTCGGCTGGGCCCGCCTCGACGACGCCTGGGCGACCGGGTCGTCGATCATGCCGCAGAAGAAGAACCCGGACATCGCCGAGCTGGCCCGGGGCAAGGCCGGCCGCTTCGTCGGCAACCTCACCGGTCTGCTGACCATGCTGAAGGGCCTCCCGCTGGCCTACGACCGCGACCTGCAGGAGGACAAGGAGCCGGTCTTCGACTCCGTCGAGCAGCTGCTCCTGCTGCTGCCCGCGGTCACCGGGATGGTCGCCACCCTGACGCTGCGCCCGGAGGTGATCGAGGCCGCCGCTCCACAGGGCTTCGCCCTGGCCACCGACGTCGCCGAGTGGCTGGTGTCCAACGGCGTCCCGTTCCGGTCCGCGCACGAGATCAGCGGCGCGATGGTCGCCTTCTGCGAGGACGCCGGCCTCGAGCTCGACGAGCTGGACGACGACCAGCTCGCCGCCATCGACGAGCGGCTCACCCCGGAGGTGCGCTCGGTGCTCACCGTGCCCGGTGCGCTGGCGGCCCGGCGGGCCCGCGGCGGGACGGCGCCGGAGCGGGTGGCCGAACAGCTCGGGACGCTCACCGAGCTGGCCCGGCAGCACACCGAGTGGGCGTCGTGGTCGCCGGTGGCCGGGGCCCTCTAGCCCCGTGGCCGCCGACCTCCCGTCGTCCGACCGGCCCGGGCCGGGGCCGCTCCTCACCGAGGACGCCCTGCTCGGGCCGGTCGACGAGGTGGGCCGCTCGCTGCTGGGCTGCTGGGTGGTGACCGACCGCCCCGACGGCCGGGTCGCGCTCCGGCTCACCGAGGTCGAGGCGTACTCGGGGCAGGGGGAGGACCCGGCGTCCCACGCCCACCGGGGACCGACGCCGCGGGCGGAGATCATGTTCGGTCCGCCCGGCCGGCTGTACGTGTACTTCAGCTACGGCGTGCACTGGTGCGCCAACGTCGTCGTCGGCCCGGCCGGTCGCGGCTCGGCGGTCCTGATGCGCGCCGGTGAGGTGCTGGTGGGGGAGTCGCTCGCGGCCTCCCGGCGCCCGGCCGCGCGGGTGCCGCGGGACCTGGCGCGTGGCCCGGCCCGGCTGACCCAGGCGCTGGCGATCGGCCCCGACGACCGGGGGACGGACCTGTTGGACCCCGCGTCACCCGTGCGCCTGCACGCCGGTGCCCCGCCGGCGGGCACCTCGGCCGGTCCCCGGGTCGGGATCAGCGTGGCGACCGAGCTGCCGTGGCGGTTCTGGGAGACCGACGCCCCCTCGGTGAGCGTCTTCCGGGCAGGCGGGAAGCCGCGGCGCCGGGGCCCCAGGCAGGATGGACGACCGTGACCTCTGCGCATTCCGTGATCGACGAGCTGCACCGCCGCGGGCTGATCGCCCAGAGCACCGACGAGGACGCCCTGCGCGCCCACCTCGCGGAGGGGCCGGTCACCTTCTACTGCGGCTTCGACCCGACCGCGGCGAGCCTGCACGTCGGCCACCTCATCCAGTTCATGGTGCTGCGGGCCCTGCAGCGAGCCGGGCACCAGCCGATCGTGCTGGTCGGCGGGGCGACCGGGCTGATCGGCGACCCCCGTCCGTCGTCCGAGCGGCAGCTGAACGACCCCGCGCAGGTGGCGACCTGGGTGGACGGGATCCGCCGCCGGGTGGCGCCCTTCCTCGACCTCCCCGCGGCCGAGCAGGGGCTGCGCGAGCCGATCTACGTGGACAACCTCGACTGGACGTCGCCGCTGTCGGCGATCGACTTCCTCCGCGACCTCGGCAAGCACTTCCGGGTCAACCGGATGCTGGCCAAGGAGGCGGTCTCCGCCCGGCTGAACTCCGACGCCGGGATCAGCTACACCGAGTTCAGCTACCAGATCCTGCAGGCCAACGACTTCCGGGAGCTGTTCCGCCGGCACGGCTGCACGCTGCAGAGCGGGGGCTCCGACCAGTGGGGGAACATCACCGCCGGCGCCGACCTGGTGCGGCGCACCGAGGGGGCGTCGGCCCACGCGCTGGCCACTCCGCTGATCACCACGGCCGACGGGAAGAAGATCGGCAAGACCGAGGGCGCCACGATCTGGCTGGACCCCGAGCACACCAGCCCGTACGCGTTCTTCCAGTACTGGCTCAACGTCGACGACGTCGACGCGCGGGCCTGGCTGCCGCTGTTCTCCGAGCGCCCGGCCGAGGAGGTGGCGGCGCTGATCGCGGAGTCCGAGGAACGTCCGGCGTCCCGGGCGCCGCAGCGCGCCCTGGCCGAGGAACTCACCCGGCTGGTGCACGGTCCTGCGGAGCTGGCCCAGGCAGAGGCCGCCGGCCGGGCCCTCTTCGGCCGGGCCGAGCTCTCCGAGCTGGACCCGCAGACCCTGGCCGCCGCGCTGACCGAGGCCGGCGCCGTGGAGGTCGACGCTCCCGTGCTGTCGGTGGCCGTCCTGCTCCAGCGGGCGGGGCTGGCGTCGTCGTTGACCGACGCCCGGCGCACGGTCAAGGAGGGCGGGGCCTACGTCAACAACGTCCGGGTCGGCGACCCGGACGCGGTGCCGGCCCCGGGGGACTGGCTGCCCGGCGGGTGGCTCGTGCTCCGCAAGGGCAAGCGCTCGGTGGCCGGCGTGCACTGCCCGGGAGCCGGTCGGGCCACCTGACCTGGGCCGTTCCCGGCACCGCCGCACGGTCGCCGGCCGCGTGTGAACGCCGGGTGACGGCGACGTTCCAGCCAGGTGGCGGGCGTCACTCGGTCCGGGTTTGACACGTCCCGCGGAGCCACGTAACTTTCTCTTTGCGCCGGGAACGACCGCGAGGCCGGGACCGGGCGCCGAGCAGGACAACACAAGCCGGAGACGAAGACCTGAGAGGGTCTGGTTCGCCGCGCGTCCGCTCCTTGAGAACTCAACAGCGTGCCGAAAGTCAGTGCCAAGTAACAAATCCCCCTTCGGCGTCTTCGG
>NZ_JAPVBK010000006.1:0-169478 GCF_026967885.1 Modestobacter sp. VKM Ac-2983
CACCGACGACTGACCACCGGAGGGGGTTCACTTTCACCCGACGCTGAGGGGTCCACTTTCAGCCGTCGTTGACACAGCTGGGCCCGCTGCAGGCCCAGGCCCTCCGCTACGCCGGCGCGTCTCCCCACAGCCCTGAACCGCTTCCCGGCCGAGGCGTCTCCCTCCGACGATGGAAGGCCCTGGCGGAGGATGCACGGTCCTGACGGGAGCCGTTCGCTCGCCCAGGACGCTCGGCTGACGTTCGGTCCGCCCGGCACAGCCCAGGCAGGTCGGCGACCAGTTCCCGGCTACCTCGAGCCCTGCCCCTCGTCGGTGTCCGGGCACAGACGCCGAGCGGGGCCCCTTCCCGACTGGGAAGGGGCCCCGCTGAGTCGTGCGGTCGTGCTGGCGATCAGCTGTGTGCGTTCTGCCCGACGTAGTACTCGAACAGCAGCCCACCGATGGTCACGATGAGCGCGACGGCACCGACGAGCACCAGCCACGGGTACCAGAAGGCCAGCGCGAGGCCCATGATGCCGGCGGAGAAGGCCAGCCCGAACGGCCAGTAGCTCGCCGGGCTGAAGAAGCCCAGCTCGCCGGCCCCATCGGCGATCTCGGCGTCCTTGCGGTCCTCGGGGCGTTCGTCGATCCGGCGGCTCACGAACCAGAAGAAGCCACCGATCAGGGCGGTGAGGCCACCGGACAGGGCGAGGGCCGTCGTCCCGATGGGTTCACGCGCCCAGAAGCCGTAGACGACCGCGGTCACCAGGCAGAACACCGTGATCAAGTTGAAGATGAGCGCTTCGACCTTCACGGCCGCTCCTCCAGGTAGTGCGGGGTGATCGCGTCAGTCATCCGAGGCCACCGCCTGCTGCTCACGCTCGAGGAGGAACGGCTCCGTGGAGACCGCCTCACCCGGCTCGCCGATGAGCACGAGGGCGTCGTAGGTCGACAGCCCGTCCTCGCGCGCCTCGAGGTAGGTCTCGTACTGGTCCGGGGTGACCGACCGCAGCTCGAAGTTCATGAACGCGTGGTAGGTGCCGCACAGCTCGGCGCAGCGGCCGACGTACGCGCCCTCCTCGCGGACGGTGACCTCGAAGACGTTGTCCCGGCCGTTGTCCTGGCCCGGGATGATGTCGAGCTTGAAGAGGAACTCCGGCACCCAGAACGAGTGGATGACGTCCGCCGAGGCCAGTTCGAAACGGATCGTCCGGTCGGTGGGGACCACGAGGATCGGGATCTCCGTGCTGGTGCCGACGGTCGACACCGCCTCACCCGCCTCGGTCTCCGTCTCCGGGTAGACGAACTGCCAGTTCCACTTGAAGGCGTTGACCGCCACCGTGACGTCGGGGTCCTCGCTGACGTCACGGACCTCGTTCTGGGTGTTCACGGTGAAGAAGAAGAGCACCGCGATGATCAGGAACGGGATGATCGTGTAGACGACCTCGAGCGGGAGGTTGTAGGCGGTCTGCCGGGGCAGCTCGTCCCCGCGCTTCCGGTACCGGATCGTCGCGTAGGCGATGAGCGCCCACACCCCGATGCCGACCACCAGGGCGGCGATCGTCGAACCGATCCACAGGTCGTGCATCGCCTCGGCCTGGTCGGTGATGCCCTCAGGCCATCCCCAACTGACCCAACTGCCCGTCAGTTCGCACCCGCTGAGCGTCAGCGCTCCCAGGAGACCGAGCCCGGCGACCTTCGCCAGCTTGCTGCGTCGAGCCACTGCCCGCTGCCTCCTCATCCCCCGCGTGGCGACGCCACGCGGTCTCACCGGCGGGTGCTCCTCGGTTGCCCGACGGGCTCTGCCCACCCCGACCACAGTCTCGCCGAGACTAGCCGACCCCGCCTGTCGTCCCGGGGCCGGGAGGACGGTCCCGGCGGGTCGCCCGGAACGGCTGGTCGGACGCGGTCGGTGGCGTCCACTCCGGCGCGCAGCGAGCCCTGCGCCCACTGCCGGCGTGGGGTCGGCGTGCTCCGGACCACGCCGTGGGCGACAGCCTGCCGTCGGTCCCGGCGGTTACAGTCGCGGGCGTGTACCGACGCCTGCTCAGCCCCGGGTGGCTCTTCATGCACCTGGTCGTGGTGGCGCTCTTCGTGATGACGTTCTTCCTCGGCTACTGGCAGTTGACGAAGGCCGAGGCCGGTGGCGGTGCCGTCAACTGGAGCTACGCGCTCCAGTGGCCGCTCTACGGGTTCATGGGCCTGGGGTTCTACCTCAAGATGTGCAAGGACGAGCTGGCCCGCGACCCCGCGGACGACGAGCCCGGCTCCTCCTTGGTGCTCTACCAGCGGCCGCGGATCGACACCACGGGCGATCCGGAACTGGCTGCCTACAACGCCTACCTCGCCGAGCTCAACGAGAAGGCGCTCCGGCCCGGGAGCAGCAGTGACCGCTGACCGCGCGGCGACCACCTCGCGTCTCCCGCGCGCGCTCGCCCGCCGGGTCGGGCACGATGTCCCGGCTGCCCTACGCCGCTACCGGGTGATGGCCTGGGTCGTCGGCGTCCTGCTGATCGCCCTCGTCCTGGTCGCCGTCCCGCTGAAGTACTTCGCCGAGGTCGAGGGCCCCGTGGAGGTCATCGGCACCGCGCACGGCTGGCTCTACGCGATCTTCTTCGTGACCGCCTGCGACCTGGCGCTCCGCGCCCGGTGGACGCTGCAGGGCTCGGTGCTGGTGCTGCTGGCCGGCACGGTGCCGGTCCTGTCGTTCCTCGCCGAGCGGATCGCCACCCGCAAGACCCGCGCCGGCGAGCGC
This sequence comes from Modestobacter sp. VKM Ac-2983, assembly GCF_026967885.1. Lineage (NCBI taxonomy): Bacteria > Bacillati > Actinomycetota > Actinomycetes > Geodermatophilales > Geodermatophilaceae > Modestobacter > Modestobacter sp. VKM Ac-2983. The sequence goes on from NZ_JAPVBK010000006.1 coordinate 2,735, forward strand.
GTCTGACCCCGGGGCCGTCGGCCCCGTTCCCTCCCCCACCACCTGGAGACCTCCCGCATGTGCGGCCTGCTGGCCTACCTGTCCACCGACGCCGAACGGGTCGACGAGCAGACGGTCTCCGGGGTGCAGCACGCCCTGCGGTGCCTGCGGCACCGTGGCCCCGATGACCGGGAGGTCTGGTCGGACCGGCACGCGGTGCTGGGCTTCAACCGGCTGGCGTTCATCGACATCGAGGGCAGCCCCCAGCCGATGCCCTACGCCGAGGGCCGGTACCGGATCGTCTTCAACGGCGAGATCTACAACTACCTCGAGCTGCGTGCGGAGCTGAAGGCCGCCGGCGCCACCTTCGCCACCGAGGGCGACACCGAGGCGATCGTCGCCGGCTACCACCTGTGGGGCGAGGCCATCGTCCCGCGACTGCGCGGCATGTTCGCGTTCGTCATCTGGGACACCCGGACCGGGACGGCGTTCGGCGCTCGGGACGCCTTCGGCATCAAGCCGCTGTTCACCGCCCGGCTGGCCGACGGCGGCCTAGTCTTCAGCTCGGAGAAGAAGGCCCTGCTGGAGCTGCTCGGCGGCACCCCCGGGGCCGGCGGGGTCGACCCGGCGTCCCTTCAGCACTACCTGACGCTGCAGTACGTGCCCGAGCCCGCCACCCTGCACCGGGGGATCCGGCGGATCGAGAGCGGAACCAGCTTCACCGTCACGGACGGCGAGCTGCAGACGAAGCGCTGGTTCCACCCGACGTTCGTCCCCAAGCCGGTCACCCCCGGGTCGGAACAGGCCCTCTTCGACCGGATCGCCGAGGTGCTGGAGGACTCGGTGGCCAAGCACATGCGCGCCGACGTCACCGTGGGCTCGTTCCTCTCCAGCGGGATCGACTCGACCGCGGTCGCCGCCCTGGCGCACAGGTACAACCCCGACCTGGTCACCTTCACCGTCGGCTTCCAGCGGGAGGCCACCTCAGAGGTCGACATCGCCGCGGAGTCGGCGGCGATCCTGGGCGTGAAGCACGTCCCGGTGGAGGTCACCGCACAGGAGTTCGCCGACGCCATCCCCACGGTCGTCTGGTACCTGGACGACCCGGTCGCCGACCCGGCGCTCGTGCCGCTGTACTTCGTGGCCCGTGAGGCCCGCAAGCACGTGAAGGTGGTCCTGTCCGGAGAGGGGGCCGACGAGCTGTTCGGCGGCTACACGATCTACCGGGAGCCCCTGAGCCTGGCCTGGGCGTCGAAGCTCCCGGCCGCCGGCCGCCGCGCACTGGGCGGGTTGTCCCGGCTGGTCCCCGAGGGCGTCCGGGGGCAGGACCTGCTGCGCCGGGCGTCGATCCCGCTCGAGGAGCGCTACTACGGCAACGCCCGCAACCTCAACGCCGACGAGCTCGCCCAGCTGCTGCCCGGCCGCGACCCCGACCTCTCACACGTCACCGTCACCGAGGCCCTCTACCGGCAGACCCGCGAGGCCGGCTACGACGACGTGACGGCGATGCAGTACGTCGACCTCTTCACCTGGCTCCGCGGCGACATCCTGGTCAAGGCGGACAAGATGACGATGGCCAACTCCCTGGAGCTGCGGGTGCCGTTCCTGGACCCGGAGGTCTTCGCGCTGGCCAGCAGCCTGCCGCTGGAGATGCGGGTGCCGAGCCGAGGGGACGCGACCAAGTACGCCCTGCGGCAGGCGATGCGGCAGATCGTCCCGCCGAAGATCATGAACCGGCGCAAGCTGGGCTTCCCGGTCCCGACGGCGGAGTTCCTGGCCGGCCCGTTGCACGACTGGGCCCGGGGCATCGTGACCGACAGCCAGACCGACGAGTGGCTCGACCGTGACCACGTGCTCGGCCTGCTGGACCGGCTGCGCGCGGCCGAGGTGCCCAGCAAGCGGATCGCCCGGCAGGTCTGGGGGGTGCTGGTCTTCATGATCTGGCACGGCATCTTCGTCGAGGAGCGCATCACCCCGGAGATCCCGGAGCCGGTCTACCCGGTCCGGCTCTGATCCGCGGCCGGGTGAGCTGAGGAGGCACTCCCCAGCCCCGGACGCGACGAGGCCCGGCCCCCTCGCGGGGTGCCGGGCCTCGTGCGTTCGAGCTAGCCGACGATCAGTGGAACGAGTCGCCGCAGGCGCAGGAGCCGCCCGCATTCGGGTTGTCGATGGTGAAGCCCTGCTTCTCGATGGTGTCGACGAAGTCGATCGTCGCGCCACTGAGGTACGGGATGCTCATCCGGTCGACGATGACCTCGACGCCACCGAACTCGAAGGTCTCGTCGCCGTCGAGGAAGCGCTCGTCGAAGAACAGCTGGTAACGGAGGCCCGAGCAACCACCCGGCTGCACCGCGATCCGCAGCCGCAGGTCGTCGCGACCCTCCTGCTCCAGCAGCGTCTTCACCTTGAGGGCCGCGGTGTCGCTGAGGATGACGCCGGTGGCGCCGGGGGCCTGCGTGTCCTGCACGGTCATGTCGTGGTCCTCCCACACTCGAGGGTGTCCTGCTCGGCCCGCCACGGGGACGGACTCTCAGAACGGCCAACACCGCCGTGGCGGAGCTGCTTCCCACTGTACGGCGCGATCGGAGAGCGGGCGGGCTGCACACTGCCCACCCGAGGGACACCGCCTGCCGGGACCCCCGTCGACGAGCGGCGGCCACGTAGACTCCGCAGCCGTGAAGCTCCGCCTGCCCGGCCGCCGTTCCGCCTCCGACACGACGCCGGACGCCGCCGCCGTCACCCCGCACGGGTCGACGGCGATCGGCACGACGGGCAAGGGCCGGCCGACCCCTCGGCGCAACCAGGCGCAGGGTCGTCGCACCGGCCCGGTGCCGCCGCCGCCGACCACGCGCAAGGAGGCGTACAAGCGGATGCGCGAACAGCAGGCCGCCGGGCGTGGCAGCAGCCGCGCCGCTGCCGCCCGTGGCGACGACAGCGCGCTGCCCGCCCGGGACCGCGGCCCGGTGCGCCGGCTGGTCCGGGACGTCGTCGACGCCCGTCGCAACGCCGGCAGCTTCTTCCTGGCGGTGGCCGCACTCGTGCTGGTCGGCTACTTCATCCCGGTCCCCGCCGTGCAGAGCTACACCGTGTTCGTCTGGTTCGCCTTCTTCCTGGTGATCATCGGGGACTCCTTCCTCCTCGGCCGCAAGATCAAGGCAAAGGTCCAGGAGCGCTTCCCGGACACCGACCAGAAGATGCGCAGCCTGATCTGGTACGGCGTCAGCCGGGCGACGATGATCCGCCGCTGGCGCTTCCCCAAGCCGCAGGTCCCGCTGGGCGCCGAGGTCTGAGGAAACCCCCCTCCCCCACCCCTCGCTCCGCTCGGGGCGGCGCCCTGGCGGGGGCCGCCGCCGGTCATTAACGGGTCTAAGTACCGTCTCGAGCCGTGCACACACGACGCCTCGGCCGTTCCGGCCTGACCATCTCCGAGATCGCCTACGGCAACTGGCTCACCCACGGCAGCCAGGTCGAGGAGGACGCCGCGCACGCCTGCGTGCGGGCCGCCCTCGATGCGGGGATCACCACCTTCGACACCGCCGACGTCTACGCGGGCACGAAGGCCGAGTCGGTCCTCGGCCGGGCGCTGGCCGGCCAGCGCCGGGAGGGCCTGGAGATCTTCACGAAGGTCTACTGGCCCACCGGCCCGGGAGCCAACGACCGCGGGCTGTCCCGCAAGCACGTGATCGAGAGCTGCAACGCGTCGCTGAAGCGACTGCAGACGGACTACGTCGACCTCTACCAGGCACACCGGTACGACTCCTCGGTACCGCTGGAGGAGACGATGACCGCCTTCGCCGACCTGGTGCGGCAGGGCAAGGTCCTCTACCTGGGCGTCTCGGAGTGGCGCGCCGAGGAGATCGCCGCCGCTGCCGAGCTCGCGCGCGAGCTGAAGGTGCAGCTGATCAGCAACCAGCCCCAGTACTCGATGCTGTGGCGGGTCATCGAGGCGGAGGTGGTGCCCACCAGCGAGCAGGAGGGCCTCTCCCAGATCGTCTGGTCGCCGCTGGCGCAGGGCGTGCTCACCGGCAAGTACATGCCCGGTCAGCAGCCGCCGGCCGACAGCCGCGGCGGGCACGCCACCGTGGGCGGGTCGATGAAGGACTACCTGACCGACGACGTGCTCACCCGCGTCCAGCAGCTGCGGCCCATCGCCGACGAGCTGGGCCTGTCGATGGCCCAGCTGGCGGTGGCCTGGGTCCTGCAGAACAGCAACGTGGCCGCGGCGATCATCGGCGCCAGCCGGCCCGAGCAGGTGCACGACAACGTCAAGGCCGCCGGCGTCCAGCTGCCGCCGGAGGTCATGACCCGCATCGACGAGGCCCTGGGCGACGTGGTGGTGCGCGACCCCGCCAAGACCTCGCGGGGCTGACGGAGCCCCCTCCCGAGCTCAGCACGGGGAGCGGGACGAGGACACGGGGCGGACGTCGTTGCGGCGTCCGCCCCGGTTCAGCTCGCCGCCAGGCCCATCGGGCCGTACACCCGCTCCCCGTCCTCCTGCAGCGTCACCGTGGCGACCCCGCGCTCCAGCAGGTCACGCCAGGCCTCCCCCAGCCAGGACTCGGCGTCGCCCTGGTTGTCGCACTCGGGCACCTCCACCCCGAGCGCGGCAGGGTCGATCGGTGCACCCGAGGGGTCTTCCAGCTGCCAGGTCCAGCTCATGGCGGCAGGCTAGCGATCCCGCCGCCTCGGGGCAGCCCCGAACAGAGCGACTCGGGGCCAACTACTCCGGCGCACGCATTGGCGATCTTGGTTTACGCGGTAAGCACCCGGGCATGGTGCAGGACACCACCCACGCCCGACACCGCGGAGGACGAATGAGCCAGCTCATCATGAGCGCCGGCGCCAGCCGGGTGGAGACACCTCCGCCCGCGCCCGAGAACGCATCCACCGGTCAGCTGATCGGTCAGCTGTCCGACCAGCTGACCACCCTGGTCCGGGACGAGATGCGCCTCGCCCAGGTCGAGGTCGGCGCCAAGGCGAAGAAGTTCGGCCTGGGGGCCGGCCTCTTCGGTGGTGCCGGCCTGTTCGGCTTCCTCGGACTCCAGGTGCTCGTGGCCGCCGCAGTGCTGGCCCTGGCCCTCGCCCTCCCGGGCTGGCTGGCCGCCGTCGTCGTCGCCGTGGTGCTGTTCGTGGTCGCCGGCGTGCTGGCCCTCATCGGCAAGAAGGACGTCCAGCAGGCAGCGCCGCCGGTGCCGACCGAGGCCATCTCGAGCATCAAGACCGACGTCGCCACCGTGAAGGAGAGTGCATCCCGATGACCGGACCCGACGATAGCCGTCCGGGGGGCAAGTCCGACCCCGATGCGATCCGTGCCGACATCGACCAGACCCGGGAGCAGCTCGGTCGCACGGTCGACGAGCTGAGCCACCGGCTCGACGTCCCGGCCCGGGCCCAGGAGCGCGTCGACCAGGCCAAGAGCTCGGCGCTGGAGAGCGCCAACCGGACCAAGGACACGGCGGTCGAGACCTACCGGGAGAACCCGCCCGCCGTCATCGGTGGCGGCGTGGCCGCCCTCACCGCGCTCGTCGGGTTGCTCGCCTGGCGACGGAAGCGTCGGCAGACCGCCGCGGAGCGCGCGGCGGCCAAGGAGGCCGCCCGGCGTCGCGCAGCGGCCAAGAAGGCGGCCGAGCGCGCCGGCAAGGAGCGGGCAGTCGCCCGGAAGAAGGCCGCGAAGCGAGCCGAGGCGCGCCGGAAGGCTGCGATCGCGAGCCTCAGCGCACGCAAGCGCAGCGCCACCACGCAGCTCTCCGCGGCGGAGCGGGCGGCCTCGAAGCAGCTGTCCGCCACGCAGCAGGCCGCCACTGCCCGGCTGCGGGCCGGCGAGCGCGTCGCGGTGAAGCGGGTCTCGGCGACCCAGCGGGCTGCCGGCCGGCGGCTGCCGCGCCGTCGTTCCGGGTGGCGGCGGACGTTGGCCCAGCTGAGCCGCTGAACCGCCGGTGGGGTCCGGATGACCGGACCCCACCGTTCCACCTGCAGACCCGAGACAAGGGGATGGGACCGATGGTCGACGACGGGCGGCAGGGCAGCGCCGTGGAGAACATCCGCGCGCGGGTCCAGGAGAAGGCCGAGCGGCGGGCCGCACTGCGGGCCACGGAGGCGCGTGCCGCGGGCAACGGCGAGGGCAGCGGTGCCTCCTCGTCGGCCGTCGTCCGCGGCGAGCGGCGGGAAGCCGCCCGGCCGGCCCCGGAGGTGCCCGACTCCCAGGAGATGCCGGGCATCGACGCCGACCGCCCGACGGACATCCCGAAGCGCGGTTGGCTGCAGATCGTCAAGCGGTCCTGGGCGGAGAACAACGCCGACAACATGCCGATCATCGCCGGTGGGGTGGCCTTCTTCGCCTTCCTCTCGATCTTCCCGGCGCTGATCGCGACCATCTCGATCTACGGCCTGGTCGCCTCCCCCGAGCAGGTCACCCAGCAGATCGAGTCGCTGTCCGACCAGCTCCCGGACAACGCCCAGGACATCCTCACCGAGCAGCTGACCGAGATCACCAGCAACGCCGGCGGGGCACTCACCTTCGGGTTGATCGCCTCGGTGCTCGGTGCGCTGTGGACGGCGTCCGGCGGCGTGAGCAACATGGTGAAGGCGGTGAACATCGCCTACGACGAGGTCGAGACGCGCAACTTCCTCAAGCTGCGCGCGCTCTCCCTGGTGCTCACCCTGGGCGCGATCGTGTTCATCCTCTTCACCTTCGCCCTCATCGCCGTGGTCCCGGTGGTGCTCGATGCGCTCCCGCTGGGCGGTGTCGGCACGGTGCTCGCGCAGGCCCTGCGCTGGGTGCTCCTGCTGGGCGTGGTGATCGGCTCGCTGGCCGTTCTCTACCGGGTCGCCCCGGACCGGGACGCGCCGAAGATCCGCTGGGTGAGCCTCGGCTCGCTGGTGGTCACCCTCATCTGGGCCGTCGTCAGCGTCGCGTTCAGCTTCTACGTGAACAACTTCGGCTCCTACAACGAGACGTACGGCGCGATCGCCGGCGTCATCGTGCTGATGCTGTGGCTCTACCTGACCTGCTACCTGGTGCTGCTGGGCGCGGAGATCAACGCCGAGACCGAGCACCAGACCGCGCGGGACACCACCCAGGGCGACCCCGAGCCGATGGGCAGGCGGGACGCCGTGGTCGCCGACGAGGTGCCCGACCCGCCGGTGCCGGCCAAGTGACCGGCCGGGCAGCGCCTCAGCGGACGTGCGAGGGGACGAAGGGCGGACGGCGGACGACGACCGCCTGAGGCCGCCCCCGCACGTCGACGGCGACCTCTGCGCCCTCCGCGGCGCCGGCGGACCTGTCCAGCAGCGCCAGCGCGATCCCGGTCCGCAGGGTCGGGGAGAACGTGCCGCTGGTGACCTCCCCGATCCGCGAGCCGTCGGCGCCGAGGACGAGCATCCCCGGCCGCGGGATGCCCCGGCCGGGCGCCTGCAGACCCCACAGCTGACGGACCGGCCCGGCCGCCTTCTCCGCCAGCAGCGCCTCGCGCCCCCAGAAGGCGCTCTTGCCCCAGCCCACGGCCCAGCCCGACCGCGCCTGGTTGGGCGTGATGTCCCGCGACAGCTCGTGGCCGTGCAGCGGGTAGCCCATCTCGGTGCGCAGGGTGTCCCGGGCGCCGAGACCGCACGGCCGGATCTGCTCGGGCGCGCCGGCGGCCAGCAGCGCATCCCAGAGCTGGGCGGCACGGTCGGCGGCGACGAGCAGCTCGTAGCCGTGCTCCCCGGTGTAACCGGTGCGACAGACGGTGACCTCGTCCCCGCCGGAGCCGGGCGTCTCCGCGAAGGACATGTAGGACAGCCCGCCGGGCAGGCCGACCGCCGCCAGCACCTCGGGTGAACGCGGACCCTGCAGGGCGAGGACGGCGACCTCGGTGTGCCGGTCGGTGACGGTGACGCCCGCCGGCGCCTCGGCCGAGAGCCGGGCCAGCACGTCGGCGGCGTTGGCGGCGTTCGGCACGAGCAGGACGTCGTCCGGGCCGTGCAGGTAGGCGATCAGGTCGTCGACCACTCCCCCGGCCTGCGGGTCACCGTCGGGCAGACAGCACAGCGTGTACTGGGCCTGGCCGGGCCCGATCTTCCCCAGGTCGTTGGTCAGGCAGGCGTTCACGAACTCGGCGGCCCCCGGGCCACGCACCGTGCCGGTGCCCAGGTGCGAGACGTCGAAGAGCCCGACCCCCTCCCGGACGGCGGTGTGCTCGGCCAGCACGCCACCACCGGCGTACTCGATCGGCATGGACCAGCCACCGAAGTCCGCGAACTTCGCGCCGGCGGCGACGTGGCGATCGTGCAGCGGGGAGGTCAAGGGGCTCACCGTCAGCACGCTAGTGGTCGGCGACCTGCCGGTCGTACGCCGTCCTCACCACCTCCTTACGATCGTCGGGTGCCGCCTACCGTCTCCGCCACCGACCGCCCGCTCGAGAAGCTGACCGCCGACGCCGTCGTCGTCGGGGTCGGCAAGGGACCCGCCGGCCTGGTGTCCACGCCCGGGGCCGATGCGGTCGACCGGCTCCTCGGCGGCCGGCTCCTCGCCGCGCTGGCCGATCTCGGCGCCCGGGGGGCCGAGGACGAGGTCACCAAGCTGCCCACCTTCGGCCAGGGCCCCTTCCCGGTCGTGGCCGTGGCCGGGCTGGGCGCCCCGCAGGCCGACGGCTCGTACTCCGCCGAGGCGGTCCGCCGGGCCGCCGGGGCCGCGAGCCGCGCGCTGACCGGCCGCAGCTCACTGGTCAGCCTGCTCGCCGCCGTGGGCGGCGCACCGGACGCCGACCGGCTGCACGCCGTCGGCGAGGGGTCGCTGCTCGGGGCGTACGAGTACACCGCCTACAAGTCCGACCTCCCGGCGGACCGCCCCTCCCCGCCGTCCTCGGTGGAGCTCGTCGTCCCCGACGCGGGCGCTGCCAAGGCGCCGCTGGCCCGGGTGCGGGCGGTCGCCGACGCCGTCGCCCTGGTCCGCGACCTGGTCAACGCCCCGCCGAACGACCTGTACCCGGCCGAGCTGGCCGCCCGTGGAGCCGCGGCCGGCAAGAAGGCCGGGCTGTCGGTCGAGGTGCTCGACGAGAAGGCCCTGGCCGCGGGCGGGTACGGCGGCATCCTCGCCGTCGGCGGCGGCTCGAGCCGCGGGCCGCGGCTGCTGCGCCTGGAGTACAAGGGCAAGAAGGCGCTGACGAGCGTCGCGCTGGTCGGCAAGGGCATCACCTTCGACTCCGGCGGCATCTCGATCAAGCCCGCCGCGAAGATGGAGGACATGAAGAGCGACATGGCCGGTGCCGCGGCCGTGATCGCCACCATCTGCCTGGTCGCCGAGCTCGGCCTCCCGGTCGACGTGACCGCCACCGTGCCGATCGCCGAGAACATGCCCAGCGGCACCGCCTACCGCCCGGCCGACGTGGTGACGTTCCGCAACGGGAAGAAGGCGGAGATCACGAACACCGACGCCGAGGGCCGGGTCGTGCTCGCCGACGCCATCTGCCGGGCCGTCGAGGACTCCCCCGCCCACCTGCTGGAGACCTCGACGCTGACCGGCGCGCAGCTGGTCGCCCTGGGCACCCGCACCGCCGGCGTGATGGGCAGCGACGACCTGCGGGACGCCGTGGTCGCGGCCAGCCGGCGCAGCGGGGAGCCGATGTGGGCGATGCCGCTGCCGGCGGAGCTGCGCCGGGGGCTGGACTCCCCGATCGCGGACATGGTCAACGCGAACGCCGACCGGATGGGCGGGATGCTCGTGGGCGGGCACTTCCTGTCCGAGTTCGTGCCCGCCGGGCTGCCCTGGGCGCACATCGACGTGGCCGGCCCGGCCTACAACACCGGGGCGCCCTGGGGCTACACGCCCAAGGGCGGCACCGGTGTCCCGGTCCGCACCCTGCTCGCGACGATCGAGGGCCTCATCGCGGCCCAGTGAGCTGACGGCCCCCCGCCCCTGCCGGGGTGGGGGGCCCAGCCACTACAGCTTGTCGTCCGCCTTCTGGCGGGCGCTCCAGTCGCGCATCCGCTGCGGGTAGCCGGTGATCTGTGCGTCGTAGACCGGGACGGTGAGGTCCCGGGACAGCTTGCGGGCGGTCTCCGGGCCGTCGATCCGCCGGCGCGTCCACTCCCCGTCGGCGGCGACCAGCAGGATCGTCGTCTCGGTCACCGCGGTGCGGGGCTCGACGTACCCCTCGACGCCCCGCCGGGTGGCGACGAACTGCTCCAGGTGGCTCAGGTCCGCCGACCCTGACGCGCGGTCCAGCGTGCCGCGCCGGCCACGGCCCTTCCCGGCGGCCCCGCTGCTGCCGCGGCGGCCACGCAGCCGGTCGATCAGCCCCATCGCACTGCTCCAGTCCTCGCCGGTCGCGGGCTGCTCCGCGACGCACTCGGGGAGTGCAACGGAGCATCCGAACGCGTCGTTCCCCGGAGTGGCAGGATGGGCACGCGCAGGATCGCCGTGCCCGGAGGACTCCGGGACACCCAGCACTGAGGAGCAGCCGTGAGCGCACCGACCACCCCCGCTGACCTGGTCATCCTCGGTGGTGGCTCGGGTGGCTACGCCGCCGCACTGCGCGCGGCGGAGCTGGGCATGTCCGTCGTCCTGATCGAGCGCGACAAGGTCGGCGGAACCTGCCTGCACCGCGGCTGCATCCCGACCAAGGCCCTGCTGCACACCGCCGAGGTCGCCGACAACGCCCGCGAGGGCGAGCAGTTCGGCGTCAAGTCGACCCTCTCGGGCATCGACATGGACGGGGTGAACGCCTACAAGGACGGCGTCATCACCAAGAACCACAAGGGTCTGCAGGGCCTGATCAAGAGCCGCGGCATCACCTACGTGGAGGGCGAGGGCAAGCTCGTCTCCCCCACCGCGGTCCAGGTCGGCGACGCGACCTACGAGGGGCGCCACGTCCTGCTCGCGACCGGCTCCTACGCCCGCTCGCTGCCGGGCATCGAGATCGACGGCACCAAGGTCATCACCAGCGACCACGCGCTGAAGCTCGACCGCGTGCCGGCCTCGGCGATCGTCCTGGGTGGCGGGGTCATCGGCTGCGAGTTCGCCAGCGCGTGGAAGTCCTTCGGCGTCGACGTGACCATCGTCGAGGGCCTGCCCCACCTGGTCCCGCTGGAGGACGAGTCGTCCTCCAAGCTGCTGGAGCGTGCCTTCCGCCGCCGCAAGATCGACTTCTCCCTGGGCAGTCGGGTCGCCAGCGTGCAGACCACCGCCGACGGCGTGAAGGTCGCCCTGGAGAACGGCAAGGAGTACGAGGCCGAGCTGGTGCTCGTCGCCGTCGGCCGCGGCCCGGTCAGCCAGGGCCTGGGCTACGAGGAGGCCGGGGTCGCCATGGACCGCGGGTACGTCCTCGTCGACGAGTACTGCCAGACCAACGTGCCGACCATCTCCGCCGTCGGTGACCTGATCCCGACCCTGCAGCTGGCGCACGTCGGCTTCGGCGAGGGGATCCTCGTCGCCGAGCGGCTGGCCGGACTGCCGGTCGTGCCGATCGACTACGCCGGCGTCCCGCGGGTCACCTACTCCGAGCCCGAGGTCGCCTCCGTCGGCCTGACCGAGGCCCAGGCCAAGGAGAAGCACGGCGAGATCGAGGTCGCCACCTACGACCTGGCCGGCAACGGCCGGGCCGCGATCCTGAAGACGGCCGGTGCGGTCAAGCTGATCCGCGTCGCCGGCAACGGACCGGTGGTCGGCGTGCACATGGTCGGCAGCCGGGTCGGCGACATGATCGCCGAGGCGCAGCTGGTCTACAACTGGGAGGCGCTCCCGGAGGAGGTCGCCCAGCTGATCCACCCGCACCCGACGCTGAGCGAGGCCCTCGGCGAGGCGGCGCTGGTCCTGGCCGGCAAGCCACTGCACGCGCACAACTGACACCACCTGCTCAGCACCACCGGCTGAACAGCGCCACCCGCACAGCACCACCCGCACAGCACCACCGCTCAGCACCACCCCACGACCTGAGGAGACCTGCCTTCGATGCCGACGTCCGTCACCATGCCCGCCCTGGGCGAGAGCGTCACCGAGGGCACGGTCACCCGCTGGCTGAAGCAGGAGGGTGACCAGGTCGAGGTCGACGAGCCCCTCCTCGAGGTCTCCACCGACAAGGTCGACACCGAGATCCCCTCCCCCGTGGCGGGTGTGCTCACCAAGATCGTCGTGGCCGAGGACGAGACGGTCGAGGTCGGCGCCGAGCTGGCCGTGATCGGTGGCGAGGACGGCGGCGACGCCGGCGCCCCGGCAGAGGACGCCCCCGCCCAGGAGGCACCGGCCGAGGACACCGCCGCTGCCGAGGAGCCGGCCCAGGACGAGCCGGCCGAGGAGGCCCCGGCCGAGCAGCCGGCCCCCGCGGCCGCCGAGCAGGACGGCGACTCGGGTGGCTCTGGCGGCGAGGGCACCTCGGTGACCATGCCGGCGCTGGGCGAGAGCGTCACCGAGGGCACCGTCACCCGCTGGCTGAAGCAGGAGGGTGACCAGGTCGAGGTCGACGAGCCCCTCCTCGAGGTCTCCACCGACAAGGTCGACACCGAGATCCCCTCCCCCGTGGCGGGTGTGCTCACCAAGATCGTCGTGGCCGAGGACGAGACCGTGGAGGTCGGCGCCGAGCTGGCCGTCATCGGTGGCTCCGGTGGCGGCTCCGCGAAGGCCGAGTCCGAGCCGAAGGCGGAGCCCGCCGCCGAGGAGAAGCCGGCTCCGAAGGAGAAGCCGAAGGAGAAGGCGGCTCCGGAGGCGAGCCAGCCGACGCCCGTCGAGGCCAACACCGACACCGGCCAGCCCGGTGCCGACTACGGCTCCAGCGGGAGCATGCCGACCGAGTCGCCCACCGACCAGCCGTCCCCGGCCGAGGCCGTCGCGCCCGCATCGCGGCCCGCCGCGGCACCGGCACCCGACGGCGGCGGCGCCTACGTCACCCCCCTGGTGCGCCGCCTGGCCGCGGAGCACGGCGTCGACCTCGGATCGGTGACCGGCACCGGTGTCGGTGGCCGGATCCGCAAGCAGGACGTGCTCGCCGCTGCCGAGGAGTCCAAGAAGGAGCCGGCCGCCGCGCCGGCCGCTGCCTCCTCCGGTGGTGCGCGCACCCCGTCGCCGGCCGCCACCCCGGACTCCTCGCTGCGGGGGAACACGGAGAAGCTGTCCCGGCTGCGCACCGTCATCGCCAAGCGGATGGTCGAGTCGCTGCAGATCAGCGCGCAGCTCACCACCGTCGTCGAGGCGGACGTCACCCGGATCGCGAACCTGCGCAACCAGGTGAAGAACGACTTCGCCGCCCGCGAGGGCGTGAAGCTGTCGTTCCTGCCGTTCTTCGCCAAGGCAGCGGTGGAGGCCCTCAAGGCGCACCCCGTGGTCAACTCCTCGGTCGACCTCGAGGCCGGGACGGTCACCTACCACGACGCCGAGAACCTGGGCGTCGCCGTGGACACCGAGCGTGGCCTGCTGGTGCCGGTCATCCGCGGTGCGGGCGACCTCAACGTGCCCGGCATCGCCCGGAAGATCGCCGATCTGGCGGAGCGGACGCGCACCAACAAGATCACGCCGGACGAGCTCGGTGGTGGCACCTTCACGCTGACCAACACCGGCAGCCGCGGAGCGCTGTTCGACACCCCGATCATCAACCAGCCCCAGGTGGCCATCCTGGGTGTCGGTTCGGTGGTGAAGCGCCCCGTCGTGGTCCAGGACCCCGAGCTCGGCGAGGTGATCGCGGTCCGCTCGATGGTGTACCTGGCGTTGAGCTACGACCACCGGATCGTCGACGGCGCGGACGCCGCCCGTTTCCTCACCACCGTGAAGGAACGGCTCGAAGGCGGGCAGTTCCAGGCCGACCTGGGCATCTCCTGATCCACCGATGAAGGGCCCCGGCTTCGGCCGGGGCCCTTCGTCGTCCGCCTGACGCAGGCCCGCGCACAGATCCGAAGGAGCACTCGATGAAGGTGGCGGTCACCGGGTCCTCCGGGCTGATCGGATCCGCGCTCGTGCCGGCGCTGGTGGCCGACGGGCACGAGGTGCTGCGTCTGGTGCGCCGCACCCCGCGCACCGCCGACGAGCACCGTTGGGAACCGGCGCACCACGGCATCCCTGAGGGGTTGCTGACCGACGTGGACGCCGTGGTCAACCTCGCCGGCGTCGGGGTCGGTGACCGGCGCTGGACGGACGCGCACAAGAAGCAGGTGCTGGCCAGCCGGGTCCACAGCACGGCCACGGTGACCCAGGCCCTCGTCGATGCGGCCGCTGCCGACCCCGACCGGGAGCGGGTGCTGCTGTCGGCGTCCGCGGTCGGCTGGTACGGCGACACCGGCGAGCGGGTGGTCGACGAGACCGCGCCGGCCGGCGACGACTTCCTGGCCCAGGTGTGTGTGACGTGGGAGGCGGCGACAGCACCGGCCGCCGCCGCCGGGGTCCGGGTCGCGACACTGCGGACCGGCCTCGTCCTCGGCCCCGGCGGTCTGCTCGGCCGGCTGCTCCCGCTGTTCCGCCTCGGCCTGGGCGGCAAGCTCGCCTCGGGTCGGCAGTACATGCCCTGGATCAGCCTGCAGGACGAGGTCGACGCCATCCGGTTCCTGCTCACCGCCCCGGTGTCCGGTCCGGTCAACCTCACCGCCCCCAGCCCGGCCACCAACGCGGAGTTCACCGCTGCGCTCGCCGACGTCGTGCACCGGCCCGCGGTGTTCACCGTCCCGGGCTTCGCCCTGCGGTTGGCCCTCGGGGAGTTCGCCGACGTGGGCGTCCTGGCCGGCCAGCGCGCCGTGCCGGAGGTGCTGCGATCCGCCGGGTTCCGGTTCACCCACGAGGACCTCCGAGAGGCACTGCGCGCCGCCGTCGCCGCGCGCTGAGCTCACCCGCCCAGCACGGCGTCGGCGACCCGCCAGCCGTCAGCCGCGCGCTCGAGGACCAGCCGGACCGGCGCCTCACCCCGGGCAGGGACCTCGGCGACCACCGAGGGCTCGGCCTCACCGGCTCGCACGACCCGGTAGGCCGGCAGCGCGTCGACCAGCTGCACCTCGACCCGGGTGGGCCCCTGGGCCGTCACCTCGACCAGGCGGACCAGCCGGGGCGCGAAGCCGTCCAGCCGCTGGCCGGCGCCGACCAGCTGCTGGACCTGCTCGGTGTCGCGAGCCAGCAGTGCGCTGCCGGACGCGTGCACCTCCGCCAGCAGCGTCGGGTCGGCCTCGACGAAGGCCGTGCTGCGCCGGACGTAGAGGTCGCTGAGCACGGCAGCCCACTCGGCGTCCCCGACCGGGGCTGCCGACCGGTCGGCCGGCGACGCCGAGCCGTCATCCGCATCCCCGTCCGGGGAGGTCGGTGTCGTGGGCGGAGGGGGCGCGGTGCCCGCCGCGGCCCGGCCCGCGGCCGGCACCGGGTCGGCGCTGGACCCACCCCAGCTCGCTCCGAGCCAGGTCACCACGGCCAGCGCGGCCGCGACGGCGACGAGCACCAGGCCGGCCGTCGCCGCGCGCCGCAGCGCACCCGTGACCAGCGGACCCACTCCCATGTCGCTGCCCCCTCGTGCGGCGGCGACCCGGTCACCGAGCCGCCCTCGCAGCTGCGCCCACCGGCCGTCGGGAACCGGCACGGCGTGCGCGGCGCGGGGCCGGCGGCCGGGCACCTGGTGGGTGAGCTCGGTCCGTGGGCCCTGCCCCGTGGCCCCGAGTTCGCCATCGGGCACGCCGGCCACCGGGAGACGGACCGGCTCCGGCCGGCAGGAGTGGCGGAGGTCGAGGGCGAACGCAGCGGCGGACCCCCGCAGATGGGGCTCGGCCGACAAGCCGCGGAGGACCACGCGCACCAGCTCCTCGGGTGCCTCGGGGGCCAGGAGGGCGAGGTCCGGGATCTCACCGCCCGCCGCGACGGCCAGCGTGCCCGCCGGGTCCGCGGCGTTCCAGGGGGCGACCCCGGTGAGCGCGTGGAAGGCCGCCGCGGCGACGCCGAAGACGTCCGACGCCGGCCCGGGCGCACCGCCGCGGGCCACCACCGGGTCGACGTACGCCGGGGTGACCTCCGCCCGTGCGGTGTCCCCGACCAGCCGGGCGGTGCCCAGGTCGGTGAGCACCGGGCGTCCCTCGGCCGTGAACACGACGTTGCCCGGCGACAGATCGCCGTGCACGACCCCCCGCTCGTGGGCGTGGGCCAGCGCGGCCGCCACCGGGGCCACCGTCGTGACCACCTCGCCCGGCCGCAACCGCCCCCGCCGGGCGAGCAGGGCTGCGAGGCTGCCGCCGGCGAGCAGGTCGAGCACCAACGCCACCTGCGCCGGGCCGTCACGCACCTCCCGGCGGACGACGTGGTGCAGCCGCACCAGGTGCGGGTGGTCGAGCTCGCCGAGCAGCCCGGCCTCGCGCTCCTGCCGTTCCGGATCCCCCCGCACCAGCACCTTGACCGCGACCGGCGGGCCACCCGACCGCGGCCGGGCCCGCCACACCTGCCCGGAGCCACCCCGGCCCAGGAGCTCCTCGAGCACGTAGCCGGGCACGACGGGAGCCGCGGACGGGGAGGGCTGCGCAGGCATGCCGGGACCGTAGGGCCGACGGGCAGTCCCCCGCTGGGCTCGTCCACAGGCTCCGGGCCGGTCCACAGATCCGCCACGGGGCAGGGCGACATGGCCCGGGACCGCCTACGTTCAGGTCATGTCGCTGCCACCCCGTGCCGAGGTCGTCGTGGTCGGTGCGGGCCTGGCCGGGCTGAGTGCGGCCACCCGGCTGGCCGCCGCCGGGTGCGACGTCCAACTGGTCGACGCCGCCCAGCACCCGGGCGGCCGGCTGTCCACCTCCCGGGTCGACGGCTTCCTGGTCGACCGCGGGTTCCAGGTGTTCAACACCGGCTACCCACGAGCCGCCGACCTCGACCTGCCGGCGCTCGACCTGGGCTGGTTCTGGACGGGCGCGGTGGTCCGGGTCGACGGACGCGCCCACCGGGTGGTCGACCCCCGCCAGCACCCAGGCACCGTCGTGGACACCCTGCGGGCGCCCCTGGGCGGGCCGCACCGAGCGGCCGCGCTCGCCGCCTTCTCCGCCCGGGCCGGCTACGCACCGGTGTCCCGGTTGCTCGCGGCCCGGGAGCGCCCGGCCGACGAGGCCCTCCGTGCCGCCGGCGTCGGCGAGCAGGCTCTCGAGGTGTTCCTCCGCCCCTTCCTCGCCGGCGTCCTGCTGGAGGACCGCCTCGAGACCTCCAGCCGCTACCTGGACCTGGTCTGGCGCAGCTTCGTCCGGGGCCGGGTCGGCCTCCCCGCCGGTGGGATGCAGTCGATCGGCGAACAGCTCGCCGCCCGACTCCCCGCCGACCGGGTGCACCTGGGTGTCCGCGTGACGCGCGTGGAGGAACGTGCGGTCCACACCGACGCCGGCACCACGGCCGCCGACGTCGTCGTGGTGGCGACCGACGCCGACACCGCCGCCGCCCTGCTCCCCGGGGTCGATGCTTCGGCGCCCCGGCAGGTGACCACGCACCTGCACGTGCTGCCGGAGTCGCCCTGGTCGGCGCCGCTGATCGTGCTCGGGCAACCCCGTGGTCAGCTGGTGAACAGCGCGGTGGTCTCGGATGCGCAGCCTGCGTACAGCCCCGACCGCCGGGCGCTCGTCGCCAGCTCGACCTTGGCGCCGACCCGGGAGCCCGACGTCCGTGCGGAGGTGGCGCGCCTGCACGGTGTCGCCACCACCGACCTCGAGCACCTCACCACCGTCACGGTGACCGGCGCGCAGCCGGCGGCCACTCCCCCGCTGCAGCACCGACGCCCGGTCGACCTGGGCGGTGGGCTGTTCGTCTGCGGAGACCACCGCGACACCCCGTCCATCCAGGGCGCGATGGCCAGCGGGGCCCGCACCGCGCGGGCCGTGCTCCGGCGCCTCGGCACCCCGCTCCCGACCGCCACCGGCCCGACCACCACCGACCCGGGGACCGGCTGAGCACGGATCGGCGGTCGGGCGCACGCGCGGCGGTGCACGGCATACGCTCGGCGGCATGAGCGAGCTGGTGGTCGTCCGAGCAGGTCTGGTCCCCTACGAGCAGGCCTGGGCGCAGCAGCGTGAGCTGCACGAGCAACGCGTCGCCGGCACCGGCCCGGACACGCTGCTGCTGCTGGAGCACCCACCCGTCTACACCGCGGGCAAGCGGACCGAACCGCACGAGCGGCCGTTCGACGGCACCCCGGTGATCGACGTCGACCGAGGCGGCAAGATCACCTGGCACGGTCCCGGCCAGCTGGTCGGCTACCCGATCGTCGCCCTGCCCGACCCGGTCGACGTGGTCGCACACGTACGCCGGCTGGAGCGGGCCCTGATGGAGGTCTGCGGCAGCTTCGGCCTGGCCACCGAGCAGGTCGAGGGGCGCAGCGGCGTGTGGGTCCGGGCCGACGAGCGCGGCCCCGACCGGAAGATCGCCGCCATCGGCGTCCGGGTCGCCCGGGGCGTCACGATGCACGGTTTCGCGCTGAACTGCGACCCGGACATGGCCGCCTTCACCAACATGGTGCCGTGCGGGATCCCCGACGCCGGGGCGACCTCGCTGAGCGTCGAGCTCGGCCGCGACGTCACCGTCGCCCAGGTCATGGACACGGTCGAGACCGCGATGCGCCGCGCGCTCACCCGCACCTCCGTCGCGTGACCCGGCTCCCCACCAGCCGGTACGTCAGCCTCACCACCTTCCGGCGCACCGGCGAGGCGGTGCCCACCCCGGTCTGGGCGGCGCCCGAGGGCGACGCGCTCGTGGTCTGGACGCGGGCGGACTCCGGCAAGGTCAAGCGACTGCGGCACACCAGCCGGGTCACCGTCGCGCCGTGCGACATGCGCGGCCGGCTCGAGGGCCCCGCCGTCGACGCTGTCGCCGAGTTCCTCGACCCCGCCGAGTGGGCCCATGCGCGAGCTGCCCTCGCCCGGCGCTACGGCTGGCAGTGGCGGATCACCTACGGCACCTCCCGCATCGCGGCGCGGGTCACGCACCGCGGACGGGAACGCCAGACGATGATCCGCATCACCCCGACCGCCTGAGGCCCCTCGGCCCCGTGCCGGTCTCCCCACACCACTGGCTGTCCTCCCGCACCAGCGTTGATGCGGGAGGACAGGGTTCGATCAGGGCACCTGATCACTGCTGGGCCACGGGCCACGGCCGCGGGACGGCGGGTCGGTGATCAGCCCAGGACGAAGTTGACCAGCCGACCCGGCACCACGACGACCCGGCGCACGGTCGCGCCGTCCAGGTAGCCGGCGATCCGCTCGTCCGCCCGGGCCGCCGCCTCCAGTGCTGCGGCGTCCGCGTCGGCCGGCACGGCCACCTGGGCCCGCACCTTGCCGTTGACCTGGACGGCGACCTGCACCGTCTCGTCGACCAGCCACTGCGGGTCGGCCACCGGGAAGGACGCCCAGGCCACGGAGTCAGAGTGCCCCAGCCGGGCCCACAGCTCCTCGGCCAGGTGCGGGGCCAGCGGCGCGACCAGCAGCACGAGGGCCTCGGCGACCGAGCGGGGCACCGCCGTCCCGGGCGGGCAGGCCGAGGTCAGGTGGTTGGTCAGCTCGGTGATCCGGGCGATGGCGATGTTGAACCGCAGCGTGGTCATGCCGTCGCGCACGGCCTCGATCGCCCGGTGCAGCGCACGCGAGGTCTCGTCGCCCGGCTCGACGTCCCCGACGCGCAGCGCGCCGGACTCCTCGTCCACCACGACCCGCCAGACCCGCTGCAGCAGCCGCTGCGAACCGACCGCGGCCTTGGTCTCCCACGGCCGCGACTGGTCCAGCGGCCCGGTCGACATCTCGTACACCCGGAAGGTGTCCGCGCCGAACATGGCGATCATCTCGTCCGGCGTGACCACGTTCTTCAGGCTCTTGCCCATCTTCCCGTACTCCCGGGTGACAGGCTCGCCCTGGTACCGGAACTGACCGTCCTCCTCGACGACCTCGGCGGCGGGCACGTGGAAGCCACGGGCATCGGTGTAGGCGAAGGCGGAGATGTAGCCCTGGTTGACCAGCCGGCGGAACGGCTCCTCGCTGGACACGTGGCCCAGGTCGAAGAGCACCTTGTGCCAGAAGCGGGCGTACAGCAGGTGCAGCACCGCGTGCTCGACACCACCGACGTACAGGTCGACGCCGCCGACGTCACCGGGCTCCCGCGGGCCCATCCAGTAGGCCTCCAGCTCCGGGTCGACGAAGCGCTCGTCGTTCGCCGGGTCCAGGTAGCGCAGGTAGTACCAGCACGAACCAGCCCAGTTGGGCATCGTGTTCGTCTCGCGCCGGTAGTTCCGCGGCCCGTCTCCCAGGTCCAGGGTGACCGTCGTCCACTCGGTGGCCCGGGACAGCGGCGGCTCGGGCTGGGAGTCGGCGTCGTCGTCGGCGAACGTCGTGGGCGAGTAGTCGTCGACGTCGGGCAGCAGCACCGGCAGCATCGACTCGGGGACGGCGACCGGCAGATCTGCGTCCTCGCCGTCGATCGCGTAGACGACCGGGAACGGCTCGCCCCAGTAGCGCTGCCGGCTGAACAGCCAGTCCCGCAGCTTGTAGGTGGTCGTGGCCTCGCCGGCGCCGGTGGCGACCAGCCACTCGGTGACCTTGGCGATGGCGGCGGCCTTGTCCAGCCCGTCCAGCGACAGCTGCTCGTTCGAGCTGTTGATCATCGGGCCGGTGCCGGTGTACGCGCCGCCGTCGAAGTCGGCCGGCGGCTGCACGGTGCGGACGACGGGCAGCCCGAACTCCTGCGCGAAGTCCCAGTCGCGGGCGTCCTCACCCGGCACCGCCATGATCGCGCCGGTGCCGTAGCCGGTGAGCACGTAGTCGGCGATGAACACCGGCAGGTCGGCCCTGGTCAGCGGGTTGCGCGCGGTGACGCCCAGCCAGACACCGGTCTTCTCCCGGCCCTCGGCCTGCCGGTCCAGCTCCGAGCGGCGGGAGGCCTGGCGCTGGTAGGCGGCGACCGCCTCGGCCGGGGTGTCCGCGCCCGCGGTCCACCGCGGGTCGGTGCCCTCGGGCCACCGGTCGGCGGTCAGCGTGCCGACCAGCGGGTGCTCGGGGGCCAGCACCAGGTAGGTGGCGCCGAACAGGGTGTCCGGCCGGGTGGTGAAGACCTCGACGGTCTCCCCTGACACCGCGAACCGCACCCGGGCACCGGTCGAGCGGCCGATCCAGTTGCGCTGCATCTGCTTCAGCGAGTCCGACCAGTCCAGCCGGTCCAGGTCGGTCAGCAGCCGCTCGGCGTAGGAGGTGATCCGCATCATCCACTGGGTCAGCGGACGGCGGAACACCGGGAAGTTCCCCCGCTCGGAGCGGCCGTCGGGGGTGACCTCCTCGTTGGACAGCACCGTCCCCAGCCCGGGGCACCAGTTCACCGGCGCCTCGCGCCGGTAGGCCAGCCGGTGCGCGTCGACGACCCGGCGGCGTCCCACGTCGGACAGCTGCGCCCAGCTGCGGCCCTCGGGCAGCGTGCCCTCGGCCGGCTGCCGGGTGCCGGCGTCCAGCTCGGCGACCAGCTCGGGGATCGGCCGGGCCCTGCCGCGGCCGCCGTCGGCGGACTCGTCGAACCAGGACTCGAAGATCTGCCGGAAGATCCACTGGGTCCACTTGTAGTAGCCCGGGTCGATCGTGGCGAAGGTGCGGCGGGTGTCGTGGTCGACGCCCAGCCGGCGCAGCTGGGCACTGATCGCGGCGATGTTCGCCTCGGTGGTGACCCGCGGGTGCTGCCCGGTCTGCACGGCGAACTGCTCGGCGGGCAGGCCGAAGGCGTCGTAGCCCATCGGGTGCAGCACGTTGTGGCCGTCCATCCGCAGGAAGCGGCTGGTGACGTCGGTGCCCAGGTAGCCCAACGGGTGCCCGACGTGCAGCCCGGCACCGGAGGGGTACGGGAACATGTCCATCAGGAAGGCCTTGGGCCGGTCGGCCACCCGGTCGAAGCCCTCGCTCAGCCGGCCGACCGGGTTGGGCGTGTGGAACGTGCCCTCGGCCTCCCACCGGTCCTGCCAGGCGAGCTCGATCTGCTGCGCCAGTGCCGGGGTGTAGCGGTGCGGGGGCACCCCGTCAGCGGAGGGCTCGGTGTGCTGGCTGGCCGTCTGGCTCATGGTCGGTGCTCCCGGGTACGAGGGGCGGACATGAAAAGACCCCTCACGCAGGAGGGGTCGCCGTGCTGGTCTGCGTCAGGTCAGATCAGCACGGCTGGGGAAGCAGGAGTCCGCCGGTCACGCAGCCGATCCTAGCGCGCCGCCACAGCCCCCCGGCTCGACGGCGGGGCCCTCGAGGCCGTAGCCTGCACTGGCTCGACTGCGGACGGGCGAGGAACTCCAGCGGGGACGGCCCCGGCGGGACGACCGCAGCCCGCACGCACCGGGACGTCGAGGTCCACCGGAACTCAGCAGCGCCGCTCGGCACGCGGCAGCGCGACCGGAGGACCAGCCCCGGTGCCGGCCGGGTGCACCGCCGCCCCGACCCGGTGCAGTGGCGCACCTGGATGCAAGGCAGCTGGATCCAAGGCACCTGGACGCAACCGCACCTGGACGTACCGCACTGCCCCGCTGGCGGCCAGCAGAGGTCGCACCCGTGGCCGGCCGGTCGCCACGCACACGCACTGGTCGAGCCGGACCGACGGAAGAGGAGTGAGTGCATGACAGAACGCCCAGGCCCGCAGCGGGCCACGAGGCGCACCCGATGCCGGGTGACCGCCCCCTCCTCCGTCCTGGGCCGGCGACGGTGAAGGTCGTCTTCAACAGCTTCGGCGGCCGGTACAACGACAACCCGCGGGCGATCTACGAGGCCCTCCTCGCGCGCGGCACCGAGATGGACGCCGTCTGGCTGGCCCGCCCCGAGCTGACCGGCGACTTCCCGGCCGGGGTGCACACCGAGGAGCACTGGGGCCCCGGCGCCCGGGCGGCCCTGGAGTCCGCCGACGTCATCGTCTCCAACGACGGCCTCTCCCGGGAGTGGGACAAGCAGCCGACGACGACCTACCTGCAGACCTGGCACGGCACGCCGCTCAAGCGGCTGCACCGGGACGCGGTCTGGGCCCCGGAAGGCCGCCTGGAGATGGTGATGCGGGACATCGCCCGCTGGGACCACCTGCTCTCCCCCAACGCGGCGAGCACGCCGCACCTGCGCAGCGCGTTCGGTTTCGACGGACCGGTGCACGAGACCGGCTACCCGCGCAACGACGTGCTCAGCGCACCCGACCGGGACCGCCGCCGCGCCCGGGTGCGGGAGGCGCTCGGGATCGCCGAGCACGTGACGGCGGTGCTCTACGCGCCGACCTGGCGGGACGACCTGGTGCTCAGCGCCGACGGCCCGGCGCACTCCTTCCCGGTCGACCTGGGCGACCTGGCGCGTGGCCTCGGACCGGACCACGTGCTGCTGGTCCGGCTGCACGCGATGGTCTCCGACCAGCTGGTGGTCCAGGGCCGGGCGCCGCTCGTGGACGTGTCCCGGCACCCCGACATCAGCGAGCTGTACCTGGCCGCCGACGTCCTGGTCACCGACTACTCCTCGACGATGTTCGACTTCGCCGTCACCGGGAAGCCGATCGTCCACTTCACCTACGACCTGGAGCACTACCGCGACGACCTGCGGGGCTTCTACTTCGACCTCGCCGAGATCGCCCCGGGCCCGCTGCTGACCACCAGCGACGAGGTGCTGGCGGCCGTCGGCGAACTCGGCGACCACCCATGGGTGCCCACCGCGCGGTACAACCGGTTCCGGGAGCGCTTCTGCTCCCTGGAGGACGGTTCGGCCACCGAGCGGGTGCTCCAGCTGTTCTTCCCCGCCGACGGCCACCCCGGCCGACCCGGCTCCGCCCCCTGCCCACGAACGACGAACCGAGGAGATGAGCATGCGCACTGCTGACCCGATCCTGACCGGGGGCCGCGATCAGCGGTCGCGTTCCCTGGTCTCCGTCCCCGCCGCCGACCCCGTCACCACCGCCCCCCAGGTGGTCGTGCTGGCCGCCGGCATGGGCACCCGGCTGGGCCGCAAGCTGCCCAAGCCGCTGACGCCGTTGATGGACGGCCGCAGCATCATGCAGCAGCAGCTGGACGGCGTCCGCGCCGTCTTCGGCGACGCCGCCCCGATCACCGCGGTGGTGGGCTACCGGGCCAAGGCCGTCATGCGCGCACAGCCGGACCTGCTGTTCGCGTTCAACCCCGACTTCGCCGTCACGAACACCTCGCAGAGCCTGCTGCGCGCCCTGCGCACCTCGCAGGCCGGCGGCGTGCTCTGGATGAACGGCGACGTGGTGTTCGACCCGGCGGTGCTCGACCACGCCGCCCCCCTGGTCCACGCGGACCAGAGCTTCGTCTGCGTGGACACCTCCACGGTCGCCGACGAGGAGGTCAAGTACACCCTCGACGCCGACGGGTTCATCCGCGAGCTGTCCAAGACCGTGGTCGGTGGCCTCGGCGAGGCGGTGGGGATCAACTACGTGTCCGGCGCGGACAAGCGTGCTCTGATCGAGCAGCTGGCGGCCTGCGAGGCCTCCGACTACTTCGAGCGGGGCATGGAGCTGGCGATCCGGCGGTCGGGCGTGCGCTTCCAGCCGCTGGACATCTCCCGGTTCTCCGCCGTGGAGATCGACTTCGACGACGACCTGCAGCGGGCGAACACCTGGCTGGGCTCCCGGGCGGCGCTGGCACCGTTCGCCTCCGAGCTGGGCTGAGGCCCCGGCGCCCCGCCCGTCCGCGCGGACGGGCGGGGCACTGCAGTGCTCATCCCAGCTGAGGGGCGACCTCGGCCGCCACCAGGTCCAGGTGGTCGAGGTCGGCCAGGTCGAGCACCTGCAGGTACACCCGGCTCGCCCCCGCTTCGGCGTATCGGCCGAGGGTGTCCACGGCCTCGGCCGGCGTGCCGGCGACCCCGTGGGCCCGGAGCTCCTCGACGTCCCGGCCGATGGCGGCGGCGCGGCGGGCCAGCTCCGCCTCGTCCCGGCCGACGCACAGCACCAGGGCGGAGCTCTGGACCAGCTCGCCCGGGTCACGGCCGACCTCAGCGCAGGCGTCCCGGACGCCGGCGAACAGCCGGGCGTTGTCCTCGGCGGAGGCGAAGGGCACGTTGAACTCGGCCGCGTACCTCGCCGCCAGTCGCGGGGTGCGCTTCTTGCCGCTGCCGCCGACCAGGATCGGGACGCCGCCGGGCTGCACGGGCTTGGGCAGCGCCGGGGAGCCGGAGAGCTGGTGGTGCTCGCCGGTGAAGTCGAAGGTCTCGCCGACCGGGGTGTTCCACAGCCCGGTGATGACGGCGAGCTGCTCCTCGTAGCGGTCGAACCGCTCCCCCACCTCGGGGAACGGGATGCCGTAGGCGCGGTGCTCGGCGGCGAACCAGCCCGAGCCGATGCCCAGCTCCACCCGCCCGCCGCTCATCTGGTCGACCTGGGCCACCGAGATGGCCAGCGGCCCGGGCAGCCGGAACGTCGCCGCCGTCATCAGGGTGCCCAGCCGGATCCGGGAGGTCTCCCGGGCGAGGCCGGCCAGGGTCACCCAGGCGTCGGTGGGGCCCGGCAGCCCGTCCCCGCCCATGGTCAGGTAGTGGTCGGACCGGAAGAAGGCGTCGAAGCCCGTCTCCTCGGTCCGCCGGGCCACCGCGAGGAGGTCGTCGTAGGTGGCGCCCATCTGGGGTTCGGTGAAGATCCGTAGCTGCACGGGACGGACGCTAGTGAACGGAGCTGTCCGCTGCTGGCCACCCAGCACCCCGCCTGCCGGGCGGATCCGGGCCTCCCAGCGGACCGGGTCGGGGTTCAGGGTGTGCCCGGCGGCGTCAACGGGCAGGATGATCGCCGAAGCGATCAACTCGGAGGTGCTGGAGTGTTCCGCAAGAAGAGCTCGACAGAGGTCATCGGGACCGAGTTGCAAGAGGGGTTCGCCCACATCGGCGCGGCGGTCACCGAGGCCCGTCGGGCGACGGCGGAGCAGCTCGCCCCGCAGGTGGCAGCCGCGACCAAGGCCGCCCAGAGCGCCTACGCCGCGGACGTGGCCCCTCGGGTCGGGGCGGCCGTGGCCGCCCTCGCCCCCCAGTTGGACGCGGCCCGCGAGGTGCTCGTCCCGCGGCTGGACGCGGCACAGAAGAACCTCGCACCGCGCATCGACGCAGCGCAGAAGGCCTACGAGAAGGACCTGGTCCCCCGTCTCGACGCGGCGACCCGGGCCGCCCGGGCCAACCTCGAGCTGGCGGTGGCCGCTGCGCTCCCGCGGCTCGAGGCCGCCCGTGAGGCCAGCGGCCCGGCGTTCGAGGCCGCTGGCAAGTCGGCCCGGGCCAACCTGGAGACGGCGATCGCCGCCGCGACCCCCCGGATCGAGGCGGCTCGCGGGGCAGCCGGCCCTGCGCTGGACAGCGCCCGGGCCGGCCTGGCCAGCAGCGTCGAGGCGGCACGGGCTCAACTGGACGCGCGTAGTGCCGAGCTGGCCGCCAGCGCCGCGACCCTCGGTGCGGCCACCGCGAAGCAGGGCGACAAGGTGCGCCAGGACGCCACGGCCGCCGCCGAGGCCGCCCGCGCCCAGGCCGCGCTGCGGGTCGCAGCGGTGCGCGCCGCCGCCGAGACCAACCGTGCAGCCGCCGGCAAGAAGGCCGACAAGCTGGGCAAGAAGGCCGACAAGCTCTCCAAGAAGGCGGCCAAGCGGCGCGCCGAGCTGGAGAAGGCAGCCGGCCGGGCCCGCAAGGAGGCCGGCAAGCGCACCACGAAGACCGTCACGTCGGTCAAGCGGCGCGTCGGAGTCGAGCCCGAGCCCCGGCGCTGGCCCTGGGTGCTCGGCGTGCTGGCCGTCCTCGCTGCGGTCGCCGTCGTCCTGCGCAAGAAGAACGAGAGCGACTCCTGGACCCCGGCGCCGACCGGCGACGGCCCCGTGCCCAGCTACCGAGAGGACCCCGTGCCCACCTCCCCGAGCACCCCTGCAGGCGGGACCGAGAGCCCCGAGGCCCAGGGCAAGACCGTCTCCACCGCCGAGACGGCCCCCTCGGACTCCAGCCCCACCGACACCGACGTCGGCGCGCTGACCGCACAGCCGGCCTCCGGATCGGACGAGCCGAGCAACCAGTCGGCCCCCGAGCCGGCGAGCAGCACGGCCAACGACCCGGACACCCCGGTTGCCACCGCCGGACCGGATGGCGCCGACACCGGCGGCCCGGACGGCACGCCGGGCAACACCCGCGGCTGATCCCGGCCGCACCGCACGCTCCCGAGGGGGTCCAGCCGCCGGCTGGGCCCCCTCCGGCGTCCCCGGAGCACTCGGGCAGGCGGGAGTACCGTGCTGGGCATGAGCCTGGGCATGGAGGAGGCAGCTACGACTGCAGGGCCGGAGGCCCCGGCGACGACCTCGCCGATCGAACCGGCCGGCCGCAAGATGCTGCGCCTGGAGGTCCGCAACAGCCAGACGCCGATCGAGCGCAAGCCCGAGTGGATCAAGACCAAGCTCAAGACCGGCCCGGAGTACACCGAGCTGAAGTCGCTGGTCAAGCGGGAGGGCCTGCACACGGTGTGCGAGGAGGCCGGCTGTCCCAACATCTACGAGTGCTGGGAGGACCGCGAGGCCACCTTCCTCATCGGTGGTGACCAGTGCACCCGGCGCTGCGACTTCTGCCAGATCGACACCGGGAAGCCGGCCGACTTCGATGCCGACGAGCCCCGCCGGGTCGCCGAGAGCGTGGCCACCATGGGCCTGCGCTACGCCACCATCACCGGCGTCGCCCGTGACGACCTGCCCGACGGCGGAGCATGGCTGTACGCCGAGACGGTGCGGCAGATCCACGCGCAGATCCCCGGCTGCGGTGTCGAGCTGCTCATCCCCGACTTCAACGCCGAGCCCGACCAGCTGGCCGAGGTGTTCTCCTCCCGGCCGGAGGTGCTGGCGCACAACGTGGAGACGGTGCCCCGCATCTTCAAGCGGATCCGCCCGGGCTTCCGCTTCGAGCGCTCGCTGTCCGTGATCACCGCGGCCCGCGAGGCCGGCCTGGTCACCAAGTCCAACCTGATCCTGGGCATGGGCGAGGAGCCCCACGAGGTCGTGGAGACCATGCAGGCGCTGCACGACGCCGGCTGCGACCTGCTCACGATCACCCAGTACCTGCGGCCCAGCGTCCGGCACCACCCGGTGGTCCGGTGGGTGAAGCCCGACGAGTTCGTCGGCTTCGCCGCCGAGGCCGAGCGGATCGGCTTCCCCGGCGTCCTGGCCGGCCCGCTGGTGCGCAGCTCCTACCGCGCCGGCCGGCTGTACCAGCAGGCCGCTGCGGCCCGCGGGCTCACCCCGACGAGCTGAGCCGGCCGCCGGCCCGCAACAGGGTCCCGCCGCGAGCTCGCGCGTGGCGGGAGGTGGCCGGTCCTCCGACTATCCTGGGCGACATGGCACGCAGCAGGTCCACCGACACCTCCGCCCCCGCCGGCGCCGCGGGCCGCGGTCCGGCCGGCGCACCGCCCGGGCGCGGCACCAAGGGCTCGACCGCGGTCGGCGCACCGGCCGCGACGGGCAAGGGACGGCGGGGCAAGAAGCCCAAGCTGGGCAAGGACGGCCAGCCGAAGGCCTCGCGGCTCGCCAAGCTGAAGGGCCAGGCCGGGATGATCCGGCAGGCCTACTCGATGACGTACAAGAACGACCCGAAGCTGCCCTGGATCATGCTCATCGTCTTCGTGGCGGTGGCCGGCGTGGTCGAGCTGGTCGGCATCCTGCTCAGCTCGCCGTTCCTGTTCCTCCCCTTCGCCGTCCTGCTCGGTCTGCTGGGGGCGATGATCGTCTTCGGCCGCCGGGCGCAGGGGTCGGCCTACCGGCAGGTCGAGGGCCGACCGGGTGCCGCGTCCTGGGTCCTGGAGGGCATGCGCGGCGACTGGCGGGTCAGCTCCGGCGTCGCCGGCAACCGGGAGCTGGACTCCGTCCACCGGGTGCTCGGCCGGCCGGGCATCGTCCTGGTGGGCGAGGGCGACCCGCAGCGGGTCCGCACTCTGATCGCAGCCGAGAAGCGCCGGATCGCCAAGGTCGTCGGCGACACCCCGATCTACGACGTGACCGTCGGCGACGGGGAGGGCCAGGTGCCGCTGAAGAAGCTCAGCACCCATGTGATGAAGCTGCCCCGCAACCTGAACGGCGGCGAGGTCAACGCCCTGGGCAAGCGGATGTCGGCGCTGGGTGGCCCGCGCCCGCCGGTGCCGGGTGGGCCGCTCCCCGGTGGCCGGCAGATGTCGGTCAGCCAGCGGCAGGTCCGTCGCCGCTGAGCCGGTCCCCAGGTACCGCAGGACGCCCCCCAGCCGGTCGGCTCGGGGGCGTCCTGCGTCTCCGGTGGGGTCACCGGGCCGGGCCGCCGGCGAACGCGGTCAGTCGCGGATGACTGCGGTGCCGGTCAGCCGGTCGTGCAGGCCGCGGCCGTCGACGTCGACGACCAGCGCCGGGACCAGCAGCATGAGCAGCCCGGTGCGCACCACCGCTCGCCAGACGGAGAGCCGCCGCTCCGGCTCCGGATGGGCCAGCCGCAGGCCGAGCAGCCGCATGCCCGGGGTCTGGCCGGCCAGCACCAGGAAGACCACGGTGATCAGCGCGAAGGCCAGCAGGCTCCAGTTGCGCGGCAGCTGCGGTGCGGTGAACAGGCCGGCGATCAGCGCCGCGGCCAGCGCATCGACGGCGAAGGCGACCACCCGCTGCCCGAAGGACGCCAGCGAGCCGGGGCCGGTACCGGGCAGCCCCAGTGCGGCGCCCCGGGGGCGCTCCTGAGAGGGTTGAGCGTCGTCGCCGGCCACTCCACCAGCGTAGTGAAGGGACCTCCTGCCTCTCACCACTCGCACGCTCGCAGCGGGTGACGGCAGGAGACCGTCGCGACACGCCAGGAGCGGTGTTACCGCGACGAAACACAAGAGACACCCCGGAGCAACCCCGCGCTCGTAACTTGCGGGTGGCTTTCCGTCCACTCCCGGAGGATCGATGTTCAACAGTCCCGAAGAGGTCACCGCTTACATCCGCGACAACGACGTGAAGTTCGTCGACGTCCGGTTCTGCGACCTGCCTGGCGTCATGCAGCACTTCACCATCCCCGCGGAGACCTTCGGGCCTGACACCTTCGCCGACGGTCTGGGCTTCGACGGCTCGTCCATCCGCGGGTTCCAGGCGATCAACGAGTCCGACATGCTGCTGCTGCCCGATGCGAGCAGCGCCTACCTCGACCCGTTCCGCATCCACAAGACGCTGAACATCAACTTCTTCATCCACGACCCGATCACGCGCGAGGCCTACAGCCGCGACCCGCGCAACGTGGCGAAGAAGGCCGAGGCCTACCTGGCGGCCAGCGGCATCGCCGACACCGCCTACTTCGGCCCCGAGGCCGAGTTCTACGTCTTCGACTCGGTGCGGCACAACACCTCGATCAACGAGGGCTACTACCACATCGACGCGGTCGAGGGCTCCTGGAACACCGGCTCACTCACCGGCGAGAACGGCGGCCCCAACCTGGGGTACAAGACCAGGCCCAAGGGCGGCTACTTCCCCGTCGAGCCCTACGACCACCAGAGCGACCTGCGCTCGACGATGATGGTGAACCTGGCCAACGCCGGGCTCGAGCTCGAGCGTGGTCACCACGAGGTCGGCACCGGCGGCCAGGCCGAGATCAACTACAAGTTCGACACCCTGCTGCGCTCGGCCGACAGCCTGATGCTCTTCAAGTACATCGTGAAGAACACCGCCTGGGCAGCCGGCAAGTCGGCCACCTTCATGCCGAAGCCGCTGTTCGGCGACAACGGCTCGGGCATGCACTGCCACCAGAGCCTCTGGAAGGACGGCGAGCCGCTCTTCCACGCCGAGACCGGTTACGCGGGGCTGTCCGACATGGCCCGGCACTACATCGGTGGCCTGCTGGCCCACGCCCCGTCGCTGCTGGCCTTCACGAACCCGACGGTCAACAGCTACCACCGGCTGGTGCCCGGCTACGAGGCGCCGATCAACCTGGTCTACTCCGCGCGCAACCGGTC
Organism: Modestobacter sp. VKM Ac-2983; assembly: GCF_026967885.1. Classification (NCBI taxonomy): domain Bacteria; kingdom Bacillati; phylum Actinomycetota; class Actinomycetes; order Geodermatophilales; family Geodermatophilaceae; genus Modestobacter; species Modestobacter sp. VKM Ac-2983. The sequence continues at coordinate 33,537 of NZ_JAPVBK010000006.1, forward strand.
GGCGTGCACGCGCATCCCGATCTCCGGCGACAGCCCGAAGGCCAAGCGCATCGAGTTCCGGGTGCCCGACCCGTCGGCCAACCCCTACCTCGCCTTCTCGGCGATGCTGATGGCCGGCCTCGACGGCGTCAAGAACAAGATCGAGCCCCCGGCACCGATCGACAAGGACCTCTACGAGCTGCCGCCCGAGGAGGCCCTCGGCATCGAGAAGGTGCCGGCGTCGCTGGATGCGGTGCTCGACCGGCTCGAGGTCGACCACGACTACCTGCTCGACGGTGGCGTGTTCACCTCCGACCTGATCGAGACCTGGATCGAGTACAAGCGGGAGAACGAGATCGACCCGATCCGGCTCCGCCCGCACCCGCACGAGTTCGCGATGTACTACGACATCTGATCGACGGGGCCGTCACCGGCCCTGACCTGCACGACAGCGCCGCCCCCGCCGGGTCTCCCGGCGGGGGCGGCCCTGTTCGTGGGGCCATCTCGAACCGCTCATCCGGCGGGGACGTGCACCGCCGGGGTCCGGGCGCGCGGGACCTGCACCGTCGGTGCGGCGACCGCGGCCCCGGGGTGCTCCGGGCGCCCGAAGTGCCAGCCCTGCCCGAGGTCCACCCCCAGGCCGCGGAGCACCGCCGCCTCGGGAGCGGTCTCGACGCCCTCGGCCACCACGCCCGCCCCGCAGCCGTGCCCGAACTCGACGAGGGAGGCGACCAACCGGGTGAGCACCGGGTCGGCGTCGACGCCGGAGACGATGCTGCGGTCCAGCTTGATCACGTCCGGTGCGGTGATGACGATGTGCCGCAGCGAGGAGAACCCGGCGCCGACGTCGTCGATGGCCAGGCGCATCCCACGAGCCCGGAACGGGCTGAGCACGGCGGCCAGGGCGGCGTAGTCGGCCACCTGGTCGTGCTCGGACAGCTCGAGCAGCACCCGGTCCAGCGGCAGGGTCTCCATCAGGGCCGCGAACCCCGGCTCCAGCAGCGTCGCCGGGGAGATGTTCATCGCGACGTACCCCTCGACGACGCCCAGGTGGTCCGCCGCCCGGCGCAGCGCCAGCAGTTCCAGCTCGTGCCCCAGCCCGACGCTGTGCGCCTCCTCGAAGCACACGTCCGGCGCCTTCGCCCATGAAGCGGGGAACCGGCTGAGCGCCTCGGACCCGACCCGCAGCCCGGTGGCCAGGTCGACGATGGGCTGCAGCAGGACGACCGGTCCCCCGTCGGAGACCACCGGCTCCAGTCGGCCCAGCAGCTCGCTGCGCCGCTCCCGCTCGCGCACCGAGGGCTCGATGAGCACGGCGGCCGCTGAGGCGAGCACGGTCATCAACGACTGGTCCCGCTTGGTCAGCCCCTTGTCCGTGGTGAGACCGGCAGCGCAGAAGGTGCCGTAGAGCTCGCCGTCGCTCAGCACGACGGGCACCGAGACGAAGCTGCGGATCCTCGGCATCCGGGCGGCCGGCAACGCCATCGCCACCGGGTGCTTCCGGACGTCGGGGATCACCGCCGGCAGGTCGCCGTCCAGGATGGCCTGGCAGAAGGTCTCCTCCTGGCGTTGCTGGTTGCCCTCCTGGAAGAGGAACGGCACCGAGGACTCGACGACCTCCAGGTGCTGGGTCGTCCCGTCCAACCGACTGAGGAAGGCCACGGAGAGCTGCAGCGACTCCTTCGCGGTCCGGAGCAGCTCGGCGACCTTCTGGTCGGCTTCCGACCGTCTCTTCTTCACGTTCACTCCTCGGGGCTGTACCCGTCTCATCGGCCGCTCCCGGCGCGAGCTGAAGCACCTCACCCCAATGCGTCAGACCGGGCATCGACGGGCACTGGAGCCCGCATGGACCTTCCGATCGGAGAAACCCAGCTCGTCCCGGTGGGCGACCGCCCGATGAACGTCTGGAGGGCCGGCGAGGACGGCCCGACCGTGCTGCTGGTCCACGGCATCCCGACCAATCACCGGCTCTGGTGGGACGTCGTCCCGGTCGTGGCGCAGCGGGCCCGGGTGCTGGCCGTGGACATGGCCGGCTACGGCGACTCCCCCGTTCGCGACGGCCAGCCGGTGGACCTCGCTGCCCAGGCCGCCCGGTTGCTGGGCCTGCTCGACGCCCTGGACCTGGACCGGGTCATCGTGGTGGGGCACGACCTCGGTGGCGGCGTCGCGCAGATCCTCGCCACGACGGCGAGCGCACGGGTCGCCGGCCTGGGCGTCGTCGACGGCGTCTGCTACGACGCGTGGCCGGTGCCCCTGGTGCGAGCGATGAAGGCCGGCTGGCCACTGGTCCGCCAGCTGCCCCCCGCAGCCCTGGGGAGGGCGTTGCGGCCGGCGCTGCGCACGCTGTTCGCCCACCAGGAGCGCGCGACACCCTTCCTGGACCGGTTCGTCGAGCCGTGGGAGCGGCCGGACGGGCCCCGGCTGCTGAGCCGGCACCTCCGCTCCCTGGACTCCGTCTACACCCAGACGGTGGCCCCGTTCCTGTCGCGCCTGACCGTCCCGGCCGAGGTCGTGTGGGGCCGGCAGGACCACCAGATGAAGCCGGAGCACGGGCAGCGGCTGGCGGACGACCTGCCCGGTGCCCGGCTCACCTGGGTGGAGGACGCCAGCCACTTCGTCCCGGCCGACCGCCCCGACGTGGTCGCCGAGGCAGTGCTGCGGCTGGTCGACCGCGCCTGACCTGCACGAGCACGGCCCGCCTCCTCGCGGAGGCGGGCCGTGACCCGTCTGCAGCTCAGCCCTCTCTGCGCGTCAGCCTGCGGAGCCGTCCGTGATGTCCAGGGTGTGCACCATGTGGTCCAGGACCCGGACGTTGCGCTCGTAGTCGAACTCCGGCAGCCCCACGGTGTTCGCCACCAGGGTGGCCGGACCGTCCGGCCCACCGGCACCCAGGTCGATCAGGTAGGTGGTGATCGGGGTGCCCTCCGGCCACAGGCCCTCACCGGTCGAGGTGCGCTGGACCCGGACGCCCTGCCGCCCGTCGACGATGGTGCCGCTGCGGCTCTCCTCGGCGCCCTCCTGCGGTGCGCTGGCCCGGGAGTACGGGACCGGCTCCACCGAGGCGGAGATCGGCGCCGTCCGGACGTCGGTCCCCTCGGTCAGGGTGAACGGCTCGGGAGCGAACCGGGAGCAGGGCGGCAGCACGTCACCGGCGTTGGTCGACCAGGACCCCGGGTAGCTGATCGCGAAGCCGTCCGGGTGCTCGCACCGGTTGCCGAGGTCGACCGGCGACAGCCCGTCCTGGGCCAGCACGTCGACGACGATGCGCTGCGGCGAGGAGAGCCGGGAGACCGCGAACGGCCGCTCCGCGTCGAGCCCGGCGAAGAACGTGTACTGGCCCTCGAAGAGGGTGTCCTCCACCAGTGCCTGCAGGACCGATGCCCCGGGCACCTGCTGACGGTCGGGGCCGTCCCAGGGCTGCGCACCCTCCGGGGCGTCGGCGGGGAGTGCGATGTTGGTCAGGGTGATGCCCAGGACGGCGTCCCCCGGCACGTCGATGGGCGCACCGGAGCCCTGTGCCCGCGGGTCGTCGGTGTACCCGACCCGCCAGCCGGCCTCCCCCTCACCGGCGACCTCGAAGACCATCCGGTCGAAGCCGGGATGGGCCCCCAGCCGGACGTCGGTGACCGCCACCGGCTCCCCGGCCCCGGAGACCACGGAGTCCGCGACGTCCCCGGCCCCGATCGGCTCGATCGACTCAGCCGGCTCGTGGTAGAGGTCCACGACCAGCCGGGTCGGGTCCTCCAGCACCGCGACGCCGAAGGGCACGCGCTGCTCCAGCCCGATCGTCCAGGCGAGCTGGCCCTCGAAGTCACCGGTCTCGACCACCTCGGTGACGACGCCGCCGTCGGCGGGGGCGACCCGGTCGGGACCGGTGTAGGTCTCCCGCGGCTCCTCGCCGGACAGGTCCACGCCGCTGGCGGGCGCGACCCGCACCTCGAGGAACGCCTGACCGGGCACCGAGATCTCGGCGCCGGAGCCGTCCTCGGTGATCGGGGGCTCGACGTAGGACACCCGGTACCCGGGCGCAGCGTCCCCGGCGAACTCCAGGACCACGCGATCGAAGCCGTCGTGCCCAGCGGTCCGTACGTCGGTCAGGTGGGCCGTCGGCCCGGTCACGGCGGGGAAGCCGCCCGCCTGCACCGGGGCCGTGCCCGGCGTCCCCACGGGTTGGAGACCCGTCGGCGGTGCCTGGTCCCCGGCGGACGGCGCCGGAGTGGGTGGAGCGGCCGGCGGTGCGGTGGTGGCACCGCCCACCAGCCCGCTGGCCGTCAGCAGCACAGCGGAGGAGAGCGCGAGGAAGGTGTTCATGAGACAGACCCCGATTCGATCGTGGTGGTGTCGTTCATGTCCTGTGGCCCTTGCCACATCACGTGCCCTTGCCACTCGACACGGCCGAAAACATGGATCAGGCAGGTTCGCGGTCGGGGCCGAGCGACCACGGAGTGGGTGGCACGCGACCGAGTTGTCCCCCGGCTCAACTGCCGGCGCGACCTGCCGATGTCCATGACGAGCTGGGCCGACCGCTGCTGGGGTCCGGCAGCTCAGCGCGCCGCCGCGAGCCCCGCGGGCCGGCGCCCAGCCTGCGATGGAGGACACGGATGAGGCGGCGCACCAGCACCCCGGTCACGAACGGCACCGACGCAGGGCACATGCCCCGCGACGTCGAAGCCGTGGAGGCCGTGATCGCTCGCCTCGACCAGGGCGTCACCGGCGAACCCCAGGCCCATCAGGTGATCATCGAGACGCTCGTCCACGAACTCGACATCGCCTACGGTGCGGTCTGGCTGGTCGCGGACGGCGGGGTCTTCCACCTGACCCACGAGTCCGGCCCCCTGGCGCCGACCATCGCCGCGGGCTTCGGCGGCCAGGCGCTGCAGATGACCGCCTCCGACGGCTACGGCGGCGAGGCGATCCGCACCAAGAGGGCGCTGGTGACGGATGGGAGCAGCGACCCGCGGAGGTGCCTGCGCTGGGCTGCGGCGCTCGCCGCCGGCGCCACGGCCGGGTGCATCCTGCCGCTGGTCGAGAACGGCCGGGTCGTCGCGCTCTACGAGTACTACAACGCCGGGGAGCTCCCGTTCTTCGGCGCCCGCCAGGGGAAGTGGGACTCCCTGGGCCGGCTGCTCAGCCACGCCCGCAGGTCCGCGCTGGGCAAGGCGGAGCTGCAGGAGACGCTCGACGACCGGGTCGCGGTCACCACCGTCGTCACCGAGCTGAGCGCTGCCCGCGACCAACAGGCCGCCCTGCGCATCGCGCTGGACACCGTGCGGGAGGCGTTCGGCTGGGCCTACGGCTCCTACTGGGCACTGGACGAGAGCGCGAAGGTGCTGCGCTTCCAGCAGGAGTCCGGTTCGGCCGGTGAGGAGTTCCGCAAGGTGACCCTCACCGCCAGCTTCGCCGAGGGGGTCGGCCTCTCGGGGCGCACCTGGCGGTCCCGGGACCTCTTCTTCGTCAGCGACATCGGCGAGATGACCGACTGCGTCCGCGCGCCGGCAGCCCAGCGCGCCGGGGTCAAGTCCGGCGTGTGCTTCCCGCTGATGGTCGGTGGCCGGGTCGTCGGCACGATGGACTTCTTCGTCACCTCGACGATCGAGCTGTCCGTGTCCCGCCGGTCGGCGCTGCAGAACGTGCAGCAACTGGTGTCGCAGCGACTGGACGTGCTGCGCCGCACGGAGGAGTCGGCGGAGAACGCCCGCGAGCTGCTGGACACCGTGTCCCGGCTCCGTGAGGCCGCCCATGACGCCGGCCGGGTGGCGGAGAGCGCGGTGAGCCAGGCGTCCACGATGACCACCGAGGTCGAGGCGCTGGACGAGGCCTCGGCCGCCGTCGGTGAGGTCATCCGGATCATCTCCGGCATCGCCGACCAGACCAACCTGCTGGCGCTGAACGCCACCATCGAGGCCGCCCGCGCCGGCGAGCTGGGCAAGGGCTTCGCAGTCGTGGCCAGCGAGGTCAAGGACCTCGCCCGGGAGACCGCCAACGCGACGCAGAAGGTGTCCGACCAGATCGCCGGGATCCAGGCGAGCAGCAAGGCGGTGGCCGACGGCATCCACACCACCGGGGAGATCATCGGCCAGCTGGACGCCGTCCAGGCCCGGATCGGTGAGGTGCTGGAGGAGCAGGCCCGGATGGCCTCCGCCTTCGACCAGCAGGTCTGACCGCGCAGCACGCCGGGCTCCGGCCCTCGCCCGAGGTCCGGAGCCCGGCAGCAGATGGCGCACCACCGATCCGTCCCGGGAGGTTCCGGACGGCGACCGGCTGGGCATGACCGGATCCATGCGCCTTCCCAAGCCACGGGGCCCCGTCAGTGCCGCGCTGTGCGCGGACCTCGCCGCCGGGGCGACCCTCAGCACCCGCACGCTGGCCGCCGCCGACGGGCTGGCCGCCTCGGCGGTCGACCCGCTCACCGACGACGACCTCCAGCTGAGCCTGGCCATCTGCTACGAGCTGCACTACCGCGGTTTCGACGAGGTGGACGACGCCTGGGAGTGGGACCCGGAACTGCTGCGGCTGCGCGCCCTGCTCGAGCAGCGACACCTGACGGCGCTGCGGGCCCTGGTCACCCCGGTCGAGCCCACCGACGAACCGGTCGACCGGCAGCTCAACGCAGTGATCGAGGCCGACGACGGACCGTCGCTGTCCAGGTACCTGGCCAGGCACGGCACCCGCGAGCAGTGGCAGGAGTACCTCACGCTGCGCTCGGTGTACCACCTGAAGGAGGGCGACCCGCACACCTGGGCCATCCCGCGGATCGGCGGGCGGGCCAAGGCGGCGATGGTCGAGATCCAGGCCGACGAGTACGGCGGCGGCTCGGCCGAGCGCATGCACAGCCAGCTGTTCGCCGGGATGATGGCCGACCTGGGGCTGGACACCGGCTACGGCGCCCTCTGGGACGACGCCCCCGCGGTGGCCTTCACCTCGGTCAACACCATGTCGCTGTTCGGGCTGCACCGCCGGTTCCGGGGCGCGTGCCTCGGCCACCTCGCGGCGGTGGAGATGACCTCCTCGGAGCCCAGCCGCCGCTACTCCTCCGGGCTGCGGCGCCTCGGGTTCAGCGAGCGGACCAGCGTCTTCTACGACGAGCACGTGGAGGCCGACGCCGTCCACGAGCAGATCGCCTCGGTCGACATGTGCGGATCGCTGGTGGCCGACGACCCGTCGCTGGCCGCCGACGTCCTCTTCGGTGCGCAGTGCTCGCTGGCGCTGGACGGTCTCACCGCCGAGCACCTGCTGGGCGCCTGGGAGGCCGGCCGCTCCGGCCTGCGCGAGGGTGACCCGGTCGCCGCCTGAAGAAGAACCCCCTCGCCCCCCCACCACTCGCGAGCTCGCGGCGGGCCCCTGCGAGGGGGCCGAGGGGGTCCTCCCTCAGCGGAGGCCGAAGACCGACAGTGAGCCGTCGTCCTCGTTGCTGGTGAGGAACAGCCCGCGGGACGGGATGGCGAGCAGCCCCTCGGGGGCGTCGCCGACGGGCAGCACCTGGAGCAGCTCGGGCGCGGCATCGCGGTCGGTGTCGTAGACGAGCACCGCGTCACCGCGCTCGGCACCGATGAACGTGTAGTCGACCCCGCGCATGCGGGCGACCTCGGCCCCTTCGAACTCCGCGCCCTTGTCGTCGCTGCGCCCGTCCGGGTAGGCGCCGGCGGCCGCGAGCGCCCGCTCGGCCGAGCCAGCGCTGCTGTGCAGCACCGTGCCGTCCTGGGCGAAGACCGTCCAACCGCGCCCGCCGGCGGGCTCCTCGGCCAGGTCGCCCTCGTCGGCGGTGACCAGGTTGCCGCGCAGCGTCCACTGCACCGTGTCCGGCTCCCGCGGGGCGACCAGCGGGTCGTCGAAGGCGATGACGTCGTCGTCGACGGTGTCGGCGTCGGTGCGGGTGACCGTGCCGGCCGAGAACGAGCTGACCACCTGGCGGCGGGCCAGGTCGACCAGCGCGACGGCGTTGTTCTCCTGGAGGGTGACGGTGGCGATGTCCCGGCCGTCGACGTCGACGAACTCCGGCTCCGGGTCGTCGGCGAAGACCGCACCCGGCAGCCCGGTCAGCTCCACCCGGCCCACCGTCCACGCGCTGACCGGGCCGCGCAGGTCGACCACCGAGAGGAAGCCGGCCGGCAGCTGCGGGAGCCCGCCCTCCACGTCCCCGACCTCGATGTCCTCGTCGCGCTGGTTCTCGATCGCGATCGCCGCGAAGACGCCGCTGGGGCCGACGTCGATCGAGTCGGGCTGACCGCCCAGGTCGATCGTGCGCACGATCGCCCGCCGCGGCAGGTCGACGACGGCCAGGTGGCCCGACGGCCGGGTCAGGTCGGTGGTGGTGTCGACCGCGACCAGGGCGTACCGGGCGCTGGAGGTGACGGTTACCGAGGTCGGCGAGCCGCCCACGTCGATGGCCCCCCGGTCCCGCGGCGCGCTGGGGTCGCTCAGGTCGACCAGCCCGATCCGGCCGAGCTCGGAGTCGGTGTAGACGACCGTCCGCCCGTCCGGGGTGGCCGAGATGATCTCGGCGACCTCCCCTGCCACGGGGAAGGTGGCCAGCGGTGTGAAGGTGCGTGCCGGTGCGGCTGCGGCCGGGCCGGCGGCGGCCAGCAGGGCGAGCGCGCTGAGCGAGAGCACGGCGGTGACGGGACGGAGCGGACGACGGAGCACGGGCCACCTCAGGAGTTCGGGTCAGGGTCGCCGCCGACCCTGGTACGCCCGCACGGCCAGCAGGTGGCCCACCGGCGAACAGGCGGTGGACCGGGGCCGACGTCCGCTCAGGTCGGCGGCCGGTGCCCGTCGTCGGACTCGCGACCGGCCTCCTGGAACAGCCGGGCCGCCGGCCGGGGGCGGGACGGGGCGCTGCCGGAGTGGAACCCGGCGCGCTTGTGGGTGCCGTCGCAGAAGGGCTTGATCCCGGACTTCCCGCAGCGGCACAGCGCCACCGTCTTGCGGCCCGGGTCGATCTCCCGGCCGTCGGTGTCGACCAGCTGGAAGTTCCCGCGCACGATCAGCGGCCCGTCCCGGTACGGGGTGATCGTCGCCGTCGGCTCGTCGGACGGGGGCTCGTCACGCACCCGGGCGTCGGTCACGTCGGCAGGGTCGTCGGGCACGGCGGCCGGGGTCTGGTCGGTGGGCACCGCTCCAGGGTGCCCGGGACCGGCCGTGCCCAACCGACCGCCCACCCGCCACCTCGCCGAGGCCGGCTCAGCCCTCGTCGGTATGGCCGTAGAAGACGCGCTCCACGACCGTGCGCGCGTGCCGGGTGACCCGCCGGTACTCGTCGAGGAACTGCCCGGCGTCGGTCTCCGGCCCGTACCCGCACGCCCGGGCCACCCCGCTCAGCTCCAGCCCCTGCCGGGGCAGCTGGTCACCCGGTCGACCGCGGACCAGGAAGACGGCGTTGCGCGCCCGGCTGGCCAGCTCCCACGCCGACCGCAGCGCGTCCCGCTGCTCGGCGTCCAGCAGACCGGCCTCCGCCAGGGCCTCCAGGGCCGCCACCGTGCCGGTGACCCGGAGCCCCGGGTGCGTCGCGGCGTGCTGCAGCTGGAGCAGCTGCGCGGTCCACTCCACGTCGGCCAGCCCGCCCCGGCCGAGCTTGGTGTGCGTGGCCGGATCGGCGCCGCGGGGCAGCCGCTCGCTGTCCACCCGGGCCTTGATCCGGCGGATCTCGGCCACCTGCTCGGCCGACAGCCCCTCGGCCGGGTACCGCAGCGGGTCGATCAGGGCGACGAACTCCCGGCCCAGCGCCTCGTCGCCGGCCACCGGCTCGGCCCGCAGCAGCGCCTGCACCTCCCAGGTGGAGACCCAGCGCTCGTAGTACTCGGCGAACGCGCTCAGGCTCCGCGACATCGCCCCCTGACGGCCCTCGGGACGGAGGTTGGCGTCGACCTCGAAGGCCGGGTCGGGCGCGGGTTCGCTGAGCAGCCGGCGCAGGGCGTGCGCGATGGCGGTGGCCGCCGGGGTGGCCCGGCCCTCGTCCGCACCCGGGCGGAGGCGGTGCACGAACAGGACGTCGGCGTCCGAGCCGTAGCCCAGCTCGGCGCCGCCCAGCCGGCCCATGCCGATCACCGCGACGTCGACCGGGACGTCCTCGACCGCCAGCCCGGTCTCGACGGCCCAGCTGCGCACTGCGGCGTCCAGCCCGGCGCGCAGCGTCGCCACCGCGACGTCGTACAGCGCCTGGCCGACCCGGAGCACGTCCAGCCGGCCGAGCAGGTCGGCGCAGGCGATCCGCAGCAGCTCCTGGCGGCGCAGCGACCGGAGCACCTGCACGCCGGCGCTCGGGCTGTCGGCCCGGGCCACCGCCTGCCGCCACGCCGAGGTGAGCGTCTCGGCGCTGCGGGGCTCCAGCTGGGCGTCGTCCGCCAGGATCCGCATCGCCTCCGGCGTGCGGGTCAGCAGGCCGGCGACGTACTGGCTGGAGCCCAGCAGCACGGCCAGCCGCTCGGCGGCCTGCCCCTCGTCCCGCAGCAGTCGCAGGAACCACTGGTCGTTGCCCAGCGCCTCGCTGACCTTGCGGTAGGCCAGCAGCCCGGCGTCGGGGTCGGCGCAGGAGGCGAAGGTCTGCAGCAGCACCGGGAGCAGGTAGCGCTGCATGGACGCCGAGCGGCTCAGCCCACCGGTGAGCACGGTCAGGTGCCGCAGCGCACCGTCGGGGTCGGCGAAGCCCAGCGCCCGCAGCCACTCCCCCGCCGCCTTCGGGCCCAGCTGCAGGTGCTCGCCCGGCACGCGGGCGACCGAGGACAGCAGCGGCCGGTAGAAGAGCTTCTCGTGCAGCCGGCGGACCACCCGGTTGTGCAGGGCCAGCTCCGCCTGCAGGACGGCGACCGAGTCGCCGCGGTGGTCGGGCTTGTAGCCCAGCGAGCGGGCCAGCCAGCGCAGCTGGTCGTCGGCCACCGGCAGCAGGTGGGTGCGCCGCAGCCGCAGCAGCTGCAGCCGGTGCTCGACGGTGCGCAGGAAGCGGTAGGAGGCGATCAGGGTGGCGGCGTCCTCGCGCCCGATGTACCCGCCGGCGCCCAGGACGGTCAGCGCCGGGATCGTGCCGCCGGCGCGCAGAGACACGTCGGCCCGGCCGTGCACCAGCTGCAGCAGCTGGACGCTGAACTCGACGTCCCGGAGGCCACCGCGGCCGAGCTTGAGCTGCCGCTCGGCCTGGGCGGCCGGGATGTTCTGCTCCACCCGGCGGCGCATCGCCTGGATGTCCGCCACGAAACCGGGCCGGTCACCGGCCTTCCAGACCAGCGGCCAGAGCTGGTCCACGTACTCCCGGCCCAGCGACGGGTCACCCGCCACCGGCCGCATCTTGAGCAGGGCCTGGAACTCCCAGGTGCTGGCCCACTGGTCGTAGTACGCGCGGTGCCCGGCCACGGTGCGCACCAGCGGACCGGCCTTGCCCTCCGGGCGGAGCGCCGCGTCCACCTCCCAGGCGGCCTGCCCACAGACCCGCATGAGGGCACCGGCGACCCGCGCGGCGCTGGCGACGGCCGCGGCGTCGTCCTCCCCCTCGACGGGTTCGGCGACGAAGACGACGTCGACGTCGCTGACGTAGTTCAGCTCCCGGCCACCGCACTTGCCCAGCCCGATGACGGCCAGCCGGCACGGGGTCGCGTCGGCCGGCTGCTCGGCGAGGGCCAGGGCGAGGCCGGCGGTGAGCACGGCACCGGCGATGTCGGACAGCTCGGCGGCCACCTCGTCGGCGGGCAGCCCGTCGCCCAGGTCACGGCCGGCCAGCGAGAGGACGGCGCGCAGGTAGGCGTGCCGGAGGTCGCGGACCCGGGCGGGGTCGGCGTCGGGTGCCGCCGCGCCCAGCCGCACTCCCCACGGCGGGTCGTGCGGATCGGCCCCGACGGCGAAGAGCAGCTGCTGCTCGAGCTCGTGCGGGGTGGGCCGGGCGGTGCGGTCCGCGGTGTCCAGCACCACCCAGTCGGTCGGGTGTGCGGCCAGGTGGTCGGCGAGGCCGGCGGAGGCCCCGAGCACGGCCAGCAGCCGGCCACGCACGGTCGCCGAGCCGCGCAGCCGGGCCAGCAGGGCGGCCGCGAGCTCACCGTCGGGGTCGGCGGCGTCCAGCGCCTCGACCAGCCGGGCCAGCGAGCGGACGGCGAGGTCCGGGTCGCCGGCGCGGGCCAGCGCGGAGACCACCGGGGCGGCCTCGGGGTCGGCCGGTTCGTTGCGCTCCAGGTCCCACAGCCCCAGCGCCGGGGAGGCCAGCAGCCGGGCCACCCGGGCGCCGTCGTCGAACCCGAAGCGCACCAGCCGGACGACGGCCCGGCGGGGCACCTCGTCGTCGAGCTGCGGAGCGGCCGCCACCGTCAGGCCCGGCTGGTGGCGCGGGCGCGCACCAGGTCGGCGAACCGGGCCGCGAAGGGAGCCCACACCTCGGCGAGGTCCGGGTGCACGGCGCTCGCCCGGGCGCAGATGGTCTCGACGTCCAGGCCGCTGCCGGCCACGCCCACCGCATCGCCCTCAGCCCACTGCCGCACCAGGTCCGGGTCGGTCTCGATGTGGAACTGCAGGCCGTACACGTGGTCGCCGACCCGGTAGGCCTGGTTCGCGTACCGCGGGTTGCTCGCCAGCAGGGTCGCGCCGGCCGGCAGCCGGTCGATCTCGTCGTGGTGCCACTGGAGGACGTCCGGTGACAGCGGCAGCGGACCGAACAGCGGGTCGAGGTCGGCCAGGTCCCGCTTGGCCACCAGGGTCGCCCCCACCTCGGGGCCGTCGTCGCCCACCCGGGTGCTGCCGCCGCCGACCTGGGCCAGCAGCTGGGCGCCCAGGCAGATCGCCAGGGTCGGGACGTCGGCCGCGACCGCCTGGCCGAGCAGGTGCCGCACGCCGACCAGCTCCGGAGAGGTCTGCTCGTCGTCCAGCGAGGACTGCGGGCCGCCCAGCACCAGCAGCCCGTCGAACCCGGTCAGGTCCGCCGGCAGCGGCTCCCCGCGGGACAGCCGCCGCTCGTCCAGCTCCAGCCCCGCGTCGCGCAGCCACTCCCCCAGCCGGGTCGGCGGGTCGGTGTCAGAGGGGACGACGACGAGCAGGCTGGCCATGGGAGGAAGGCTAGTTCCCCGTCCCGGCGCCACCGAAATGGCCATTTCGGTGGCGCCGGGACGTCACAGGCCGGGGAGGTAGCGCTTCAGCTCGAAGGGGGTGACGTTCTGCCGGTAGGAGTTGAACTCCTCCCACTTGTTGCGCAGGAAGAAGTCGAAGACGTGCTCCCCGAGGGTCTCGGCGACGAGCTCGCTGCCCTGCATGGCGGTGAGCGCTTCGCCCAGGGAGACCGGCAGGTCCTCGTAACCGGCCGCCCGCCGCTCGGTGTCGGTCAGCGACCAGACGTCGTCCTCGGCCTCGGGCGGCAGCTCGTAGCCCTTCTCGATGCCCCGCAGCCCGGCGGCCAGCAGCACCGCGAAGGTGAGGTAGGGGTTGCACGCCGAGTCCGGTGAGCGCACCTCGACCCGGGCGGAGTTGCCCTTGTTCGGCTTGTAGGAGGGCAGCCGCACCAGCGCCGACCGGTTGGCCCGGCCCCAGGTCGCCGCCGTGGGCGCCTCGGTGCCGGCCAGCAGCCGGCGGTAGGAGTTGACCGTCTGGTTGGTGACCGCGGTCATCTCCCGGGCGTGGGTGAGCAGCCCGGCGATGAACTGCTTGCCGGTGGTGGACAGCCGCATCGGGTCGGCCGGGTCGTGGAAGGCGTTGCGGTCGCCCTCGAACAGCGACAGGTGGGTGTGCATCGCCGAGCCGGCCAGCTCGGTGAAGGGCTTGGGCATGAACGTCGCGTGCACGCCCTGGGCCAGCGCCACCTCCCGTACGACGTGCCGCAGCGTCATGATGTTGTCGGCCATCGACAGCGCGTCGGCGTACCGCAGGTCGATCTCCTGCTGGCCGGGGGCAACCTCGTGGTGGCTGAACTCCACCGAGATGCCCATCGCCTCCAGCGCGAAGACCGCCTCCCGGCGGAAGTCGTGCGCGACGTTGTGCGTGGAGAGGTCGAAGTAGCCGCCGACGTCGGCCGGCTCCGGTGCGCTGCCGTCGCTGGGCAGGTCCTTGAGCAGGAAGAACTCGATCTCGGGGTGGGTGTAGAACGTGAACCCCATGTCGGCGGCCTTGCTCAGCGCCCGCCGCAGCACGTGCCGCGGGTCGGCCCAGGCCGGTGACCCGTCGGGCAGCGTGATGTCGCAGAACATCCGGGCGGTCTCGCTGGCCTGCCCACGCGAGCCCGGCATGACCTGGAACGTGGCCGGGTCGGGCTTGGCCAGCATGTCGGACTCGTAGACCCGGGCGAAGCCCTCGATCGCCGAGCCGTCGAAGCCGATGCCCTCCGCGAACGCGGCCTCGATCTCGGCCGGCGCCACCGCGACGGCCTTCAGGTAGCCCGAGACGTCGGTGAACCACAGCCGCACGAAGCGGATGTCGCGCTCCTCCAGGGTGCGCAGGACGAACTCCTGCTGGCGGTCCATGCTCGCCATGCTCCACTCCAGTCGTGACGGCGGTGTTACGTGGTCCCCAGCCTGCCCCCTCCGGGGGCCGGGCGGAACAGGCGCCCCGGACCGGTCACGCACCGCACCGCCCCGGGCAGGTCTGTGGCGTGAACCACACTCCTCCGGGGAGTCCCCACCTGGGCGACCGGGCGGGGCGGCGACCACACTCACCGGTGTGAGTGATCAGCAGCGGACGGCGGAGTCGGTGCGACAGCTGCGGGTGGCCCTCGCCCAGGTCGACACCCGGGTCGGGGACCTCGCGGGCAACGCCGAGCTGGTCGTCGACTGGACCCGGCGGGCCGCCGGCCGGGACGCCCACCTGGTCGTGTTCCCGGAGATGACGCTGACCGGCTACCCGGCCGAGGACCTGGTGCTCCGCGAGTCCTTCGCCCGGGCCAGCGAGCAGGCGCTGGCCGAGCTGGCGGGGACGCTGGCCGAGCAGGGCCTGGGGGGCACCGCCGTCGTCGTGGGCTACCTGGCACACACCGAGGGGGCCGGCCCGGCGCCGGTCGACGAGCCCCCCACCGACGCCGACGACGCCCCCGGCGACGCCAACCCCCGCCGCGGGGCCCCGCGCAACGCCGCGGCGCTGCTGCACGGCGGTGCCGTGGTCGCCCGCTACCACAAGCGCCACCTGCCCAACTACGGCGTCTTCGACGAGGCCCGCTACTTCGTGCCCGGCACCGAGCTGCCGGTCGTCCGGCTGCACGGGGTCGACGTCGCGCTCACGATCTGCGAGGACCTCTGGGTCGAGGGCGGCCCGTGCGGGGTCGCCGGGCAGGCCGGCGTCGACCTCGTCGTCTCCCCCAACGCCTCGCCCTACGAGCGCGCCAAGGACGATCTGCGGCTGCCGCTGGTGCAGCGCCGCGCCGCGGAGGCGAACGCCCCGATCGTCTACTGCAACCAGGTGGGCGGGCAGGACGAGCTGGTCTTCGACGGCGACTCGCTCGCCGTCTCCGCCGCCGGTGAGCTGCTCGCCCGCGCCCCGCAGTTCGTCGAGCACCTGCTCACCGTCGACCTGACGGTGGACCCGGCGGCCGTGCCGGAGCGGCGGGAGGGCCGGATCGGGCCGATGACCGTCACCCGGCACCTGGTGTCCGAGGAGCCGGTGGCCGGCTGGCCGGCCGAGCCCGGGTCGGTCGCCGAGCCGCTGAGCGACTGCGAGGAGGTCTGGCGGGCCCTGGTCCTGGGCCTGCGTGACTTCATCGACAAGAACGGCATGCCCTCGGTGGTGCTCGGCATGTCCGGCGGCATCGACTCGGCCCTGGTCGCCGCGCTGGCCGTCGACGCGCTCGGTGCCGACCGGGTGGTCGGCGTCGGGCTGCCGTCGCGGTGGTCCAGCGAGCACTCCCTGGCCGACGCCGCGGACTCGGCGCAGCGGCTGGGGATGCACTACTCCGTCGTCCCGATCGCCCCGGTGGTGACGGCGTTCGAGGCGGCGGTGGAGCTGTCCGGCGTGGCCGCGGAGAACCTGCAGGCCCGGGTGCGCGGCACGCTGCTGATGGGGCTGTCCAACCAGCACGGCCACCTGCTGCTGGCCACCAGCAACAAGAGCGAGGTCGCCGTCGGCTACTCGACGCTCTACGGCGACGCCGCCGGCGGGTTCGCCCCGATCAAGGACGTGCCCAAGACCCTCGTCTGGGACCTCGCCCGCTGGCGGAACGCGCACGCCCGGGACCGCGGCGAGGTGCAGCCGATCCCGCAGAACTCGATCGACAAGCCGCCGTCGGCAGAGCTGGCCCCCGGGCAGCAGGACAGCGACTCGCTCCCCTCCTACGAGGAGCTCGACGCCGTGATCGCCGACTACGTGGACCGTGACCTGGGGCTCGCCCAGCTGCTCGAGCGCGGCCACGACCCGGAGGTGGTGGCCCGGGTGCTGCGGCTGGTCGACGCCGCCGAGTTCAAGCGCCGCCAGTCCGCACCGGGCACCAAGATCTCGCTGAAGGCCTTCGGCCGCGACCGCCGGCTGCCGATCACCAACCGCTGGCGGGAGAGCCTGCCCAGCGTCCGCGAAGGAGCGGCCCGATGACCGAGTCCCCCCTCTACGGCGGCACCTCCACCGCCCGGGTGCGCGTCCACCACCTGCAGCAGGCCAAGGACCGCGGCGAGAAGTGGGCGATGCTCACCGCCTACGACACCTACGCAGCAGCGGTGTTCGAGGAGGCCGGCATCCCGGTGCTGCTGGTCGGCGACTCGGCGGGCAACGTCGTCCTCGGTCACACCTCGACCGTGCCGGTGACGGTGGAGGACCTGCTGCTGATGACCCGGGCGGTCACCCGCTCGACGAAGCGTGCGCTCATCGTCGCCGACCTGCCGTTCGGCAGCTACGAGTCCGGTCCGCAGCAGGCCTTCGACACCGCGGTGCGGATGATGAAGGAGGGCGGGGCCCAGGCGGTCAAGCTGGAGGGCGGCATCCGGGTGGCGCCGCAGGTCCGGCTGCTGACCGAGGCCGGCATCCCGGTGATGGCGCACATCGGCTTCACCCCGCAGAGCGAGCACGCCCTGGGCGGCTACCGGGTGCAGGGCCGCGGCGCCGGGGCCGAGCAGCTGCTGGCCGACGCGCACGCCGTGCAGGACGCCGGCGCGTTCGCCGTGGTGATGGAGATGGTGCCCGCGGAGATCGCCGGGCAGGTCACCAAGGAGCTGTCCATCCCGACGATCGGGATCGGTGCCGGGCCCGACTGCGACGCCCAGGTGCTGGTGTGGCCGGACATGGCCGGGATGACCTCCGGGCGGGTGCCGAAGTTCGTGAAGAAGTACGCCGACCTGCGCGGCGAGCTCCTCCGGGCCGCCCAGGAGTACGCCACCGAGGTCCGGGACGGCACCTTCCCGACGTCAGAGCACTCGTTCGACTGACGCCCTCCGGACGTGGCCTGCGGCCACCTCCGGATCACGACGACGTGCGCTGAGTGCCAGTCAGGACGTGCCGGACTGACACTCAGCGCACGTGGTCGAGCGGTGCGGGAGTCCGCCGGGCGGGGGCCGGGCGGGGTTGCGCTTCACACGTCGGTGATGCGGACGCCGGCGTGGGCCTTGTAGCGGCGGTTGACCGAGACCAGGTTGATCGTCAGCGCCTCGACCTGGCGGGCGTTGCGCAGCCGGCCGGCGTAGACCCCCCGCATGCCCGGCAGCCGCCCGGCGAGGGCCTGCACCAGGTCGGTGGCCTCCCGGACGTCACCGACCACCATCACGTCGCCCTCCAGCGTCGGCTGGGAGAGGTCCTCCAGCGTGACGGCCGAGAGGTGGTGGAAGGCGCCCACGACGGAGCTGTCCGGAAGCAGGACGGCGGCCTGCTGGCACACGCTGCCCTCGGCGACGTCCAGCACGTAGGCGCCGAGCTCGTCCCAGCCCATCGGGACGACGCAGTCGACGACGACCTTGCCGGCCAACGGGGTCGCCAGCTCGGCGAGGGTGTCGGCGTGCCCCGCGTACGGGACCGCGACGATCACCAGGTCCGCCGCCCCCGCGACGTCGGCGTTGGAGCCGCCACGGACCGACACCCCGACGCCGCCGGCGGCCGCATCGGCCCGGGTGGCCACCTCGCCGGCGACCTCCTCGGCGCGCTCGGCGTCCCGGGAACCCAGCAGCACCCGCTGCCCGGCCGCGGCCAACCGCACCGCCAGACCCCGGCCCTGCGGCCCGGTGCCTCCGATCACGCCGACGACGAGGTCCTCCATCGCGCGTCCGTCCGTCACGGCTCCTCCTGTCCTCCGGGCGCCCTCACGGACGCACCTGCCGGTGATCATGCCCCGGGCGGCCGCGGACGGCCGAACGGGTGGGCTACTCCCGGCCCTCTTCCCAGGCGCGGTCGGCGGCGTCGGCCGCCTCGTTGCGTTCGGCGACCTTCTCCAGCGCGTCCTGGGCCTCCGCGCGGGTCTCGTACGGACCCAGGCGGTGCCGCTCGGCACAGCCGTCCCGCGTCTCGACGGCGTGGTGCTTCAGGCAGTAGAACCACGGTCCCTGCGCCATCGCCAGCTCCTCTCGTGGTCGTCCAGCCGGTGGTCGTCCAGCTCAGGTGCCCAGCCTCGCATCCGACGGTCGTCCCCGCCGCCGACCGACGGTCGCCCCGGCCAACAGAGCGGGTTCCGGAAATGGTGCGCTCCACCCGGTTCTGCTGAGCGCGCTCCTGCGGCATGCTGCTGGCCATGGCGGGGGCCCACACGCCCGGTACGCGCCGCGGCGGGGACTCCACCGGCCCGGCGCGCGATCCACTGCGCACGGGGTGGGGTGCGGAGAACGCCCTGGCGGCCTGGGCCCTGGCGGCGCTGCTCGGGGTGCTCACGGTCCTGGGCTCGATCAACCTGTTCGTCGACGGCGCGGTGCGGGACGGCGCCGGTCGACCCGTCTACGCCGCCACGTTGGGCGCCTGCCTGCTGATCGCCGCCGCGCTGGGGGTGCGTCGACGCGCCGGCGAGGCGGTGACCGTCGCCCTCGTGCTGTTCGGGGACCTGGTCTACGTGGTGCTCGCCTGGGCGACCGGCGACCCGCTGCGCTACGCCCCTCCCCTGATGCTGCTGTTCACCTGTCTCGTCGCCGCCTGGTTCCTGGGTGTCCGGGCGCTGGCGGTGCACATGGTCGCCGTGGTCGTGGCCTGCTGGACGGCACTGGCCGACAGCTATCCGGGCACCGCTGCGCTCGTCGTGGCCGTGGCCGCCAGCGCCGGGTTGCTCAACGCCGCCACGGTCGGGGTCTTCGTGCTGCGCCGCCGGGTGGAACGGCTGCTGACGGCGACCCAGGCGCTCTCCTCGACCGACCCCCTGACCGGCCTGGCGAACCGGCGGTCGCTGGTCGAGCAGGCACCGCGGATCTGGCGGCAGGCCCGGCGCGACGGCCAGCGGGTGGCGGCGCTGGTGCTGGACCTGGACCACTTCAAGCGGCTCAACGACACCTACGGCCACGCGGTGGGGGACGCCGTGCTCCGTGCGGTGTCCCGCGCGCTGGCCGCCAGCGTGCGGCCCGCGGACGTGCTGGCGCGCACCGGCGGGGAGGAGCTCGTCGTCCTCGGGCTGGTGTCCGACCCCGACGAGGCCTGGCGGCTGGCGCAGCGGCTCCGACTGGCCGTCGTGGACAGCGGACGCGCGCAGCAGCGGGCGGTGACCGCCTCGATCGGGGTCGCGCTGGCGGGGCCGGTCGACGGCGAGGACCCCAGCGATGCGCTGTGGCGGCTGGTCGACCGGGCCGACGCGGCCATGTACGAGGCCAAGCAGGGCGGGCGGGACCGGGTGGTCGTGGCCGGCAGCACCCTCGGCCGGCACCCTCAGGTGACCGGAGGCTCGCGGCGGAGCCCGGCCGGCGGCGCGACGGCCTGACCCGGACGGGCACCGCCGCCGTCCCCGGGCGGCCCGGGCGGCGGTCTGCTTTCCTCCCTGCATGACCGCGACCGCCGACCGGGTGGCCCCCGACCCCACCCGCACCGTGCCGCTGCCCCTGCGTGAGCAGGCCGACGTCCGGGACCGCTGGCTGACCCAGCGGCTGCTCGACGTGCTGCCCGGGCTGATGGACCGCGCGGAGATCGACCTGTGGGTGGTCGTCGGCCGCGAGTACAACGAGGACCCGGTGCTGCCGACGCTGCTGCCGGCGACCTGGCTGTCGGCCCGGCGGCGGACCATCCTGCTGTTCCACCGCAGCGACGACGGCGTCACCGCCGCGGCGGTCTCCCGGTACCCGGTCGGCCAGTTCCTCGGCTCCTGGGACGCCGACGAGCAGCCCGGGCTGACGGCGGAGGAGTCGCAGTGGGCCGCCGTCCGCCGCTTCGTCGACCAGGCCGCCCCGCGCAGGATCGGGGTCGACGTCTCGGCGACCTTCGCCCACGCCGACGGTCTGGCGCACACCGAGCACGACCTGCTGGTGCGGGCACTGGGCCCGCACGCGGAGAAGCTGGTGTCGGCCGAGCAGCTCGCGGTCGGCTGGCTGGAGACCCGGCTGCCCGAGGAGATCGCCGCACTGCACGCCCTGAACCGGCTGGCCCACGAGGTCATCGCCGAGGCCTTCTCACCGGCCGTGGTCACCGTGGGTGAGACGACGGCGCTCGACGTCGCCTGGTGGATCCGGCAGCGCTTCGCCGACCTCGGGGTGGACGCCTGGTTCCAGCCGACGGTGGGGCTGCAGCGGGCCGGCACGCCGCTCACCGACGAGCGCGGCACCGTGCTGCCCGGCGTCCCCTACGACGCGGCCATCGAGCCCGGCGACCTGGTCCACTGCGACGTCGGGCTCTCCAGCCTGGGCCTGATGACCGACACCCAGCGCAACGCCTACGTGCTCCGCCCCGGGGAGCACGCCGCCCCGGCCGGGCTGGTCTCCGCGCTGGCCGTCGGGAACCGGATGCAGGACCTGACGACCGCGGCGCTGCACCCGGGCCGGACCGGCGACGAGGTGCTCGCCGCCGCCCGCGCTGCCGCGGCTGCGGCGGGCATCGACGGTGACGTCTACTCCCACCCGGTCGGGGTGCACGGCCACGGGGCCGGCCCGGCGATCGGGATGTGGGACCAGCAGGACGGCGTCCCCGGCGCCGGGTCGGCCCTCGTGCACCCGGACACCGTCTACGCCCTCGAGCTGTGCGTTCGGGTGCCGGTCGCGGAGTGGGGCGGTCAGCTGGTGCGGATGGCGCTGGAGCAGGGCATCGCGCTCACCGCTGCCGGGGTGGAGTACCTGGACGAGCGGCAGACGAAGCTGATCCTGATCCCGTCGGGCTGAGCTGGCCGGCCAGGTCCGCGCGCAGTCGGCGGACCTCTTCGGTCAGGTCGGCCAGCTGCGCGCGCAGGACGACGCCGTCCGCCTCGTCCTGGGCCTGGGCCGCGTCGGCGACCCGGCCGACGAACCAGGAGGCCACCGCCGCGGTCACCACCCCGAGCAGGGCGATCCCGCCGATCATCAGCAGGGCCGCCACCAGCCGCCCCTCACCGGTGACCGGGTACTCGTCGCCGTAGCCGACGGTGGTGATCGTGGTGAGCCCCCACCAGACGGCGTCCCCGTAGTCGGTGATGACGGCGTCGGGGGCGTCCCGTTCGGCGTCGTAGACGGCCAGTGAGGCCATGAAGACGACGAGGGCCGAGATCGAGGTGACGTAGTAGGCGACCCGGCCGTGCAGCGAGACGGTGAGCCGGCGGTCGAGCACCCGGGCGACCCGGACGAGGCTGATGACCCGCAGCGGGCGCAGCAGGGGCAGCAGCACGGCCAGGCCGTCGACCCAGTTCCGCCGGACGAAGTGCCACCGGCGCTCGGCCAGCACCAGCCGGACGATGTAGTCGACCAGGAACACCGGCCAGACCGCGACGGTCACCACCAGCAGCGCCGTCCGCACCCACCCGGGGACGTCCGGTTGCAGCACGCGCCAGGCGTAGGCGACGACGAACAGCACCGCGATGACGATCAGCGGCCACTGACTGGCCCGCTCGTAGCGGACCCTGATGTCCTCCCTCTGCACCCGGTCAGTCTCGCCGGGTCACTTCTCGCGCGCCTCGGCGGTCTTCTGGTCGTTGGCCTTCTGGATGGCGTCGACGAGTTCGTCTTTGTCCATCTTCGACCGGCCCTCCACGTCCAGCTCCTTGGCGACGTCGTAGAGGTGGGACTTGGAGGCGTTCGCGTCCACGCCGCCCTTGGTCTCCCGGTCGGTGTCCCGGCCTCCCTCGGCCTGGGGGTCGCTCGGCCCCTTGTGGTCCTTGGGCTCCCAGTGGTCGCCCACCTTCTCGTGCGTGTGCTTCACCGCGCTCCAGGCCACCTGGTTGGCGCGCTGTGCGTCGTCGTACTCCTCGGCGGCGGAGTCGTGCGCCTTGGCGAAGGTCCGCTGCGCCTTCTCGTCCGAGCGCTGCAGGGTGCTGGGGATCTCGCTCTGCTTCGCGTCGCCGCTCTTCGTGGTCTTCGGCACGGCCGTTCTCCTCGGTCGTCGGGACGGTTGACCTCGAACGGCTACCCGGTGGGGAGCCCGGCCAGTCACCGGGCTCCCCACCGGGTTCAGGCGGTCCCGGCCGTCACCGCACGCCCAGCCAGCGGGCCTTGGCGAGGGTCACGGCGAGCGCCCAGTAGGCGGGCTTGCGGGTGTAGTCCTCGAACATCACGTTGGCCGCTCCGGTGCCCTCGAAGAAGACCGGCACCCAGGAGTACTTGTCGTTGAAGCCCCAGATGGTGAAGGAGTTGCAGTCCTCGACGCCGAGGCAGGCCTCCAGCGCCCAGCGGTACCAGTCGGCCTGCTGGCTCAGCTGCTCCTTCGTGGGCCGGCCGTCCTCCCCGAGCGGCATGCGGACGTCGAGCTCGGTGATCGCCGTCTCCAGCCCGAGGTCGTCGAAGCGCTGCAGGTTCTCCTCCAGCGTCGCCGGGAACGGGTACTCGAAGCTCAGGTGAGCCTGGGTGGCGAAGCCGTGCAACGGCACGCCCTGGGCGAGGAGCTCCTGGGCGAGGGCGTAGTAGGCGTCGCTCTTCGGCCCGATGTCGTCGACCGCGTAGTCGTTGAGGAAGAGCTGCGCCTCCGGGTCGGCCTCGTGCGCCCAGCGGAAGGCGTCGGCGATGATGCCGGGGCCCAGCTCGCTGATCCAGATGTTCTCCGGCCGGAGGGTCGGGTTGGCGCCGTCGGTGAAGATCTCGTTGGCGACGTCCCACTGCTGGATCTCGCCCGCGTAGCGGCCGACCACGGTCTGGATGTGGTCCTTGAGGATCGCGCGCAGCTCCTCGGGGGTGAAGTCGCCCTCCGCCAGCCACGCCGGGTTCTGGCTGTGCCACAGCAGGGTGTGGCCGCGCACCTCCTGCCCGTGCTCCTGGGCGAACTCGACGATCGCGTCCATGGGCTCGAAGTTGTACCGACCCTGCTCCGGGTGGATGAACTCCCACTTCATCTGGTTCTCCGGCGACAGCGAGCTGAACTCGCGCGCCAGCGCCTCGCGGTACTCCTCGTCGTAGGTGAAGGGGTCGGGGTAGTCCTGCTCGAGGTGGTGCCCGCCCCCCGCGACGGCGGTGCCGATCTCCAGGTCGCGCGGCGCCACGTCGCGCAGGCCGTACCGGTCGAGGGCCTTCTGGACGCGCTGTTCCACGGCCTGGTCGGGGACCCGGCTGCGTTCCCCGGCGGCGGCGGGGGCGAGGGTGGCGCCGAGGAGGACGGGCAGCACGCCCACCCCCACCGCGCACCGGACGAACGTTCGGGACAGGGACAGCTGGGAGCCCATGGTGCAACCTCTCGTCGGCGTCGTCGCCATATCGGGAGTTTCCGGAAGTGCTGCGACGCACGTTACGAACGAGCGGGTGCCGTGACAACAGGTCCTCGGCGTGTCCCGGAGATCTCCGATGGGCGCGCCGGAGCGCCGTAGGGTGAGCCCTCCGACGACGAGGAGGAGCACGTGTCCGAGACCCGCACGGTCACCATCGCGGCCATCGCGGCCGAGGCGGGGGTCTCCGTGCCGACGGTGTCGCGCGTCCTCAACGGCCGGTCCGACGTCGCGCCGCACACCCGGGAACGGGTCGAGCGGCTGCTGCGTGACCACGGCTACCGGCGTCGCGGGGGCCGGCCCACCGCGGCTGCCCGGCTGATCGACCTGGTCTTCAACGACCTCGACAGCCCGTGGGCCGTGGAGATCATCCGCGGTGTCGAGGACGCCGCCCACGCCGAGGGCGTGGGCACCGTCGTCACCGCGATCCACCGTCGGGCCAGCGACACCCGCTCGTGGCTGGACAACCTCGCCGGGCGCAACAGCGACGGCGCGATCCTGGTGACCAGCGACGTCGACCCGGCCCTGCACGCCGAGCTGCGCCGGCTGCACGTCCCGGCCGTGGTGATCGACCCTGCCGGGGTCCCCGAACTGGACGTGCCGACCATCGGTGCCACCAACTGGGCCGGCGGGCTGACCGCCACGGAGCACCTGATCGGGCTCGGCCACCGCCGGATCGGCGTCGTGACCGGCACGCCCACCCTGCTGTGCAGCCGGGCTCGCCAGGACGGGCACCGGGCCGCGCTGGAGGCCGCCGGGCTCACCGTCGACCCAGACCTGCAGGTCGCCGGGGACTTCAGCCACGAGGCCGGCTTCCGGGCGGCCACGGAGCTGCTGCAGTTGCCCGCGCCGCCGACCGCCGTCGTGGCCGCCAACGACCAGATGGCCTTCGGGGTGTTCGAGGCCGTCCGCCGCGCCGGCCTGCGGGTGCCCGAGGACGTCAGCGTGATCGGCTTCGACGACCTGCCGGGCGCCCAGTGGTCCTCACCGCCGCTGACCACCGTGCACCAGCCGCTGTCGGAGATGGGTTCGCTCGCTGCCCGCACCGTGCTACGACTGGTACGAGGCGAGCACCTGGAGACCCCGCGCCTGGAGCTGTCGACCCGGCTCGTCGTCCGGGAGAGCACGGCACCGCCCCGCCCCGGGGGCTGAGCGGCGGAGAGCTCAGGGCAGGTCGGCGGTCTCCGCGGACTGCCGGTGCCCGCCCTGGGCGTCGTCGGGGTCGGCGTGGATCGTGCGCTCCTCTGACTCGGCCAGGATGACCGCGGCCTGCACCTCGGGATCCAGGCCCTCGTTCGTCGGGTCGGTGTCGCCCTCGACGGACTGCTCCTCGGGCAGCAGCCGCGCCCGGGTCTCGACGTTCTGCTCGGTGACGTTGGCGATCGCCTCGGGGGACGGGTCCTTCATGGAGGGCATGGAGCTCCCCTACCCACGTCCCCCGAACCGATGCCTCACGATCAGAAGCGCTGCTGCTCGGTGTGGATCCCCAGGGCCTCGGCGACCTCTTGCACGTTGGTGAACTCCGTGCTGCTCGGCAACCGGTTCAGCGAGGCGAGCACCCGGTCGGGAGCGTGGGACTCCTGCGCCTTGGCGACCAGGGTGTCCTTGTCGGCCGGCCAGACCTCCTTGCCGAGCGCCTCGGCGAGCGCGGCTCGCTGCTCGACGTCGGCCGGGTCCGTGCCGGGTGCGGTGGCGGGCTGGTGGGGATCGGTCATGGGGGTCCTCCTCGTGTCGATGGCCGTGGACCGGCCGGTGTGGGTGACCCGTAGGTCAGCTGGAGGTGGAGGCGTCGGTGTAGCGCAGGACGGCGGCCACCGGGATGTCCCCGGGCATCGCCGTCCGCGGGACCACGACGACCGCCGCATCGCTGCCGACGGCGGCGCGCAGCAGGGCCTGGTCGGCGGGGACGCGCTCGGCGTCGGAGACCCCGAGGGCGGTCATGTCCGACTCGTCCACGCCGATCTGCAACGGGTCGGCGCCGATGAGCAGCTGCTCGTCGTCGACCTGGTCGGCGAGGACCAGGGTCTCGACCTGGGCCTTGCGCAGCGCCTCGACGACCAGCGCGGTGCCCGTCACGGCCAGGCCGTGGGCGGAGGCGGCCTGGACCTGTTCGACGGCCCGCGCCTGCCCGTGCGCCTCGTGCTCGGCGACGAGCTCCAGGGCCCGGCGCTCGACCGGCTCGCGGTCTGCTCCGGCGGCGCGGCCGCCCTCCTCGATCGAGACCAGGATGTCGCCGACCTCCTTGGTCGCCTTGTCCGCGAGCAGCTGGCGCGCCCGGACGTCGCCGGCGACGAGCACGAACTGGGCTCCGCTCTGGACGACCAGCTGGTGGAGGTGGTCGGCCACCTGGCCGAGGTTCTCCTCCCACTGGTTCTCCGCGGTGTGCATGTAGGTGTTGTGCGCCCAGCCGCCGACCTTCACCTTGCGCATGTGGAAGGTGTCGCCCTCGACGGTCTCCTCGTCGGTGGGGCGGCCGGGGACGGTGGCCACGGAGATGTCGGCGCCGACCCGGTCGGCGACGACCACCACGTGCGGCACCCGGCCGGCGAGCTGGCGCAACACCGGCAGCAGGTCCGGGTAGGGCGACCAGCGGGCGACCGGGTCGCGCGGCACGTCGGCCAGCGCCTCGTCGAGGACGACCGACCCGTCGGCGGCGACGACCAGGGCGCGGCCGCGCAGGGTGGCGATCTCCCCACCGTCGTTGGCCTGCAGCAGCTGGCTGCGCACCGACTCGACCACCCCCTCGGGTGCGCCGGCAGCGGCCAGCTCCTCGCAGACCGCGCGGACCCGCAGTTCGACCTCGGTGTCGGCGTTCTCGGTGGTGTGGGTGACGTCAGCGCAGACCGTGGCGTACGGGCCGGGCGCGCTGAACACCTGCTCCAGGAAGGTCACGTCCATGGGACGGGGGCTCCTTCGATGTGGTCGACGTGTGCGGACGGGGCCGGGGCTGGGCCCCGATCAGTGCGTCGTCGCGGCCTACCCACCGGTCCGGCCGTCTCACACCCGGTGTGTCAGCCCGTCCCGCCCGGGTAGCCGTCGGCAGAACTGTTCCCACGACCGGAAGGAGCCGGGATGTCCGAGCGCGACAGCCTC
Organism: Modestobacter sp. VKM Ac-2983; assembly: GCF_026967885.1. NCBI lineage: Bacteria > Bacillati > Actinomycetota > Actinomycetes > Geodermatophilales > Geodermatophilaceae > Modestobacter > Modestobacter sp. VKM Ac-2983. Next base: position 60,241 of record NZ_JAPVBK010000006.1, read on the forward strand.
CCGCTGCCCGACTACGACCACCTGCCCGTGGGGAGCCTCACCTCACGCATCCGCACCCTGGACGCCGACGGCCTGCAGACCGTGCTGGCCTACGAGAAGTCGCACGCCAACCGGGTGCAGGTCGTCTCGGCGATGACCCACCGGCTCGATGAGCTCCAGTCCGGCGCGCAGCCCTCCGGCGGCGACCCGGCCGGCTCCCAGCCCGAGCACGCCCCCGCGCCGTCCGGTGGATCACCCGTGTCCGAGGCGACCACCGGCCCGAAGATCAACCCGCCCTCCCAGGGCGACCCGACCAACCCGGCCCAGCCCCGCTCCACCGGCTGAGCCGGACCGTCCCGGGAGGCCGGCCCAGCCGGCCCCCGGGACGGTCAGCCCCGTTCGACCGGGGCGGCCGGGCCGAGCAGCCGCTCGATGATGCGGCGGTCCCCCGGCCAGGCCTCCAGGAGAACTCCTCGGGGGACGCGGCGGGCGGCGTAGCGCAACGCCAGCGCGACCACCACGACGTCGTCCAGCGGCCCGATGACCGGCAGGAACTCCGGGATCAGGTCGATCGGCGAGAGGACCCACAGCCCGGCCACCAGCAGCGCCGCCTTCGCCCGGCGGGGGACTGCGGGGTGCCTGCGCAGCCTCCGGACCGTCGTCAGGCACGCGGGCAGGAAGCGGGCGAGCTCACGTGCGGCGCCCGGCGGCAGGGTGCGGGCCAGCACCATCAGCAGTGCCCAGCTGAGCAGCAGCCCGGCCACGGCCACCGCGAGCCAGCGTGCCCAGCCGTCCACGCCACCATCGTGGCGCACCCACCTCACCGGTGGTCCGGCGGTCCTGCTCCCGACGGGTGAACTCACGGCGCCGCCCTTCACCGCACGCGCCCCGGGACCGATCCCCCTCCATGCCCGCAGTCCCCCGCCCGCGACTCCTCCCGGGATCCCCGCGCTGGGCCCTGGTCGTCGTGGCGGCCGCGGCAGCCCTGGTGGCGGCCGGGCTGGTGGACCTCGGCGCGCCCGCCCTCGCGATCCCCGGGGTCTCCCTGGGCGGCTCGGTCGCCCTGTGCGTCGGTGCCTGTGCGGCACTGAGCTGGCGCGCCCGCCGGGTCGGGCACGAACGCGGGCTGTGGACCAGGCTGGCGCTGGCGGCCCTGCTGACCACCCTCGGTCCCGTGGCGTCCCGGGTGCTCGAGCTCGTCGACGTCCCCGCCGCGGTCGCGGCCCTGCCCGCCGAGTGGGCGCCCGTGGCGGCCTTCCCGCTCGCCTATGCCGGTCTGGTCCGCTGGAACCGGTACCGGACCAACCTCGCCGACCCGAACGACGTGCTCAACGGACTGGCCGCCGTGCTCGCGGTCGTCGCACTGCTGGACGTCGTCCTGGACCGCACCGGCAGCCGGCTGAGCGCCCTGCCGTGGTGGCAGCTGCAACCGCTGCTGGCCCAGGACGCCGCGCTGTTCGTGCTCGCCGGGACGGCGCTGTCCATGGTCTTCCTGGGGGCGATGGGCCGAGACCCACGGACCTGGCTGGTCCTCGCGGCGTTCCTCCTGCCGCTGTCCGGCGTGGCGATGACGACCGCCGGCAGCTCGACGACCGTGTGGCCGTCCTTCGCACCGGTGGGCGGTCTGCTGTGCCTGGTCCTGGCTGCGTTCCTGCGCTCGGCGCCCTCGGAGCCGCAGCCGACCGACCCGACCGCCTCCACCGTCGGGGCGTTCGTCGTGATCGCCGCCTCCACGGCGATCCTGGTGACCGGTGCCGTCAGCCACTCCACCGCCCTCGCCACGTGGTGCGCTGCGGCGGCCGCCACCGGTTCCAGCATCCGACTGCTGGTCAACGTCCGTGAGCTGTCCCAGCTGGCAGTGAGCCGCCACGAAGCGCTGACCGACGAGCTCACCGGGCTGGCGAACCGCCGGGCGGTGCTCCGCCGGGTCGAGGAGCTGTGCGGCGCCGGCCAGCCGGTGGCGCTCGCACTGCTGGACCTGGACAAGTTCAAGGAGGTCAACGACGGTCTCGGCCACGCGGCCGGCGACGACCTGCTCCGGCTGGTGGCCGACCGGCTGCGGTCGGCCCTGGGTGCCGGCGAGCTGCTCGGCCGCCTGGGTGGTGACGAGTTCGCCGTCATCGCCCGGGCCGACGGTCCTCGCTCCCCCGCCGCCCGGGCCGTGCTGCTCGGCGCCCAGCTGGAGGCCCGGTTCGCCGAGCCCTTCGAGGTGGGCGGCTTGACCCTGCACGTGGCGGTCAGCATCGGGGTCACCCACCGCGACGCCGGTCCCTCGACGGGGGACGCCGGGAGCTCGACCCGGGCATCGCTGCTGCGGCAGGCCGACGCGGCGATGTACGACGCCAAGCGCTCCGATGCCACCGTCGTCGTCTACGACCGGGCGCGGCACATCGACAGCAGTGGGCGGCTGGCCATGGTGGAGGAGCTGCGGCGGGCGCTGGTCACCGGGGAGCTGGTGCTGCACCACCAGCCGCAGGTCGACATCGCCACCCGGCAGGTCGTCGGGGTGGAGGCGCTGCTGCGCTGGCTGCACCCGGTACGCGGCCTGCTGGGGCCGGCCGAGTTCCTCCCGCTGGCGGAGGTGCACGGGCTGATGGGGGCGATCACCGACGAGGTGCTGTCCCAGGCCGTCGCCCAGGCCGCCCGCTGGCGGCAGCAGGGCCGGGTCCTGCGGGTCTCGGTGAACCTGTCGGCGAGCAACCTGCTCGACACCGAGCTGCCGCAGCGGGTGGCGGACCTGCTCCGCGCCCACGACCTCCCGCCGTCTGCGCTGGTCCTGGAGGTGACCGAGACGGTGCTGCTCAGCGACCCCGACCGCAGCCTGGCCGTCGTCGGCGCGCTCGCCGACCTGGGCACCACGGTGAGCATCGACGACTTCGGGACCGGCTACGCCTCGCTGACCTACCTGCACCAGCTGCCGGTCGCCGAGCTCAAGCTGGACCGCTCGTTCACCGCCGACCTGCTCACCGACGCCCGGGCCGCCGCCATCGTCTCCAGCACCATCGCCCTGGCCCACGAACTCGGGCTGCGGGTGGTCGCCGAGGGCGTCGAGGACCCTGCGACGCTGCTGCACCTGCGCGCCCTGGACTGCGACGAGAGCCAGGGCTTCCTGCACTCCCCGCCGCTGCCGGCTGCCGAGCTGGAGGAGTGGCTGAGCGTCCACGAGCGGCAGCGCGCCGACGTCCGGGCCTGAGCCCCGCCGATGGCGTGGTGCCTGCGGGACCGGAGACGCCTGGTGTGCCCCTCGGGACGGCGGTGAGACGACACGGTGCCGCAACGTGCGGAGAACTGCTGGACGGTCTGCCTACCGTCCGTCCATGCGCGAGAAGCGACTCCCCCCGGTCCCCCAGCCCACCGCCCGGCTGCAGCAGCTGACCCTGATCGCCGCCGCTCGGGTGAGCGCCTGCCGGACGGCGTCCAGCCAGCAGATCACCGACATCGTGCGGGTCACGGTGGACGACGAGGTCGACACCACCACGTTCCGGGCGATCGTCGCCGAGGTCGGCGGCGACGCCCAGCCCTGACCACCGGGCGCGGGCCGGTGGGCGGGTGGGTCCCCGCCCGGGGCCACGAGCCGGTTTGCGGGTGCGGGACGACGGGCAGGAGCCGGGCGATCCCGGCTCCGTAGCCGGGTCCACGCCGCACCCAGGAACCGGTGCCCGGGCGGGGGCCCGCTGCACGTGGGTGCGCCCGCGGCGGGGGCGCGAGGAGGACCATGACGACGACCGCACCCGGCGACGCGGTGCTCGCCGCCGCCCTCCCGGAGGCGCCCGCGTCGACGCTGGAGACGATCGGGACACCGGTCCTGTGGGCGGCGACCATCGCCGCCGTCATCGCCCTGCTGGCGCTGGACTTCGTGGTCACCCGCCGACCGCACGCCGTGTCGATGCGCGAGGCGGTGGGCTGGTCGGTCTTCTACGTCGCGCTGCCGCTGGCCTTCGCCGTCTTCATCTGGACGCAGTACGGCTCCCAGACCGGGCTGGAGTACCTGACCGGCTACCTGGTCGAGAAGTCGCTCTCGGTGGACAACCTGTTCGTCTTCATGCTGCTGCTGTCGGCGTTCGCCGTGCCGGTCGAGCTGCAGCAGCGGGTCCTCCTGTACGGCATCGTGGGCGCCCTGGTGCTGCGCGGCATCTTCATCGCGCTGGGGGCGGCGGCCCTGCAGAACCTCAGCTGGGCCTTCCTGCTGTTCGGCGCGATCCTGCTGCTGACCGCGGTCAAGGTGCTGCGGGATCAGCGGTCCGGGCACGGCAACGAGCTGGACATCTCCTCGATGCGGTCGGTCAGGCTGCTGCGGCGGTTGATGCCGGTGACCGAGACCTACCACGGCCCGCGGCTGTTCATCCAGGAGGCGGGCAAGCGCACGGCGACCCCGTTCGCGCTGGTCGTGTTCGCCGTCCTGGCCACCGACGTCGTCTTCGCCGTCGACTCCGTGCCCGCCGTCTACGGCATCACCGGCGACCCGTTCCTGGTGTTCGCCACCAACGCCTTCGCACTGCTCGGGCTGCGGGCGCTCTACTTCGTCCTGCAGGGCGCGCTCAGCAAGCTGGTGCACCTGGGGTACGGCCTGGCCGCCATCCTCGGCTTCATCGGCGTCAAGCTGGTCCTGCACTGGGCGCACGGGGTCTGGCCGGAGACGCCGGAGATCCCGACCCTGGCGTCCCTCGGGGTCATCGTGGGGATCCTCGCGCTGGTGACCGCGACCAGCCTCTACGCCACCCGGGACGACGGACGCGGGGAAGATCACCCGGAACACCAGACCGGCCACGTGAGCCACCCGGGCGGGCAGCCGCGGGTCGACCGGGCGGACGCCGCCGACGCCTCCCGGGAGGGAGACGGCGGCTGAGGGGGCGACGGACGAGTCGGCCTGTACGCCGGGTTCTGTCCCCGGGCGCCTCGCGGCGTCCCGATGAGCGGCCATCCATCTAGGCCTGCCGTTGCCGACAGGCTCGAGCGGTCCACCCGCAGGCTCGGGCGGGCAGCCCTCGAACGCCTGCGCAGGACGGCGGCGGACCGCCGTCCCTTTTCGACCTTGCTCCGGGTGGGGTTTACCGAGCCACACCGGTCACCCGGTGTGCGGTGGTCTCTTACACCGCCGTTTCACCCTTACCAGTGCACGCACTGGCGGTCTGTTCTCTGTGGCACTTTCCCGCGGGTCACCCCGGGTCGCTGTTGGCGACCACCCTGCCCTGTGGAGCCCGGACGTTCCTCGGCGGCGGGGTCTCCCCCACCGACGCGACCGCCCAGCCGACTCGTCCGTCGTGCCGGCAGCCTACCCCCGCCGCTCAGGCCGGCTGCAGCTCAGCCCCAGTAGAGCCGGAAGCCGACCTGGCGCCCGCCGTCCTCGGTGAGGGTGGCCATGTCGACCTGCCGGCGGGCCTGCTCCGCCACCGGGTCGTCGGACAGCGCCTCCAGGTAGCGGCGGTGCTCGACGAGGGAGGCGACGGCGGTCTCGACGCCGGCGCTGACGTCGACCACGTGCGGCGGCGGGTACCCGACGGCGTGCACGGCGACGTACTGCACGCCCGACCACGGCGTCTCGGTCAGGTCGGGGAAGATCCACTCGTTGCCCGCGTCGGCCACCGCGTCCAGCAGCGACCGGGTCAGCGCCCGGTGGTCGGCGGAGTTCAGCGCGCCGGGGGTGACCTCCGGCGGGGTCCAGGTGTCCCCGCCGTGCATGACCACGACCAGGTCGGGCCGGTGCCGGCGCAGCGCCCCGGCGAGGTCCCGGCGCAGCTGCAGGTCGGCGACGAGGACGCCGTCGGAGTGGTCGAGGAACTCCACCTCCGAGACGCCGACGACGGCGGCCGACCGGCGCTCCTCCTCCTCGCGCAGCGGACCGGCCTCGGCCGGTGAGAGCCCGGCGATGCCCGCCTCGCCGCGGGTGGCCAGCAGGTAGTGCACCTCCTTGCCCGCCGCCGTCCACACCGCGACCGCGGCCGCGGGGCCGTACTCGATGTCGTCGGGGTGCGCGGCGACGACGAGGGCGCGCTGCCAGTCGTCGGGGAACGGGGCGGGAGCGGTGGCCATGCCCGGAGTCTGCCCGCTCAGCGCGCCGGGGCGGTCTCCGGCTCCGCCGCCCGCGGCCCGCCCTGGCTGGGGGCCGGGGCGCGCACCAGCCACAGCACCAGCAGCCCGCCCACGATGCCGGCGCCGCCACTGACCAGGAAGACCTCCCGCAGCCCGCTGGCGTAGGCGCTGCCCAGCAGGTCGGCGAGGCCGGCCCGGTCCGCGGGGGGCGCCGAGCCGACGAGCTGGCCGGCCTGGCCGGCGGTCAGTGCGGAGGCGGTGTCCGCGGGATCGGCTGCGCCGGCGTCCCGGAGCACGCCGGCCGCCTGCGCGGTGAAGACGCTGCCGAGCACCGCCACGCCCAGGGCGAAACCGAGCTGCCGGGCGGTGTTCACCGCGCCCGAGGCCATCCCGCTGCGCTCGCGCGGCACCGCGGCCAGCGCCGAGGACGCCAGCGACGGGTTGGCCACGCCGACCCCGATGCCCAGCACGGCCAGCCCCGGGACCAGGACCCGCCACGAGGAGTCGGCCTGCACGAAGGCCATCAGCAGCGCGGCGACGCCGATGACGACCAGCCCGCCGCCGACCACGAACCGCGGGGGGAACGTCTGGAGCCAGCGCCCGGCGAAGGCGGCCACGACGAAGCTGAACGCCGAGAGCGGGATGAACACCAGCCCGGCCTGCAGCGGTGAGAGCCCGAGCACCGACTGCAGCCACAGCGAGATGTAGAGGCTGCCGCTGAACGCAGCGGCGTTCAGCAGCAGCGCGCCGAGCATGATCCCGGTGAAGGAACGGTTGCCGAACAGCCGGACGTCGAGCATCGGCGCCGGGCGAGCGCGCTCGACGCGCACCCAGGCGGCCAGCACGAGGACGCCGGCGGCCAGCGGGCCCCAGGCGACCGGGGCGCTCCACCCGTCGGCGGCGGCGCGCACGAGGCCGAAGACGATCCCCGAGGCGCCGAGGGTGAACAACACGATGCCGGGGACGTCGGGCCGTGGGGCGTTCGGCTGGCGCGTCTCCTGCACCGCGATGAGGGTCAGCACGACGCCGAACACGCTGATCGGCAGGTTGACGAAGAAGATCCACCGCCAGTCGAGCTCGGTGAGGGCGCCACCGAGGATCGGGCCCAGGGCCGCGGCCGCCCCGACCACGGCCCCCCAGATCCCGAAGGCGGTCCCGCGGTCGCGCCCCTCGTAGCTGGTGTTGATCAGCGCGATCGTGGTGGCCAGCATGGCCGCCGCCCCGACGCCCTGCACCGCCCGCGCCCCGATCAGCAGCTCAGCGCTGGGGGCGAGCCCGCAGGCCAGCGACGCGACGGCGAAGAGGACCAGGCCGATCAGGTAGACCCGGCGCCGCCCGTACAGGTCGGCGAGCGACCCGGCGCCCAGCACCAGGGCCGCCAGCGCGAGCGCGTACACGTCGACGACCCACTGGAGCTGGCCGAAGCTGGTGTCCAGGTCGGTGGCCATGTCGGGCAGGGCGACGTTCACGATCGTGACGTCGATGAGGAGCATGAACGTGCCGGTGCAGATCGCGACCAGCGGCAACCACGAACGCATGGTGCCACTGTGCAACGGTCCTGGGACAGAACCTGGTTCGCCCGGCCCGTAGTGACGGGATCCTCCATCTGGGGCCCCGTGGTGCAGGATGGCGACCGTGCTCGATGCAGTGGACCGCCAGATCGTGCACGCCATGCAGGTCGACGGCCGGGCGCCGTTCAGCCGGATCGGCGCCGTCCTGGGCGTCTCGGAGCAGACCGTGGCCCGCCGGTGGCGGCGGCTGCGGGCCGACGGCGTGGTCCGGGTGCTCGGGCTCACCACCCCGGAGGCCACCGAGCCCAGCTGGCACATCCGGATGCGGGTGCAGCCGGCCGCCGCGGGCGCCGTGGCGGACGCCCTGGCCCGCCGTCCCGACGTCTCGTGGGTGAGCCTGACCGCCGGCGGCGCGGAGATCACCTGCTCGACGCGGCCCCGCACGACCCGCCAGCGCGACGCCCTGCTGCTGGACCGGCTGCCGCGCACCGTCCAGGTCATCGACCTCGCCGCGTTCTCGGTGCTCCACTCCTACGTCGGCGGCGCCTACGAGTGGACCGACTTCGACGACCCGCTCAGCGCGGAGCAGATCGCCGCCCTGGGCTCGGACTCGTCCCGGGCGGCCCCCACCCCCGTGGTCCTCGACCCGGAGGACGAGCTGCTGCTGGCCGCGCTCGCCACCGACGGCCGGCTCAGCTGGGCCGAGCTCGCCGGGGTCACCGGGTGGTCGGAGAGCCGGGTGGCCCGGCGGGTGGAGGCGCTGCGCTCGGCCGGCGCCCTCTACTTCGACCTGGAGATCGCCACCGAGCTGCTGGGGCACCCGGTGAGCGCGCTGCTCTGGCTGGGCGTCGCCCCGAAGGACATCGCCCACGTCGGTGAGGCCCTGGCCAGGGCGCCGGAGACCGGCTTCACCGCAGTCGTGACCGGCCCGGCCAACCTGATGGTCGCGGTGACCTGCCGGGACACCGCCCACCTGTACCGCTTCCTCACCGACCGGGTCGGCGCCCTGCCGGTGCGCACGCTGGAGACCTCGACGGTGCTGCGCCGGGTCAAGCAGGCCGGCAGCCTGATGGACGGCCCGCGGCTCACCGACCCCGAGCCGCCCCCGGTCCGCGGCCGCTGATCAGCGGCCGCGGGCGACCCGCAGCGCGGCGCTGAGCATCGGCACCTGGAAGGGGATCCGCGCCACCGCGACCGTGAGCCTGGCCGGGTCGCGCCGGAACCTGCGGAGCGTCTGGGCGTGCGCGGGCAGCACGCCGACCAGCACGGCCACCGCGGCCCAGCCCCCGAGCCGGCGGGTCCGCGGGACGGCGAGCAGGGCAGCCGTGGCCAGCTCCGCCACCCCGCTGCCGGTCACCCACGGCCGGGCGGGCCCCAGCTCCGGGGGGATCATCCAGTCGTAGGTCTGCGGCCGCACCAGGTGCACCGCGCCCGACCCGGCCATCCCGGCGGCCATCACCAGCGCGCGCACGTCATCCCTCATGAGCCGGACAGTAGGCTCCGCGCCCGTGTCCGCTGTCGACCTGCTCATCGCCGCAGGGGTCGCCCTCCTGGCCGGCGGCATCAACTCGATCGCCGGCGGCGGGTCGCTGATCCTCTTCCCCGTGCTGGTGGCCCTGGGGTTGGGGACGGTGGCGGCGAACGTGACCAACTCGGTCGCCCAGTGGCCCGGCTACATCGGCGGGGTGCTCGGCTTCCGCAACGAGTACAGCGGTCAGCGGGGCCGGATGATCCGGTTCTCGGTGGTCGCGGTGCTGGGCGGCACGGTGGGATCGGTGCTGCTGCTGACGACGCCGACCGAGGCCTTCGACACCGTCGTCCCGGTGCTGGTCTTCCTCGCCAGCACCCTCCTGGCCTTCCAGACGATGATCACCAAGCGGCTCAAGAAGCAGCCGGAGGGCGTCGTCCACGCCGACCCGGTGTGGCTGTACGTGATGCTGTTCCTGGCCACCGTCTACGGCGGCTACTTCGGCGGCGCGCTCGGCGTCATCCTGGTCGGCGTCCTGGGGCTCGGGCTGGGCCGGCTCAAGCTGGCCAACGCGATGAAGAGCGCGATCTCGCTGGTCACCGCCTCGGTGACCGTCGTGGTCTTCGGCATCTGGGGCCCCGTGGAGTGGGCCTACGTCGCGGTCTGTGCCCCGGCTGCCCTGCTCGGCGGCTTCCTCGGCGCGAAGGTGGCGACCCGCATCCCGACCACGCCGCTGCGCGTGCTCATCGTCGCGTTCGGCATCGGGGTGTCGATCTACCTCTTCCTCCGCACCTGACGGCAGCGCCCGTTGATCAACTGCGGGTGAGGCTCACTCGCCGCCGCGGCCGGGCTCGCCGATCGCGATCATCGCCTCGACCGCCCGCCGGGCACGGGCGGCCGTCTGCGGGTCGACGTCGATCGCCCCCTCGCCGGTGCGGAGCGTGTGCAGCAGCTTCGCCGGGGTGATCATCTTCATGTAGCGGCAGGCTGCCCGGGCGTTCATCGGGATGAACTCGGTCGTCGAGTTCAGCGACCGCAGCTGGTGCAGGATGCCGATCTCGGTGGCCACCAGCACCTGGCCGGCGGTGCTGGCCGCGGCGGCGGTGGCCATGCCCCCGGTCGAGAGCACCCGGGTGCGGTCGGCCGGCAGGTCACCGTGGCTGACCAGGTCCAGCACCGAGGTGGTGCACCCGCACTCGGGGTGCACCAGGATCTCCGCGTCGGGGTGGGCGGCGATCTGCGACCGGACGTCGGCCGGGCTGATCCCGGCGTGCACGTGGCACTCCCCCGCCCAGATCGAGATGTTCGACCGGCCGGTCACCCGCTTCACGTGCGCGCCGAGGAACTGGTCGGGCAGGAAGAGGATCTCCTGGTCGGCCGGGATCGATCGCACGACGTCGGCGGCGTTGGACGACGTGCAGCAGATGTCGGTCTCGGCCTTCACCGCCGCGGTGGTGTTGACGTAGCTGACCACGACGGCACCGGGGTGCTCGGCCTTCCACTCCCGCAGCTGCTCGGCGGTGATGCTGTCGGCCAGCGAGCAGCCTGCGGCGAGGTCGGGCAGCAGCACGGTCTTGTCCGGCGACAGGATCTTCGCCGTCTCGGCCATGAAGTGCACGCCGCAGAAGACGATCTCGCGGGCGTCGGTCTCGGCGGCGACCCGGGAGAGGTACAGCGAGTCGCCGGTGAAGTGGGCGACGTCCTGGATCTCGGGGACCTGGTAGTTGTGCGCCAGGACGACGGCGCCGCGCTCGTCGGCCAGCCGGCGGACCTCGGCCGCCCACGTCTCGTACTCGGCGGCGGACATGGTGCGCTCATCGACGACGGTCGCGGTCACAGAACTCCTCAGCAGGCCGGGCATGACTACCGTTGGGTCCAACAGTCGGGGCCGCTGGCGGCTTCCCGGGGCGGTCAGCCGAGGTGGCTGGTGTCGTTGACCAGCCGCACCGAGGTGCGGCCGTCGGTGGACCAGGTGACCGTCGACAGCGACGCGGCCTCCAGGAACACCCGGTGCACGATCTCGTCCCCGACGCCCAGGCCGGCGGCGAGGAGGAGCTTGATCGGGGTCACGTGGCTGACCAGCAGCACCGTCTTCCCGGCGTGCCGCTCCAGGACCCGCGCCCGCGCCCGGGCGACCCGGGCGGAGACGTCGGCGACCGACTCCCCACCGGGCGGGCGGACGTCGGTCGCACCGGACCAGCGCCGGAACGCCAGCGGGCTCTTCGCCTGGGCCTCGGCCGCGGTGAGGCCCTCCCACGCGCCGAAGTCCAGCTCGCGCAGGTCGGTGTCGACCTCGACCGGGACGCCGAGCACCTGCGCGGCCGCCTCGGCGGTCTGCCGGGTGCGCTGCAGCGGCGAGCTGACGATCACGTCGATCCCACGCCCGGCCAGGTGCCGGGCCGCGGCCTCGGCGTCCGCACGCCCGAGCTCGGACAGCGGCAGGTCGCTGCTGCCACTGAACCGACGCTCCGGGGTGTGCTCGGTGCGCCCGTGCCGCAGCAGGTGGGTCACGGTGACGACGACCGGCGCCGGCTCGGCGGTCGGCTGGGTGTCGTCCTCGACCACCACCGGCTCGGTGGCCAGGTCACGACGCACCGGCTTGCCGTCCATGGCGCTGTTGGCCAGCGCGTCCGCGGCGCTGTTCTGCGCCCGCGGGATCCAGGTGTAGCGGACCGAGCCGAGCTGGCGGGCGATGTCCCGGGCCTGCAGCGCGAGCTTCTTCATGTCCGGGTGCTTGATCTGCCAGCGGCCCGACATCTGCTCCACGACGAGCTTCGAGTCCATCCGGACCTCGACGCTCGAGCTCGGGTCGAGGTCGAGGACGGCCTGCAGCCCGGCGACCAGACCGCCGTACTCGGCGACGTTGTTCGTGGCCCGGCCGACGGACTCGGCCCGTTCGGCGAGCAGCCGGCCGGTCTCGGCGTCCTTCACCAGCGCGCCGTACCCGGCCGGACCGGGGTTGCCCCGCGACCCGCCGTCCGCCTCGATGATGAGTCGGCGGCTCACAGCCCGGACTCGGCGGTGCGCACGAGGACCCGGTTGCAGTTCTCGCAGCGGAGCACCGTGTGCGGGTCGGCGTTGCGGTAGGAGGCCAGCTCGGTGCCGTAGAACTCGATCCGGCAGCCCTGGCAGCGACGGGCCTTCAGCTCGGCGGCGCCCGTGCTGCCGGTCTGTGCGGCGACCCGGTCGTAGACCTTGAGCAGGTCGGCGGGGACGGTGGCGGCGACCTGGTCCCGCTTGGCCCGGTGCTGCTGGGTGGCCTCGGCGATCTCGGCCAGGGCCGTGTCACGCCGCTGCTCGGCCTGCTCCTGGTCTGCCTGTGCCCCGGCCAGGCCACCCTGCGCCGTGGCGAGGGCGGCGTCGGCGGTCTCGCGGCGCTCCATCAGCTCGAGCACCTGGTCCTCCAGGTCGCCCTGCCGGCGGTTCAGCGACTCCAGCTCGTGCTGCAGGCCGGTGATCTCCTTGGGAGTGGCCCCGCCGGAGTCGATCCGCGACTGGTCGCGGGCGGCGCGCTGCCGGACGGTGTCGACGTCGGCCTCCAACCGCTTCTGCTCGCGGTCGAGGTCACGCACCTCGGTCTCGGCCCGGACGACGTCGTCGAGGAGGGCCCGTTGCGCCTCCTGGGCGGCCTCGACGGCGGCGAGCTCGGGAAGGGTGCGCTTGCGGTGGGCGAGTTGCGCGAGGGCGACGTCCTCCGCAGCGAGAGCCAGCAGCTTCTGCTGGTCGAAGTGGTCAGCCTGCACGGGGTCAACCTACCCGCGCGGCGGGGCCCGCCGGACCACCCGGCCCGGGCCGGTGCGGTCAGCGGTGGGGCGCCCCGTCGACGCGGAACGTCCACGGGTCGGTGCGCCGGCCGGACACGGTGACCCGGACCTGCCCGCCCAGGTCACGGTGCAGCAGGTCGGCGGCGACCGGCAGCCATGGCCACTCCGACGCGTAGTGCGCCACGTCGCAGAGGGCCGGTCCGGGGACCTCGGCCGCGTCCACCGCCGGGTGGTGCTTGACGTCGCTGGTCAGGAACACGTCGGCGCCGGCCTCGGCGGCCGCGGCCAGCAGGGAGCCGCCGCTGCCGCCGCAGACCGCGACGGTGCGCACGGACCGCCCGGGGTCCCCGACGACCCGCACGCCCCCCGGTGTGGCGGGCAGCGCGGTGGCCACCTGCTCGGCGAACCGCTGCAGGCTGGTCGCCTCCCGGAGCACCCCGACCCGACCGAGCCCGGCCCCGGGAGTGGTCGACGGCTCCAGCGGCACCGCGTCCACCAGCCCCAGGGCTGCGGCCAGCGCGTCGTTGACGCCGTGGCCGGCGGCCCGGTCGGCGTTGGTGTGCGCGACGAACAGCCCGATGCCGGCGCGGACCAGCCGGTGCACCAGGCGGCCCTTGGCGTCGTCGGCCGGCACGCCGTGCACCGGGGTGAGCAGCAGCGGGTGGTGGGTGACCACCAGGTCGGCGCCCAGTTCGATCGCCTCGTCCACCACGGCGGACGTCGGGTCGACGGCGAAGAGCACCGAGCGGACCACCTCGACGGGGTCCCCGCACACCAGCCCGACGGCGTCCCACGGCTCGGCGAGCGCCGGGTCGTAGCGGGCCTCCAGCGCAGCGACCACCCGCCCGAGCGGGACACCTGCCGGGGTGGTCGCTGCCGCGTCGCTCATCGTGCGCCCTGCGCCGGAACCGCCACGGTCACGGACTGTAGGACAGGCCCACCTGGCCGGCCGGCGGCCGGTCAGCGGAGGCGGACGGGGCCGGCGCCGATCGGGGTCCGGAACAGCACGTAGGGGTACCGGCGCCGGTCGGTGCCGCCGGCGTAGCTCGCCTGCCGGTGCAGCTGGTTGGCGGTCACGTAGAGGTTGCCGTCCGTGGCCACCGACATGGTGTCCGGCCACAGCAGCCGGGGGTCGTGCACGAGGGTCTCGATCGTGCCGTCGGGGCGGCGGCGGAGGATCGCGTTCTGCTCCCCGGCGGTCGCGTAGAGGTTCCCGGCGTCGTCGGTCTCCAGGCCGTCCCCGGCGCTGCCCTTGTCCCCCTCGTCGACGACCGTCGCCGCCACCGCGTCGTCGTCGAGGCTGCGGTCGACCAGTGCGTCGGTGGCCACGCTGTACCAGTGCCGGGCGGCGAGCGGGCAGTACCAGAGCCGTGCGCCGTCGGCGGAGATGGCGATCCCGTCGGCCCCCATGGCGACCGGCTGCGGCTCGGCATCGGGCTCCGATTGCTGCAGGAACGGCCGCCCCTCCACCATGAGCAGCAGCTCCGGCGGCACCTGCGCCTTGGTGGAGGGGTGGTCGCGCAGCCGCCGCCAGGACTCCCCCGTGGCCAAGTCGACCACGATGATCGCGTTCTCGCCCGAGTCGGCGGAGTCGGTGATGTAGGCGACGCCGGCCTCGCCCCGGCGGAGGTCGAACCGGACGTCGTTGAGGTAGGTCGTCTCCAGGGCGCTCTCCCGCGGGAAGACGATGGTCTGCACCACGGTGTCGGTGCTCAGGTCGATGCAGACCAGCTTGGGCCCGCCGATCTGCGTGGGCTGGAAGAGCGGGGAGCCGGTGTCGAGCACCCACAGCCGGTCGGCCGGGTCGACGACGATGCTCTGCACGCTGACGAAGGCACCCCGGTCGTCATCGCCGGCGGGTGAGTTCCACGCCTCGTCGGGGAAGGCGACGACCTCGCCGTCCCGGATCTCTCCGACGGTGGCGGGCACGTCGTCGCCCCACTTCGGGAAGTTCACGAAGACCCGGCCGGTGTGCGACACCGAGACCCCGGTCGGCATCGGTCCCTCGGTGAAGGCGTGCACCACCTCCAGCTCACCGGAGGGGCGGTCGGTCTGCAGATCGGCGGCGCTCTGTGTCATGGACCCGTTGTGCCCCGCCCACCGTCGGCTGCAACCTCAGGTGGTCGGCCGGACCATCGCCACCCGCGGCCCGTGCCGGTCCAGCCCGAGTTCGGTCTCCCGGCGCCGCAGCGCCTGCAGCCCCGGGGTCAGCTCGGTGGTCGCCACCCAGCCGTGCCGGGCGTAGAACGGGGCGTTCCACGGGACGTCGGCGTAGGTGAGCAGCGTGATCCGGTCGGCGCCGTGCTGCCGGGCCGTGTCCAGGGTGGCCGCCAGCAGCGCGGTGCCGATCCCCCGCCGGCCGTGGGCCGGGTGCACCGACAGCTGCTCGAGGTGGACGGCGCCGTCCACCAGCTCCAGGACGGCGAACCCGGCCACCGGGCGACCGGCGACCAGCACCCGCCAGGCGCGGGCGCGCTCCTCGGCGGTCGCCGGCGGGGGGAGGTCGGTGATGCCCAGCGGCCAGAACAGCTCGTCGGCCGCGGCCTCCACCGCCGCCAGCTCGGCCAGGTCCGCGTCGTCGGCATCCCGCACCTGCCCCCCGGCCGACATGTCGACACCCTGACACGTCGACGTGTCGACCGCCGCGCCCCTTCTGGCCCGACGCCGAGTGCGCAGTACTGGTCGACGACACGCGCCGACACGCCGGAGCGGGCGGCAGCAACTGCGCACTCGGCATCCGAGGGGTCGAGCCCTCAGTCCATCAGCGGGTCGGCGTCCTCGTCGGCGGTGTAGGCCGCCCACAGCGTCGCGTAGGCGCCGCCGGCGGCCAGCAGCTCGGCGTGCGGCCCGACCTCGACGACCCGGCCGCCGTCCAGCACCGCCACCCGGTCGGCGCGGGCCGCGGTGGTGAGCCGGTGCGCGACGACCAGCGTCGTCCGCCGCCGCGCGACGACGTCGGCCGCCCGGGTGACCGCCGCCTCGGTGGCCAGGTCCAGCGACGCGGTCGCCTCGTCCAGCAGCAGGACGTCGGGGTCCACGAGCTGCGCGCGGGCCAGCGCCAGCAGCTGCCGCTGCCCGGCCGACAGCGACCGCCCGCGCTCCCCGACCCGCGTCCGGTAGCCCCGCGGCAGCCCTTCGACCATCGCGTGCGCCCCCACCGCCCGGGCGGCGGCCTCCACCTCGGCGTCCGAGGCGTCGGGGCGGCCGTAGGCTATCGCGTCGCGCACGGTGCCGGCGAACAGGAACGCCTCCTGCGGGACGACGCCCAGCCGCGCCCGGTACTGCAGCAGGTCCAGCGAGCGCAGGTCGGCGCCGTCGACGCAGACCGCCCCGGACGTCGGGTCGTAGAAGCGGGCGACCAGCTTCACCACCGTCGACTTGCCCGCCCCCGTCTCCCCGACCAGCGCCAGGGTCTCCCCCGGGGCCACGGTCAGCGAGACGTCGCGCAGCGCCGGGGCCGGGGCGCCGCGGTAGCTGAACGTGACGTCGGCCAGCCGCACCTCCCCGCGCAGCCGGCCCACCGGTGCCGGGTCGGCCGCGGCCGGGGTGGAGGTGGGCGTCCGCAGCAGGCCGCGCAGCCGCCGCAGCCCCACCGCGGCCTGCTGGTAGCTGTCGAACACCTGCGAGAGCTGCTGCACCGGGGAGAAGAACGTGTTCACGTACAGCACGAACGCCAGCAGCACGCCGGCGGTGATGTCGCCGGCCGCCAGCCGCGCGGCCCCCACCGCCAGCACCGCGGCGGCCGCCACCTCGGAGAGGAACTCCACGAACGGGAAGTAGGTGGCGATGTACCGCTGGGCCCGCAGCCGGACGTCGCGGTAGGCCTGCGCGTACCCGTGGAAGACGGCGGTCGAGTGGTCGGCCCGGTCGAAGGCCTGGGTCACCCGGATGCCGGCGACGTCCTCCTGCAGCCGGGCGTTGACCGCGCTGACCCGCTCCCGGGCCTCGGTGTAGGCCGGCACCGACCGGGACCGGAACCACACCGTGGTGACCGCCAGCACCGGCAGCGACGCGACGAGCACCAGCGCCAGCACGACGTCGTAGAGGAAGACGATGACCAGCACCCCGACCAGGGTGAGCACACTGATCACCGCCGTGGTCAGCCCGGTCTGCAGGAACGCCGACAGCGCGTCGACGTCGGTCGTCATCCGGGTCATGATCCGGCCGCCGAGCTCGCGCTCGTAGTAGTCCAACCCGAGCCGCTGGAGCTGGGCGAAGGTCTTCACCCGCAGCGTGTAGAGCAGCCGTTCACCGGTGCGACCGGTGAGCCAGGCGGCGCCCCGGGCGACCAGCAGGCCGGCAGCGACGACGGCCAGCGCGATGCCGGCGACCCCCAGCAGCAGGGACGTCGACCCGGCGGTGATGCCCCGGTCGACGCCGGTGCGCACCAGCGCCGGGATCGCCAGCTGGGCCGCGGTGTCCAGGGCGACCAGGACCAGCGCGCCGGCCAGCGGCCACCGGAACGGCCGGATCAGCCGCCACAGCGAGAACTCCCGGTCCCCGGCCCGGGCCCGGTCGGCCGGCACGTCCGGGTCGTCGACGGTCGGGGGCAGCCGGGCGACCAGCTGCCGCAGCGCGGGGGTGGGCGCAGCGGCCGCCATCGCCGAGCCCCGGCCGCCGATGGAGGGAGCCGCGGGCTGCGCCGGGCCGTCGTCCTCGGCGACCGGCTCGGGCTCCGGCCAGGCCGCCTGGGTGACCGTGCCGGCCGGTGGCGCGTCGTCGACCTCCGGCTCCCCGCCGGTGCCGGACAGCAGCAGCCGGTACAGCGGTGAACGCGCCTCCAGCTCCGCCGCGGTGCCGACGTCGACCACCCGACCGGCGTCCAGCACGGCCACCCGGTCGGCCAGCGCCAGGGTGGAGCGGCGGTGCGCGACCAGCAACGTCGTCCGGCCCCGGACGGCGCTGCGCAGCGCGGCGTGGATCCGGGCCTCGACCGCGGCGTCGACCGCGGAGGTGGCGTCGTCGAGCACCAGCACCCGCGGGTCGGTGAGCAGCGCCCGGGCCAGGGCGACCCGCTGTCGCTGCCCGCCGGACAGGGTCAGCCCCTGCTCCCCGACGACGGTGTCGTAACCGTCGGGCAGCTCGCTGATGAACCCGTCCGCCTGGGCGGCGCGAGCGGCGGCCCGGACCTCGGCGTCGCCGGCGTCCGGGCGGCCGAAGGCGATGTTGGCGCGCACCGAGTCGGAGAACAGGAAGCTGTCCTCGAAGACGATGCCCAGCGCGCCGCGCAGCTCCCCGAGATCCAGGTCCCGGACGTCGCGGCCGCCGATCCGCACGGCACCGGCGGAGACGTCGTAGAAGCGCGGCAGCAGGCTCACCACGCTCGACTTGCCCGAGCCCGACGTGCCGATCAGCGCGAGCGTCTCCCCCGGCTCGACCCGCAGCGACACCCCGGAGAGCACCGGCCGGCCCGGCCCGTACCCGAAGGTCACCTCGTCCAGCTCCAGCGGCAGCGGCCCGGCGGGCAGCGGGTCGGCGCCGGACACCACCGTCGGGCGGGCGTCGACGATCTCCAGCACCCGCTCCACGCCGGCCCGGGCCTGCTGCCCGATGGTGAGGACGGCGGCGAGCTGGCGCACCGGCGAGACGAGCACGGCCAGGTAGGTGGCGAAGGCCAGGAAGGTGCCCAGCGTGATCGACCCGCGCAGCGCCAGCCACCCGCCCAGCGCGAGCACGCCGACCTGGCCCAGTGCGGGGACCGCCTGGAGCAGCGGGTTGTAGCGGGCGGTGAACCGGACCACCCGCATCCGGGCGCCGAACAGCCGGCGGGCGCCCTCGTCGAGCCGGTCCAGCTCCCGGTCCTCCTGCCCGAAGCCCTTCACCACCCGCACCCCGGTGACGGCGGCCTCGACGTCCCCGGCCACCGCCCCGGCCTGCTGCTGGGCGGCCCAGTTCGCCGGGAACAGGTCCTGGCGGGAGCGCAGCGCCAACCACCACAGCGCCGGCCCGACGGCCAGCGCGACCAGGGTAAGCAGCGGGGAGAGCCAGGCCATCACGCCGAGGGAGACGACGAACAGCAGCGCGTTGCCGGTCAGGTTGGGCAGGAAGGCCAGCAGCCCCTGCACGAGGGTGATGTCGCTGATCGAGCGGCTCACCGCCTGGCCGGTCTGCAGCCGGTCCTGCCCCGGCCCGTCCAGCCGGGACAGCGCCGCGGCGACGTCGTTGCGCAGGTCCTGCTGGACGTTCAGCGACAGCCGGCCGGCCAGGTAGCGGCGGACGAAGCCGGCCGCGAAGCGGAACACCCCGGCCAGCACGAGCGCGACGATGAACGGGGTGACGTCGACGGACGCCCCCGACTCGGCGCCGGCCACGACCCGGTCGACCACCTCGCGGGTCAGCAGTGGCACCCCGGCGGCGATCACCGAGCCGATCAGCGCCGCCCCGAACGCGCCGATCAGGTCACGCCGGTGCCGCAGGCAGTAGCCGACCAGCCGGCGGAACCAGCCACCCGCGGGCACCGGTGCGGTGGGATCGGCGGGCCGGGCGGCGGCGGTCTGCTGGACGGTGGCCGTCACCGCCGGGCCAGGCCGGTGCGGCGGTGGTCTCCCGGGCACGGCACGTCGTCCAGTGTGCGTCGTCCTGGGCCGGTGCGCCGCGCCCGGGTGGGAGGCTGCCCTCGTGGCGGAGCGGGGGTTGCGGGCGCCGGCCTGGCTCGAGGAACTGGTGCACACCAGTCCCGCGAGCGTGCCGTGGCGCGACGTCGCCCGCTTCGCCCTGGTCATCCCCGGCCCGCTGGCCCTCGCGCTGGCGATCGGGGGCGTGCAGGGACCGGCGGTGGGGGCCGGGGTCTTCGGCACCATGGGCGCGCTGGCGGCGACGCTGGCGCCGCAGTCGGGCCCGCTCCGGGTGCGGTTGCGCCGGGTCGCCGCAGCGTCGCTGCTGGGCGGGGTCGGCCTGCTCGTCGGGCACGGCCTGAGCGGCGGCGGCTGGCAGCCGGTGCTGCTGATGGTCGTCGTCTCCGCGATCGCCGCCCTGCTGAGCTCGATCAGCGGGGCCTTCTCCCTGGGCGCCCTGCAGCTGCTCATCTACACCGCGATCTCCTCCGGGCTGGAGACCCCGCTGTCGGCCGGTGTGGAGCTCGGGTTCTTCCTGGCCGGGGCGGCATGGGGTGCCCTCGCCGTCCTGGTGCAGGCGCGCACCGAGCCGCTGGACCCCGACCGGTCCGCGGTGGGGGCGGTGTTCACCCGGGTCGCCGAGCTGCTCGCGGCGATCGGCACCGACCGCACCGAGGAGGCCCGCCGGGAGCTCACGCTGGCGCTGAACGCCGGCTACGACCGGGTCCTCTACGCGCGCAGCCGCTCGGCCGGCCGCAGCCGGGAGCTCGCCCAGCTGGCCGGGGTGCTCAACGCCGCGGCCCCGCTGGTGGAGGGCGCGGTGGCCAGCGCCCGGGGCGGGGTGCCGGCCGACTCCCGGGACATCGGGGCCGCGCACGCCCTGGCCACCGCGGTCACCAGCCGCCGGCCGGTGCTGGGCGAACGGCCGCCGCCGGTCGAGGACGCACCCGCGCCGCGCCGGGCAGTCCGGCACGGCCTGCGGCTGGTGTGGAACGTCGTCGGCGACCCGGAGGAGCGGGCCTCGGCGGCGGTGGTGCGCCCCGAGCTGGAGTGGCGGGTGCGGCTGCACGACCTGTTCGACCGGACCGTGGGCAACGCCGACTCCCGGGCCTTCGTCGTCCGGCTCACGCTGTGCATGACGGTCGCCGAGATCGCCCGCCAGGTGCTGCCGATCGAGCGGCCCTACTGGGTGCTGCTGACCGTCGCCATCGTGCTCAAGCCCGACTACGGATCGGTGTTCACCCGGGCGGTGCAGCGCGGCGCGGGCACGCTGCTCGGCGTCCTGATCGGGTCGCTGCTGCTGACCTTCCTGGAGCGGGACGCCTGGGTGCTGCTCCCGCTGGCGCTGTCCGCCGGGGCACTGCCGTGGGCCCGCAGCGGCAACTTCGGCCTGTTCTCCGTCTTCCAGACCCCGCTGATCATCCTGCTGCTGGACCTGGCCACGCCCAGTGGCGCCGGGCTGGTCGGTGCCCGGCTGGTCGACACCCTGATCGGCTGCGGGATCGTGCTGGTGTTCGGCTACCTGCTGTGGCCACAGACCTGGCGGGCCCCGCTGGACGACGCGCTGCGCAGCGCGACCCTGGCGCTGGACCGCTTCGTCGACGCCGCGTTCACCCAGGGCCCCGAGGCCACCCGGCGGGCCCGTCGGGGCAGCTACCGGGCGCTGACCGAGCTGCAGACGCAGCTGCAGCGCCGACTGGCCGAGCCGCCGCCGATCAGCAGCCGGGCGGCGGCCTGGTGGCCGGTGATCGTGCAGCTGGAGCGGACGTCGGACGCCGTCACCGAGGCTGTCATCGCGCTGCGCGCCGGGGAACCGGCCCCCGACCCGGCGCAGGTCGGCGTGCTGCGCAAGGCGATCCGGGAGCTGGAGCGGGACCTGCGTGAGCACCGCGCCCCCGACGACGCCGAGATCGACGCCGACGGCGTGCTGGCCCCGGTCGCCCGGGAGGTGGACGCGGCCCGGCGGCTGATCCGGGAGACCACCCCGGGCCGGCGGTCCGGCGTCCGCGGCACCGAGGACTGAGCAGCCCGCTCCACCGAGCGCGTGCGCCGCTGCCGACGGGTGGGCGCGGCAGGGATCGAACCTGCGACCGCTCGCTTGTAAGGCGAGAGCTCTCCCGCTGAGCTACGCGCCCGTGCGGCCAGGGTAGCGGGAGGACCCCGCCGCCCCCGCCGCTCGACGAGCTGCCGGTGGACCGAAGCTCAGGCGGCGGACAGCTTGGCGACCGCGTCCTTCCAGCCGGACTGCGCACGCGCGTCACCGGGCTGGTTGACCTCGGCGAAGACGAGCGTGCCCTCGGCGTCGACGAGGAACGTGCCGCGCAGCGGCATCCCGGCCCGCTCGTTGAAGACCCCGTAGGCCTGGGCGGTCGCGCCGTGCGGCCAGAAGTCCGACAGCAGCGGGAAGCCGAAGCCCTGCTCGGCCCGGAACGCCTTGAGGCTGAAGGTGGGGTCGGTGGAGATGGCCACCACCTGGACCCCGGCGTCGGTGTAGGTGGCCAGCTCGTCGCGCAGCTGGCACAGCTCACCGGTGCAGATCCCGGAGAACGCGAACGGGTAGAACACGACGAGGACCGGAGCACCCCGCAGCCCGGAGAGGGAGACGACCTGCTTGTCCTGGTCGGGGAGGCTGAACTCGGGGGCGGCGCCGCCCACGGTGAGGGTCATCACCCGATCGTGCCTCAGCGGCGCGAGCGGGCCGCCTTCGGGGTGACCAGCCGGATGCCCGACCAGTCCTTGGCCGCGGAGATGCTCGAGGTCTGTGCGAGCCCGGCGGTGGGGGCGGCCTCGGTGACGTCACCGGGCTCGACGTGGCCGGGGCGCCCGGACTTCGGCACGAGCAGCCAGACGACGCCGTCCTCGGCGAGGGAGGCGATCGAGTCGACGAGCGCGTCGATCAGGTCGCCGTCCTCGTCGCGCCACCACAGCAGGACGACGTCGGCCACCTCGTCGGAGTCCTCGTCGACCATCTCGCCGCCCGACAGCTCGACGACCGAGTCGCGCAGGTCCTCGTCGGCGTCCTCGTCCCAGCCGAGCTCCTGCACGACCATGCCCGGCTTGATCCCCAGCCGGGCAGCCATGCTGGTGCTGCCCGAGTCGACGCTCATCCCCGCTGTTCCTCCGTGTGCTCGCTGCCCGGTCTGTCCGGGCGGTGTCGTGTGCTGCCGTGCTGTCTGTCCCGCCCCGTCGCGTGGTGCGCCGGTGCGATCGTCCTGGGGGGATGGTGCCCTGTCCCGGCCCGGCCTGCCCGGTCGGGACCTCTCGTGGACTCGACCCGACCCCCTCCGCCCGGGTGGAAGACGGCCCGTGACGTGCCCGTCCCCCGCGTCTCGCGGGGGTGCGGGCCCACGCTGTCCGGGCCACCTTTGCAGCGGAGCGTAGGGCATCGACGGGCAGGCGCAAGGCCCCGACCGGGCGGCACGGTCGCGCCGCGCATCCCGTCTGGCAGGACACGGCGCGGGGCGGACGTGACGTGCGCCGCCCCGGCAGGAGACGATGTGGCCATGAGCGCAACGCAGCAGTCGGACGGAGACCCCGCCCGCACCATCGGCAGCCCCCGTGCGGTCATCACCGACGGGCGGGCCAGCCAGCTCCCCGACACCGACCCGGACGAGACCCAGGAGTGGCTGGAGTCCCTCGACGCGGTGGTCGACCACGCCGGTCGCGGCCGGGCCCGCTACCTGATGCTCCGGATGCTCGAGCGCAGCCGCGAGCAGCAGGTCGGCGTACCCGCGTTGCGCAGCACCGACTACATCAACACGATCGCGCCGGAGCAGGAGCCGTGGTTCCCCGGCGACGAGGACGTCGAGCGTCGGATCCGGGCCTACATCCGGTGGAACGCCGCGATCATGGTCCACCGCGCGCAGCGCCCGGGCATCGCCGTCGGCGGTCACATCTCCTCGTACGCGTCGTCCGCATCGCTGTACGAGGTCGGCTTCAACCACTTCTTCCGCGGCAAGGACCACCCCGGCGGCGGCGACCAGATCTACTTCCAGGGGCACGCCTCCCCCGGCATCTACGCCCGGGCCTACCTCGAGGGCCGGCTCGACGAGCACCAGCTCGACGGCTTCCGGCAGGAGGTCAGCCACCCCGGCGGTGGCCTGTCGTCCTACCCGCACCCGCGGTTGATGCCCGACTTCTGGGAGTTCCCCACCGTGTCGATGGGCCTCGGCCCGCTGAACGCGATCTACCAGGCGCGGTTCAACCGCTACCTGCACGACCGCGGCATCGCCGACACCGCCGACCAGCACGTGTGGGCGTTCCTCGGCGACGGCGAGATGGACGAGCCCGAGTCGCTGGGGCCGATCGGCCTGGCCGCGCGTGAGGAGCTGGACAACCTCACGTTCGTCGTCAACTGCAACCTGCAGCGGCTCGACGGTCCGGTCCGCGGCAACGGCAAGGTCATCCAGGAGCTGGAGTCCTTCTTCCGCGGCGCCGGCTGGAACGTCATCAAGGTGATCTGGGGTCGCGGCTGGGACAAGCTGCTGGCCGCCGACCGCGACGGCGCGCTGGTCAACCTGATGAACTCCACGCCGGACGGCGACTACCAGACCTACAAGGCCGAGGACGGCGCCTACGTCCGCGAGCACTTCTTCGGCCGCGACCCGCGCACCCGCAAGCTGGTCGAGGGGATGAGCGACAAGGAGGTCTGGGAGCTCCAGCGCGGTGGCCACGACTACCGCAAGGTCTACGCCGCCTACAAGGCCGCGATGGACCACAAGGGCCAGCCCACCGTCATCCTCGCCAAGACCATCAAGGGCTGGACGCTCGGCAACCACTTCGAGGGCCGCAACTCCACGCACCAGATGAAGAAGCTGACCGCGGAGGACCTGGCGAACTTCCGGGACCGGCTCTACCTGCCGATCCCCGACGAGCAGCTGGACAAGACCCTGCCGCCCTACTACAAGCCGGCACCCGACTCCGACGAGATGCAGTACATGGAGGAGCGGAAGCGTCAGCTGGGCGGGTCCATCCCCCGGCGCAGCTACGCGGCCAAGCCCCTCAAGGCACCCGACGACAAGGCCTTCGAGGTCGTGCAGCGGGGATCGGGCAAGCAGGAGGTCGCCACCACGATGGCGTTCGTCCGGCTGCTCAAGGAGCTCATCAAGGACCCGGAGCTCGGCCCCCGCTTCGTCCCGGTGATCCCCGACGAGGCCCGCACCTTCGGGCTGGACTCGCTCTTCCCGACGAAGAAGATCTACAACCCGCACGGCCAGAACTACACCTCGGTCGACCGCGAGCTGATGCTGGCCTACAAGGAGTCCACGACCGGGCAGATCCTGCACGAGGGGATCAACGAGGCCGGCTCCGCGGCGTCGTTCATCGCCGCCGGGACGTCGTACGCGACGCACGGCGAGCCGATGATCCCGATCTACATCTTCTACTCGATGTTCGGGTTCCAGCGCACCGGCGACTCGTTCTGGGCGGCCGGTGACCAGATGACCCGCGGGTTCCTGCTCGGGGCCACCGCTGGGCGCACCACGCTCAACGGCGAGGGCCTACAGCACGAGGACGGGCACTCGCTGCTGCTCGCGGAGACCAACCCGGCGGTCGTCTCCTACGACCCGGCGTTCTCCTACGAGCTCGGGCACATCATCAAGGACGCCCTGCGGCGGATGTACGGCGAGGACCCGGGCGCCCCGCTGGGCGGGCACCGCAGCCCCGACGTCATGTACTACCTGACGGTCTACAACGAGCCCTACGTCCAGCCGGCCGAGCCGGAGGGCCTGGACGTCACCGGGCTGCTGGCCGGCATGTACCGCTACGCCGAGGGTCCGCAGCTGGAGGACGGCAAGAAGGCCCAGGTGCTCGCGTCCGGGGTGGCCGTGCCGTGGGCGCTGCGGGCGCAGGAGCTGCTGGCCCAGGACTGGGGCGTCTCGGCCGACGTCTGGTCGGTGACCTCGTGGAACGAGCTGCGTCGCGAGGCGGTCCGGGCCGAGGAGTGGAACCTGCTGAACCCGGCGGAGGAGCCCAAGGTCCCCTACGTCACCCAGCAGCTGACCGACGTCCCCGGTCCGGTCATCGCGGTCTCGGACTGGATGAAGGCGGTGCCGGACCTGCTCGCCCCGTTCGTCCCGGGCGGCCTGACGTCGCTGGGCACCGACGGGTTCGGGCTGTCCGACACCCGCCCGGCGCTGCGCCGGCACTTCCGGGTCGACGCCGAGTCGATCGTGGTGCGCACGCTGGCCTCGCTGGCCCAGTACGGCGAGATCGAGCGCGACGTCGTCCGGCAGGCGGTCGAGAAGTACCAGATCGGTGAGGTGCAGGCTGCTCCGGCCGACACCAGCACCGCCCCGGAGCAGCAGCCCGAGGCGTAGTCGCCGACGAGCTCCGGTCCGATCGAACGGCCCGCCTCCCCGATCCCGGGGAGGCGGGCCGTTCGTCGTGTTGACCTTGACGCTGCGGCAAGGTCCATCCTGACGGCGTGGTGAGCATCGGTGCGCTGGCCAGGCTGGCGGGGACGACGACCCGGACGATCCGGCACTACCACGCCGTGGGGCTGCTCCCCGAGCCCAGCCGGCTGTCCAACGGCTACCGCGACTACGACGCACACGACGCGGCGCAGCTGCTCCGCGTACGCCGGCTGGTCGAGCTCGGCCTGTCCCTGCCGGGGGTCACCGCCGCACTGGGCAGCCACCCGACCCCAGGAGCCGGGGTGCGCGACGCCCTGCTCGCGCTGGATGCGGACCTGGCCCAGCAGGCGGAGACCATCGGCGCCCGACGTCGGCAGCTCGCCGACCTCCTCGCCCGGGAGGACCTGACCACCTCCGAGCAGGTCGCCGACCTGCTGCGCGACCTGACCACGGCCGCACCGGGGACCGGCCCCGACCAGCTCCGCCGGGAACGGGACCTGCTCGAGCTGCTCGAGACCTCCGGTGGGGCCGAGGGGTTCACCGGCATCGCCGACCGCTACCGGGCCGTCCTCGCCGATCCCGCCGCCGTCGACCGGATCGGCGCCTGGGCAGCCCGGTTCGAGGCGCTGGCCGGGGTGGCCGCCGCCGATCCCGTGGTCACCGAGGTCGCCACGGAGCTCCGGATGCTGGGCCCCGAGCTCTTCCCGGGCCCGACCGGCTCACCGGCCGAGGACGGCGGGCACGGGGAGACCGCCTGGGCGGCCTTCCTCGCTTCACTCACCCCGGCCCAGCGCCGCTGCGTCGAACTCGCGGGCCAGGGGTGGCCGACGTGCGCGCCCTGAGGTGGGCCGGGCCGGCGGTGCTGCTCGTCGAGGTGGTGCTGGTCGCCGCAGGCGTGCTCTCGCTGGGCAGTGCCGCGCTGCTGTTCCTCCTGGTCGAGGGGCTGGTCGCGCTGACCGTGGCGGGGCAGCTGGTCGCCGCCCGGCGGCGGTACCGGCAGGCCCGGACTGCGGGGACCGAGGCCGAGGCCGCCCTGGGCGACGCCCTCCGCGCGGTGCTGCCCGGCCCGGTCGCCGCTGCGGTGCACCACGAGCTGCGGCTCTGGGCGTCCCTGGTGCTGCTGGTGCGCCGCCGCCGGCACGGGGTCCCGCCGGGCGCGGTCGCGATCCCCTACGACCGTGACCTGCGCCCGCTGGCCGTGGCGTTCCTGGGGCTCACGGTGGTCGAGCTGGCCGTCGTCGAGCTCGCCGTGCCCTGGGTCGCCCTGCGGTGGGTGCTGCTGGTCGTCGGCGTCTGGACGCTGCTGTTCGTCGCCGGGATGGCCGCCGCCAACGTCGTCCGCCCGCACGTGGTGACCGCGGAGGTGCTGCGACTGCGTGCGGCCACGTTCGCCGACGTCCGGGTGCCGCTCGACCGGGTGGCCTCGGTCTCCGTCCGCCGGCGACCGGCACCGGACCGGACGATCTCGGTCGCCGATGACGAGCTGGTGCTCGGCGTCTCGGGCTCGACCGGCGTGGAGGTCCGGCTGACCGGCCCCACCACGATCGATCTCGGCCGCCGCTCGGCCACGGTGACGGCCGTGCGGTTCGCCGCCGACGACCCGCCCGCCGCGGCCCGGGCGCTCCGGGCCGCGGCGGACCTCAGGGACCCGAGGTGACCCGTCAGCCCGCGAGGGCCTGGGCCGCCATGAACGCGTACATGGCCACCCCGGCCGGCAGGGCGTCCTCGTCGAAGACGACCAGGTCGGAGTGGTTGCCCGGGGCCGTCGCCGGGTCGAGGTCGGGCGGGCAGGCACCCAGGAACGCCATCGCGCCGGGCACCTGCTCCAGCACGTAGGAGAAGTCCTCCGCGCCCATCAGCGGCGCCGCCATCACCGCGCTGGCCTGCTGCCCCAGCAGCTGCGCGGCCGCCTCGGTCACCTGCCCGGCCACCCCGGCGTCGTTGACGGTCACCGGGTAGCCCTCGACCCGGACGAACTCCGCCCGCAGGTCGTGGGCGGCGGCGACGTGCTCGGCGACCCGCTGCACCGAGGCGAGGACGTCGGCCCGTCGCTCCGGCGAGAGGGTGCGGATCGTGCCGTCCATGACCGCCGACGGCGGGATGATGTTGTCCTTCGTGCCCGCCTCCAGGTGCCCGATCGTGACCACGGCCGGGTCGAAGACGTCGACCCGGCGGGTGACCATCGCCTGCAGCGCCAGCACGATCTCCGCCGCGACCGGCACCGGGTCGGCGGCCAGGTGCGGGGTCGAGGCGTGCCCGCCGCGACCGTGCACGACGATCCGGAACTGGTCGGCCGAGGCCATCATGGCGCCGGCCCGGACGTTGATCGTGCCGGTCGGGAACACCGTGGAGATGTGCAGCGCGAACGCGCCGCTCACCGGGGCGTCCGGGACGACGTCGAGCAGCCCCTCCTCCAGCATGAAGCGGGCGCCGTGGTGGCCCTCCTCCCCGGGCTGGAACATGAACACCACCTGCCCGGCCAGGGTCTCCCGGCGCGCGGCCAGCAGCCGGGCGGCGCCGGCCAGCATGGCCACGTGGGTGTCGTGCCCGCAGGCGTGCATCGCGCCGGGCACCTCGGAGGCGAACGGCAGCCCGGTCGCCTCGGTCAGCGGCAGGGCGTCCATGTCCCCGCGCAGCAGGTAGGTGGGCCCGGGGCGGGCGCCGCGCAGCACCCCGACGACCGAGCTGGTGCTGGTGCCGGTGGTCAGCTCGATCGGCAGGTCGCCGAGGGCGGCCAGCACCATCGCCTGGGTGGCCGGCAGCTGCAGGCCGACCTCGGGCTGGCGGTGCAGCCGGCGGCGCAGGTCCACGGTGCGGTCGGCGTCGGCCCGGGCGGCGGAGAGCAGGTCAGCGGCGAGAGATGCGTCGGCAGGCATGCGGCCAGTCTGTAGCAGGGCTCAGCACCTGCGGTAGCTCAGTCCGCCCAGGCCGGCCGGGCGGCGTCCAGGTGCCAGACCAGCACGGCGGCCGGGCCCTCGACCGGGCCGTCCCCCGGCTCGACGGTCACCTCGCCGTCCCGGACGAGGACCCGCAGCCCGGGCGGCACG
Source organism: Modestobacter sp. VKM Ac-2983 (assembly GCF_026967885.1). NCBI lineage: Bacteria > Bacillati > Actinomycetota > Actinomycetes > Geodermatophilales > Geodermatophilaceae > Modestobacter > Modestobacter sp. VKM Ac-2983. Next base: position 88,947 of record NZ_JAPVBK010000006.1, read on the forward strand.
CCGGCACCGGCGTGGCCGACCCAGAGCCGGGCGTCGGGCCGGCCGAGGTCGACCCACCCGGTCGGCCGCAGCACGACGTCGTGCGACGGCGGCGCCCCGGGGTCGGCGGCCCGCAGGTACGTCTGGACGACGTGCGCTCCCCCGGTGCCGGCCACCTCGTCGTGCTCCAGCCCCCGGCCGGCGCGCAGGACGGCGACGTCCCCGGCCCCCAGCACGGCCTCGCGCCCCCAGGCGTGCCGCAGCGAGCCCGCGAGCACGACCGCCACCACGTCGACGTCGGCGTGGGCGTGCCGCCCGTAGCCGGCGGCCTCGCCGAGCCGGTCGTCGGCCAGCCGCAGCAGCGGGCCCAGCGACCCGTCCTGCGGGGCCAGCAGCACCCGGGAGTCCAGCCCGCTCATCGGCCGGTCTCCCGGCGGACGGTGGGGGCGGGCTGACCCGGAGGAGCGGTGTGCACGACTCCACGATGCCTGACCGGCGGTGCGCCGTGACAGGCTGGCGGGATGGGAGCCGGTCCGGTGCGCACGCAGCCCTCGGAGGCGACGTTGCGCCGGCTCGAACGCTCCTCCGGCGCTCTGGCCACCCAGGCGGTGGCCCGGATGGACGAGGAGCTGTCCTGGTTCCGGGCGATGCCCGCCAGCCAGCGGTCCTGGGTGACGCTGGTCGCCCAGGCCGGCATCGCCTCGCTGGTCGAGTGGTGCCGCCACCCCGGCCGGCCGCCGCGGCTGACCGGTGAGGTGTTCGGCGCCGCGCCCCGCGAGCTGATGCAGGCCCTGCCGCTCAAGCGGTCGGTCGACCTGATCAAGGTCACCGTCGAGGTGGTCGAGGACCGGGTCGAGCAGGTCGCCGAACCCGGGGACGCCGACCGGCTGCGGCTGACCGTGCTGCAGTTCAGCCGGGAGATCGCCTTCGCCGCCGCCCACGTCTACGCCAGCTTCGCCGAGAACCGCGGCGCCTGGGACGCCCGGCTGGAGGCGCTCGTCGTCGACGCCCTGGTCCGCGGCGACCGCTCCGACGAGCTCCCCGGCCGGGCCGCGGCCCTGGGCTGGACGGAGACCGAGCCGGTCGTCGTCCTGGTCGGCTCGGCCCCGCCGGGCGCCGAGGACGCCCGCGCCGCCGTCCGCCGGGCGGCCCGGTCGCTGGGCTGCGAGGTGCTCGTCGGGGTGCACGCCGACGAGCTCGTCGTCGTCCTCGGTGGCGCCTCCGACCTCGCCCAGGTGACCTCCCGGGTGTGCCGGGAGTTCGGCCCCGGCCCGGTGGTGCTCGGCCCGCGGGTCGACTCACTGGCCCATGCCGGGGAGTCCGCCAGCGTGGCCCTGGCCGGGCTGCGCGCTGCGCCGGCCTGGCCGGCCGCGCCCCGGCCGGTCGAGGCGGAGGACCTGCTGCCCGAGCGGGCGCTGGACGGCGACCCGCTGGCCCGCGCGGCCCTGGCCGAGCGGGTGACGGCGCCGCTGCAGGCGGCCGGTGCCGAGGTGCTGGAGACCGTGCGCACCGTGCTGGGCAACGGGGGCAACCTGGAGGCCAGCGCCCGGGCGCTGTTCGTGCACACGAACACGGTGCGGTACCGGCTCAAGCGGGCCGCCGAGCTCACCGGCTACTCGGCCACCGATCCCCGGGGGGCCTGGACGCTGCAGCTGGCGCTGGCCCTCGCACAGCTGGAGGGCAGCCACTCCCTCTGGCACTGAGGGTCGCCTTCTTGTGGTCTATCGGACCGACACGCGGCCACGATGTCGGGTTGCTGGGCATCCATTTGGAGGGATCCTCCAAGAGGAGGTCGTAGATCTTCGTGGGCGATGCCACCCCGCGCGGGCGCTCGGGCTGGCACGGTGAACACGTGTTGGCCGTTCTCGCCCCCGGACAGGGTGCACAGAAGCCCGGGATGCTCACCGACTGGCTCGAGCTCCCCGGCGCCGAGTCCTTCTTCCGTTGGGCCGGTGCCGTCGCCGACGCCGACCTCCTGGAGCTCGGCACCACCGGTGACGCCGAGGCCATCAAGGACACCGCGGTCACCCAGCCGCTGGTCGTCGCGATGAGCCTGTTCATCGCCCGCGAGCTCGGCGGGATGCCCGGGCCGGTGGTGCACTCCCCGCACGCCGGGCGGGACGTCGTGATCACCGGGCACAGCGTCGGCGAGCTGACCGCCGCCGCGCTGGCCGGCGTGCTCTCCGTCGAGGCGGCGATCGCGCTGACCGCCGTCCGCGGCCGGGCCATGGCCCGTTCCTGCGCCCAGACGCCGACCGGGATGTCCGCCGTCCTCGGTGGCGACCCCGACGAGGTGCTCGCCGCGATCGAGCAGCACGGCCTGGTGCCGGCCAACCGCAACGGCGGCGGGCAGGTCGTCGCCGCCGGCACCCTCGACGGGCTGGCCGCGCTCAAGGCCGACCCGCCGGCCAAGGCGCGGATCATGCCGCTGTCGGTGGCGGGGGCGTTCCACACCCACCACATGGCCTCCGCTCGCGCCGAGCTGGAGGGCCTGATCGGTGGGTTGCGCCCGGCCGCCCCGAGCCGGCTGCTGCTCTCCAACGCCGACGGCGCCGCGGTCGACAACGGCGCCGAGGTGCTCTCCCGGCTGGTCAGCCAGGTCACCAGCCCGGTGCGGTTCGACGCGTGCCTGGCCACCCTGCGCGACCTCGGCGTCACCGCCGTGCTGGAGCTCCCGCCCGCCGGCGCGCTGGCCGGCCTGGCCAAGCGCGAGTGGAAGGGGAGCGACATCGAGGTGCTGGCCCTGACCAGCCCGGCCGATCTCGACCGGGCTCGCGACCTGATCGCCGCCGAGCGCGGCCGCGCCGAGGCCGAACACTCCCCCGACTGGCGCGTCGTGGTCTCCCCGGTCCGGGGCACCGTCCGCCCGGCCGAGGTCCCCGAGGGCACCCACCTCCCCGCCGGCAGCCCCCTGGGCTCCGTGCGCAGCCGGCGCGAGGAGGTCAACGTCTCCACCGGCTACGACGGCGTCCTCGCCGAGTGGCTCGTGCAGGACGGCGACCTCGTCGACGCCGGTGACCCGATCGCCCGTCTCTACCCGGAGGTTTCCGAGTGACCACGATCAAGCTGCGGGAGGGGGCTGCCGGCGCGACCATCCTGGGCCTGGGCTCCTACCGCCCCCGCCGCCGCGTGACCAACGACGAGCTCGCCCAGGTGATGGACACCAACGACGAGTGGATCCAGTCCCGCGTCGGCATCGCCGAGCGCCGCTGGGCGTCGGAGGACGAGACGCTGGTCGACATGTCCATCGCCGCCGGCGGCAAGGCGCTGGCGGCGAGCGGACTGGCCCCCGACCAGATCGACCTGGTGATCGTGGCCAGCGCGAGCCTGACCGCCCCGATCCCGGGCATCGGCCCGCAGGTCGCGCACCGGCTGGGCATCCCGCGCCCCGGCGCCTTCGACCTCAACGCCGGCTGTGCCGGGTTCTGCTACGCGCTCAGCGTGGCCAACGACGCCATCCGCACCGGCGAGGCCACCAACGTGCTGGTGGTCGGGGTCGAGCGGCTCTCCGACGTCACCGACCAGACCGACCGCAGCACCGCGGTGATCTTCGCCGACGGCGCCGGGGCCGCCGTCCTGGGGCCCACCGACGAGCCGGGCATCGGCCCGGTCGCCTGGGGCAGCGACGGCGACCAGTACACCGCCATCGAGATCGCCGCCGGCCGCTCGACCATGACGATGGCCGGTCAGGCCGTCTACCGCTGGGCCACCACGAAGCTGACCCAGACGCTCATCGAGGCGATGGAGAAGGCCGGCGTCACCGCCGCCGACATCGACGTCTTCGCCCCACACCAGGCCAACCTGCGGATCATCGAGTCGATGGCCAAGAAGCTCGGCTTCGGCGAGAACACCGTGATCGCCCGGGACGTCGTCCAGTCGGGGAACACCTCGGCCGCCTCCGTCCCGCTGGCGCTCACCGCGCTGATGGAGTCCGGTGAGGCCAAGTCCGGTGACCTGGCCCTGGTGCTCGGCTACGGCGCCGGGCTCACCTTCGCCGGTCAGGTGCTGCGCCTCCCCTGAGGCGCGCGACCGACCGGCCACAGACCCCCGGGACACCCGTCCCGGACGAGGCGGAGACCCTCCCGGGCCCCCGCCACCCATGCCACAGAGAGGACCCCGCGTGCCCAGCACCGCAGACATCCAGGCCGGTCTCGCCGAGATCCTGGAGGAGGTGGCCGGGGTCGCCCCCGCCGACGCCACCCCCGAGAAGTCCTTCACCGACGACCTCGACGTCGACTCGCTGTCGATGGTCGAGATCGCCACCGCCGTCGAGGACAAGTTCGGCGTGGCGATCCCGGACGACGAGCTCGCCAACATCAAGACCGTCGGCGACGCGATGTCGTTCATCGAGAAGAACCAGGGCTGATCCAGCTCTCCCCCGCACTCCCCCCGGCCGGCCGGCCGGGCTCAGCTACTCCCAGGAGGAACGTCCATGACCACGCCCACCGCTGACGTCGTCGTCACCGGGCTCGGTGCCACCACGCCGCTCGGTGGCGACGTGGCCTCCACCTGGGACGCGCTGCTGGCCGGCCGGTCCGGGGTGAGCCGGATCACCGACGACTGGGCCAAGGACTTCCCGGCCCAGCTCGTCGCCCGGCTGTCCACCGAACCGGCCGAGGTGCTCGACCGGGTGCGCATCCGGCGGCTGGACCGCAGCCAGCAGGTCGCCGTGATCGCCGCCGAGGAGGCCTGGCGCGACGCCGCCGGCGCCGACTCCGGCGTCGACCCCCTGCGGGTCGCCGTCGTGTTCGGCACCGGCATCGGCGGTGCGGTGACCCTGCTCGACCAGAACGACATCCTCGCGAGCAAGGGGCCCAAGCGGGTCTCCCCCTTCACCATCCCGATGCTCATGCCCAACGGCCCGGCCGCAGCCGTCGGCCTCGCCGTCGGTGCCCGGGCCGGGGTGCACGCCCCGGTGAGCGCCTGTGCGTCCGGGGCCGAGGCCATCCGCTGGGGCCTGGACCTGCTGCGGCTGGACCGGGCCGACATGGTCGTCGTCGGCGGGACCGAGGCCTGCGTGCACCCGCTGCCGATGGCCGGCTTCTCCGCGATGCGGGCGATGAGCACCCGAAACGACGAGCCCCACCGCGCCTCCCGCCCGTTCGACAAGGGCCGTGACGGGTTCGTGCTCGGTGAGGGCGCCGCCGCCCTGGTGCTGGAGCGGGCCGACGCCGCCAAGGCACGCGGGGCGAAGGTCCACGCCCGGCTGGCCGGTGCCGGTGGCACCGCCGACAGCTACGACCTGGTCGCCCCGCACCCCGAGGGCGAGGGGGCCGGGCGGGCGATCACCGCCGCCATCCGGGACGCCGGGCTGACCGCGGCCGACATAGGCCACGTCAACGCCCACGCCACCTCCACCCCCATCGGCGACACCGCGGAGGCTGCGGCGATCCGCGACGCGATCGGCGACCACCCGCTCGTCACCGCCACCAAGAGCCAGACCGGGCACCTGCTCGGGGCGGCCGGTGCGCTGGAGTCGGTCTTCACCATCCTCGCGCTGCGGGAGCAGCTGGTGCCGGCCACCGCGAACCTGGACGACCCCGACGACGACGCCGCCGTCCAGGCCCTCGACATCGTCCGCCGCGACGCGCGGAAGGCGACCTTCTCCGCCGCACTGAACGACTCGTTCGGCTTCGGCGGCCACAACATGGCCCTGGTGTTCACGACGGCGTGAGGACGGGCCCCGTCCACCCCCGGGCTCGCGGCGGGGCCCTGCTGCGCGGCCACCCCCTCCGGACCTGCGCTTCGAGGAGTTGCTCATGACCACCGTCTCCGCCGCACCGCCGACCACACCGACCATCGACCCGAGGGACCCCGAGGACCGGCTCGCCCGGTTCTTCGACCCCGGTTCGATGCAGTTGCTGGCCGCCCGGGACACCTCCGGGGTGCTCGCCGCCCGGGGCACCGTGGCCGGCTCCCCCGCCATCGCCTACTGCACCGACGCCACGATCATGGGCGGCGCCATGGGCCTCGACGGCTGCCGGCACATCGTGGACGCGATCGACACCGCACTGCGGGAACGGGTGCCGGTCGTCGGCATCTGGCACTCCGGCGGGGCCCGGCTGGCCGAGGGCGTCACCGCCCTGCACGCGGTCGGTGAGGTGTTCGCCGCGATGGTCCGCGCCTCCGGGCGGGTGCCGCAGGTCTCGGTCGTCCTGGGTGCGGCCGCCGGTGGGGCTGCCTACGGCCCGGCGCTGACCGACCTGGTGATCATGGGGCCGGCCGGGCGGGTCTTCGTGACCGGCCCGGACGTCGTCCGCTCGGTCACCGGTGAGGTCGTCGACCAGGAGCAGCTCGGTGGGCCGGACACCCACGGCCGGCGCTCCGGTGTCGTGCACGTGGTCACCGAGACCGAGGCCGAGGCCCTGGAGACCGCCCGCCAGGCCGTCGACCTCCTCGCCGCCCAGGGCACCTTCGCCCCGGCCGCCGAGGAGCCCGCCGTCGACCTGATGGCGCTGCTCCCCGAGCAGCGCAACCGGGCCTACGACGTCAAGCCGCTGGTCGCCTCACTGCTGGACGGGCCCGGGCTGGAGCTGCACCCGCGGTTCGCGCCGAACGTGGTCACCACCCTGGGCCGGTTGGCCGGCCGGACGGTGGGCGTGATCGCCAACAACCCGCTGCGGCTGGGCGGCTGCCTGGACTCCGCGTCGGCGGAGAAGGCGGCCCGGTTCGTGCGGATGTGCGACGCCTTCGGGGTGCCGCTGGTCGTGCTGGTCGACGTCCCCGGCTACCTGCCCGGCGTCGGGCAGGAGTGGGACGGCGTGGTCCGCCGCGGCGCCAAGCTGCTGCACGCCTTCGCCGAGGCCGTCGTGCCGCGGGTGACGCTGGTGACCCGCAAGTCCTATGGCGGCGCCTACATCGCGATGAACGCCCGCTCGCTCGGCGCGACCGCCGTGTTCGCGTGGCCGGGTGCCGAGGTCGCCGTGATGGGCGCGAAGGCCGCCGTCGGCATCCTGCACCGCAAGAAGCTCGCCGCCGCCCCGCCCGGGGAGCGCGAGGCCCTGCACGCCGAGCTGGCCGCCGAGCACGAGCGGATCGCCGGCGGGGTCAACCGGGCCCGGGAGATCGGTGTCGTCGATGAGGTGGTGGAGCCGGCGCAGACCAAGCGCAGGCTGGTCGCCGCACTGGCGGAGGCACCGTCCGGGCGGGGAGCCCACGGCAACATCCCGCTCTGACGAAGGACCCCGTCCCACTCACCCCTCGCACGCTCGGGGCGAGCCTCCGGACGGGGCCTGACGTACAGCGGCCCGGCACCCTCCGTGGAGGGTGCCGGGCCGCTGTGCGTGTGCGGGGCCGGCCGTCAGCCTCACCTCCCAGTCGCCGACCCTCCTCTGCAGCGTGAGGACGGCGGCGGTACTGCGAGTGCGGCGATCATGCGAGCTGCTCCGGGAAGCAGGTCCTTCCTCAGACGACCTGGTGCAGCCAGGTGGCCGGGGTGGCGTCGCCGGCGTAGCGGTAGGCCTCGAGGTCGGCGTCCCAGGCTGAACCGAGCAGGGCGTCGACGCCGTGCCGGAAGGCCTCGACCGAGGTGGCGGTCGCAGCCAGGTGGCGCAGCTGCTGCTCGCTGATGACCAGGTCGCCGTTGGCGCTGACCGGTGACCGGTGCACGCCGTGCCCGGGCACGTAGGACATGCGCTCGCCGTCGTTGCCGTGGCTGGCCTCTTCGGTGACCTCGAAGCGCAGCATCGGCCACTGCTTGAGGGCAGCGACCAGCTTGGCCCCGGTGCCGGGCGCACCCGTCCAGGCGATCTCGGCACGGTAGGACCCGTGGGCCACGGGCTGGTCAGCCCATGACAAAGAGACCGGCGCGCCCAGGACGCTTTCGAGCGCCCATCCGACGTGCTGGCAGAGCGCCTTCGGGCACGCGTGCACGAAGACGACACCCTGGGTTGACCGTCGCTGCACGGCGCACCTCCATCGACTCGACTGGTTCGTCTTCCCCAACGGACCTGTCGCGTGATGACTGCGTTCGTACTTCGGCGGTTCCCGGAGCAACCGCTCGACAGTTTGCCTGATCGTGACCTTGCTGCGCCAGTGCGGAGCGGTGCAGATGAGACGTCTGGGACTCGAGTGGTCCAACGAGGCGCATGATCCAGCAGGTCGGGGCACCGATGGGCGCGACACGTGGACATTCTGGGCGGAAAGTGTCCATGGTGTCGGCGGCGACTGCGCGGGTCTCTGGCCCCTGCGCGGATCCCTGACCCCTGCGAGGATCCCCGCATGCCGCGGACCCGGTCCCTGCCCCTCGCGCTGTGCGCCAGCATCTCATCACTGGGGCTCGTCGCCGGCTGCGGCGCGGACGGCGGCGCGGCGGAGGATGAGGCGGAGGTGTCGGTCGGGCCCGCGGTGCCGGCGTACGCCAGCCGCCCCGACCTGACCGCTCCCGACATCGAGGTCACCACGGCGGCAGCCGCACCGGCGGCGGACGGGTCGGTGGTCCTGCTCGGACCGAAGAGCGAGGGCGCGCCGCTCAACGGGGTGCTGATCGTCGACGAGACGGGCGAGCCGATCTGGATCCACCCGACCGAGAGCCGCAGCTACGACGTCCGCGTGCAGGAGCTCGACGGCGAGCCGGTGCTGACCTGGTGGCAGGGCACCAGCCCGGTGGTCGGGATGGGGCTCGGGGAGTTCGTCGTCGTCGACGACTCCTACCGGGAGATCGCCACGATCACCACCGGCGGCGAGGTGGAGCCGGGGCAGGCCGACATCCACGAGGGGCGGCTCACCTCCGACGGCACCGCGCTGATCGCCGCCTACGTCAAGGAGCAGATCGACCTCACCCCGGTCGGCGGCCCCGAGGACGGCTGGGTGTGGGACAACGCCGTCCAGGAGGTCGACGTCGCGACCGGTGAGGTGCTGTTCTCCTGGCGGTCCCTGGACCACGTGCCGTTGGAGGAGACCAAGAGCGAGCTCCCGGAGGACGGCGGCACCGAGGATGCGCCGTTCGACTACTTCCACGTCAACTCGGTCGCCGAGGACGCCGACGGGTCGCTGCTGGTCTCGGCGCGGAACACCTGGGGCGTCTACGACCTCGACCGGGAGTCCGGCGAGGTGCTGTGGACCCTCGGCGGCGAGGAGAGCGACTTCGACCTGGGTGAGGGGGTGGAGTTCGCCTGGCAGCACGATGCCGAGCGGCAGGCCGACGGCACGCTGACCCTCTTCGACAACCAGTCCGAGCCGGACATCGGCCCCACCTCGCGGGGGCTGCGGCTGGAGCTGGACGAGCAGGCCCGGACCGCGACGCTGGTGACCGAGTACCTGCCGCCCGACCCCGACCGGCTCGCCGGCAGCCAGGGCAGCCTGGAGCAGCTGCCCAACGGCAACGTGTTCATCGGTTGGGGGTCGCGGCCGTACTACTCGGAGTTCACCGCCGACGGCACGCTGCTCTGGGACGCCGCACTGGGCAGCGGCGACAACTACCGCGCCTACCGGCAGCAGTGGAGCGCCACGCCGGCTGAGCCGCCGGACGCGGTGCTCGCCGACGGCGCCGTGCACGTCAGCTGGAACGGCGCGACCGAGGTCGACTCGTGGCGGCTGGTCGCCGGGGACGACGAGGTGTCGGCCGAGGCCGGGCAGCCGGTCCCGCGGTCCGGTTTCGAGACCCGGCTGCCGGTGGACGGCGACCCGGCCTACCTGGCCGTCGAGGCGCTGGACGCCGACGGGCGCGTGCTGGGCAGCACCGTGCCGACCGACTGAGGGCGACCGCTAGCGTGAACGCCCTGGGGCGGTAGCTCAGCCGGTCAGAGCATGGGACTCATAATCCCTGGGTCGTGGGTTCGAGCCCCACCCGCCCCACCCGCCCCACCGATATAAGTCCAGGTCAGCGGGCCGATCCGGGCACGTCGATCTTGACACCAGGGCGCCGTGCCCACACGGTGCCCACACTACGTACCGTGACGTCTAATTACAGAGGCCTGGTGGGCAGCGTCCATGCGTTCCGCGAGCGCCCCGAGGTCGTCGTCGAAGAGCCCGGAGTAGACGTCGAGGGTCATCGCTGCGGAGGCGTGACCGAGCATCCGCTGGACCGCCTTGACGTTCGCGCCGCTGGCCACCAGCAGGCTGCCGGAGGTCGCGCGGGCTGAGGTCCTTGAGCCCGGCGGCCATGGCCGCCGGGTCGAAGAACCGCCGCCGGAAGTTCCCCGAGCGCAGCACGGCGCCGCCCGGCGAAGTCAGGACGAGGTCGTCGGGGCCCTTGCCCTGACAGCGGCGGGACAGGGGCTCGGCGAGGATGCTCGGGATCGGCACGGTGCGTTGCTGGTGCGTCTTGGGCGCGCCGTACTCGACGGTGCCGCCGACCTCGGTAGCGCTCTCGGCGACCGCCACCGGTAGTAGGGCTGGCGGGCGATTTTGAGGACCCGGCACGTCACCGCGACGAGGATCCCGTCGACCGCGAGCCAGGACGAGCGGGTAGGTCCTTTCCCGGCAGGTTGGCCTGGGACAGGTACGCCACAGTCCGGCGCAGAACTTCGTTCTCCTGCTCGAGTAGCGGATCCGCTTGCGGGCCGGCGAAGGTCCGCGTTCTCCGCAGCGGTCGTCCTGGGCTTGACTCCGTCTGCGACGTCGGTGGCCTTCATCCAGTTCGCCAGACACGACTCGCTGATCCCAACATCGGCTGCGATCTGCTTCAAAGGTGAACATCCTTCCAGCGGCACCCCTTCGGCACGTGAACATCGCTGTACAGGGGGTGTCATCGTCGTCAGAAAGGGGTCGCGATGGACCCCGCGGGAAAGTGGATCGCTGCCGACACCCGCGGCCGTGGAACCGGCCAGTTCACTGTGCCGGGCTGAGCTTGGTGGCCCTTTACGCCGCCTCGCTGCCAGCAGTCGACGCTGGAGCCCCGCACTCAGTCGGCGGATAGCATCCGAGCATGGCGACATGGGGGATCCACAACAACCAGCCGGCGATTGACCCTCGGGTGGACAAGGCAGTGCGCATTGGTTGGGACGAGGTTGGCGACCTGTCGACTATCGCGCCAACCCGGGACGCGTTCAAGGCAGCACTGGTCACGAAGATGCCGGAGATCAGCGACGAGAAGATCCCTAGCCACGCCGGGACTCTGTACCGATTCGTGCACACCATGGAGATCGGCGACGTGGTCGTGTGCCCGGACCGCGCCACCAACACTCTGGACATCGGCCGGGTATCAGGTCCCTACGAGTTCCATCCCGAGAGCGACGTCCACAAACATTGGCGCCCCGTGACGTGGGTACGGACAGGCGTCCCGCGCAGCGAACTCTCCGAGGCGGCGCAGGAAGAGATCAGCTCTGCCACCACGCTCTTCACCGTCAAGACCGCTGAGGACGAGCTCGAGCATCTGCTGACGACTCCCCAGCCAAGCGGCACACCCGACTACTCGTGGGCCGACTTCTACCCCCGCCTCGCCGACGCTCTGCTGACCTACCATGACGACCACGGCGCGCTGCTCGCCAAGATGTGGGCAGTGGCCAGCGCATCCGGGCGCCCCCAGCTCTTCAAGTACCTCCGGTCTGATCGCCTTACCGACGGCACGCGCGGGCCGCTCCGAGACGTCGACCCTTTCACCGTGCTCGGCTCCTTCAACCGGGGCATCAAGCAGGAGGCACGTGCGCGCATTGCGGAGGCGTACGGCCAAGCGCTTGACGTGGCCCCTCCGTACCCGCGCTCCTTCGCCGGTGTGCCAGTGGTGAACAACCTTAACTCCTGGTTCATCCCCTGGGAGATCGAGCGTGGCGATCGCGCTGTCGCCTCGTTGTGGGAACTGGCCCGCGCCGCAGTCGACTACGCAGCGGAGGCGAACGAGGAGACGCGCGAGCGGCTGGTCGCAGCGTTCGATGTATGCGCCCACGGCGGTACCCGCAAGCTCACGATGGGCATCTACTGGATCAGACCACAGACTTTCGCCGCCTACGACTCCACCAACACTGCGTTCTTCAAGAAAGAGTTCCCGGAGCTCGCCGCCAGACTGTCACTCAACGCCACTATCGACGGAGAGCAGTTCCTCGCCAATACCGAGGCGGTCGCGGCCTGGCTGGCCGACGCCAACTCGCCGTATAACTCCTTCCCCGAGCTTTCGCAGGCTGCCTACAACGACCTCACTTCCGTCACGGCGCCGCTGGACCCGGACACACTGATAGACGATCCAGTGCCGCTCGCGACCGACGCAGTGGTCGGAGTGCCCGGCGAGACGTACGACGTCAACTCAATCCGCGACGATGGCTGCTTTGTCCCCGCAGCCGAGCTAGAGCCGATGCTCGAGCGACTCCGTAGCCGTAAGAACATCATTCTTCAAGGGCCACCAGGTACTGGCAAAACATGGCTGGGACGCCGACTGGCGTGGGCATTGTGCAACGAGCGCGGCAGCAAGCGGGTCCACGTTCTTCAGTTCCACCCGTCGCTCACCTACGAGGACTTCGTGCGGGGCTGGCGCCCCTCCAGCAACTCAGGGCTCGTACTGTCTGACGGTCCGTTCTTAGACATGTGCACGAAGGCGAGGGCCGACCCCGAGCACCTTCACGTCCTCGTGATCGAGGAAGTCAACCGAGGTAATCCCGCTCAGGTGTTCGGGGAACTGCTGACGCTCATCGAGGCTGACAAACGCGCTCCTGAGCAAGCAATGAGCCTCGCCTACCCTCGCCCCGACGAGGAGGCCTTCTTCGTCCCGAAGAACCTCTATCTCATCGGGACCATGAACGTCGCTGACCGCTCCCTGGCCATCGTGGACATGGCCCTGCGGCGCAGGTTCGCCTTCATCGAGCTCAAACCGTTGTTCGGCGAGGACTGGGTGGAACACGTCAGCGGACTCGGGTACGACCGCGAGCTACTCGAGAAGTACAGCGAGCAGCTTGATGTGTTGAACGATGCAATCACGAAGGACAGCGCCCTCGGACGTCAGTACTGCGTTGGTCACAGCTATTTCACACCCACAGTCGCCCTCGAGACCGGACTGACCACGGACGCGTGGTGGCGCCGCGTAGTCGACACCGACGTCCGCCCGCTGCTCGAGGAGTACTGGTTTGACCGGCCGGAGCTGGCTGAGACCGCGTGCCAGAAGCTGCTGGGGTCGTGACACTCCAGATCCCCATCCGCAATGTTTGGTTGCTCCAGCTCTATGCGTCATCGCTCTACCGCAGTGATGGCGCCGGCCTCGCCGCCGCTGAGGACGATCCCGAGACGCTCCCGGACCTAGTCGCGAGGATCCTGGCCGACGAGGTTACGGTGCGGCTCCACACTGGACTCTCGGTCGGTTTTAGTCGGACGACGCGGGCCGTCACGCGAGTCCGGGGACGTATCAACGTCCTAGCGACCGAGCGCCGTCAACTGCTCAGCCGAGGTCAGATCAGCTGCACCTTCGATGAGGTCGTCACCGACACGCCGGCCAATCGTCTCGCGAAGGCAGCGCTCGAAAAGGCGGCCGCGCTAGTACCGCAGCAGCCGCGTTACCGGTCCCTAGCCCTCCAGATGGGAGCCGCCGGGGTTCGCGCTCCCTGTCCGCCGCTCGGCGCAGCGTCAGCAATGCAGCGAGAGCGACTGCTCGCCCGTGACCGAAAGATGCTTGCGGCGGCGGAGCTCCTGCTAACCCTGACGATCCCGACAACCGACGCCGGCACCAAGATGCTGCCCCTCCCCTTCCTCGGCGACCACTATCTCCGCCACCTGTTCGAGCATGCGGCGTACGGCTTCTACCGTCACCGAATGGCTCCCCAGGGCTGGGACGTGCAACACGGTAAGCGGCTCTATTGGGACATCACGCGCGCGTCCCCGGGGATCGCAGCCATCCTGCCTGGGATGTTGCTCGACATCCGGCTACGTCACCCTGACCCGTCAGGAGCGGGACCAAGACAGATTGTCATCGACACCAAGTTCACGTCGGTGACCAAGCCGAATCAGTTCGGCAAGGAGGCGCTGTCGAGCAACTACGCCTACCAGATCTACGCCTACCTGATGTCCCAGGACGCCCACGAGGTGGGGCCGAAGTCGGAGGGACTGATGCTCCACCCCGTCGTCGACGGCAACCTCGACGAGGAGGTCGTAATCCAAGGGCACCGGATTCGGTTCGCCACCGTCGACCTCACCGCGAACCCGGGGGCGATGGCTGACCAGTTCCTCAGGGCCGTGCGGGAGTACGTTCCTTCCTGAGCGGAGCCCGTCCAGCGGGCGGATTTGAGCGACCAACCACGCCTGCTGTGGCACCTTTTTCTATAGGACGCAGACCTGCTCCTGCCCGCCCACCGTTACGTCTTGTTACGGACGCCTCGTGGGCGGCGTCCATGCGATCGGCAAGCGCGCCGAGGTCGTCGTCGAAGAGCCCGGAGTAGACGTCGAGGGTCATCGCTGCGGAGGCGTGACCGAGCATCCGCTGGACCGCCTTGACGTTCGCGCCGCTGGCCACCAGCAGGCTGGCGGCGGTGTGCCGGAGGTCGTGCGGGCTGAGGTCCTTGAGCCCGGCGGCCATGGCCGCCGGGTCGAAGAACCGCCGCCGGAAGTTCCCCGAGCGCAGGACGGCGCCGCCCGGCGAAGTCAGGACGAGGTCGTCCGGGCCCTTGCCCTGACAGCGGCGGGACAGGGGCTCGACGAGGATGCTCGGGATCGGCACGGTGCGCTGCTGGTGCGTCTTGGGCGCTCCGTACTCGACGGTGCCGCCGACCTCCGTGGCGCTCTCGGCGACGGTGAGCCGCTTGCGGAGGAAATCGACCCGGCGGACCCGTAGGGCGGCCATCTCGCCGAACCGGAGGCCGGTGTACGCCAGCAGGCGGACGACGTCGCCGTACTCCCCCGCTGCATCCGCCAGCCGCTCCACCTCGATGCGGGTGAGGAACCGGGGATCGGCGCGCCGGGCCCTGGGCAGCGGCACACCGGATGCCGGGTTGCGCGGAATGCGCCCGTCGCGGACGGCGAGGATCAGGACGAGTGCGAGGACACGGTGCGCCTGCCGCACCGTCGCCGGCGCGAGGCCGCCGGCGACGAGTTGGGCCACCCACGCGGCGACCTCGGCATGGGTGACGTCGGCCAGCCGGTGCCGACCCCAGCGCGGCAGGATCTGGACGCGCAGCAGCGACCGGTAGCGGTAGAGCGTGCTGGGCTTCAGCCCGGTCTGCGCGGCGAGCCACTGCTCTGCCCAGACATCGACGGTGACCCGGCCACGCTCCGGCGCCGTCCAGGTCTGCGTGACGATCGCCGACGTCTGCTCGTCGAGCCATCGTTGGGCGTCGACCTTGCGCACGAATCGCTTCTCGTGCTGCCGCCCACGAGCATCGCGGTACCGCGACCGGTACCGCTTGCTGCCGTCGCTGAGCACGTCCACGGTGATGCTGCCGGCCATCAGTCGACCGTGCCCACGACGGCTCCCCGGGTCAACGCCGTCTCGAGTCTCTGGGGAGGCCGGCACGCCTGTGGACGACGCCCGCTCATCGACGGTCGAGGGCCTGGGCGTGCTGTTGCGCGATCCAGGCGTGGAGGTCGTCGGTGCGGTACAGGACGCGGCGGCCGAGGCGGAAGCTGCGGGGGCCGGTGCCCAGGTGTCGCCAGTACCGCAGGGTGGCGACCGGCGCGCGAAGAGGGTCGGCCGCTTCGGTGACGGTGAGCAGCTCGGGTTCGCGGCCGGCGGGATGGTCGGTCATGGTCGGCTCCGGTCGTGGTCGGATGGGCTGGGCCCCGTCACCTGTAGAAGGCGCCAAACGAAGCCCATTGGTGACAGCCGACCGCAAGATCCTGCCGGGTTTCTCCAGTTGGTCTGCAGTTCTCCGGGGCGCTGCTCATCGCCCGAGGCCGGGGGACGAGCCGCCCCGGGTGAGAGAGGGGCCGCGGCGCTCGGACTCCGGCCGCGGTACGCCGGGGTCGACGGCGGCTGGTCGCGGGGCTGCCGGGAACTGGGAGGGATCGGCGTCTCGGGCGCGCCAGGCGTTGCGTTCTGCGATGAGCCGATCGGCGGGCTGGTCGCGCAGGGTCGGGTTGGCCAACAGCGCGGCGATGCGTTCCCGCGCGCCGGCCAGCTCGTGTTCGGCGGCCGCGATGCCCCGGTCGACGTCGCTCAGCCGCTCGGCAGGGCCCGGACTGCAGCCGAGCACGCCCACCCGGGTGAGCTTCTGGGCGGCCTGAAGGGCGACGACAGCGCGCAGCGTGTCGTGCTGAGGCTGAAGGCTGTCCAGCCGATCCAGGCAGCGCTGCTCGACCGTCCACGCCTCGCGCAGCTCGGCGAGCACCTGGTCGAGCGGGCGAGGCTGGGCGTAGCGGGCGGCTTCGGCGGCGGCGAGCTGCGCGGCGTGGCCGGGGCCCAGGTCGGCGCGGTCGCGGCCGAACACCGCTATCCACTGCTGCCGCGCCTCGGCCAGGTCGGCGGCCACCAGGTGCGCGGTGTTCGCGGTGCGGCCGCGGGTCATGCCCACGTAGGCTGACGCGGCGCCGGTGTGCTCGCCGATCACCACATGGGCCGTGGTGACCGTGTCGCCCTGCACCCCGTACGCGGTGCTGGCGTAGGCCAGCTCGACGTGGGCGGTGACGTAGCCGGCGGGCAGCACCCGCTCCCCCGCTCCGGCCGGGGTGACACCCGGGGTGACATCGGCCGGAACGGCGCGGGTCGGGGTGACATCGGCCGGGACGACGGCCAGCGCCCCGGACGAACCGACGGCGGTGACGGTCCAGACATTCCGGTTGGCCACGCCCAGTACTCGGTCGTTGCGGCGGGTGGCGATCCGGTCCCCGGCACCGATCCGCTGCCCCGCCCCAGTGACCGCGACCCGCGTGTCTTCGACCCGGCCGTCGGCGACCAGCCGCTCCCGGATCGCGGCGCCCAGCTCGGCGGCCTGCTCGCGGGTGTCCACCACGATCGCTGTCTGCTCGCCTCGGCGGTGAAGCTCTGCGGCCAGGGCGGCCAGCGCCTCCCGCAGCGCAGCGGCGTCGGCGTGCAGGCGGACATAGCCGCGGGCGGCCAGCGCGTCGAACGCCCCGTCGGGATCCGCGCCGTCGCGCATGGCCAGGGTCAGGTCGGCGTACTCAGTGTCGGGCACCGTCTGCCCGGCCTGGTCGGTGCGGGTGAAGCGGTGTACCCGGTAGAGGGTGACGTGCGCGGCCGGTTCGACCCGGCGCACGGCGAGGTCCAGTACCCCGCCGCGGCCGACGGCGGCGATCTGGTGACGATCACCGAGCAGGGTCACCCGGACGTCGTGCTCGTCGGCGACGACCAGCAGGGCTCGGGCGGTGTCCTGGTCGAGCATCCCGGCCTCGTCGACGACCAGGATGTCCCCCGGCCGCAGCCGCGCGTTCTTCCCAGGTCCGGCATAGAGCTGGCCGGTGGCCGGGTCGGCCTCACCGGGGGTCAACCTGGTCCAGGCGCCGTCGTCGGTCCAGCGCCAGCCGTGCTGGAAGGCCAGCCAGGCCGCCGAGCCGGCGGTGGCGCCGACCTCGGCGGCGGCGACCCTGGCCGCCTTCAGGGTGGGGGTGACCACCGTCAGCCGCCGCCCCTGGTCCTCCAGTCGTCGTCGGGCCGCGGCCAGGGTGGTGGTCTTGCCCGCGCCGGCCGCGCCCTCCACCACCACCAGCGGCCGGTTCCCGGCGAGCGCGGCCGCGGTAGCGGCCTGTCCGGGGTCCAGCCGCTCCATACCGGCGACCCAGTCCGGTCGCAGGTCGGCAAGTGCACCGTGGTGGGTGCCGCGGGCGGCGAGGCGGGCGACCATGTCGGCCTCGACCTCCAGCACCGCCGGAGAGGTCCAGGCCCGGACGTGCTCGGGCACCCCGTCGCGCGCCAGCAGCGGAAGGCAGCGGGCCAGAGCGCGGGCAGTGAGGTCCTCGGCCAACTCGTTACGGACCGCGGCCTCGGCGACGACGGCCGCGGCGGCAATCAGCCGTTCGGCCTCGCCGCGCAGGTCGGCGGCGTTCCAGGCCGAGCGGCCGGCAGCCAGCCGGGTGAGGATCTGGTCGGCGGCGCGGTCGCGGTCCAAGACACCGACCGGGGTGGGCCGCAACTGGACCGGTCGGTCGGGATCGCGGTAGCCGAGGGCGGCCAGCTCACCCCGCCAGCGCACGGTGAGGTCGGCCCCCGAACGCGGCGTGACCTTGTCCGGGCGGCCGTCGGCCCATGCGCGGGCGTCCCACGCCCGCCGCAGAGCCGGCCCCGGGAATTCGCCGGGGTGCGCGGCCATCCAGTCGCGTTCGTAGCGATCGAGATTGCGCCCGATCTGCGCCGCCCGCGCGCTGAACGGACCGACATACCTGGCGAACTCCAGTATTTCTCCAGTCGCATTCAGGGTGTAGCGGTGGGCGGCCAGCGCGGCGCGGAATTGCGGGTCGCAGGCGACCGCGGCGTGCCCGATTCCGTTGATCGCGGCGAGGAAGTCGCGGACGCCGACGGTGTGCAGCCCGCGCCATTGTTCGGCGGCGAACACTCGTGCGTTGAGTTGCAGGTGAAGATGCCGGTGCGGATCTCCGGCGCGGGAGGTGTAGTGCCGCACCGCCACCGCCTCCAGGACGTCGAGCGGCACCTGCACCTGCCCACCGCGCGGGCCGACCCGCGTGGTGGCATGCCCGGAGAGCCAGCTGATGATCTCGACCGCTGCGCGGTCTTGGGCGGCGTCGTAGGCGGCGGCGACGTCCGGGTGCACCGCGGCGGCCAGGGACCAGGACTTCGGGCCGTTGACCACAGCCTCGACGAACCGTACGGCCCGCTCGTCGGTACGCAGCCGCCCGCGCGGCGCGCCGGTGTCCGGGTCCCGCCCGGCAACCCACCTCTCGTAGCCGTCGCCGGTGAGCGGTAAGAGCTCCTCCAGCCGCCCGGCGGTGGCCGTGAAGCGGCGGGCCAGGCCGGTGCCCTCGGCCAGGTAGTAGTCATCAGCGCGGCCGCGGTCGGCCTCCAGGTACGCCCGGGCGGCCGCCGGCGGACCGGCGTACACCTTTATCCCGCCATGCATTTCCAACGCCATTCGACAATGACCAACACGTCACCCCTAGAAACGACGATGGGCCCCGCGAGGCGGGGCCCGGACTACCTCTATTGGTAGCATGCGTGCCGCATTCTTTCACAGCTTATATCGGCCCTCGTACAGTCTCACTAAGGCGCAGACGGGGCGACGGGTGTGCATGCAGTTGATAGTTTTTTGCAGCCGTCGACTGCGATACTGGGTACACGCCGCTGATCGGGGGGTCGACGACACCAGACTCGATGAGCGGCAGCAGTTCGCGCCACTGCTGCCCGACGTACCCGGGGTGGTTCTGCCAGAACTCCTCCAAGGCGGCACCCAGCACGGTGGTGTCGGTCAGCAGCAGCCGGTTGACCTTCACGGTGGGGATCTGCCGGCCGGCGAAGCCCAGGACCACGACCCGGGCCTCGGTGGCCAGTGACCGCAGAGAGTCGGTGAAGCGGTCGCCGCCGACTGGGTCCACGATGACGTCCACCCCCCTCCCGCCGGTCAGTTCGCGTGCGGCGCCCAGGAAACCCTCGACCGGGAGGGTCCCGTGCGCCCCCGCCGCCTGGGCGACCTCGGCCTTGGCCCCGCTGGACGCGACGGCGAGCACCGGCGCCCCGTGCGCCGCGGCGAGCTGGCAGGCGGCGGTGCCCAGGCCGCCGGCGGCGCCCCGGCGAGCAGGCGGGCCCGGCGGTGCAGCGCGAAGTGGCGGTCAGGTAGTTCAGCGGGATCGCCGCACCTCGTTCGGACACCTCGTGGCCGTTCTCCCGGGGCCCACGTGCGCATCGCTCCGGCGTCCTTGCGGCCAGAAGATCGAGACCCGGCGCCAGTGGATCGACGACTCGAGGCAACTCCGCGCGGAATGCTGACCTTCCGGCCGGCGTCACATAGGTGGCTCGTCAGCCGGCCAGTCGGACGCAGTCCGGGCACTCCCCGGCGCCGGCGACCCGGTGCACCGGGTACCGGGTGGCGTCCTGCCCGGTCGATGGCTGCTGCTTGCACACGGTGATACCGGGAGACCCCGGCCTCTGGGCGTGGGTCGTCGTGGTGATGCCGGAGGTCGGGATACGGCGGTCCAGGTCGTGCTGCCATGTATCGGTCTCGACGGACAGGTAGGGGTCGTTCGGCGTCGCACCGGCGGTGCTGTTCATGGCGGTCTCCACGTTTGGGGGATGTGTCGCGGGGACCGTATGAGCCGACCGCGGTCAACGTCGCGCCCTCGACCAAACTTTTTCGCAAGCTGAGCAGCCGCCTGCGCCCGAGCCTCGTCGCCGGCATGCAGCCGGTGGAAGCAAGCAAAGCCGGCCCCGACGGGAAGGCTGGGCGCCACCGGACACCTTTGGCGGTGCTGTTGGAGCGCTCGCCCAGGTGCCGGTAGGCGGTCGCGCGTCCCACGCCGAGCGCCGAAGCTAGCTCGGCCGGCTTCACCCCCGCCGCGTGCATGCGCTCGCCCTCTGCCTGCGCGCGCCGTCCCTGGCACTCTGCTCAGCGAACGGGTCGGGTCCTCCGGCCGGAGATCGTGATCCACCGCGTCCGACCGGACGCATCGGCCATCCGCTCCGTACCAGGCCCGATCCGCCGTGCCAGGCTGTGACGATGGTGACGGAAGAACTGTTCCACGGCGTCGAGCTGGCGAAATTCATCGAGAGCAGGTGGACGACACTCGAACGGCTGCTGAACCTGGCATCAGAGGCAGAACTAGCCTCCCCAACAGCGATCATCGACCCCCAGGTGAACGTCCAGTTCCCCGCGCTCGATCGGTCAAAGACCACCTTCCCCATGTCAGTGCAGTCCGGCCGAGCTCACGTCACCTGCCGCATCCCGTTCAGCGGCAACTGGCAGTTCCTCGAGATGCCGGTCCGCACGGGCGGCCAGCACCCGGTCATCCCCGGCAAACTGGTCGGCCCAGGCCGCTTCGACTCGGCCAAGACCCTGATCGAGATGAAGCAGGACTTCGCGGCCGATGTCGACCCGGAGCAGATCAAAGACTGGGCCAGCAAGCGCGCCGACCAGATCGACAGCGAGTTGGCACTGTTGCGCCCTGTGGTGGAGGAGGCACTGGAGCGCCTCCGTGCTCGAGCGGAGAAGTTCGCCGCCGAGCGCCTCGATGCCCTGCAGACAAAGCGTCGGCTCACCGATGGCCTCGAGGGAGGCATTTGACACCGCGCTGCGGGTCTTCGGGTGAGTCCCGACCGCGTCGCCGGAGCAAGTGACCTCTGCCCAGCATCAGGACGACCTCAAAGCCGTCTCCGCACTGCAGCAGCTCGACCAACTGAGCGGCTCGCCAGCGGTGACTGCCCGCCTCGATGACTACTTCCAGGACGCACTGGCGCGGGAGGTCAAGTGAGCTCGGTACGCCTACGTGGACGGCGAGATCGTCCCCGAGAGGGTGCAGGAAATCCTGGACGTGGCGTTGGGCACCGGGTCGATTCCTGACGACATGTTCGACGACTTCACTGGAGTCGGACGGCGAGACGACACCGGCAGATTAAGGACGTATCTACGGGTTCTTGCTGTCGGACCCTCGTCCTACTCTCCGGGCATGGCGACAACGGACGTGGTTCCGACCGATCCGGCGAGTGACCCGATCCCGTGGACCGACGTCCTCTCCGCCTGGAGCGCCCTTGGCGCTGCGATCTTCGGGGGGCTCACCCTGCTCGTCGCCCTCATCGCGGCGTACTACGCCAAGGGGCAGCTGGACGGCCTCCGCCGTTCGCTGACCGTCGCCAGCGGCCAGCTGACCGTGGCCAGCGACCAGCTGGAAGAGGCGCGAACGCTGCGCCGCGAGCAGGCCCAGCCCTACGTCGTGATGTCCGCCGTGCCCAACCAGGCCATGCCGGAGTTCATCGAGGTCGTGATCCAGAACCTCGGCACCACCGGCGCACGGGACGTCATCATCTCCTGCACACCTCCGCTTGTCCGCACTGACCAGGAGGACAGAGCTCAGGAGGTGAAGCTCCCAGGGACCATCCCGTTCTTGGCTCCGGGCCAGGAGTGGCGCACGTTCTGGGACCAGGGGCGGGAGCGGAGCGAGGAGAGGTACGACCACCTCCCGACCCGGCACGATGTGTCGATCACCTACACCGACTCGTTTGACGAGGTCCACACCACTCCTTCGGTGTTGGACTGGGGCGTCTTCACGTCGCGTCAGTGGATGGTCGAGAAGGGCGTTCACCAGGCCGTGGGACACCTAGAGAAGATCTCGAAGGACCTCCACAAGTTGGCGGTCCCCCAGCAGATGACGAAGGTGGCCGTCTACGACGGCCCTCAGGTCGACCAGAAGCGCGCCGATGCCTACGCGGATCGCCTCCGCCGCCACGAGGAGTTAACCGCCAGGCTCCTCCCGACCGCGGTCAACCAGCCCGCCGAACAGGGAGACGAGCGCTCCGACGCGGAGCCCACCCCATGACCCTCGGGGCTCTGCCGGCGACGATCACCGGCGTCCTACCGCCTGTCCGACCCGCTCCGCTGGAGCGCCTGCCGGGGTCGGCGGAGGACGAAGTCGGACCAATTTCGACCGACGCGCGGCCACGGAGTTGTCCCGGCGACGCTGATGGGACCGTAGTCAGCCTCGGTGGCTCAGTCGGTGCTCCGGCGAAGCGGGGCGCGATCGCGATGATCAGGTCGATCGTCTTGGCAATCAGGCCCTGAGTGACGGCTCGTGACTGAGCCCCTCGAGCAGCATGACCGTTCAATCAGCGGGCCTCGTCCGCCTGCGGCTTGGGGCGGGCAATGACGCATAGAGACAAGGCGGCGTGCAGCAGCGTGGCGGCGAGCCCAGGGCCGGGGTCGCCGATGAAGCCGTGCAGCATCTGGTTGCGCAGGTTGAGCCCGGCCGGGTGACGAAGCAAGGCGGACAGGAAGCGGGTCTGGGACTCCTTCAGGTCGTACTCCTCGTGCAAGATTGGCAGGAGCTGCCCGAGCCCGGCGTACTGGCCGGGCTTGTGCTCGCGTTGCAGCCGGTACACGCCGCGGGCGGTCGCCAGGACCAGACCCCGGACGACCGACTCGATCCTCGGCAGGACGGTGTAGGCGGCGCCCTCGCTGTCGCCGGCCCAGTAGCGCAGCAGCGCTCTGGCCAGTGCGGGCGCAAGGGGGCCGTCGACGGCGGGCCACTCGGCAAGAAACTTAGTGATGTCCTGCAGGTCTGGGAGCCCATGCACGCGAGGGATTTCGTGGAGGGCGGCGGCGAGGACTGGGAGCCACTGTCCGATGAGGTCGGTCTCCCACTGGACCAGATCCAGGTCAAACCGGTCCTCCTCGCTGGTGCCGGTGTAGGCGGGCAGGCCGTCCGGACCGAGGAGCTGGGTGGGGAAGAGTGCGCTGAGGGGGTGCTCGGCGTGGCGGCGCCTGACCAGCTCGCGGTTGCGCTCGGTGTCGCCGCTGAGCGGCGAAGCGAGGGCGAACGTGATGAGCGCCTGCTGCCAGGAGTCGCCGACGGACAGCGCCGTGACCTGCCGCTCGAACTCCTCCTCGTAGCGGCGCGACGTGGCGGTGAACGACATGAGCCCGAGGTCGTCGTGCCGGACCGTCTGGAGTGCGGCGGCGGCGTCTTGCCGGAGCTCCTTGTCACCGGACGCCTCCGCGAGACCCAGAGCCTGCTGGAGCCGCACCGCACGTAGAATCCCGGACGAGGCGGCCGCCGCCTCCTCGGTGAACGCCGCGACCCGTCGTCGCCATACCTGCCTGCGGGCCTCGTCGTCCGAGCAGCGCTCCAGCATCAGCACCAGCGCGCCGTCCTTACGGTTGGCGTCGGGCCAGGCCGCGGCCGCCCGTTCCAGCAGCTCGTCGACCTCTGGTGGGCAGTCCGGTTCACCCACCAGGTGCCGGAGCCCCCGTGTGACGATCCCGGCAGGCGGGTCGTCCTCCTCCAGGCGACGCGCCACGAGGGTGCACATCCCGGTCAGCGACTCGGCCGTGAGGTCTCGGTCCCCGGTCGCCCGGGCGAGTCTGGTGGCGGCGGTCAGATCCTGCACGGCGTCCAGGCCCCGTTCCCAGTCCTGCGCCGAGGCGATGTACGCCGCCGCGGCGGACTGGGCGTGCTCCCGTCGGGCCGGTCCGCCACGTTCGAACAGCAGGTGGTGCAGACGGGCCCGCGCCGGTGGCTGTGTCACCAGACTGAGCAGGGCCCGCCACACCTCGGCGACGGGCTCCGGCACGTCAGCTGGCGCCGGCGGGTCGGCTCCCTCGTCATGCTCGTGCGTCGGCGCGAGCCGCACTCGGCGTCGGCCCTGCGCGTCGACCGTCTCAACGTGGTACTCCAGCGCCCATACCGTCGCCCGCTCCGCGCAGGGCAAGTCGTCAGGCAGTTCGTCGAGCAGCGACAACCCGAGGGCCTCCCGGGCCTCCAGCGCCATCAGGTACTTGGACCGCTCCCGCGACGCACGGTCCAAGGCCGCCGCGAGCGGTACCAGGTCTCCCGCCTCGTCCGGAGCGTCAGCAGCAGGCTCCAGGTCGGACATCCGCCAAGCATGCCTCCGGTTGGGCGCTGACGCCCATGTCGACATCGGTCCTCGCATCAGGCGGGATAACGCAGGGAACCCCGTGCACTGGCTACCGTGACGCGGTGCCCGTGGAGCGCTCCGAGCTGCAGCTGGTCTGGCCGCCAGCCCTGTTCGCCGCCGAGGCCATCGCGCTGCTCGAGGCCGGGCAGGACGATGAGGACACTCTGGGCTGGCTGCTGGCCGAGGCCTTCCACGGCGACCGCGGCTACCGGCTGTTCGTCGAGTACCACCGCGCCAAGACAATGACGGCCGTCGCGGCGGCACTAGAGAACATCCGCGCCGCCCAGCAAGGCCAGCTCGACGTCGTCAGAAGCAACCGCGCCGTCGATCCGGCCGTGGAGCTGGTCGCCGAGCTGATCCGCGACGCCGAGGCGCTGCCCCGATACCGGCCCAAGCGCTACTACTCGCAGCGCCATCGGCCGCCGGAGCCCCCGGCACCACTGCGCCCGGCCACCTTGCGGGTGGCGTTCACGGTGATGATGGACGAGCTCAACACCTGCGGCTACTTCGAGGACGCCTTCGGCAGCTCGTGTACCGACGACGCCGACGATCCTGACCGAGAAGGCCAGCGCTGGCTGTCCGAGGCGCTCGAGATCGATGGCGAGCTCTGGCCGCTGGGCCGGCTTGGGGAGCCCGCTGACGTCGAGCTGACCTGGGACGACGACCTCTTCTTCGATCTCGTCGAGGCGCTCGATGAGGTGGTCGCGCGACCGCGGCGGCGGCGCTGGCACGACTATGCGAACGAGTGGGACTACGACGAGTTCGCTCGCCGTCCCGGGCAGGCGGTTTACCGCTGGCGCGTCAACGAGCTCCTCGCCCGATCGGAGGTGAACCTGCGGCTGGCCGACTCCGGTCCGGACGCCGGTCTGCTGGTGCAAGCCACCGGCGATCCGCGCGACGAGCTACTGGAGCAGGCGCTGACCACGCCCGACGCCACCGACCGCAGCGAGGTCGAGCACGCCGTGGCGCTGTTCCGAGCCCGCGGCGCCACCAGGGAGGACAAGCGCAGCGCGGTCGTCGCCCTGGCCCGGGTGCTCGAGCACCGGCGAGCGCTGCTTAAGGACAAGTTGCCTCGTAAGGACGAGGGCGCGCTGTTCCAGATCGCCAACGAGTTTGACCTGCGGCACCGCCGCCCTGGTCAGCAGGGCGACTACGGCGAGGCGTTTCTGAACTGGGTTTTCTGGTGGTACCTCGGCACCGTCGAGCTCACCGACCGGCTGCGCGCCGAGCAGGACCAAGCCTCATGACCTCCCCAGCCGGCATGCCCGATGCGGCGCCGGTCCGAGTGACCGACGCCGGTGCTGGGGACGCCGTGGCCCTGCTGCAGGCTGCGTCGACCTGCCGCACCCCGCCCACAACACCACCACGGCGAAGCCCCACCACCATCTACGTGATAACCGGACCGGCATGTCTCGTCGTACACACCCCCCGACGCTGCCCATAACCCGCCCCATCCGGCTGCCGCCGGTCGGGGGAAGGGTCGGCCGCAGGCCGATCCCGTAGGGACGCGAAGCGCCCTTCCGGCGACCAAGGGAGCCGGCACGCTGACCGTGTGGGGAGCGGCGTCTCAAGACCGTCGGGGCCACTTCTCGGAGCGATGATCCGGCGGGCCAGTCCGCACAGAGTCCGCAGACAGTCCGCAAGACGCCCACAACGAGCTATCGTCAGCCCACCGCTTCCGTCACCTATAAGCACTGGTCAGGGCCGCACTAGGGCAGTCCTCGTAGGTCAGCGGATCATGCCCCGATGATGTCGGGGAGCCCACCTTCGGTGGCCCTTGTCAGGCTCCCACGCTGCTACGGCAGCAGCTATGGGGATGCCGCTCAAGCGGTGATTGGGTAATGGGTCGGTCGGCACTGACGTTGCTGACACTCGTACCGCGCGAGGTGTCGTACGTTTCAGTGGACACAGTGGACACAGTGGACCACGGCCCGACGACGGTATGTCGGCAGCCAGAAGGAGCATGAGTCTTGTCAGTTGCACCAGACGTCGCCGGCATTGAGACGGCCTTCATGGGGGTCGCTCACTTGCTGCGCGACCGGCAGCTCGAGGTTCCGCCTTATCAGCGCTCGTACTCGTGGACGCGCGATGAGGTGCTGGCGTATTGGCATGACCTGAGGGCCGCGCTAGTAGCGGAGCAGCCTGTGTATTTCCTGGGAACGGTTGTCCTGACGCTGGGCTCCGAGGGCCGCAGCACCGTCATAGACGGTCAGCAACGGCTCGCGACTACCAGCATGCTGCTCGCCGCCATTCGAGATGTATTTCAGGAGCGTGGGGACGAAGTCTCAGCGGCGCAGGTTGCATCCCAATACGTCAGTAGTACATCGCTTGTCACTCAACGAACAGAGCCTCGCATCCTGCTGAACCACGTTGATCGCGACGCATATCTCACAGTAGTAGTGAACCGCGAGCCGCCCTCTCCCGGGCTTCTCGACAGCAACCAACGGATCGTCGACTGCTACAACCTGCTGAGATCTGCGCTCCGCGACGACGTTGGAGCGGCCGGACCTTACTGGCGGCAACGCCTGATCGCCTGGATACAGATGCTCGACGTTCGAACCCGAGTAATTGTTGTCAGCGTACGTGATGACGCCGACGCATTTATGATCTTCGAGACTCTAAACGACCGCGGTCTTGCTTTAACGGTTGCGGATCTCGTCAAGAACTACTTATTCGGATTGGCTCGCGAACGCATCGACCAGGTTGAGGATCGCTGGGTCCGCGCAACCAGCCACTTCGACAACGGGGCTTCCTCCTTCGAGTTCACGACCTTTCTACGCCAGTGGTGGAGTTCCACAAATGGGGCCACTCGAGAGCGAGACCTGTACCGCCGCATCCGAAACAACGTCACGACGGAGACATCTGCCGCGCAGGCAATCGAGAGCATCTCCGACGCCGCACCACTCTTCGCCGCCATCCTCAATCCGGAGAACGAGTATTGGAGTCGACAAGACGTCGCGCTCAGCGAGGCCGTGCGCGTGCTTCTAGACCTCGGGTTAGAACAACACCGCCCTCTCCTGCTGGCGGCAATGAAGCACCTCTCACCGAACGAGTTGAAGAGAGTGCTTCACGGCCTCATCTCCTGGTCGGTGCGGGGGTTGATCGTCGGTGGCATCGGTGGCGGCACGACTGAGCGCTATTATGCGGAAGCGGCCGTCATGCTGTCTGCGGGCAGGATCAGCAGCGCACAGGAGGTTATGGCAAGTCTCGAGCCAATCATTCCCACCGACATTGACTTCCAGGCCCAGTTTGCGGTCCGGCGCATACACAAGTCTGGAATGCTGCGCTATCTTCTTCGCGCACTTGGCGACGGGGCGGCGGTCCCGGCGACGGACGAACGCGACTTTGTCGCCTTGCCCGTCCTCACTCGCCCAGAATACGAACCCCTCCTTAGTCTCGACGAAGACGATCCGCTAGATAAGAGGATTGGCAACTACCTCCTGGTTCCGAAGGCCGATACAGGTGAGATCCGGAACTCTGTGGAGAAGCGGCTTGGGCTTGTCCGGCAGTACGCCCGCGATGCTGACGAATGGCTGCACCACGGCGTGAACGAGCGGCAGGCCGCCCTGGCTAGCGCCGCCGTCGAGACATGGCCGAGGAACATCGCGTGACTGACGCACAGCTGGCCCAGCTCGTGTTGGCCGACTGGCAGGCCGCGTGTAGGGCGCATGACGTGCTCGCGAACCTGCCTGTCCCCGACTCCTTGGCGCTGGTCAAGGAGTCGCTCGCCCGCGCGCTCGGCACAGGGGGCTCTCCAGATGTCGTGCTCAGCGCCCTTGCCGCAGGTCTTGCCGCTGGCGATTGGCACGCCAGTGGTGAGGTCCTGCAGCTACAAATTGGACTACTGATGCAGGTCCTAGCGCGACAAGAGGGTGCTGACCATCGACGTGCGGCCCGTGTCCATACCGTTCTCTCTGCCGCGGCAGCACGTGTCGCCGTGGAAGCGTGGCGAGACAAGGCCGAGCAGGACGAGTTGACGGGGTTGCGGAATCGCGCCGGGTGGGAGCGCGATGCCAAGGCCGCGTTGACCCTGGCTCAACCCTTGGCGTACGCGAGCATTGACCTCGACGGGCTCAAGGCCATCAACAATTCACAGGGGCACCCCGCCGGGGACAAGGTGCTGCGGGAGTTCGGACAACGGCTCGAGATCGCCGTGAACGGTCGAGGAGGTGCCAGCTATCGGTACGGCGGCGACGAATTCTCGGCGATGTTGCCCTCCGAGGCAGGCAGCCTCGCGGATATCCTCGCGGAACTTGCAGCTACGTCCGGGGTACCAGCGTTCAGTCACGGAGTCGCCGTCTGGCCTGACGATGACGTGGACCTCCACACCGTCGTGTCGAAGGCCGATGAGCGGATGTACGAAGTGAAGGCTCAGCGAAGGACCCAACGGAGCAAGCCGGACCAGTAGCGGCGGGCCGGCGCGATCAGCGCGACCGTCAGGTGCTCATCGAGGAACTCCGCCGCCTCGCCCGACCCCAACCGTTTCGCTACGTGCACCTGCCGCTGCACGGCGACCCGTTTCTGTGGGTCGCCGACGCCTTGGCCTGGAGTCATTCCGCCGGAGGCACCTGGCGAGCGCGCGTCGCGAATATCACCGCGGCCGAGGACGTGTCGCCGCCGTAGACGGCGCAAAGCCCGGCCGCTCACCGTCCGGAGAGGAGCCGGGCCCACTTCCTGAAGCTCAGCGCGACAGGCAATGCTCAGTGTAGGCGTCCCCAACACGGGCGCCAAGCCGCGCAGGCAGCACACCGCCGGAGCGACCCGACCGCTCCCGCCGCGATGCGTGCCGCACGGGTACCCCTGCCTCGTATGCGTACCCGCCGTGCCCACACCGTGCCCACACGGTGCCCACAAAAGGGCCGTTTCGGACCATCGACGACCATCGGCCGCCAAGCATGAAACCGCAGGTCAGGCGGCAACTACAGATGATCATGCAGGTCAGCGAAGGGCCCTGAGATACCTCATAATCCCTGGGTCGTGGGTTCGAGCCCCACCCGCCCCACCACCAGGGAGCACGCAGGTACTAGATCCCGTGACCGGGCGCGCCGAGCAGCTCCCGATCGCCGTCGAAGGTCTTCGTGCTGATTGCGGCAGATCAGTCCTGCCCGTCGCGGACGTCCTTCCCCTGTTCGGCGAACTCCTTGAAGTCCTGCATGTGCTGTTGCGACTGCTTGCGGAAAGAACTGGGCATGAGAAGCCCCACCAGTCGCATCAGCAGACCGCTGAACCGGTACTCGCTCTCGCTCTCCCACAGCGTCGTCTCTGGATCGGCTTCGGTCAGCCGGTCGCGCACGACGCTCCGCATGCCCGCGCCGACGATCTCGCGGTGGAAGTGAACGACGATCCCTTCGGGGATCCCCCGCAGGTCTGCCGGCTCCCGGCGTGTGATCGTCTCGGTGAGTTCGATCTCCCGTTGACCCGACTGCATCACGACCCGCGACGTGGTCCCGAGCTGCCCGTGTGTCCCACTCAGCGGCTCGTGCAGCACCAGTCCCCGCAGCCACTTCGGGAAGTGTGCCGGGTCGGAGAGCAGCTGGGCCACGCCCTCCCGCGGCAGGGCGATCTCGATCGAGTTGGTGTGCTTCATGGCGTGCACTCCTCAGGTGTGGGAAGACATGCTGCTGCGCTGTTCGTCCTGCTCCTCGACGGAGAGGTCTGGGTCCGTCTCGATCGACGATCCTCATCGCCGGTTCGAGCACCAGGGATGCTGGTCAGCCCACCGCAGCGGGGATGTCAGGTCGGGTCGGGTGCGTAGAACTCGGTGGTGGCCTCGACTGCGGCCGCGACGTGCTCCGGCTCGCCACCGGCGGCCAGGTGAGCCTGTCCCCAGGCAGCGGCGCTGCGCCGGATGAACTCCTGCCCCTCAGGCGACTTCTGGACCTCCTCGTGGGCGGCGGCCTCTCCATCGGCCAACAGCTGGGCCAGGGCGAGGAGAGCCAGGTCCCAGCCAACGCCGCCGGCACCGGGGCCGTAGGTCGGGAAGAGGGGCTCCTCGACGACCGCTGCGTGGGTCAGTTCGAATGCGGTGTCGCCGGTCGGGCCCGGGACCAGGCGCACTTCCACTTCACTCGTGCCGGGCCAAGCGTCGGCGTCGGGCCCGTAGAGCCAGGACACCTTCAGCAGACGCGGCGGCTCGCACCGGAGGATCTCACCGCGCTCACCACCGTCCAGCTCGAACTCCCCACCGAGCCGCAGGTCCCCGGTGACCGGTCTCAACCAGCGACGCAGCCGCTCGGGGTTGGTGAGGGCATCCCAGACGTCGTCGATCTGCGCTTCGTATCGACGCCGCACCTCGATGGTGTACGCGTCGCCGGCGGACACGCTGCCTTTGCCCATTGCCCGGCGCGCGGCAGCCAGTTCGTCCAGTACGTCCTTCATGTCACGCTCCCCTCGCTGATGGATCGATCTGGTCCGCATCGGTGCCGGATGCGGCCGGTCGTGTGGGCTCCCCACCAGTCGCAGGCCGAGCTGCACGCTTGCCCCGGGCCAGCTCGGTCCCCAGGGCGTCGAGGCGTTGATCCCAGAACCGGCGAAAGCGGTCCAGCCATGCGTCGACCTCGCTCAGCGCCGCGGGTTCGACGGTGTAGAACCGGCGAGCGCCCTCGGCTCGAACCGAGGTGAACCCGCTGTCACGCAGCACGCGCAGGTGCTGTGAGACAGCCGGCTGGGAGATCGCGAACTCAGCCCGGAGCACGTCGGTGATCGCGCCAGAGGTCTGCTCGCCGTCGGCGAGCAGCTCCAGAATGCGCCGGCGTCGAGGGTCGCCGAGGACATCGAACGCGTGCATGATCCGGGAGCGTACCGGTTTCCACTTATATCAGTCAGGTGTGGTGTCCTGCCTTGCGTTCGTGGCGTCGGGGGCCTGCCCTCGCTGGACGATCGAACGCTCGGCGGCCTGGGTTCGCCCCCCTCGCGAGCGCTCTGACACTCCAGACATCTCGGACGAAGTGGCACACGCCCCAGCTGAGCCGACATGGCCCCCGTCACCGGGGCGGACCGGCATCGGGAGCTCCCCGCACCCGTGACCGTCTTCGGCTGACGGGCGCTCCGCTCCCTCCCGGCGGCTCAGCTGCCGGGGGTGCCCTGCAGGACGTCGGCGCGCGGGGCGGTGTGGTGGCGGCCCATCGGCAGCATCAGCGGCTTGCCTGAGGTGGGGTCCACGATCACCTGGCTGTCGAGCCCGAACACCGCCCGCACGCACTCCTCGGTGAGCACGTCCGCCGGCTCCCCGGCGGAGTGGATGCGGCCGCCGGAGAGCGCGACCAGGTGGTCGGCGTACCGGGCGGCGAGGTTCAGGTCGTGCAGCACCATCACGATCGTCGTCCCGCGGGACCGGTTCAGGTCGGTCAGCAGGTCGAGGACCTCAATCTGGTGGGCCACGTCGAGGAACGTGGTCGGCTCGTCCAGCAGCAGCACGTCGGTCTGCTGGGCCAGCGCCATCGCGATCCAGACCCGCTGGCGCTGCCCGCCGGAGAGCTCGTCCACCGCCCGGTCGGCCAGCGGCGTCGTCTCCGTGGCGTCCAGGGCGGCCGCGACCGCGGCGTCGTCCTCCTTGCTCCACCGGGAGAACACGCGCTGGTGCGGGTGCCGCCCCCGGCCGACGAGGTCGGCGACCGTGATCCCCTCCGGTGCGATCGGCGACTGCGGCAGCAGGCCCAGCGTGCGGGCCAGCTCCTTGGCCGGTAGCCGGTGCACCGCCTTGCCGTCGAGCAGCACCCGCCCGCTGCGCGGGGCCAGCAGCCGCGACATCGACCGCAGCAGCGTCGACTTCCCACAGGCGTTGGCGCCGACGACCGCGGTGATCCGCCCCGGGGGCACGAGCAGGTCCAGCCCCTCGATCACGGTGCGATCGCCGTAGGCGAGCGTGAGGTCCTCGGCTGCCAGCGAGTGGGTGGCGGTCACAGGGAGCCTCCGGTGCGGTTGCTGCGGATGATCAGGTAGATGAGGTACGGCGCTCCGAGCACCCCGGTGATCACGCCGACCGGGTAACGGGTGCCGAACGCGTACTGGCCGCACAGGTCCGCCACGAGCACCAGCAGCGCCCCCACCAGCGCGGCCGGCACCAGCAGCGAGCCGTTCGGCCCCACGAGCCGGGCCGCGATCGGACCCGCCAGGAACGACACGAAGGCGATCGGACCACAGGCGGCGGTGGCGAAGGCGATCAGGCCCACCGCGGCGACGATCGCGATGACCCGGGTGCGCTCGACCCGGACCCCCAGCGCGGCGGCGGTGTCGTCTCCGAGCTGCAGCGCGGAGAGGTTCCGGGTCTGCCCCAGCAGGACCGGCCCGAACACCAGCAGCGCGAGCAGGGTCGGCACGGTGGCCTCCCAGGTGCTGCCGTTGAGGCTGCCGGTCAGCCAGCGCAGCGCCTCCGCGAAGTCCCAGGCACCGGCCTTCGACAGCACGTAGGAGGTGATGCTCTTGCACATGGCGGCGACGCCGATGCCGATGAGGATCAGCCGCGTCCCGGCGACGCCGTCCTTGAACGCCAGCGTGTAGATCAGCAGCGCCACCCCGAGCGCCGCCACGATCGCGGTGACCGACACCGCCGTGCCCGACCAGCCGAGCACCACGATGGCGAACGCCGCCGCGGCGCTCGCACCGGAGGTGATGCCGATGACGTCGGGGCTGGCCAGCGGATTGCGCAGCATGGTCTGGAACGTGACGCCGGCCAGGCCGAAGCTGAGCCCGGCCACCACCGCCAGGACGGCGCGCGGCAGCCGCAGCCGCCCGACCGTGAACGACGCCCCGGGCACGTCGGAGCCCAGGACGACGCGGAGCACGTCCCCCGGCGGGTAGAAGGTCCGCCCCACCATCAGCGTCACCGCGAAGGCGACGACGACGGCGAGCGTCAGCACGGTGATCACCAGCCGCCGGCGAGAGGCACGGCGGACCCGCCCGCGGGCGACGGTGTCGACGGTCGAGCGCGGTGGCGAGACGACGGCGGTCACAGTTCGCGCACCTTCTGCCGGCGGACGATCGCGATGAAGAACGGGGCCCCGATGAGCGCGGTGAGGATGCCGACGTCCAGCTCGGTCGGGCGGGCCACGATGCGGCCGAGCACATCGGCGCCGGTCAGCAGGCAGGCGCCGGCGATCGCGGAGAAGGGCAACAGCCACCGGTGGTCCACGCCCACCAGGAGCCGGCACAGGTGCGGGACGACGAGCCCGACGAACCCGATCGGCCCGGCGACCGCGGTGGCGGCGCCGCAGAGCAGGACGGAGCCGAGCGCGGCCACGCCCCGGGCCAGGGCCACCCGCTCCCCCAGGCCGGCGGCGAGCTCGTCGCCCAGCGCGAGGGAGTTCAGGCTGCGCGCAGACACCAGGCTCACGGCGAAGCCCACCACGAGGAACGGCGCCACGGTGCCGATGCCGGTGAAGGTGGCGCCACCGACACCGCCGATCTCCCAGGACACGACGTTCTCCACGATGTCGCCGCGGGGCAGGGCGATGGCGGTGATGAAGGAGGTGAGCGCGGCCGACGTGGCGGCCCCGGCCAGGGCCAGCTTGAGCGGGGTCGCCCCACCCCGGCCCAGCGAGCCGACGGCGTAGACGAACACCGCGGCGACGGCGGCGCCGACGATCGCCGCCCAGACGATGCTGGTCGCGGAGAACAGGCCGAACCAGGCGATGCCGGCGACCACCGCGAGCGAGGCGCCCATGTTGATCCCGAGCACCCCGGGGTCGGCCAGCGGGTTGCGGGTGACGCCCTGCATGACCGCACCGGAGAGCCCCAGCGCGGCGCCGACGACGACCGCCAGCACCGTGCGCGGGATCCGTTTGGTCACCGCGGCCTCGCCCATGGTCTCCGCGGAGCCGCCGAGGGCCGCCAGGATCTCCGACCAGCCGACGTCCCGGGAGCCGATCGCGACGGAGGCGCCCATGAGGGCGACCAGCAGCCCGAGCACGACCAGCAGCCAGAGGAACCGGACCGGCCCCGGGCGCCGCGCGGGGGCGGCGTCCAGGGCCGGGGCAGGCCGGACCGAGGTCATGCTGCCTTGTCAGCAGCCTCGGCGAGCATGGCGACGTAGTCCTCGAGCACCCAGGAGATGGCCAGCGGCGTCGGGTTCGCCGCGGTGCCCAGCGGGGTGTCGGGGAGCAGCACGATCGCCCCGTTCGCGACCGCCGGGATCTGCGACAGCAGCGGGTCGGCGTTCAGCGCGTCGACCAGCTCCTGGCCGCCGTAGGTCACGATGATGTCGACGTCGTCGAAGACGTCGACCTGCTCGGCGCTGACCGTCCCGGAGAACTGCTCGCTGTCGGTGGAGGCCGCCGCCACGCTGGACGGGGTGGACAGCCCGAGGTCTTCGAAGAAGGCGCTGCGGGTGTCGTACGGCGTGTAGTAGCTGACCTCGCTCAGGTCCGCGGTGTCCACGTGGGTGAGGAACATCGTCGACTTGCCCTCGAGCTCGGGGTGCTCGGCGACGGTGTCGGCGATGTCCTGCTCGATGTCGGCGATGAGCTCCTCGCCCTCCTCGGCCATGCCCATCCCCGCGGCGTTGACCTCGATCATCTCCCGCCACGGCGTCGCCCACGGGGCCTCCGGGTAGGCCACGACCGGAGCGATCTCGCTGAGCGTGTCGTAGTCCTCCTGGGTCAGCCCCGAGTAGGCGGCGAGGATGACGTCGGGATCGGTGTCGGCGACCGCCTCGAAGTCGATCCCGTCCGTCTCGTCGAACAGCACCGGGCTCTCGCCACCCAGCTCCTCGAGCCGCTCGGAGACCCACGGCAGCATGCCGTCGCCGTCGTCGTCACCGAAGTTGGCGGCGGCCATGCCGACCGGGACGACGCCGAGGGCCAGCGGCACCTCGTGGTTCGCCCAGTTGACCGTGGCCACCCGCTCGGGCTCGGAGTCGATCGTCGTCGTCCCGAAGGCGTGCTCGACGGTGATCGGGGTGAAGTCGGCGGCGGCGGCCTCGGCCTCGTCGCCGGACGAGGACGACGAGCAGGCGGCGAGGCCGCCGGCGAGCAGGGTTGCGGTGGAGACTGCGACGAGTCTCGAGGCGCGGCGCATGGGGTCCTTCCGGTGGTGGTGCAGTGCTCGCCCGACGACGTCCGGGCGGGACGAGCAACTGAGGCTTGGCTAACACAACTTAGGGTGTGCTTGGTCGGATGTCGATCACCGGGGGGTCACAGGGCGCGGACGGCGCACACCGCCGACGATGGGAGGCGTGCCCATCGACTCCACCAGCACCCATCCCGCGACCCCGGACGCCGTCCTCGCGCTCCTCACCGACGAGCAGTTCCTGCGCGACCGTGCCGCCGCCCTGGGCGCCCAGGTCCACGAGCTGACCGTGACCGGCACGAGCACCACCACGCGGCTCGCCGCCCCCACCGAGGGCATCCCGCCGGTGTTCGCCCGCTTCGTCGGCTCGTCGGTCTCGGTCGTCGAGCGGAGCGACTGGACCCCGGACGGCGCCGGCGGCCACCGCACCGACCTGGACGTGCGGGCCGAGGTCTTCGGCCGGACGGTCCAGGTCACCGGCGAGCGACGACTGGTCCCCGAGGGCGCGGGCACCCGCTCGACGGTCACCGGCGACGCGACGGTCGACGCGCCGCTGATCGGCCGACAGGCGGAGGGCGCGGTACGGGAGCTGGTCGCCGTGGTGCTGCGCAAGGAGGACGAGTTGCTCCGCCGTCGACTGGCGTAGCCCGGCGAAGGAGGATGCGGGCCCGGCGGCTCCTCCTTAGCATCCCCGCCAGGTGCCGGCTCAGCGCAGGCCGCACCACGACCACCCAGGAGCCAGCCATGACACCCGATGACGACCTGGGTCCGGCCGACCGCCCCCCGCCACCGACGTTCGGCCTGATCCCGGCCGTCGTCGCGCTCGTCCGCCTCCCGTTCGACCTGCTCGTGCTGATCGGCTACACCGTGCGCCAGCTGCCGTTCCTCGTCCAGGACGTGCGCACCACGGTGAACGGCGTCGCGCGCCTGCTCGACCACGGTGAGCGCAGCGGCTCGCTGCGCGAGCTGATCGACTCCCTCGCCCGCGCCGCCCGGGCGGACAGCGCCGGTGCGCTCATCGAGCTGCTGCGCTCCTCCGCCGAGCTGTCCTCGGTGCAGGCCGAGCTCGCGCGGCTCCGCCTCGAGGCGGCTCGGGCGGGGAACCTCGACGTCCTCCGGAGCAGCGGCGGAGGCTGACCCGGGGCCACGGCGCGGACTGTCGGCGCCTGCCGCGAGGATGGCGGCCATGGTGGCCTTCTTCCTCCCGCGAGCCAGCGACGACGAGCAGGCCGAGCGGCTCTACGACGCGCTCGCCGAGTTCGCCGGCTGCGAACCGGCACCGCCCGGGCAGCGCGTGCGGTGGATCTCCTTCACCCAGGACGGCGCCGAGTGGGTCGCCGCCGTCGGTGAGGAGCTGCGCGGCCGCCGCACCACCCAGCAGCTGCGCCGCGGAGAGCTGATCGAGCGCACCGAGGAGCTCTCCTCCCCCACCCGGGTGCTCGCCGTCTACCCGGGGACGCCGTTCGTCGTGGTCACCGACGCGCAGCCGATCACCGGCACCCCCTCGGAGTGGGCGAACCCGTTCACCGCGGTGCCCGAGCAGGTCACCTGGTTCGACGCCCCGGGGGCTCAGCGGCCCTGACGCTCCCGGTACCGGGCGGCCCGCTTCTCCGCAGCCGCCCGCCGCCGCGCGGCCTGCTGGGCGTCCCGGCCGACCTGCGCCCGGTCGCGGACCGTCTGGGCGGTGCCGACCGGGTACCCGGCCTTCTTCACCCGGTTCTCGGTCGTCTCGGTCATGTAGGCGAGGGAGAAGATCAGCCCGAGCAGCAGCCCGCCGAGGGCCGTCATGCCACGGATCCAGAACGGGCCGGGGACGAAGAGGAGGACCAGCGCGATCGGCACCGCCATCTGCACTCCCGCCCGGAGCACGTGCCGCCAGCCCCAGCTCGCGGTCGTGGTGTCGTGCAGCACCCAGCTGGCGTGCCGCGCCGGCAGCGCGCCGCCCATCGCGTACCAGAGCCAGCGCAGGAGACCGGGCCGGACCGGCTCACCGGTGGTCCCGGGCGCACCGGACCTGCTCGTGGCCATGGCCCTCACGGTACCGACACCACGGTTCGCCGACCGTCGCTCCGCGTCATCGGTCGATCACCAGCAGGTGAGGTCGCGCCGGTACCGGATCGTGACCGTCTGCGGCTGTTGGATGCCTGCCGGACGGGGCGGATCATCGGGGCA
This sequence comes from Modestobacter sp. VKM Ac-2983, assembly GCF_026967885.1. Classification (NCBI taxonomy): domain Bacteria; kingdom Bacillati; phylum Actinomycetota; class Actinomycetes; order Geodermatophilales; family Geodermatophilaceae; genus Modestobacter; species Modestobacter sp. VKM Ac-2983. Next base: position 126,478 of record NZ_JAPVBK010000006.1, read on the forward strand.
TGGTCCAGCTCGTCGTGGACGACGTCGTCCCCTTCGAGGACTGGACGGCGGCTGCCCGCGCCTCCCTCGCCTTCCTGCACCGCACCGTCGGCCTGGACGTCTGGATGGTCACCCACCTCCAGGAACCGGCGCAGGTGGTGCTGTACTCGCACCCCCAGGAGGTCATCCCGCAGGGCACGGTGGTGCCCTGGGAGCAGAGCTTCTGCCACTCGATGGTCAGCGGCGTCGGCCCCCGGGTCGCCACCGTCGCCGCCGCCACCCCGGCCTACCGCGACCTGATGACCGGGCACGCCGAGCGGGTCGCCGCCTACATCGGCGTCCCGCTGGTCACCCGGGACGGCGCGGTGTTCGGCACCCTCTGCGGCGTGGCCTCCCGCGCGCAGCCCCGCACCCTGACCCGGCACCTGCCGCTCGTCGAGATGAGCGCCCGGATGCTCAGCAGCCTGCTGCCCGACCCGGTGCCGGAGCCCACGACCGACTGACCCACGACCGACGGCCGCCGGCGCCGACGGTCACCGGTGGCCAGCCGCCCGCAGGGCCTGCACGCAGCCGCGTTCCAGCGCCCGCTGCCGCTGCACCCGCGCACGCAGGCCCGGCACCGGCTCCAGCGCCCGGCGCTCGGCCGGCCACACCCCGGTGAGCCGGCCGTCGGCACAGGAGCCGCTGGTCACGTGCACGGTCCACCGCTCGGCGTCGGGCACGGAGATCTCCTGACCGACCAGCACGGCGGGCCCGCGGACGCCGGGCGGTGCGCCGGTCAGCTCGAGCGGGTCGGCCTCCCAGTCGGCGACCCGGACGGTGCGCACGTGCAGCCCGTCGTCGTCGACCGCGAGCACCGCGTCGGCCGGTCCGTCGCGCCGCCCACCGGGGACGACGTCGACGGGGTCGAGCAGCAGGACCAGCCGCGGCAGGTACCACCAGTGCTCCCGGCGCAGCATCGGTGAGTCCGCGAGCGCCCGCGACGGCGGGTGCTTGCGCAGCTCCTGGTCCAGCAGCTGCTCGGTGAACAGGCTGCCGTCGCCGTCCTCGACCAGGGTCAGCCGGCCGGTGACCACCATCGGCTCCCAGCCCGGCCCGGCCAGCCGCGGGTCCGACAGCACCAGCGTGGCCTCACCACCGGCAGCGGCTGCGTGCGCCGCCTCGACCTGTGCCCAGGGAAGCGCGACCGCCGGCAGCTCCCCCAGCAGCAGCGGGACCACGCCGAGGGCGCCCGGTGGCTGGTCGCCGCGCCGCCAGAGGAGCTCGGCGACGCCGGCGGCCCGGACTGCAGCGCTCAGTGATGTGGTGCCGGTCACAGCAACTGTCTACTCTTCGCCTGCGGCGGTCGTCCGGCCGCCCAGGACGTGGGGGGTTGTCCGTGCCCGCATTCGCCGTGGCCGCCGTCGTCGGGGTGCTGTTCTTCCTCGGCTACCGGTACTACTCGAGCTACCTGGCGCGCAACGTCTACGTCCTGGACCCGGCCTTCCGGACGCCGGCGCACGAGTTCAACGACGGCGTCGACTACGTGCCGACCAACAAGCACGTGCTGTTCGGCCACCACTTCACCTCGGTGGCCGGCGCCGCACCGATCGTCGGCCCGGCGATCGCCGTCTTCTGGGGCTGGGGCCCGGCGCTGGCCTGGATCGTGCTCGGCACGATCTTCGCCGCCGGCGTGCACGACTTCGGGTCGCTCGTGGTGTCGGTACGCCACAAGGCCAAGAGCATCGGGACGCTGGCCGGCGAGGTGGTCAACGGCCGGGCCCGGATGCTGTTCCTGGCGATCATCTTCTTCCTGCTGACCCTGGTGAACGCCGTCTTCGCGGTGGTCATCGGCAACCTGTTCGTGGCCAACCCCGGCGCGGTCATCCCGATCGTGGTCGAGATCCCGCTGGCCATGGCGATCGGCCAGTACATCTACCGGACCCGCTCCTCCGCGTTGATCCCCTCGATCGCCGGCGTGATCGTGCTGTACGCGCTGATCCTGGTCGGCAACGCCTTCCCGATCGAGCTCGACGGTCTGGCCGAGGCCCTCGGGGTCGAGCAGACCCGGAACGTCTGGGTCGTGCTGCTGTTCGCCTACACCTGGATCGCCTCGCGCATCCCGGTCTGGGTGCTGCTGCAGCCCCGTGACTACATCAACAGCCACCAGCTCTTCATCGCCCTGGCGGTCATCGCGGTCGGCGTGATCGTCGGGATGAACACCATCCAGGCACCCCTGGTGAACGACGTCCCGGAGGGTGCGCCCAGCTTCTTCCCGTTCCTGTTCATCACCATCGCGTGCGGCGCCATCTCCGGGTTCCACTCCCTGGTCTCCTCGGGGACGACGTCCAAGCAGCTCGACACCGAACCCGATGCCCGCTATGTCGGCTACATGGGCGCGGTCGGCGAGGGCTCGCTGGCCACCGGCGCCGTGCTCGCCGCCACCGCGGGCGTGGCCGCCTCCCAGGCCGAGTGGCAGGCGCTCTACCCCGACTTCGCCACCGCCTCCGGGGGCGCCACCAGCAACTTCGTCAACGGCGTCGCGGTGTTCGCCAACAACATCGGTGTCCCGCTGGACCTGGCCACCATCTTCGCCGCGGTCGTGGTGATCAGCTTCGCCGCGACCACGATGGACACCGGTGTGCGGCTGCAGCGCTACGTCGTGCAGGAGATCGGCGAGATCATCAAGGTCCGGGCGCTGGCCCGGAACCTCACCCTCGCCACCACCGTCGCGGTGGCCATCCCGCTGGCGATGGCGCTGCTGCCCGGCGGTGGCGAAGCCGGCTACACCTTCGGCGTCCTCTGGCAGCTGTTCGGGACGACGAACCAGCTGACCGCGGGCCTGGCGCTGTCGGTCATCGCGGTGTGGGTGACCCGCCGGGGCCGCAACCCGCTGGCCGTGCTCATCCCGCTGGTGTTCCTGCTCGCCATGACCTCGTGGGCGCTGATCGTCAACCTGCAGCGCTTCGTCGAGGCCGACAACTGGGTGCTCGCCCCACTGGACGCGCTGATCTTCCTGCTGGCGATCTGGCTGATGGTCGAGGCCGCCATGGCGCTGCGCACCGCGTTCCGGGAGCGTCCGCAGCCCGGCGCCGAGGCGCGGCCCACCTCCGACCCGGCCGTCGCCCGGGCCAACCCGACGTCCCCCACCGACGAGACGGAGCTGGGCCAGACCTCGCGCGACGAACCGCAGTGAGGCACCGGGTCGTCCTCGTCCGGGGACCGCGCGCCGCCGCGGGTGGAGGCGGCTGCTGCAGCGGCGCCACCCGTCCCTTCGACGAGGGCGGCGGGCACCGGCACGTGCCCCCGGTCGACGACGTCGGCGCGGTCTACCGGGCGCTGCGCGCGGTGCTCCCCCGCGACGTCGCCGTGGAGGTCGTCTCACCGACGAACTGGGTCTGGCTGGTCCCGGCCCTGGTGACCGACGGGCGCCGCCGCGGGCTGCGGGGGGCGGCGCTGTGGCGCTCGGTGCGGGCCGGGATCGTGGTCGAGTCGCTGGTCTGCGACGGGGCGGTGCTGGCCTCGGGCTGGCTGCCCGCCCCGGCCGCCGCGGTCGCCGCCGTGGAGGCCGAGCTGGCCGTGGCGGAGCTGGAGCGGGTCACGACCGCTGCAGCAGCTCCCGGTAGAACGCCACCCCGCGCGCCAGCGCCGCCACCGTGAGGTGCTCGTCTGCGGCGTGCAGGGACGCGAGCTGCGCCGAACTGAGGTCGAAGGGCATGAACCGGTAGACGCTGTCGCTGATCTTCGCGAAGTGCCGGGCATCGCTGGCCTGCACCATCAGGTACGGGGTCACCGTCGCCCCCGGGTGCGCCGCCCGGATCGCCGCGGTCAGCGTCGCCCAGGCCTCGTTGTCGGTCCGGGACACCGGTGACGGGTCGTCGGCGCGGGTCGCCTCCAGCCGCACGCTCGGGTCGTCGATGATCCCGCGGATCCGCTCGATCGCCGACTCGGCCGTCTCCCCGAGCACCACCCGGACGTTGGCCACCGCCCGGGCCCGGGTCGCGAGCACGTTGGGTGCCCGGCTGCCCTCCAGCTGGGTGATCGCCACCGTCGTCCGGACCAGGGCGCTGGCCTCCCGGCCGGCGCGGGACAGCAGGGTGGCCAGCGCCGGCCGCAGCAGCGCGGCGTGCGCGTACAACGCGCGGTACCCGGCCGGGGCGTGCCGGCCGACGGTGTCGACGAGCGCCAGCACGACGTCGCTGACCCGGGCCGGGAAGGGCTCCTCGTCCAGCCGGACCAGCGCCCGGGCCAGCCGTGCGGTCGCGCCGCCCCGGACCGGCGACGACGCGTGCCCACCGGCGTCCTCGGTGGTCAGCTCGAGGTCGACGACCCCCTTCTCGGCGACGCCGACGACGGCGATCGGCCCGGGGACGCCGGGGAAGACCCCGGTGACCACGGCGCCGCCCTCGTCGACGACCGCCCAGGGGGTGATCCCCCGTGCGGCGAGCGTCTCGGCCGCCGTCCGAGCCCCGGTGCCGGCCACCTCCTCGTCGTTGCCGAAGGAGAGGTACACGTCCCGGGCCGGCCGGAACCCCTCGGCCAGCAACGACTCCACCGCCTCCAGCACGGCGACCAGGGCGCCCTTGTCGTCGATGGCGCCCCGGCCGTGCACGACGCCGTCGATGACCTCCCCGGCGAACGGGTCGTGCGTCCACGCCTGGCCGTCGGCCGGGACGACGTCGTAGTGCGCCATCAGCACCAGGGGCGGTGCGTCGCTGCTGCCGCTGCGCCAGTGGAACAGCATCGCCCCGGTGCCCAGCAGCTCCAGCTCCAGCTCCCGGTGGGTGTGCGGGTAGAGCTCGCCGAGGCGGTCCCGGAAGGCGCTGAAGACCGACTGGTCGACCTGCTCGGGGTCGCGCCGGGAGACCGTCGGGATCCGGATCAGCTGCGCGAGGTGGTCGGCGGCCCGGCAGGCGTCGACCGCCCCGACGTCCGCGTGCGGCACGTCCGGGCTGGCCGGCGGCCGGAAGCGGCGCGCCCGGGCGAGGGCGGCGCCGGCTCCCACGGCGGCTCCGGTGGTCAGCAGGGCCAGCTTCATCCAGTTGTCTCCTCCCGGGCCGCGACGGCGCGGTCCTCGGTCTGTGCGGGGTCGGCGAAGGCCAGCCGCGGGACGAACACGAGCGCGACAGCGGCGACCAGCGCCGTGGTGCCGCAGATGGTCCAGACGGTCACGTAGCCGGTGAGCGATCCGGCGGTGCCCTCGACCCCGCCGGCCAGCACCGGCGCACCGGCGGCGAGGGCGAGGGCGAACACCGACGACGCGAACATGCCGCCGATGACCTTGGTCGTGTTGGTCAGCCCGGTGGCGACGGCGGTGCGGCCGGCCGGGGCGGCCGCGGCTGCTGCGGCGGGCAGGGCGGCGACGAGTGCGCCCGACCCCACCCCGGCCACCGTCATGCCGGCCAGCACCTGGCCGAGCTGGTCGTGGAAGGGCACCAGCAGCAGGTAGCCGGTGGCGACCAGGGCCGCCGCACCGATCAGGGTCAGCCGTGGCGTGGTGAGCCGCGAAGCCCGGGCGAACTGGCTCGCGCCGACCAGCATCGAGATCACGTAGGCACCGATGACCAGGGACACCGAGCTGGTCGACAGCCCGAGGCCGTAGCCGTAGACGTCCGGGTCGGTGCGGGCGAACGTCGACAGCGGCCCCTGCGCGCCCAGCACGCTGACCCCGAACAGGCCCGCGGTCAGCTGGACCGGCCACATCGCCGAGCTGCGCAGCACCCGGAAGTCGACCAGCGGGTCCGGCTGCCGCAGCTCGTAGCGCACGAACGGCCACACCAGGAGGAGGCCGGCCGCGACCACCAGCCACGGCCAGGCCTGCTCCGCCCCGTTGAGCCGGACGAAGGTCAGCCCGCCGGTGACCACCAGCAGGATCGCGGTCAGCAGCGCGGCGCCGCCGGAGTCGACGACCCCCTGCATCCGGTCGGTCCCCTCGGGCACGAGCCTCCAGACGACCACGACCACCCCGACGACCAGCACGCCGGGAGCCAGCAGCACCAGCCAGAGCGCGTCGCCCAGCAGGTCGCCGATCATCCCGCCGCTGAGCGCGCCCACGATGGCGCCCAGCTGCAGCGCGGCGACGATGAGGCCGGTGGCCCGCCGGGTGCGGGCCGCGGTGTCCGGCAGCCCGCGGGACCGGCTGTAGATCAGGGCCACCTGCAGCGGGAGCCAGGCCGCGTAGACCCCCTGCACGGCCCAGGCCAGCAGGAACACCGGGAAGGTCTGGGCGAACGCCAGCACGATGGTGGCCACCGCGACGACGACGGCGGACCAGAGCAGCATCCGGCGGTGCCCGTGCAGGTCACCGAGCTTGGCCAGCACCGGGACGGCGATCGCGGACAGCATCAGCTGGCCGGCCTCGAGCCAGTTGACGTCGGCGTCGTTGATGCCGAGGTGCCGGGCGATGTCGGTGAGCAGCGGGATGTAGTACCCCTGCAGGACGCCGCTGGTGAACTCGACGAACACCAGGTAGCCGACGACGCCGGCCGTCATCCGGGCCTGCCACCGCCCCGCCCGGCTGCCGCTGCGCTGCGTCGCCGACTGCTGCATCGAGCCCGCTCCTCGCTGTGGTGGGTCCCGGGGCGGCCAGCATCGACGAGGTGCCCGGCCGACGCAAACGGCCGGTTCAGCGAGCGGCGAGCAGCTCTCCGGCGTCGATCCGGCGGCGGCCGACGTAGTAGAGCGTCGTCCCGTCGGCCACCGGGGTCTCCCAGGCCGGGCTGACCGTCAGGCCGTCGGGCCCGCGCAACGCCAGCACCGTCGCCCCGAAGGCCTGGCCGAAGCGCACCTGGCAGTCGCCGAACGTGCCCAGCCGGTGCCCGGCGGGCAGCCGCACGGAGTAGGTGTTGCCGTGGCCGTGGCTGCTCATCAGGTCGCCGTAGACCTCGGTGAGCCCGGGGTCCAGCGCCTCCTCGGTGATCAGGAAGGGCATGTGCCACTGCACGCAGGCGATCCGGGGGTCGACGTAGCGGAGGTTGTCCCGGCGGTCCAGGTCGCGCAGCGCGGCGACCTTGTGCACCTCCGGGGCGGCGTGGTGCAGCGCCACCGCGATGGCCAGCGTCTCGTTGTCGTCCCGCCCGTCGATCACCACCACGCGGGCCGCGGCCACGTTGGCCCGGGTCATGACGTCGACGTGGCTGAGGTCGCCGCGGACGAAGGAGACCTCGGTCCGCTCCGGCACGGGGTCCTCCGGCACGTCCTCCCAGGCACACAGCGCGACCCGGGTGCGCCCCTCGGCGGCCAGCTCGGCGAGCATCCGCTCGGTGCGGCCCGGGAAGTACCCCAGCACGACGACGTGATCGGTCAGGTCCAGCTCGTCCACACCCTTCAGGCGTCTGCTGCGGACCGACTGCAGATAGTCGGCAAGCCGCGTGAACAGCAACGTCAGCGTGACGATGCCACCGATGATCACGTAGGCGCCGACCACGTGGCCGGCGGCCGAGGCCGGGAAGAAGTCGCCGTAGCCCACGGTGGCGGCGGTGACCACGAAGTACCACCAGTAGTTGGCCGGCGCGACGATGTCGCTGTCGGCGCCCTCCACCAGGGCCATCGCCGGCCAGCTGGTCACGAAGACGAAGACCATCACGGCCAGCGGCAGCCGCCAGCCGCGCAGCCGCGCCTGGACCACCCGCGAGAAGCGCGAGAACAAGCCGAACACGGGTCTCCTGCCAGGTCGAGGTCCCGAGCAACCTAGCGTGCGCGTCGGAGTGGGGTCAGGGTGTCGTCATGACGACACCGACCGACGACGACCTCCCCGAGCCCCGGGACATCGCCCTGGAGCAGGCCACCCCCGAGCAGGTCGAGGACCTGGAGGAGGCCAGCGAGCCGCCCGGCGAGTGATCCGACGGGAGCTCGGGTAGCCCGGCGATCATGGAGAGCCGGGACCTGCTGCTGACCGCGTTCGACAACGTCGAGGAAGCCGTCCGCGGGGCGGTCGAGGGCATCGCCCCCGAGCTGCTGACCGCACGGATCGATCCGGAGGCGAACACCATCGCCTGGCTGGTCTGGCACCTGACCCGGGTGCAGGACGACCACGTCGCCGAGGTCGCCGGCACCGCCCAGGCATACACCGACGCCGGGTGGCACGACCGGTTCGGGCTGCCGTTCGACCCGGGCGCCATCGGCTACGGCTTCAGCAGCACCGACGTCGCACGCACCCAGGTCAGCGATCCGCAGCTGCTGATCGGCTACCACGCCGACGTGCACCGCCGGACCGCCGAGTTCGTGGGCACGCTCACCGCCGCGGACCTCGACCGGGTGGTCGACGAGCGCTGGGACCCGCCGGTCACCCTCGGCGTCCGGCTGGTCAGCGTGGTCACCGACGACCTGCAGCACGCTGGGCAGGCAGCCCTCCTGCGCGGCTCCCTGGAGCGGCGCTGAGCACACGGCACCGAGTGCCACCCGCGAGTAGCTTCGCAACGGTGAGCAACGACGCTTCCCCTGACTTCTACGCCCTCGCCGACCTCCTGGAGCCGGAGGAGATCGAGCTGCGGGACCGGGTGCGCGACTTCTGCACGCGCGAGGTCACGCCGATCATCAACGACTACTGGGAGCGGGCGGAGTTCCCGCATCAGCTCATCCCCAAGATGGCCGAGCTTGGCGTGGCCGGCGGCACGGTCGCCGGCTACGGATCGGCCGGGATGAGCGCGGTGTCCGCCGGGCTGGTCGCCGCCGAGTGGGCCCGCGCCGACGGCAGCCTGGGCACCTTCTACGGGGTGCACAGCTTCCTGGCCATGCAGTCGATCGCGCTCCTCGGCGATGAGGAGCAGCGTGAGCGCTGGCTGCCCGCGATGGCCCGGATGGAGCTGATCGGCGCGTTCGGGCTGACCGAGCCGCAGCACGGCTCGGACGCCGTGGCACTGGAGACCAGCGCCCGCCGGGACGGCGACGAGTGGGTGCTCAACGGCGCCAAGAAGTGGATCGGCAACGGCACGATCGCCGACCTGGTGCTCATCTGGGCCCGGGACTCCGACGGGGCGGTCGGCGGGTACGTCGTCCCCAAGGGGTCGATCGGCTGGACCGCCACCCGGATGACCGGCAAGACCGCGCTGCGGGCGGTCTGGCAGGCCGAGATCACCCTGGAGGACGTGCGGGTGCCGGCGGAGAACAAGCTGGCCAACTGCCGCTCGTTCAAGGACGTCTCGGTGGTCCTGGACCGCACCCGATACACGGTGGCCTGGCGGGCGCTGGGCATCGCCGAGGCCGCCTACGAGCTGGCGCTGAAGCACACGATGCAGCGCGAGCAGTTCGGCCAGCCGATCGCCGGCTACCAGCTGGTGCAGGAGAAGCTGGCCCGGATGCTGGCTGAGATCACCAGCATGCAGCTGCTGAGCTGGCGGTTGAGCAAGCTCGCCGACGAGGGTCGGATGACCGCGGCCATGGCCTCGATGGCGAAGATGAACAACTGCAAGAAGGCCCGGCAGATCGTGGCCGACGCCCGCGACCTGTTCGGCGGCGACGGCATCCTGCTCGAGCACCACATCGCCCGCCACCACGCCGACATCGAGGCGATCTACACCTTCGAGGGCACCGACCACGTGCAGGCGCTCATCGTGGGCCGGGACATCACCGGCATCTCGGCGATCACCGGCCGGCGGACGCCTCGCGCCGAGCAGAAGCCGGCCGAGCCGCCGCAGTCGATCTAGCCGACCTGTCGCAGTGCCGGCGCTGTGCGGCGCCGGCACTCGGCGCAGGTGTCCCGGCCACTGCTCATCCGCCCCCACCGCTGCGCGCCCCAGATCTGCACGATCGCCCCACACACGGCGAGCTCCACCTCCCCGTCGAGCTCGTCGGCGGGCCGGTGCGCCTCGACGGCGTGCCAGGACTTGGGCTGGTCGACCGGCTGGGCCCAGGATCGACGGTCCGGCCGGGCGAATCCGACGGCGTAGCTGTCCACTCCCGTCCTGTGCCCCACGCCACACCGGGCCAATCATGGGATGTCCCGCCGCACCGGCTCCCGCGCTACCGTCGACGGCGACTGGAGGGGGTGTCCCGGTGGACCCGGTGAGCCTGGGTGTGGGTGCACTGCTGATCGCCGTCGGCTTCGTGGCCGGCCGGCTGGGACGTCGCCGTCCGACTGGCCCTCCCGTGCCCCAGGCCGTCTGCGCCTGCGGTCACCCGCTGAGCCAGCACGACCCGGAGCAGGGCACCTGCCACTCCGAGATCGCCCGGGACGCCTACACCAAGCGCGGCAAGTGGGCCGGGCACACCTGGGTCGCCTGCAGCTGCCGCCAGTACATCGGCCCGCGGCCGATCGACGAGGTCTTCGCGCCTCGCCTGCTCCCCCCGTCGGACTGAGCCGTCCCGACCGACTGCCGACCGGCCCCGGCGCGCCGACTTGGCGAGATCCGCCAGAGACCGTGGGGGTCGTTCGTGACGCGCGCCACACAGTTCGCCGGCTGAGCTGCCGATGTTGAGGACATGTCACGTCGGCTCGCAACGATGCGGACCTCGACCGAGCAGCAGGTCGCGGCCCAGCGGTCCCCGTCGCCCTGGTGGCGGTCGGCCGTGGTCTACCAGGTCTACCTGCGGTCCTTCGCCGACGGAAACGGCGACGGGATCGGCGACCTGGCCGGTCTGCGCTCCCGGTTGCCCTACCTGTCCTGGCTCGGCGTCGACGCCCTCTGGATCAACCCGCACTACCCGTCCGGTGGGGCCGACGGCGGCTACGACATCTGCGACTACCGGGCGGTCGACCCCGACTACGGCGACGTCGCCGACCTGGAGGCCCTGGTCGCCGACGCCCGGCAGCTCGGGTTGCGCGTCGTCCTCGACGTCGTCCCGAACCACACCTCCGACCAGCACCCCTGGTTCCAGGCCGCACTCGCCGACCCCGACTGCCCCGAGGCCGCCCGATACCACTTCGCCCCGCCGTCGGAGGAGCCGCCGAACAACTGGCGCTCGCTCTTCGGCGGCCCGGCCTGGTCGCGCACCCCGGACGGCCGCTGGTACCTGCACCTGTTCGCCCCCGAGCAGCCGGACCTGAACTGGCGGGACCCGGCGGTCGCGGCCGACTTCGAGAAGACGCTCCGGTTCTGGCTCGACCGTGGGGTCAGCGGGTTCCGGGTCGACGTCGCCTACGGCCTGTTCAAGGACGCCGACCTGCGGGACAACCCGGGCGCCTACTCCCCCACCCTGTTCGGCCACGGGCCCGAGCAGGCGATGACCTGGAACCAGCCCGAGGTGCACGACGTGTGGCGCCAGTGGCGGTCGGTCTGCGACGAGTACCCCGACACCATGCTGGTCGGCGAGGTCTGCCTGGCCGACCTCGAGGAGGTCGCGCTGTACTCCCGGCCCGACGAGATGCACCAGTCCTTCTCCTTCCGGCTGCTCAAGTCACCGTGGGACACCGCCGCCTTCGCCGACGGCGTGCAGACCGCGCTCGACGCCTTCGGCCAGGTGGGCGCCCCGGTCTCCTGGGTGCTGGGCAACCACGACAAGGACCGGCAGGTCACCCGGTTCGGCGGCGGTGCCCTGGGCACCGCCCGGGCCCGGGCCGCCGCGCTGCTGATGCTGGCGCTCCCCGGGTCGGCGTACCTGTACGCCGGCGACGAGCTGGGGCTGCCCCAGGCCGTGGTGCCGGACGAGGCGAAGACCGACCCGATCTTCTTCCGCAGCGGCGGCGAGCGCGCCGGCCGGGACGGCTGCCGGGTGCCCATGCCGTGGAACGACTCCGCCGGCGTCGGCTTCTCCCCCGACGGCGCCGCCCAGCCGTGGCTGCCGATCCCGGCCGAGTGGAGCGACTACGCCGTCTCCGGCCAGACCCGGGACGGCGGCTCGATGCTGACCCTCTACCGGCGGGCGCTCGCCCTTCGTGCGGCCCACCCGGCGCTGGGCTCCGGCGAGGCGACGGCGAGCACCCGCGGCGACGTCCTCACCGTCCGCTGTGTCAGGGACGAGGAGGCGGTGCGCTGCGTGGTGAACATGGGCTCGACCACGGTGCTGGTCCGCTCCCGCGGTCAGGTGCTGCTCGCCTCCACCACTCGGGTGCACGCCTCGGCCGGCAGCATCGCCCTGCCGCCGAACACCGCGGCCTGGCTCACCGAGGACTGACCGCCGGCTCGGTCACCAGGGACCGCACCGGGCCGGTTGCCGGTCGACTGCTGGCCGGTCCCCCGATAGAGCGATGCGGGCGCCCCCCACTCCTGTCGACAACTCCTGTGCAGAGCTCTCCGTAGAGAGCTGATGACAGGAGAGGCAGATCGGGATGTCCACCCCTCACCACAGCGGCTCGGGCCGTGTCCGGAGCCGAGGCACGCGGGTGCTGGCCGGCACGATGGCGGCCGCGCTGGGCTTCGGTGGCGCCGCCGTCGTCGACACCTTCTTCTCCCCCGCTCTCGCGGTGGCTGATGAGGTCGCGGACTTCGGCCCGGCCGGGGACGGTCTCACCCGGTACGTGGTGAGCGCCGACGGCCCGATCACCAACGGCGATCTCGCTGCGCTGGCGGCGCTGCCCGGGGTGGCGCACGCCCAGCCGCTGTTCGACGGCTCAGCGCTGGTCGCGACCCACGACCTGCCGGCCGCAGCCCTGGCCGCCGCAGTGCCGGGCTCGACGGTGGAGCTGTCCGCGCCGGGCGCGGTGGCCGGCGCGGTCTCCGACCCGGAGTGGTCCCGCTACGGCTGGAACCTCGCCAACACCGGCTCGAACTCCTACGGCCAACCGGGCACCGCCGGGGCGGACATCGACGCCCCGGCGGGGTGGCTGGCCGGCACCGGCACCGGCGTCGTGGTCGCGGTCCTCGACACCGGGCTGATGACGTCGCACCCCGACCTCCAGGGAGCGCTCTGGCGCAACCCGGACGAGCAGCCCGGCTCGGCCGACGTGGACGGCAACGGCAAGCCCGGCGACGTCAACGGCTGGAACTTCTACACCAACAGCGCCGACGTGACCAACGCCGGGAACGACAACTCGCACGGCACCTCGGTGACCGGTGTCGTCGCCGCAAGGGCGGGCAACGGCGAGGGCAGCGCTGGGGTGGCGCCGAACGTCACCGTCATGCCGCTCGTCATCGGCTCCGGCGGTTCGGTGGACCTCCTCCTGGGGGCACAGGCCATCAAGTACGCCGCCGACAACGGCGCCGACATCGTCAACGCCAGCTGGGGCGGCCCGGGCGGCGCCGACATCCTCACCGAGGCCATCGCTTACGCCAACAGCAAGGGCACCGTGGTGGTCGCCGCAGCGGGCAACGACGCGCTGGACCGCGACACCTCGTTGTTCCACCCCGCCAGCCTCAGCGCCGAGAACCTGATCACGGTGGGGAACAGCAACGCCGTGGACGGCGTCAGCACCTCGTCCGCCTACGGGGCGAGGTCGGTGCAGCTCTTCGCCCCCGGGCACTACGTCTACACGACCTGGCACGACGGCTCGTACCGGCTGGTGAGCGGCACCTCCATCGCCGCTCCGAACGTGGCCGGCGCACTGGCGCTCTACCGGGGCGTCCACGACACCGACACCGCGGCCCAGCTCAAGGCGCGGCTCCTCGCCGACGTGGACCCGGTCCCCGCCTTCGTGGGCAAGTCCGTCACCGGCGGCCGGCTGTCGCTCACCGCCCTGGGCGACTCGGTGGCCGACGTGTCCTACAGCTTCGCCGGCATGTCCGGCGCCGCCGGCGTCCTCACCCCCACGGTGGGGGTCAGCGGGTCCGCCCCGGCCGGTGAGTACTCCCTCCGCCTCCTCCTCGGGATGGAGCACCAGGGTGAGCTGATGGCCGTGTCCGGGCAGTCGATCACGGCCGACGGCGTCACCTACACGACCGACGACAGCGGCCAGGTCGTCGTGCCGCTGGGCCAGCGCGCATCGCTGGGCACGGTGATGCTGTCGCCCAGCCTGGAGCTGACCGACGGCCGGTACGCGCTGGTGAGCCAGCTGCAGGTGGACGGCGCCGCGCTGACCACCCCCCGTGCAGCGCCGCTGCTGGTGGGTCACGTGGCCGCGGAGGCACCGGAGTCGCCCACCCCGGCTCCGAACCCCACCCCGGCTCCCGCCCCGACCTCCCCGGCTCCCGGCACCCCGGCGCCCTCGGAGGAGCAGCCGGACGGGAGCGGGTCCGACCCCGCTGCCCCCGAGTCGCCGGACTCCCAGACACCGGACAGCCAGTCACCTGCCCCCGCTCCGGACACGACCCAGCCCGTCACCGACGCCCCGGTGGACCAGAGCCCAGGCGGCGACGGGTCCGCTCCCGACGCACCGGACGCCGATACGCCGGGCACCGAGACGCCGGGACCGGAGGCACCGGGCACGGAGGCGCCGGGAACGGACCCGGAGGCGCCTGAGCAGTCGGAGGACGCGCCCACGCCGGGCACCGCCCCGCTGCCCACGTCACCGGAGCCGAGCACCACTCCTGCACCTGCCCCGGAGGACGGCACGCCTGCGCCGGACCTCGGCGGTGAGCAGGAGTACCCGGGGACGGGGCCGTTCGGGCTGACGTCGATCTCGCCCACCCGGGTGAGCGCGGACGGCGGCACGCGGGTCACCATCACCGGCACCGCCATCCCGGACGGGGCTCGGGTCCGGGTCGGTGACACCGGCGCCGCCGCCGTCGCCCGCAACACCGGCACGGAGCTGGTGTTCACCACCCCCGCGCTGGTGCCCGGGACGTACGACGTGCACGTGTTCGCGCTGGACGGGACCGAGTCGGTGCTCTCCGGCGGGCTCACCTACGTCGACACGTCCGGCGAGCCGGTCCCTGCCCCCGCGCCGGAGGACGGCGTGGACCCGCCGGACCCGGCCCTCCCGCCGGTGGAGGGGGCGGAGCCGGACGACAGCCCGGAGCAGGTCGTCACCACCCCCGGTGGGCAGCGGCTCGTCTCCTCCCCGCTGTTCCGCAGCATTCCGCGCTCGATCTGGTACCTCGACTGCTCGGTCGCCTGTACGGGACTGCGGCTGTAGGTCACCGGTGCCCAGCGGGCCCGACACCGCACGTGCGGTGTCGGGCCCGCTGTCTGCCAGCCGAGGTCAGCGCAACACGGAGGACAGCAGCAGGCTGGTCTCGCTGTTCAGGACACCGTCGATGGAGCGGATGCGGCCGAGCAGCCGGTCGAACTCCATGAGGTCAGGGGTGCGGAGCTCCGCGACGAGGTCCCAGCCCCCGTTGGTGGAGTGCAGCGCGTCGATCTCGGTGAAGCCCCGCAGCCGGCGGATCACCGCGTCCGTCGAGCGGCCCTCCACCTCGATCAGCGTCACGGCCCGCACCTCACCGGCGACCGCGTCCTCCCGCACCCGCACGGTGAAGCCGACGATGACGCCCTCCGCCACCAACCGGTCCATCCGGCTGGTCACCGTGGCCCGGGTGACCCCGAGCCGGCGGGCGATCTCGGCTACGGGCGCCCGACCGTCCTCGCGCAGGACGGCGAGCAGCCGGCGATCGAGGTCGGTGAGCGCAGCCATGCAGAAAGGCTAATCGCAGCGTCAATTGTGCTCATCCGAACGTGCAGGATTGCGCTGTTCGTCCGTTGCGGGTGCACATCGTCCGTTCCTAGCCTTGAGGTACCGCTGACAGGAAGGCTCGGATGACTGCGCTCGTCGACGTCCGCACCACGATCCGCCGGCTCTCCGCCGCACCGATCGCCGCCGTCGTCCCGGTCGGAGCCTGATGGCAGCGCCCGCACAGGCACCGGGTGCCGTCGTGCTCATCCGCCCGGACCACTTCCGGCCCAACGAGCTGACCCGGGTCGACAACGCCTTCCAGTCACTGCCCGCCGGGCCGGACGCCGCCGGTGTCGCCGCCCGGGCGCGGGACGAGGTGACCCGGCTGGCCGAGGTGCTTGAGGCGGCGGGGGTGGTCGTGCACCTCTTCGACGACCACGCGCACGACCGCCCGGACAGCGTCTTCCCGAACAACTGGCTGTCGACCCACCCCGACGGGCGGGTGGCCCTCTACCCGATGTTCGCCGCCAACCGGCGCAGCGAACGACGCGCCGACGTCGTCCAGCTGCTCCAGGATCGCTACCGGGTGACGCAGGTCGTGGACTTCTCCGACATGGAGCGGGACGGGCTGTTCCTCGAGTCGACCGGCGCCATGGTGCTCGACCACCAGGAGCGGGTCGCCTACGTCTCCCGTTCCCACCGGGCACACCCCCAGGCGCTGGCGCGGTTCTGCGGGACGTTCGGCTACGAGGCGCTGCTGTTCGACACAGCCGACGCCGAGGGCCGGGCGGTGTACCACACCAACGTGCTGATGTCGGTCGGCAGCGCAGTGGCGCTCGTCGGGCTCGGGATGATCAGCACGCCCGCCGACCGGGCCCGGGTGGTCGACCGGCTCGGTGCGACAGGGCGGGACGTCGTCGAGCTCTCCGAGCACCAGGTCCGGGAGTTCGCCGGCAACGCCATCGAGCTGACCGGCCGTGACGGACCGGTGCTGGCGCTCTCCGCGCGGGCCGCCGCCAGCCTCACCCCCGCCCAGCGCCGGCGGATCGAGGCGACCACCCAGCTGCTGCCGGTGGCCGTGCCGACGGTCGAGCTGGCGGGCGGATCGGTGCGGTGCATGATCGCCGGGGTGCACCTCGCGCCCCGAGCGGCAGACCTCACCCGCCTGCCGCTGTTCGGCGCACTCCCCGACCCGGTCCGGGTCCCCGTCGCCCCCTGAGGTGCCCCGGTCGTCCGCAGGCTCACTGGCCCTACGGACGACCGGGACCGCTGCCGGGGTTCAGCCCTTCTGTCGGCCGAGGACGGCGTGCAGGGCACCGGCCAGCCACTCGCCGGCCTGCTGCTCCGACGGCGGCGTGGACGGGTAGCGGGCGGCGACGTACCCGTCCGGCCGGACGAGCAGCACGCCGCCGTCCTCGATCTCCCGCAGGTCGGCCCAGGTGCCGTACGGGTCCTCGACGGGCCGACCCGGCCCGATCGACACGGTGGTGATCGACAGGCCGAGCTCCTCGCCGAGGCTCCGGGCCGCCGCCAGCCACGCCTCCCCGCCGATGCCGGTCACCACGCTGAACCGTCCCCGGCCGACCAGGTCGAGCGTGGAGATGCGGTGCCCGCCCCGCGTCACCCAGGTGTGCGGGAGCTTGGCGCCGGGCCAGGTGGTCGGCTGGGCGTAGAGCACCGGGTCCCGGCGGTACTCCGGCATCGGCGTCCCGTCGCCGACGACCGCGGAACTGGCGTAGCGCTGGTTGTGCTCGACCCCGTGGGCGTCGAACTCGTGCGCCTTGTAGGCGATCGCCTCCCGGAGCGCCGTCCGGATCTTCTCCCCCTCCGGGCCCGGCGCCTTCCACAGCGCGAGCTGGCGCTCCAGTGCCGCTGCCTCGGTGTGCTCCAGGTCGAGCGCGCTGAGGATCCGGCCCGTGTCCGCGATGCTCTGGTTGGCCCGCTCGACGACCTGCCGGGCGATCGGTGCCCGCTCGGCGTCGTAGCTGTCCAGCAGCGAGGGGTCCGCCGTCCCGGCCACCACGTGGGCCAGCTTCCACGCCAGGTTGTACGAGTCCTGGATCGAGGTGTTCGAGCCCAGCCCGTTGGTCGGCGGATGCCGGTGGATCGCATCGCCGGCGCAGAAGACCCGCCCGCGGGCGATCGTGGTGGCGAAGTGGTGGTTCACCGTCCACGGGGAGCGCGACTTGACCCGCATCTCGAAGTCGTCGCTGCCGACCAGCGCGACGGCGAGCTCCCGGACCACCTCGTCGCTGAGGTCGGGCGGGCCGCCGGCGACCTCGTAGCCCCACATGAGCATCCACTCGTTCCAGGGCTTGATCATCCGGAGCACGCCCAGCCCGACGCCCTCGCGCTCCGCCCCCGGCTGCAGCATCCAGTAGAGGACCGAGGGGCGGTGCGCCACGAACCGGGAGAGGTCGGCCTCGAAGACGATGCTCAGCGCGCCACCGACCGCGCCCGGGCCCTCGAACGGCAGGTCGAGGTCCGCGGCCACCTGGCTGCGCGCGCCGTCGGCACCGATCAGGTACTTGGAGCGGACCGTGAACTGGGCGCCGGTCAGCCGGTCCTGCAGGGTCGTGGTGACACCGTCGTCGTCCTGGACGTGGGAGACGTAGCTGGTGTCGAACCGGACCCGCGCCCCGCGCTCCTGCGCCGCCTGGACCAGGATCGGCTCGGTGATCGTCTGCGGCGCGTCCAGCATCGAGGTCGGGCTCTGCAGCTCGTAGTCGGCGTGCCGCACGGTGTCGGTGCCCCAGGAGGGGATCCGGCCGAGCTCCTCCCCCGCGAGGCTGGTGCAGAAGGTCGTGTTCCCCATGAACTCCCAGGGCGTTGCCTCCTGCATGAGCCGCTCCTCCAGGCCCATGTCCCGCATCACCTCCATCGTGCGCTGGTTGGTGATGTGCGCCCGGGGGGTGTCGGAGAGCCGGCCGTACTTGGTGACCAGCAGCGTCGACGTCCCGTAGCTGGCGAGGAGCAGCGCTGCCGACGCCCCGGCCGGGCCGGAGCCCACCACCAGGACGTCGGTGGTCACGGCGGGCTGAGCAGGGGTCGAGTCATCCGGCGGGGACTGGGTCATCGAGTTCCTCTCTCGGGTGCTAGA
Organism: Modestobacter sp. VKM Ac-2983; assembly: GCF_026967885.1. Lineage (NCBI taxonomy): Bacteria > Bacillati > Actinomycetota > Actinomycetes > Geodermatophilales > Geodermatophilaceae > Modestobacter > Modestobacter sp. VKM Ac-2983. The sequence goes on from NZ_JAPVBK010000006.1 coordinate 144,900, forward strand.
CGACGGCGGTCCGGGCGCAGCCGGGCCGTCGCAGGGGTCCGCCAGGCACTGTGCCATGCATCACAGCCAAACGGTTGTGCTCGACAGTCCTCATGATCGAGCGACTGCCTGCCTGTTACAGGGGCACCGGTTGCTGAGCCACAGTGGCAATCCGACAAGCCTTATTCGGCCAGGACTAAAGGCCGGGGCGTCGAGCCATCTTCGCCCGGACACGCGAGCGATCCAGACTGACGGGAGCATCGAATGGCGTCGCCAGTATTGCGCGCCGGCGAACTAGGGAGCAATGGCGAAGCACCGATACGCGAACTATCACGCACTACGACATGCTTGGATCTTTGAGGAGGCCCAGCTTTTTATGAATGATCGCAGGTGGCCGCTTCCGAGCGAGTTGGGCCAGATGTTCAAAGTAGCTATTGAACTGGGTTCCATTGAATCGACGCTGCGCATAGATGAACCCTCTTAGAGTAGTCCACGAGCGGTCGATCGAGTTTCCATAGGAGCCGAGTACCAAGTCCTCGTCAATCACACCGTAAGCGACGAGTTTACCCAGGTCGTCGAAGTACTCGGTCAGCCAGAGAGCAAGCGCTCTCTTGTCGCCAGGCATAGCATCGTACCCCCCGTCCGGGTCTATCCCCTCAAGGAAGCCACCCTCCCTGACCTTCTTCACCGCATCCGCATACTGGGGCTCATGAAGGCGGTCCAGCACGTCCGTGACCACTGTGAGTGAGTGCGATGCCCGAGTTGCCCTCAGCGCCCTCCTACTAGAAAGCACGGACACTGCTAGGGCTATCAGCGAGATGACAATCGGGGCTGCATCGACTAGGTCCATAATTCCTCACCAGACGGTCGAACGGTTCAGGCAGATTAGCGCAAGGCAATCTCTCCCTGCTTGCGCCAGACGTCCCGGCGCCCGCACCCGCCTCCCGCCCACTCCGCGCCCCGCGCGATCAAGTCTTGGCGTTCGCGGCCGCCGCCCGGCTAACGGTTCCCCGCGTCACCTGGCAGAGGTACAACCACCCGACGGCCAGGCGACCTGCGCTGGCTGAGTCGAGCGTTGACTGCCCTCGGTACCGGTCAACCAGCCGCGGTTGATGGCCAATCCCGTGGCGACCAGCGCCGACACGTGGGTGTCAGGGGGCAGGGTGCCGGTGACGCCCGATGCGGGGCGGACGGTCAGTTCGGTTCTGAGAGCACGCTCGGCCTCCGACCGGGAGGTGGCGGTCTCGGGGACCAGCCGCACGTCGCCGCCGAAGTCATGCGACTGGCTCAGGCTTCGACCCGGCCGTTGGGCATGGTCGAGAAGCGGACCTTGATGCTGGTTCCCAGCGGTATCGGTGGACGGCCGACGGGAAGCTCCCGCACGTTGTACTGACCTCCTCGAGGATGCCGGGCGCCCGAACCGACAGAAGAGGAAGGTGCCATCGAACTCGAACCTACAACCCTGCGATTTGATCTTCGTTTAGTTGGCCAACGTCGAAAGTTTGCGAACTATCGCTTTGAGCAGCGCATATGCCGTTGACCAACGTTGACTGCATGAGTACGTACCAGTGCGTTTTCGATGAGTAAGCGATGCCTGTGCGACACGATTAATTGCATGATCCAGCGTCCACCTCCCCAGCACGGCCCCCCTGCCCACGCGAATGCCAGTCAGACGGACGTCACAGTCCGCACCGAGACCGTTTAGCGCCGGCGACGGCTCCGCGGCCACCAAGCCCGTCGAGGGGCGGGCACGCGGAACTCCTCCTCGCGGGTAGTGCGGCCCCGTCGCTCGTCGTCGGTTCGGCGGACTCACCGGAGCAAGGCAGCCCCGCGTGGAAGGCGGCGAGTCGCGTGGTGGCCACGCTCAGCTGCCCGGCGGTCAGCCCAAGGCGACGGCACGACGGCCGGCCTCTACTCAGTCCCACCCGCGGCGGCCCGCCCGACGTGTCAGGCTGCCCGGCGACCGAAGCGGCTTGAGGTGCTTGCCGGGTTCATCGCCACGAGCTCCGGTGACCTCCCCGTGGTTACGTATGAGGGTGAGCCAGAAGGAGTGGGTCCCCGAGGTGACGCTTGAGGCGATGCGGCGGATCTCTGCGCACGCCGAGAAGGTCGGGCCCACCAACACCGACGAATTCACGTTCCGTGCCTTCTTCATGGCAGCGGCGTACGACGCGGCAGAAGGGCAAGGTCTAGAGAAGACCCTCCGCTTCCAGACTGAGTGGCACCGGTTCGACCTGCTCGTGCAACTCGCCGACGTCCCCATGCTGATCGAGTTCAAGTACTACGTCATCCGCCGGACGCTCGACTTGGACGGCAAGAGGCGCGACTTCAAGGGTGGCCCCGGACCGCAAAACCTATCGGAGTTTCACGCCGCTCTGCGCGGTCTTCGTGCAGGAGACCTCTATGGCGTGAGTCAACACAGGCTCATTGTCGTGTACCTGCGCGACGATGCCCTTCCCAAAGGTCAGAGCTGGCACAAGACCTTCGGGGGCCTGCAGCCCGACTTCTCGATCGCCCAAGTATGGCAGTGCGCGAGCGGTCCGTTCGAGGCTCGAATCCTCGAGCCCACGAATCCGCTGCCGCCGGGGAGCTCACCCGGGGCGCTTACCACTCCGTAGAGCCGCGGCCGCACCCGCTGCGCCTGACACGTCGTACGGGGACGTCGATCCCGGTTCGGCCGCATATCGGACGCCGCGCCGGCTTCCCTCCCAGGCACCGCGTCCACCGAGAGTGTGCACCGGGCCAGCATTGATCAACCTGCCTACGCGCCTACTTGACCGCCTAGCGAGGCGACTGGCGGCTGGGTAGTCGGCACCGCCCGACTGTTGGCACCTCCCCCTGCCACGGCAAGATGCGCTGACGATGTCACCCGCGGGGGCGTGACATCTCACCATCTACGGGGGAACGCATCGTGCTTGAGTTCCGCACGCCACCCAACTGGCCGACCCCACCAGCGGGCTTCGTGCCAGCGCCCGACTGGAAACCGGACCCGGCCTGGGGGCCGCCACCGGACGGTTGGATCTTCTGGGTGGACCCCGCCGCCGCTGCGACACCGCAGACAGCTCGACACCGCGCCTCTGACCCGCAGCCAGCGGCCCGGAAGGCGGCAGGCGGCGCAACGGCGAATGCAGGGGGAGAGGCAGCACCCTCGCATGTGGCCTCGTCGTCGCCGGAGCCCGAGAAGATCAGCCGATTAGGGGCCTACAAGCGCGCCCAGGAGCTCGCAGTTGAGGCGACCGATCTCAGGCAACAGGTGACCGTCCTGAACGAACAACTCAGCCGCCTCGGCGCCTTCACGGTCGCGGACCTCGAGCGTCAGGCCAACGCCCTCCGCGACGAGGCAGCCGCCCTGCGGGCCAGCATGGAAGCCGAGCGCGCCAACCAGGCGGCTCTGCTTCAACAACAGGCCGCCGATGCTCGACAGCGCTCGGAGCAACAGCTCGCCGAACTTAGCCGGCGCACGTCTGAGGCGGAATCCCGCCTCAATGACCTTGCGGGTCAGGTCGTGGCCACCAACGAGGAAGCCATCCTCCAAGAGGTCGGCATCTACGAGTACAGGCATCCACTGAGCGACGCCGTGGCCTACCAGGCCGAGCTCAAAAGCCTTCAGGACCGAATCAAGACCATGGGCAAGAAGGACGGTGGCGCGGTCACCGCCACCACCACCTGGACGGTCAACAACTCCGCCGCTCAAGGCCGAACCATGGTCAACAACATCTCGAAGCTCATGCTGCGGGCTTACAACGCGGAAGCTGACAACCTCGTAAGGTCGCTCAAGCCCTACAAGGTCGAGGCATCCATCGACCGTCTGACCAAAGTGGTGGACACCATCGCACGTCTCGGTACCACGATGCACATCCGCATTTCAGAGCCCTACCACCGCCTTCGCATCCGTGAGCTCGAGCTAACAGCCGACTACCTCGCGAGGGTGGCCGAGGAAAAGGAAAGAGAGCGGGAGGAGAAGCAACGGCTGCGTGATGAGCGACAGGCCCAACTCGAGATCGATCGGGAAAAACAGCGCCTTGAGAAGGAACGCCAGCACTACCAGAACGCACACGCTGCGCTCCTGGCCAACGGCGACGTCGCGGGGGCCGAGGCACTACAACGCAAGCTCAACGAAATCGACCGTGCCATCGAGGACGTCGACTATCGCGCCGCCAACATCCGGGCCGGCTACGTCTACGTCATCTCCAACGTCGGCGCGTTCGGCGACTCTATGGTCAAGGTCGGGATGACCCGACGCCTTGATCCTTTAGACCGCGTTCGTGAACTCGGTGACGCGTCGGTCCCCTTCCGGTTCGACGTACACACCCTGTTCTTCTCCGAAGATGCAGTGGGGATCGAGGCCGCCGTGCATCGGCGGCTGGCCGAACGACGGGTCAACATGGTCAATCCGAGGCGGGAGTTCTTCCACGCGACCCCTTCCGAGGTGAAGGCGCTACTCGGCGAATTGGCTGGCAACATTCTCGAATTTCAGGACTATCCGGAGGCCCTGGAGTACCGGCAGAGCCTGGGGCAGCGCCAAGGGCCCGCGGTTGCTACGGACTGGGGCGGGTGCACCTCGCCCGCTCCCTCAGTCCGGGATGCCTCAGGCAGGGAACCCCAGCCTTCTGCCTAAGACGTCGGCACAGGTTTACGCCGTCTTCCGAACGCTCGCGTGCTGGGTGCCAAGATGCATGGCACGAGCCTTATGAGACGTCGAAGCGGAACGTCGACGGGGTGTTTGACCGAGAGCGACTGGCGCCGAATCTGAGTCCTGAGCAGGCCTTATGCCGTTGACTGTGGATGGGCACACGTGGTCGGAACTGGACGTCTTGCGGACTTTCCGCGGACTGCGTGCGGACTGACGCGCCTTTGGCTCCTTCGGACGTCAGCTCGGCTGCGCCGACGCATCGCCAGTGGGCGGTCGCTCCCTGGCTGACCCCGTCGGGCTAGGGCACCGGCGCAGACCTCAGCGATCGCCCAGACATCCCGAACACTTCGCCTATGTACAACGGGTGGGCGCCGAGGGTGATGCCGGTCGGCGCGGACTGCCACGAGTGCTCGGCCCCGGTCACGGCGGGTGAGCGCGCATGGCAGGTCACCGCTGGGGAGAAGGACTTCGTGTGGCTCTGCCTCGCATGTGCGCGTCCTTTCGTCACGGGCCGCCCTGGTGCATCGGCGGAATTGGAAGCGATGCGCCAAATGCGGAGCGAACCGATCATCCAGTCAGCCGGACCGAAGCCGGCGCCCCACATCGCGTTGAGGCCTGCGGAGCCGGAACGGACGGCCCCGATGTCGCGACGGTCCACCAAGACGACAGCGCCCCACGTTCGGCGGTGGTGGCGCTTGCTGGCCTTCAGCTTCGCCACGGTTCTCCTCACTGGATCACTGACCGCGGCCGGTGCGGTGGGCCAGGTGCTTGCGGCGTTGATCGGTTTCCCCGCAGTCGCCGTGTTCTGGGTGTCGGTGATCGGGCTGCCGGTAGCAGTCATCCGTGCCCGCCTGGGAGCTCGCCGACAGCCCGCGTCGGTGCCGTGGTCGGCGCGCGCTTCGATGTCGGTGGACGCTGCCCCGACTCCGCGACGCGCCGCGGGACGCAAAGAGGTTCACGTTGCTGGAGCCGAAGACAACTGGGTGAAGGGCGTCCGCGGTGAACACACTGTCGGGGCTGCGCTGGACGGCACCGGCCTGGCTGTCCTTCACGATCGACGCCTGCGCGTGGGCTCCGCCGCGAACATCGACCACCTGGTCGTCGCCGCCGACGCCGTGTACGTCGTCGACGCCAAGAACCTCGCCGGATCCCTGTCCGCAACCGGTGATCGGCTGCAGGTCGGCGGCCGTGACCGGGGCAAGTTGCTCGACGGCGTCCGACGTCAGGCCGAGGAGGTAGCGGCGGCTTTGAGTCGCCTGCAAGTCACTGTTCCGGTACGACCGGTGCTGTGTCTGACAGGTGCCGCTCGGCCCGTCGGGATGCAGTGGGTGTCAGGCGTCCTCCTGACCACTCCGGAGACGGTCGCGCAGATGGTCACGCTGCCTGGCCTGCCCAACATCGGCGCGCAGGGCCGGATCGCCGATCTCCTCGCCTGGGCCTTTCCACCCGCTGTTCGAGATCAACGACCGAGCAGCCCGCAGCGCCGGCACACCGAGACCAAGGTCGACGTTTTTCCGACATCAGCGTGACCGCCGCGCCCCACCGATTTCTCGTTACGAGCCCTCGATAGCGGCGCCAGCGCCCGCCGACATCCGGGTGCTTGCCAGGCATCGACTCAACGGCTGCATGCCTGCGAGTTGATGTATATCCGTTTGCTCGCATTGGACGCAGTATATTAGCGCAGCTCAGCGGCCTGTTGATCTTTGCTCCTGCGAACGCGTGATTGCAGTTGACGGTCATATTGAGTACCTAAAGAGTGCTTCTGGCGCGACCTTCGCCGTAGATGCGTGCCCCCACAAGAAGACACGGGAAGTGGGACCGCCTGCGACCAGGCGGGAGCGTCTCCGCAACCATGGACCTGCTGCCTGGCTGGGCAACTCACCGAACAGCAACGGCAAGCACTGCCCGGGCAGCCGGTCAAGTTCAAGGGGCCGCCGCGAGAGACCCTCAAAGCCCAACGCCGCATGTCCGCTGTCGTGCATCGTTACGGACCCGCGGCGGACGAAGCGGTTTAGCCAATCCCGGTTGATCCCAGCCAAGGCCGCCTGGCCGAGCACCGCAACACCCGACGCACTCAGCCCAGACGCGGCGTGCAACGGGGTGGCCGTGGCGACCGCCGCCTGCACGGCGTCGCCCCAGTCGACGTCCGGCCGGACGTCGACGAATACGACGTCGGCGGGGTCGTGCCGCGACGCCAGGTGTGCCAGCGCCACCTGGTCAATGCCCCGGGCCGCGCACGATCGGGACGGCGAAGGGCGGGAGGTCGACGCCGTACGCAAACCGGGGCGCATAGGCTCATCAGGGCGCCGACCGGCGTCGCCGCGGAAGCCAGGGAGACCAGCACCGGCTCGGGGCCTCGCTCCGCCAGCGCCACCTCAGTGATCAAGCGGCCGGCATGGGCCATGGTGGTCGCTGAGGACGCTAGCGCCTTTGCGAACAGCTGTTGATACTCGGCCCGGCCTAGTCCCCTAAGGTGAGCGACTCCGCGTAGTTCGCCGCGGCGAACCCGATTGCCTCCTCGCGCTCCTCCACCAGCGCCTCCAGGTCGGGCGCCGTGAACTCGGCGCCCCTGCCTCCAGGAACAAACCTGGGTTGGCCACGACGGCAACATCCGCATACCCTGCCCCTCGTTCGCAGCTGCTCTGCGGTTGGGACGGCACAACGCGTGTGGCTTGGGCACGTACCGACTCCACTGCCCTGGCCCGCATCAGCGGCGGGGGGAACCGTGCATAGGCTGAGCTTCGGCGACATCGACTTCGGGATGTTGGACGCCGACAATGAGGTCGCGCAGAATCGCGAGCTGCTGCTAGCCGGCTACTTCGACCTGAATAATGCCTACGGTCAAATCTTAAGAGGGCCAAAGTTTGCCGTCTTAGGCTACAAGGGATCAGGCAAATCGGCGCTTGCCCAGCACCTGACCCTGCAAGCCAGTCGCACCGAGGAATTTAGGGTCAAAACCCTCGAGTTGGACGAGTTGTCATTCGAGGACTTTTCACAAGTTATACAAGGTGACCCTGATTGGATGGCCCGGTACCCCAAAGTATGGCAACTTATCCTTCTGTTGCAGGCGGTTCAAGCCCTCCAGGAGGACGACCGACTACAACTGACCGTTGCTGATGCCTTCCGGGAACTCAAGACTTCCCTACTACTAGCTGGTTTGCTCCCTGCCGGTTCCATATCGGAAGCGGTCCAGGCATTTTTGAACGGCTCAGTCGAGAACCACCCGACTGCCACTGCGCATCGCGTCGAGCGGATGGCCCTCTTCTCAACCCTAGTCAACCAGATCAAGAAGGTACTGACCACGGTCAGCTCATCGAGACGGCACTATATTGTTATCGATGGCACGGATGAGATTTACACCGGGGAGAGCCACCTTTTAGAGATCATCGCGGGTCTACTTGAAGCCGCTCGCTCCCTCAACAAGCCTCTCGCAGACGTGGGCGGAGGCATCAAGATAGTCGTGCTTTGCCGGACGGACCTCTACAGCCGACTTCCTGGGTCCAATCAACACAAGCGGCGCAGGGACCTTGGACTAGAGCTCAATTGGTACGAGGACGCACAGGACCCTAATCACTCGGCCCTGGCCCAGTTGGCCAACACCAAAGCAAGAGTGGCCGACCGTGAGATCGGCAACATATTTGCGGATTATCTTCCCCGCTACATCACTAGGTCCGGCAGACGTGTCCAAACACTTCGAACACTCCTCGAACATACCCGCCATACTCCGCGAGACTTTCTGCAGCTATTGAACAACATCGGAGCGGTGGTCAGTACCGCCGGCAGCGGTACCACTTCGGGGCTCGTGAACGCCACTAGGGTAAACAGAGGCCTGAGTCGCTATTCCAAAGACTATTTCGCTGGGGAGATTCAGGATGAGGTTTGGGGTCACCTACAACAAGCCGAGCGAGACAACATCGTCCCACTTCTCACCGCGATCGGACGTCAGCGGTTTTCCCCTGAAGAGTTCATGCGCGTTGCCGACGCGTCTTTTAGTGGCCTGAACGCAACCAAGGTGCTGCAAATTCTGTTTGAATGTAGCGCCGTCGGAAACGTCCGCGACGTCCCAGGGGCTAATGGTAGGCGCAACAGGATTGTATTCAAGTACCGCAACCCCGAAGCGCAATTGAACCTGTCGGAAGATCTGCTCGTTCACAGCGGCTGGCGAGTCAAACTGAACATTCTCGACAGCGAGCCGCCGAACCCTGGGCGAGGAAGACCCCAGTCCGTGACTCGCACCACGGCAACGCCAACGGCTCCAACCAAGGGACCCACACCACAATCTCCACCCGCGCTCTCGAGCGGGGAGAGTCGTCGTCACATTGATCGATCCAGCGCCCGCGCCCCAGCCCGCAACCAGCCAGGTACTGCGAACGACGCGCCGGCTCTCATGCCTAAGCGGGCCCATGACGAAGTAGCCCCGCCCTCGGCATCGCGGGCCAACCGCCCGGATTCAAAACGACGACGCGCTGTTCGCGATCAGGGGCCGCCAAGAGAGTCGCGACAAGGAGACCACGAGTGACATACTTCCACGTCCGCCTGTCGCGGGAGGGCGAAAAGCATGACGAAGTCACTAATGACATAACCGAAGGCCAGCTCGAGGACCGTTTTTTGGAGCCATACCGTGAGGGTCGCTCGATGGTAGTCAACGGTACCGTCATTCCGCCGGACCACTTGACGCGCATTCGGATATCCACCAGCAGCGAGCCTTCCGACGTACTGATACAGCAGCTCCGAATCGCGGACGCCTCCGGGAGCACCGTCTTTCTCGACGGCCCATCAATGAGTTGGCGAGCAGCGGCTCGCGCCCGTGATGTTACCGACGAATTCATCACCGGACCACCAGGCCAGATGCTGACGCAGCTCGCGACCAGCAAAGAAGCATCGAAGGGGGCACGGGTGAACAATGCTGTCTTTCTGATTCATGGCCGCGACCATCAACAGGTGCGGGTTGTGAAGAATCTTCTCCGCCGCTTAGGCCTGCGCATCGTTGAGTGGGAGCATGCGGTTGCGCGAACCGGTACGCCCAACCCGTTCATCGGGGACGTCGTGGAGGCGGGTCTGGGCATGGCAACGGCTGCTGTCGTTTTGCTGACCCCGGACGACGAAGTCAGATTGCGTGACGAGTTAGTGCACGATGGAGATGGCGCCGATGAGAAGGAGTTGCGCTATCAAGCTCGACCGAACGTGTACTATGAAGCTGGCTTCGCGGATGCCATTGGTCGGCAACGCACCGTCATGATAGAAATCGGCTCCGTAAAATCGTTCAGCGACGCGAGTGGCCGACATGCCGTTCGCTATGACGGCTCCCCAAGTAAGAAAAAGGTCATCGCCGAACGACTAAAGATAGCCGGACTCGATGTTGATGACGCAGGAGAAGACTGGCTCCAGGACGACTAAGAGGGTTATGTGATATCGCGGCGACATTCGGCCGCAAACCACCCTTCAATGCTCGTGAGGTCATTGATGCTCACCGACGCCAAACAAGTGATCGCTTAATTTCACGACCAAGCAGCCATCCTCGAATACCGGGTTGCCAGCGTCCAGACCTTCGCCGGTCAGCGTAGACATATGAGCGAGTGCTGGTGACTCGGCAGCTCGGGGCGAGCTAAGGAAGTCGAATCTCTGACCCGCACAGCGCCAGCCGACCTGACGTGATTCGCCAAAGTCCGCGGATTTCCGAGGAGGGCTGACGTCAGGGGTTTGCCGCTTCGTCGGACTAGGGCGAACGGCGCAGAACCAGGGTCGGAGTGGGCCAACTCCAACCGCCACCGCCGGATAGCCAGCTTAGGCGGTGGAGGTGAGTAGTAACGCCGATCTGTTGGCGGCCGGCGTAGCGATATCCCTGGGCAGTCGAAGGGGACTGCTGCAGCTTCGGTTGACGGTGGTTGGGACTGATCATGCCGCGACAGCGGCCTGAGCGGTGAAGGCGATTTCGTACTCGGCTGGGGTGAGCTTGCCGAAGGCACGCTGGCGGCGGCTGTTTTAGGTGTGCTCGGTCCAAAACACGGTCGCGGCGTGGGGCTCGTCGCGGGTGCGCCAGCGCCGGCGGTCCAGAACGTTCTTCTGCAGCAGCGCGTGCCAGGACTCCATTGCGGCGTAGTCACCCGCGGAGGCGACGCGTCCCATCGATCCCTGCAGGCCGGCGGCGGCCAGAATGGCGCGGAAGGATCTTGCTCGGAATTGGGAGCTGCGGTCGCTATGCACCACCACAAGACCCCTTGGCCGGCGCCGGGCAACGGCCGACCGAAGTGCGGTGGCAGCCAGCTGGGCGGTCATGCGTTCGTTGATCGCGTAGCCGACAATGCGGTTGCTGAACAGGTCCCTAATCGCGCAGCAGTAGAGCTTGCCCCCGGCGGTGGGGTGTTCGGTGATGTCGGTGACCCAGACCTGATCGGGGCGCTGGGCGGTGAAGTTCCGCTGCACGTAGTCGTCGTGCACCGCCGGGCCAGGGCCGTCGCCCGCACCTCGCCGGCCCTTGCGCACCGTGGTCCACCACAGCTTCTACTCCGAGCACAGTCGCCAGATGCGCCGCTCACCGGCGACCAGACCGGCACCGGCGACTTCGTCGGCGAGGAACCGGTAGCCGAATTCCGGGTCATCGCCGTGGTCGTCGATGAGGGCGTTGGTGAGGTAGGCGTCCTTGAGGTCCCGCTGGCTGATGGGAGCGGCAGTCCAGGCGTAGTAGGCCTGGGTCGAGTGGCCCAGCACCCCGCAGGCCCGCCGCACCGGGATGCCCTCGGCGGCCAGGTCACGGACCAGCGGGTAGCTCACTTTGGAAGACTGCCGGCGGCGAAATAGGCCGCGGCTCGGCGCAGGATCTCGTTCTCCATCTCCAGCCGCCGCTTCTCCCGGCGCAGCTGCACAAACTCGTTCTGCTCGGCACTGGTCTGACCATCGACGACACCGTCATCGATGTCGGCCTGGCGCACCCAGCGGCGAACCGATTCCACCGAGATGTCGAGGTCGGCAGCCACCTCGGCCTAGCTCAGATCACCGCGGCGATCGACCCGGACGACGTCACGCTTCAACTCCGGCGGGAACTGCTTGGGCACAGCGACATCCTTCCCGCGGGACAAGATCCCGCGGAACGAGTATCAAGCGCCTCGCGAGGACCGCCGGCATCCCCTCCGCCGACCTGATCAAGCCGCACAGCCTGCGCCATGGATTCACCACCGAAGCGCTCGCCATCGGAATCCCCTCCAAGACGTCCAGGACGCCCAAGGACATCGCGACCCCCGCACGACCCGCCGCTATGACCGGACCCGACACAACCTCGACCGCTCCCCGGCCTACTCCCTTGCCCAGGCACTGCGCCGTCACTGAGACGCGTCCGGCCCGGACTGCGATCCGCCTGTGCGCCAGTACGGCCGGAAGCAGGGCGTCCCGTCGTTGTCCTGGTGGAGCGAGACCCGGGCGACGGCGGGCAGGACCCGGACAACCTCAGCAACGGCCGACGTCACAGGAGCCATCGGAGCGAGGTCACGAATAGCACCCGCCCGCGTCCCCGTGCGCCCACCGGAAGGATCGACCTGCCCCTGGCAGGCTGCCAGAGATGAGCTGCTGGGGGATCGTCGGCATGACACTCCAGATCGTCGGCACGCTCGCGGCAGGTTGGGCGTTGCGGGACAACCTCCGCACTTACGGCGACGGCCGCGGGATGATCCCGGCGGCGTCCCGGGCGCTGGAGTGGATGCAGCACCAGCTCGGCCGGCGGACCGCTGGGACCGCCGTTGCGAAGGGAAGCGCAACCGGCTCCTGGACCTTCAGTGGCACACCGGTCGGTGAAGCGCCGGTTGCCGAGGACGCCCCGGTCCCAGAACAGCTCCAGTTCCTGCGCAGGCGGGTGTCGTACTTGCTCGACGACGTAGCCGATGTGCGCAAAGATCTAGGCCAGGTGCAGCGGGAGATCACACAGATGGTCTCCGAGGCGATCGCCGAAGCACGCGCCCGGGAGGCGGAGCTGAGCGCCGACCTGGCCAGGGTTGCGGCCGGGAGCGCACGGCTGGAGCTGTTCGGGTTGTTCCTTGTCGTTGTGGGGACCGCCGTCTCGGCACTCGGCTGAGCACGCAGCCGTGGACGGCCCCACGAGGCACTATCAGCGCACGAGTGCCTGAAAGCCGTCCCAGACGGTCAGCAGCACCGAAAACACCCCCTTCGACTGATTCTCGCTCGCTGGTTCTAGCCGCGGGACTTCTTGGGATCTCGGCTGCGGGGGTAGGTGTTGCGCTCGCCGATGGTCCCGTCCTTCTTGTGCACCAGGTGCTCCGCGTCCCGCTTCACCGCCATGTCCTTGCCCGTCTCCTGCGCCTCGGCCTTCGTGGCGGCAGTGTTGGACACCTGCTGGTTGCCCTCGACCTTGTTCGCCCACCCCTCGCCGTGCGGCACTGTGTGCACGTCACCCTTGGCCATCGCTGCTCCTCCTCGTCTCAGGCAACACGCCGGGCCAGGTTGGCCCGGATGTCGTCGGCGACCTCGCTGACGTGCCGGTAGGTGTCCACAGGCAGCTGCCAGCTGATCTTCTTGTCCTGCAGGACATCGTTGGCGGCACGGGCGTGGCCGGCGGCCTGCTCCGCATCGCGAGCGATCTTGTTCAGCCGCCAGCTGGGGGATGCCGGCATCCGCTCAATGTCGACCAACTCCCGGTGGCGGGCGCGGACGGCGTGCTCACGCCAGTCGGTGGTCATGCTGGTGGCACCGTCGGGGCAGCAGGAGTTCTCCGGGCAGACCAGCTGGGCGCGCAAAAGGCGATTGCCCAGGATCGCAGCCGACGGCGTGCGGTCGAAGCTGCGGCCGAAGGCGCTGAAGTAGACGTTGGCCTCTCCCCCGCCGCCCTGCTTCGGCTTGTCGGTGGGCCGGCGACGGGCCATCAGCTGGGGGTAGTGACCTGCCTCGGCGTGCCCGGGGCCGGTCTCGTAGCCGGTGGCACCCACACCGGTGAGGGCGGCGCCGTAGAGGCCCTGGCGCCAGGGCAACACCCGGCGCGCTCCACCGCCGACCGCGTGCTGCACCGCGGTCATCAGCATCGCGACGGCCTGGTAGCTGGCCTTGCGCTGCTGGCTCCACGTGTAGGAGACGGCCACGTAGCGGGTGTTCATCTCATCGGCCACGGCCAGGAAGGGGTCCAGACCGGCCGTCCAGGTGGCCTGGGGGCCGAACTGGTGCAGCGATGCAGCGAAGACCGGGGCGACGGGCAGGTCGATGTTCTCCCGCTCGAGGTAGCGCGCGGTGCGCTTGAGCAGGTTGTGGTTGACCCCCAGCCAGGCGCTGTTGCGCCGGTCGACGTAAACGTAGGGCGGGATGAGGACGGTCGCTCCCTGTTCCCGCTGGAAGCCGATCACCTGGTCGATCAGCTCGTCCTGCAGCGCGTGGTGGCCCAGGTCGGCGGCCGACAGCTTCTCCGGGTGGGCGTAGGGCAGCGCGGCCCAGCCCTTGCCCGGCACCTGCTCGTCGGTGAGCAGGTGGGTGAGGGGATCGATCAGGAAGGGGATGGCCGCCATCTGGGCGGTCTCGCAGAGAGTGGGGCGCTCTACAGCGACGTGGGCGTCGGCGACCACCCCGGTGAGCGGCAGAGCGCGGGGGGTCCACAGGCCAGCAGTGGCCGGTGCGCAGAGCCTTTCGATCACCTTGTGGTCCTCGCGGCCAGCTCGGATCAACAGGTCCATGTGGCACCTCCTACGGGCGAATGTCGCCCACTGGGGTGAACGCTAGCACGAACTCCAGTGCGTATCTAGACGCGAATGCTGGTGGTCCTCTATGGTCGAGACGGCACTCCGGACAGCTACCGGAAGCCCACCAGGAGGACCACCCATGAGCACTACCCACGCCGCTTCGGCGGCGTCATCAGCGACCCCACACGCATCATCTGCAAGCTCCCCCCTGTACCAACACGTCGTCGCCGACACCCGCCGCGCCCTGACGCTGGTGGAAATCGGCGAGATCGTCGGCGCCGGAGAGCGCGCCATCCAGAAGTGGGCCGCCGGCACCGCCCGCCCCGAAGGCGCCAAGCGGGACCGGCTACTGGAACTGCAGTACGTGATCGAGGAGTTGTCCGACGTCTACCGCCCCGAGGGCGTGGAGATCTGGCTGCACTCTCCTCAGCGCGCCCTGCAGGGCAGACGCCCACTGGACGTCTTGAAGACAGGTGAATTCCAGACCGTGCTGAAGCTGGTGCAGCGGCTGGCCGGCGGACCGAAGGTCCGCTGATCGTGCAGAGGTCCACCGCCGAACGCGTCGCAGCCGTCACGCCAGTCCGTGTCGAAGGGACGTTCCACCGGCATGCGGCCCTCAACCGTGATGCGTTCGCCGGCGGGGACCAGGGGCGCTGGGGAGAGACCTTCCCCGTCATCTACCTGGGCCGCCCGGTCTCCTCGGTCACGGCCGAGGCCTACCGGCACCTGGTGGAGGAGTACGGCATCCCCGCTGAGTCGGTACAGCCCCGAAGGCTCTACACGGTGACCGTCGACGTGGCCCAGGTCCTCGACCTCACCGACACCGACAACCTGGCCACCGTAGGGCTCACCGAGGACGACCTCCGGTCACCGGTCGATGACTATGAGGCCTGCCAGCGCGTCGCCGCCGCAGCCCACCAGCTGGAAATCCAGGCGGTGCTGGCACCCTCAGCCACCGGCCTGGGGGAGACGCTCGCGATCTTCCGTGAACGGGTGACGTTGACCGGGACCCTCCAGGTCCAGGCCGAAGAGACGTGGGAGACCCTGCCCGCCGACCCGCGCACCGCTCCGACCCTGAGCTTGGTGCGCCGGGCGGACGCGGCAGGACCTTGACCTCCGCTGACCGTCCCCTCCGTTCGAGCCCGGGGTGCCGACCTGGCAGCGCAGCAGCCAGGTCGGCGTCACCTCCCGCTCGGGACTCACCACAGCCACAGCTGCTCGAGCCAGCCGTTCGCCTGAGCCACGGTGGCGAGAACGGTCAGACATCCGCCGGTCAGCCACCTTCTTACGGCTCGCTTCCGAGGAGCCAGGTGACCGTCAGCCTGCGCCGTGGACGCATCGTCCAAGCTTGGAGTGCCGGCCCGGAGAAGTCGCTCTGCGCCATAGGTGAGCCACATGGTGTTGAACGTCTGCTTGTAGGACTGCGTGACCGACGAGGCCAAGATCTTGCTCAACAACACCGGCGCACTGCTAGCGCCCTCATCGCTGGGTCGGGACGGCCCGTCGGGTCCCTGCTCCCCGCGGCCCGGGAGTTCTCCCTGGTCGAGTTCTTGGTCAGCGGACAACGGAACCTCGCCGGCGCAGCTGCTCACGGGTCGGCACGCTTAAGTCGAGGTGGGGCACCCCGCCATGCGGCGCGGGCCTGGTGTCCCAGGGTGGGCGGATCCGCCCGCGACTCCGCGCAACAGCGATGTCATCACGCAGGCGCCTCATGTGACCCTCGACCGAGCGGGCCGTCAGACCGAGCACTGCCCCGGCCTCCGTGGCGCTGTAGCCCAGGCGCTGCAGGAACAGGAGCTTCCTCGTGACGGGACGGGCCAGCTGCATCACCTCGTTGAACGAGGTCTTGATGGCGATGCCGTCTTCCGTAGAGGGGCCCAGAGACGCCACGTCTGGGACGTCGCGGAAGCGATCCCTCAGCTTCTCGTGCCGGACGCGAGCCCACTGTTTGTAGGCGTCCGGGAAGACCTGGAAGGCCGCGCCGACCGCATAGCTCTCCAGCCCAGCGCCGCCTTCGCGGTCGGGGTCCCACCAACCACTGTCGATGGCACGCGTCCAGAACAACGGCAGGGCCATGGCGATGACGTCACAGACGAGGTCGTCGCGCACTGCTTCACTGTCCCGCAGCGCCTGCTGATCCCCCGGCTGGTAGACGGCCGGCCAGGGAAGCTCGGCATCAAGAAGCCCCAGCCGGAGCTTCTTCTTGAGCACCTTGAACATCACCCCGTAGAGGTGATCGCTGAGGTCCTCCCGTAGACGGCTGACACGAAGTCGTTCCCGTCGGGTTCCCGGGTCGCTTCGCATCACCTCCACCAAGTCGCGCTCGGCCCAGCTGATGCCGCGCAGAGCGATCGTCCGCTCCACGATCGGCGCTGAGCCGCGCTGGTCAAGGTGGGTCATCTCTTCATACTGGTGCAAAGACAAAGCTTCCGCCTACCTTCCCGCGCCAACCGTCGCGTCTTAGATCCCGGTGTTGCTGGCTCATATGGCTGGCGGCGTCCAGCACCCCTTAAAAACTTTCCGATGTGTCGTCCTCAGAGGACGAAGACGTCCACGCGTCTCAGGCGATCAGGGCCGCGCCGCTGGGGCGGCGGGGCACTTGGTGCTTGTCCAGCGCGCCGCGGACGGCGGTCTGAGACCGGTCGAAGAGCTCGGCGACCTCGCGCAGGGATTGGCCCTCGCGGTAGCTGGCGACGATGAAGGCTTCGAGCCGCTCCTGCAGCAGCGGGTGCGCTATCCCGGGTGCCGGCGAATTCCGGCCGCGGCTGCAGCTGGGGACGGGGCGGGTACGGCACGGCGCCGGGTGTCTCCAGCTGCCCGGTCGCAGCCCCGTGACCTGGAGCCGTTGTCCCGCGAAAGGTGAGCTAGCTGGCTTCCCTACCGTCTGGGAGGGTGCACCATGACCGTCCCCCTGGGTGTTCGCATCGAGCTCTACTCCGACGAGAAACTGCACACCGCCTACCTGCGTGAGGACCTGCAAGCCGCGGCCGCCCCCCGAGCCGGCGAGTCTTTCGCCCCGGGTGCCCTGGGGCAGGCTGCTGATCCCGTCATCGACTTGATGCCGGTGGTGCACCACGTCGAGCACTACGTCGTCCCTCCCGAGGGCACAGCGTGGCCTTACACGGGATCCCCGCTGATCATGGCCGTGGTGCGGCGCCAGGACGTCCCTGTCCAACAAGCCCGGGAGATCGAAGCGGCGATGGACGCCGAAGGCTGGTCCTGCCGCATGTTCAACAACTGACGCCCACGCTCCCGGCTGGTTGTCCTGTCGCACACCGCCAGTGCCCGGCCAGGGTGAGGTCGCGCCCCCGACTGAACTGGTAGACGGCCGGCGTGGCCGGCGAGCGAGGCGGCCGGCGCGGCCGGCCGGCAGCTTGCTGACGGGTGTCCCGACGCGCTAGCTAGAGCCGTGAACCCGAAGAGGCCTTTCCGACACAGACCCGTGAATAGGTGAGTTGCAGGCGCGCGTCAGCGCCCCGGGCGCCAGCCCGGGGTTGTCACCCCGCTGGTCAGGCGGCCGGTTGGTCGAGGGTGACGTTGTGTCCGAGTTTCTCCAGTTGGGCGACCAGCCGGCGGGTGTGGGCCTCGTCGTTGCGGCGGGCGAGCCAGTCGGGACCCAGGTCTCGGTAGGGCTCGTCCCGCAGCAGCATGTAGTAGGCCGAGACGAGGATCGAGTGGGCGACCGCGACCTGGGCTCGGCTCATCCCGCGCCGGGCGGTGAGCCGGGCGTGCTGGGCGGCGAGGTAGTTCTTGCCCTTCATCCGCCCCACCGAGCCGGCGGCCTCGACCAGCATCGCGGTCAGCCACTTGTTGCCCGGGCGGGTGCCCACCGCGGTGTGCTTGCCGGCTGATTCGTGGACTCCTGGCGCCACGCCGGCCCAGGCGGCCAGGTGTGCCGCCGTCGGGAAGCGAGACATGTCCGCGCCGGTCTCGGCGACGATCACCTGCGCGACCTTCTCCCCCACTCCGGGAATGGTCTGCAGCAGCTCCAACTGGTGCGCCCACGGGGCGAACCCCGCTTTGAGCACCGCGTCGAGTTCGGCGAGGGCGTCCTCGACCAGCTCCAAGCGGTGCAGCATGGAGCGGGCCAACTGGGCGTGGCCAGCGTCGAAGTGGCCGGTCAGCGCCTCGGTCAGCGCGGGAATCTTGGCGCGCATCTTGCCCTTGGCCAGCTCGGCGAGGATCGCGGGATCACGCTCGCCGGCGATGAGCGCGTTCAGCATGGCCCGCGCCGAGACCGTGGTCAGGCTGGAGGCGACCACCGACAGCTTGATCGAGGCGTCTTCCAGCATGAGCTCCAGCCGGGTGGCCTCCCGGGTGCGGTCGCCCATCAGCTGCACCCGGTAGCGGGTCAGCATCCGCAACCGGCGGATGTCCGGCGGTGGCACGAAGCTCGGGCGGACCAGCCCGCACTCCAGCAGCTGGGCGATCCACTCCGCGTCCCGCACGTCGGTCTTCCGTCTCGGGATGGCCTTGATGTGCGCGGCGTTGGCCAGCCAGACCTCCATCACCTCCTCCAGGCAGTAGAACGGCGCCTTCCAGTAGGTCGACGTCGACTCCATCGCCGCCACCGTCACCCCGCACGACAGCAGCCAGTCCCGCATGACCTCCAGCGCCCGGGTCGTCGTCGAGAACGTCCGGACCTCACTGCGCCGGCCCCGCGAGCCCGGCGTGCGCACACAGACGGTCAGCGACGCCTTGCCGATGTCCAGCCCGGCGACCCGCTCGAACAACACCTCCACTGGGACCCCTCCTTGCGGTCCGCGACTGATGGGGCGTCGCCCGGAGGGTCCTCTGCCAGGAAACAGACCCACGCGCTCACGGCAGCAATCAAGGGGCACCCGAGGACCCCGCGCCAAACACCTCAGCGGGCTCCCCCGCACCAATGTGTCACGACGTCACCGGACGACCCGCCCATTCTCATCCCCAAGGGCAGCGATCCAAGATCGCAATCGATCACACCTCTTGCATCCACGGTTCTCCTTCCGTCGTGACGGATCGGGGTGACGTCGGCTGGGACATCGATCCGGACAGTGGCCGGCATGAGCAGACGTCGAAGTGCATCCGGGCGGTCTCAGACCCGGCGCCGAACAACGGGCGTCCAGCAGCTTGGTCGGCCGGACACGTCGCCGTGCGGTGACCCGGGTGGCGATTCGGCGGAGGCAGTCGAGTCTGTCGCCCTGCCTCGACGGCGAGCCGCGTCGACGTGCGGGTGGTGCGGCGGGCCAATCACCGTCAAGGCGACCGGGCGGCTCCCGAAGTGGTGCTCAGCGACGTGCCGGCAGCGAGCCTGGGAGCAGGCTCGCGCGGCCTCGTCCGGGCTTTCGGCGGTGCAAGTCGTCGAACGACGCGTGGAAACCCCGGTGCCCCTCCAGCCGACCCGGCACGACTGGCCCCGCCTGCTTAGTGAGCTGGTCACCCAGCTCGACACCGGCCGCATCTACAACCGTGACCTGGACGAGCTGTCCATCGCCCTGACCGCGGTCGGCGTCTCGATGACCCGCCGGCTCTACATCCGCAGCCGCACGGCATCCCGCCCGAACTGACCAAGACGCCGTGGTGACATGCCAGTCAGCCCGGGGTGACGTCGACCAGCTGAATGTCACCCCAACGCTGTTGGCAGCAATCGAGCGGCACCAGCGCCTCTCCGGGATGACCGGCTCCACCCGTCGTCGTCCAAGGAGATGCCGTGGCCGTTCGCCTGCTGACCACAGAAGAGGTAGCCGCACGATTCCGCACCAGCCCGGCCACCGTCCGCTACTGGCGCCACATCGGCATCGGCCCCACCGGGGTCAAAGCCGGCCGTCGGGTGCTCTACGACGAGGCCGAGTGCGACCGGTGGTGGCAGGCCAAGGTCGCGGCATCGCTGCACGGCGCCCGCTGAGCCGATCGAGCCGCCACAGGACCACCACTGTCTACGGAAGGCGCTGTCAGCTGAGCTGCCGTACAGCTCGACCTGGCTGCCCTCCGCATCGCTGACCCAGCCGAATAGACCTACCTGATCGAAGTCTTGGTCTCCTCGGCCACGTCCGCTCCCCCGGCAACACCCGCCTTGAAGGCGGCCTTGGGGACACTCCGGCGCGCCACCTCGGAGCTTCGCTACGAGGAGAGGGCGACGACAAGCCAGAAGATAGGTGCGATCAAGTCCTAGCACCTCGATAGGGTCCCCCTGTGCCGGCATCTTTTGACGCGTGGTCCGACCAGCACTGGGACCGTTCCTTCGCTCGGCATACCGCCCAGGTCGAGACGATCAAGCTCCTCGTGACTTTTACGCTGGGTATCGCTGGCACCCTGGTCGCCACCGCGCTGCAGGTGGAACCACAGAACGGCTGGGACAAGTCCGCGGTCGCCATGCTCGCCATCGCCTTTGTCTTGACCCTGTGCGCTGTCGGCCTTGATCGACTGAAGTGGCCGGACAGGCAGACCGCGCTGGATCTTCAGACGACGAATACCTGGACCGAAGCCCAACTCCTCAGGTACCTGAGCGGAAAGATGCGACAGGCTCACGGCGAGAACGAGATCGTGGTCAGCTCCGTCCGACACGCTGCAGAGTTCCAGGTCCTCTTCTCCTTGGCGGCCGCCGGCTTCGCTGCGACCTCCTTGTTGCAGTAAGCGGCGTAAGGTCAGAGCATGGGCAGACGAGTCCGCGATGGGCTGCAGACGGTCGGTTGGGGACCGTTCTCGCTCCCCGGCGAGCGCGAGCGCCTGCACGCCGCTGAAGCGCAATTGATCGCTGAGGTCAACGCCGTACAAGCGACGCCGCGAACTGCCCAGGATCCTCCGGCGCTGGATGAGGACCCGGCGGACCGGGAGGGTGTAGCTCTCGACGGCCCAGCCACGGTCTCCCCCGCGCCGCGCCCGCCGGCCACCAGGCAACACGCGGGGGGAGCTGCGCCGCCCCCTCCCGAGGCCACACCCTCCACCTTGTCTCCGGGCGAGGCCAGCTCGTCGACTCCGGAACCAGGGCCATCCCCTGCAACGGGTCAGGCGGGTGCTGGACGTGCCACTGTCCGACCTCGATTTGACTCGCAGGTTCTCGGGTGGCGCAGAGACTCCGAACGCTTGAAGGCCTTGGAGACATTACTGACAGACAGTGACATGAGCTTTGCCAGCTGGATGAAGGACACACCCCAGCCCGAGGCTGCCGTCCTCGTGGCCGTCAATACTGCGCTAATTCGTCTCGACGAAGCTCCAGGGGCTAATGCTGCGAAGTTCCGTGTAGAGCTGATTGAATCCAGCCGGCACCTGCTACATCTGCTACAGACTCTGGACAATGGTTTGGGCAGGCCATCATTGTCTTCGGACGCGCCTGCCAACCGCCCTCGCCGTAGAACGTCTTCGGAGAGAACTCCGGGTATTGATATCGGCCCCTGACGATCGTTGGCTTGCACTGCTAAGCGAGGCTGACGTTCTCCAACATAGGGCCGCACAAGCATGCACTGGGACAGCCCGAAACTTGCGCTTTGCAACGCTCGAGAAGTATGAGTAGATGCACGAAGGCACGTTCTTGAACTCCAACCCGACATCGGAGTCAGGGCCACTGGACATCGCCCTCAGCGGGCAGGGCCAAGGTGTCCCCTAGTGAGCCGTTTGGGGACAGGGCGGCACATCCCCGCGGCTTCCGACCGACTCTCAGACCGGCACCGGTGACGCCGTGCTCCGGTACGAAGGCCCGGCTGGGATAGCCGCGATCTCGGGCAACCACGCGGCCCGACACTTCGCGGTGAAGGTATACGCGAGCTCGGACAAGCGGTCACGAAGCGTCGTGAACACCACCGATCCCTACGCCGGCTCCGTCCCGTGGCCGGCCGGCCCCTTACTCGTTGTCGTCAAGGCTGCTGGCGACTGGTTCATCGCCATCAGCTGAGGAGGACCGGGTTGTCGAGTTTGGGGTGTCCCAAAGTGGGCCGCTCTGGGACACCAGCGCCGGACATGCGGTGACGCCCGGCGAGACGTCACCGAGCTCGCCCGAAGGGCGGCTCCAGGACGACCTCGGGCGACCGTCGCGCCATGCCGTGTCACCAGGTCGGGGCCGGGCGCGACGAGACCAGCGAGATCGGCGTCCAGGCGATCCGCAGGACAACGGCCTTGCTGATGTTCATCCCGGCTGGGTTGACGGCAGGCAAGATCGCTATCTGGCCACATACTGGCGATCATGGTTGATGTGCCCTCCAGTGTCATTCCGGCCGCAGCAGCCCTGGCCGGAGTCGTACTCACCCAAGCTTGGAACACATGGCACTCGCGTGCTCAACGACGGAATGAAGCGTTACACAAGCTATGGAATGAACGCAGACTGTCCCTTCACAGATTCATCGTTGCTTTGAATCAAGCATTGGACTCAACGCGCGCCGCGATCCTCGGCTCGCGTGGCTCATCAAAAAGGGCAAAGCTCGAGGATGACAGCCGGGAAGAAAAATGGGCGCACGCTTATGAGCTGTACATAGAGCTGGAGATTATATTTCCACAAGCGGCCGCGAGAAGGGTATGGGATCATTTGCAGGACGCGTACGAATGGCGTCGCAAGGCCATTGCAGCTGTGGACCACCACGGTGCACCTCGACACCATCAGTTGATTGACGACTTGCGACCTTGGTTAACCTTCCCTGAGCAGGATCGACTACCCAGCAGGAGTGGTTCCCGTAGCGTGCCCGAACCACCACAAAAAGCAATCGAGACGGTGTTCAAGAGAGTCGACGAGCGAAATGCTCAGTGATCAGTAGCCGTCTTGCGCTTGGCGGCGGTCAGGCCGGATTCGACGCCGAGGCGAAGCTTCTTCACTTCCAGGCTTCGTCAGACCCCGTTCCGAAAGGCCGTGAAGTCCGCGTCCCGGGAGGGAAGGCGTCTCCAGTCGCACAGGTCCCCCACCTGCACGGCGTGCGCGAGTTGGGCCGAGCCAGTTTCCGCACCGATGTTGGCGCCATCTTCGGGCGCGGTCGTCAGCACTGCCACGAAGAAGATGGTCGTCAGGGTCAGGACCAGCGCGGCATGCGCCACGAGCAAAGCGGCGCCAAACACGGCTGACGCCAACTGCAGACATGGCATCGCTATCGAACTGGACCGGGTCCTGTCCAGGGCGCCTGCCCCAAAGGGGGTCACTGGGCGAGCGATGCGCCCAGCGGGACAGTGGCGGGGCCAAGGAAGCGCGAGCCAGACCAGGTGTCCCATAGTGGGCCGCTGTGGGACAGAGGGTGGCTGACCTGACAGCCGTCCGCTCCTGAGCGCCTGGCTAGTGCCAACGCTCGTCCGGTCGGCCATTTCCCATCGACTCGTTCCGCTCCGCCTACGCTCGACTAATGGGGCTTACCGAGCCTTCCGGTCCTCTGGCAGGTTCGGTGCCGGTAGCGGCCGGTGGGTCAGCACTCTCCTCGACGGAAACGCGTTGATTCCTACGCTCAGATCGTGCGCCCACCGGTCGTGAGGGGGCGTGACCGCTGATGGGATGACGTGCCCCGGGCGCTGTCCGGTGAGCACTTGACCATTAGTCCGCTGGCTGTTTCCCTCCGCGCTGCCGACCGCAGTGAGCCGACCGGGGGGGGGGGGGCGATGTTGTTCGTTGGGGATGACTGGGCCGAGGACCACCACGACATTGAGGTCCAAGGCCAAGACGGGCGCCGGCTGGCCCGGGCCCGGCTGCCGGAGGGCATCGCCGGGCTGGCCCGGCTGCACGAGCTGATCGCCGAGCACCTCACTGATGAGGACGTGGATCCCCAGACCGGGTTCGTCGGGCAGAACGTGGTGATCGGGATCGAGACCGACCGTGGCACGTGGGTGTCGGCGCTGGTCGCAGCCGGCTATCAGGTGTTCCCGCTCAACCCGGTGCAGGTGGCCCGCTACCGGGAGCGGCACGGTGCTTCGGGTGCGAAGTCCGACCGTGGGGATGCGCATGTGCTGGCCGAGATCGTCCGGCTGGACCGGGCGCACCACCGGCCGATGGCCGGTGAGAGCCCGCAGGTGGAGGGGCTGAAGCTGGTGGCGCGGGTGCATCAGAGCGCGATCTGGGACCGCACCCGTCACCTGCAGCGGCTGCGCAGCGCACTGCGGGAGTTCTTCCCCGCCGCGCTGGAGGCCTTCCCCGTGAACTGGCCGCCGCCGATGCCTTGGAGCTGCTCGAGCGCGCCCCGGATCCGGCGCGGGCGGCGCGGCTGTCCAGGTCGAGGATCACTGCGGCGCTGGCTCGGGTCCACCGCCGTGCCCCCGAGGCCAGGGCCGAGGTGATCCAGGCTGTCGACGACGGGTGAAAACTGACCCCCTGGCGACGGTTGAAAACGGACCCCCTCCTCGATCATGAGGAGTGATGAC
>NZ_JAPVBK010000007.1:0-111408 GCF_026967885.1 Modestobacter sp. VKM Ac-2983
GGTGGGAGAGTAGGACGCCGCCGGACATAACTCCCAGGACGGGGTCACAGCTACGGCTGTGGCCCCGTTCCTGCATTCTCGGAGCAGGTACGCCGCTGTGCGATCTGCCGCTGTGCGGTCAGCCCCAGAATGCGCGTCCGCAGCATGGGGCTCGGTGTCAGCGAGTGTGGCCTCGTCGCCCGCCGGTGCCGAACTCGACTGTCGACGACCCCTTGCCGGGCGACGTGATTCGTCCGGCGGTGCGCGTCACGTGACGCAAGGATCAGCGGCGGCGGTCCGGTGGGGCGGTGGTGGCCCCGACGTTCTCGTCCAGCCATCGGTTCAGCGGTGCGAAGGCCCGCCATGCCTCGCAGACCCGCTCGCGGGCAGCGGGCGTGTGCAGCCAGTCCGCCGGCGTCCACTGCTGGGATGCGTTCAGGGACTTGTGCCGCAGGAGCTCGATCCGCGGGTGGTCCGCCGGCCAGCCGCGCGGCGTCCGGATCAGCTGTTCCCCGCCCACCTCGTACCCGGCGGCGCGCAGGTCGCGGACCAGGGCCTCGAGTCGGGTGCCCTGCAGGTCGTCGCCGACGGCCCGGCGGTACCGCTCCACCTGGTCCGGTTGCAGGCGCCAGCATCCACCGGCCACCCGCAGTCCGTCGGCGGAGACCTGCACGTACACCGATCCGGACCCGGCGCCGTCTGGCTGGAGCACCGCCCCCTGGTGCGTCTTGTAGGGAGTCTTGTCGTGGCTGAAGCGGACGTCGCGGTACGGCCGGAAGAGCTTGGGCGTGCCGAACTCCGGCGCGAGCTCGTCGGCCAGCGCCTGGAGCGGCGCGCGCACGTGTTCGTCGTAGCTGCTCCGGTGCTGGGTCCAGTAGGCCTTGCTGTTGTCGGCCTCCAGGCCCTCGTAGAAGACCATGGCTTCGTCGGGGAAGCCGGAGAACGTCACGGTGCAGCTCCCTCCTCGTCGTCCAGCAGGGTGGTCCAGCGGAGTTGCGTGAGCGGGGCCGCGCCGGTGTCCAGCGTCCGTGTCCACCCATCGGGCGCCCAGCCCGCCGACTCCAGGAACCGGGCGGTCACGTCGTCGGCTTCGGGGACCCAGGTGTGCAGGGTGCGGACCCCCCGCTCGGTGGCGAGGTCCGCGACCGCGGCGAGCAGCCGGCTGCCGTGGCCACGCCGGCCCCAGCGGGGCTCGACGAACAGTGCGGCCAGCTCGGCGACCCCGGCGTCGTCGGAGGGGCCGTAGGCGGCGAACCCGACCACGGTCCCCGCGTCCACAGCGACCAGCACGCCGTGCGCGGACGTGGGGGGTGCGGTCACTGCCGCCCGCCAGTTGGTCGTGGCGGCGTCGTCGTCCCAGTCGTCGAGGACCGCTGCCGGGAGGAGCGACCGGTAGGCGGTCCGCCAGGTGACGACCTGCACGCGCGCGATCGCCTCCGCGTCGCCGGTCGTCGCCGGTCGTACGGACACGTCGGCGCGGCCGGACAGGCCGCGTCCCCTCGGCAGCTCCATCGGGGCAGCGTAGGCGGTGGTCCCGGTGGCCGGCCCGGGCGTTCGCAGGGGCGATGCGCGCCGTTGGCTCGGCAGCCCGGGGCAGGAGGTGCTCGGCAGGGCACACCTGCTGAGTCGCCCCGACGCGACTGTCGTAGCGGCAGGGCAGGATCGGCCGGGTGACGACCTCCGTCGAGCGGCTGCCCGCCGGGCTGGCCCGCCGGATCGCCCTGGCCGCCCAGGGGTTCGCCGAGCCGCGGCCCACCGGCATCGTCGGCACCCGGCAGCTGCGCCGGACCGCCGACCGCCTGGCCGTGGTGCAGATCGACTCGGTCAACGTCCTCTCCCGGTCGCACTACCTCCCCTTCTTCAGCCGGCTGGGCCCCTACCGGCGCAGCGATCTGGACGCGCTCTCGAACCGGCGGCACGACCTCGTCGAGTACTGGGCGCACGAGGCCTCGCTCCTGCCGGCGCACCTGCACCCGCACCTGCGCTGGCGGATGGCCGCCGCCGACCAGGAGGCCTGGGGCTCGATGACCCGGGTGCAGCAGGAGCGTCCGGAGTACGTGGCGGCCCTGCTGGCTCGGGTGCGCACCGAAGGGCCGATCCGGGCCAGTCAGCTGCAGGAGGAGCGGCCCAACCGGCCGGGCAGCATGTGGAACTGGCACGCCGGGAAGGCCGCGCTGGAGTACCTGTTCTTCACCGGGGCGCTGACCGCCCGCGGCCGCACGGCCGGGTTCGAGCGGGTGTACGACCTCCCGGAGCGGGTGCTGCCGCCCGCCGTCGTCCAGGCGCCGACGCCGGAGCGGCCGGAGGCCGTCCGGGAGCTGGTCCGCACCGCGGCCCGGGCGCTGGGCGTGGCCACCGAGACCGACCTGCGGGACTACTTCCGGCTCGCCCCCATCGACGCCCGGACGGCGATCGCCGAGCTCACCGACGCCGGCGAGCTGCAGCC
Organism: Modestobacter sp. VKM Ac-2983; assembly: GCF_026967885.1. Classification (NCBI taxonomy): domain Bacteria; kingdom Bacillati; phylum Actinomycetota; class Actinomycetes; order Geodermatophilales; family Geodermatophilaceae; genus Modestobacter; species Modestobacter sp. VKM Ac-2983. Next base: position 2,426 of record NZ_JAPVBK010000007.1, read on the forward strand.
GGTCGAGGTGGCGAGCTGGAACCGGCCGGCCTGGCTGGACCCGCAGGCGCGGAGGCCACGGTGGATCCACGCCCGCGCGCTGCTGTCGCCGTTCGACTCGCTGGTGTGGGAACGGCCCCGGGTCGAGCGCATCTTCGGCTTCCGCTACCGGCTGGAGATCTACACGCCGGCGGCCAAGCGGGTGCACGGCTACTACGTGCTGCCGTTCCTGCTCGGCGACCGGCTCGTCGCCCGCGTCGACCTGAAGGCCGACCGGCAGGCCGGCGTGCTCCGGGTGCAGGGCACCTTCGCCGAGCCGGGGGTCGACGCCCCTGAGGTCGCCGCGGCGCTGGCGGCCGAGCTCCGGCTGATGGCCGACTGGATGGCCCTGGACGAGGTGGTGGTGGCCGACCGGGGTGACCTGGCCCCCGACCTGGCGGCCGCGGCCGTCGCCACCGCAGGATGAGGTGCGCACGGCCGCTGCCTCCCGGCCACCTCGCGGACCGGGCGGGTGCCGTGCCCATGGGGGGCACGGCCCGGGCCGTACCCTCGACGGGTGCCCGCCATCGCCCCCTTGAAGGTGCAGGTCGTCGCGCAGACGCAGTTCACCCCGCCGGCGGACGTGCCCTGGGAGACCGACGCCGAGGGCGGACAGGCGCTCGCGGAGTTCGCCGGACGGGCCTGCTACCAGTCCTGGACCAAGCCGAACCCGAGCACGGCGACCAACGAGGCGTATCTCCGGCACATCCTGGAGGTCGGGCACCTGTCGGTGCTCGAGCACGGCACGGTGTCCATGTACCTCTCCGGCGTCTCGCGGTCGCTGACCCACGAGCTCATCCGGCACCGGCACTTCTCCTACAGCCAGCTGTCCCAGCGCTACGTGCCCGAGCGGGACGCCGCCGTGGTCGAGCCCGCGGTCATCGCCGAGGACCCGGAGCTGCACGAGAAGTTCCTCGCCGCGACCGATGCCGCTCTGGCCGCCTACGCCGAGCTGCTGGAGGGGCTGGAGAAGCGCTTCGCCGACGTCCCCAACGCGACGCTGCGCCGCAAGCAGGCCCGGCAGGCGGCCCGCTCGGTGCTGCCGAACGCCACCGAGACGCGGATCGTCGTCACCGGCAACTACCGGGCCTGGCGGCACTTCGTGGCCATGCGCGCCAGCGAGCACGCCGACGTCGAGATCCGCGAGCTCGCCATCGCCTGCCTCCGCGAGCTGCAGCGCACTGCCCCGCACGTCTTCGGCGACTTCCGGATCAGTGAGCTCTCCGACGGCACGGCCGTCGCCGCGAGCCCGCTGGTCGCCGAGGGCTGACCGACCGCCGTCCGAGCTCTGACCCCACAACCGCGACGAGGAGTCGACATGGCCGAGGTGGCCGTCCAGCAGCAGGTCGACACGCAGTACGAGGACCTGCTCCGCCGTGTCCTGGAGACCGGGACGCCGAAGGACGACCGCACCGGCACCGGGACGCTGAGCCTGTTCGGGGAGCGGCTGCGCTACGACCTGTCCCGCGCCTTCCCGCTGGTGACGACGAAGTCGGTGCACTTCAAGTCGATCGCCTACGAGCTGCTGTGGTTCCTGCGCGGCGAGGGCAACGTCGGCTGGCTGAAGGAGCACGGCGTCTCGATCTGGGACGAGTGGGCGGCCGAGGACGGCAGCCTGGGCCCGGTCTACGGCGTCCAGTGGCGCTCCTGGCCCACGCCGGACGGCGGGTCGATCGACCAGCTCTCCGCCGTGCTGGAGACGCTGCGAACCGACCCGGACTCCCGGCGGATGGTGGTCTCGGCCTGGAACGTCGCCGCGCTGCCCGAGATGGCGCTGGCTCCCTGTCACGCGCTCTTCCAGTTCCACGTCGCCGACGGGAAGTTGTCCTGCCAGCTCTACCAGCGCAGTGCCGACCTGTTCCTCGGCGTCCCGTTCAACATCGCCAGCTACGCGCTGCTGACCCGGATGGTCGCCCAGCAGGTCGGTCTCGAGCCGGGCGACTTCATCTGGGTCGGCGGTGACTGCCACATCTACCGCAACCACCTGCCCCAGGTGCGCGAACAGCTCTCCCGCGAGGTGCTGCCCTTCCCGCAGCTGCAGATCGACCCGGCGCCCTCGCTGTTCGACCACGCCTACGAGGACTTCCACGTCCTCGACTACCGGCACCACCCGGCGATCCGGGGCGCGGTGGCGGTGTGACGGCAGCGGACCCCACGCGGCGCTCGGTGCGGATGGTCTGGGCCCAGACCACCGACGGCGTCATCGGCGCGGACGGCGCACTGCCCTGGCACCTGCCCGAGGACCTGCGGCTGTTCAAGGCCCTGACCGTGGGCGGGACCGTGGTCATGGGCCGGCGCACCTGGGCGTCGCTGCCGCCCCGGTTCCGGCCACTGCCCGGCCGCCGCAACGTGGTGCTCAGCTCGACGTTGCAGACGTCCGAGGGCATGCAGGTGGTCCGGTCGGTGCCCGACGCGCTCGCGCTGGACGGCGACCTGTGGGTGATCGGCGGTGGGGCGGTCTACGCCGCGTTCCTCCCGCACGCCGACGAACTGGTGGCGACCGAGGTCGACGCACAGCTGCCGGGTGACACCTGGGCGCCCCGGCCCGGACCGGGCTGGGTGCCCGGCACCCGGGTGCCCGCATCGGGCTGGTCGGCGTCGACGACCGGGCTCCGTTTCCGGGTCACCCAGTGGGGGCGAGCGACGGTCGACCCGGACCCCGTGGCCCGCGTCCTCGCCGAGCACCAGGAGACCTGGGCTGCCCCAGGGCGGTCCGGTGCTGTCGGGGCGGGCCGGTAGATTCCAGACCATGACCCCGGCCAGGACCACGGACCCCGCCCGACCGTTCGGGCGCGTGCTCACGGCGATGGTCACCCCGCTCGCCGAGGACGGCACGATCGACCTCGCCGGCGCCCAGCAGCTCGCCGCCCACCTGGTCGACCGGCAGTCACACGACGGCCTGGTCGTCTTCGGGACGACGGGGGAGTCGCCCACCATCAGCGACGGCGAGCAGCACGCCGTGCTCGAGGCGGTGCTGGACGCCGTCGGTGACCGCGCCATGGTGGTCGCCGGGGTCGGCACGAACGACACCGCGCACTCGATCGAGAAGGCCCAGTCGGCGGCCCGGCTCGGCGTGCACGGCCTCCTCGTCGTCACCCCGTACTACAACAAGCCCCCGCAGGCCGGCCTGCTCCGGCACTTCACCGCGGTCGCCGACGCCACCGACCTGCCGGTGATGCTCTACGACATCCCGCCGCGCTCGGTCGTCCCGATCGAGGTCGACACCCTGGTCCGCGCCGCAGAGCACCCGAACATCGTCGCGGTGAAGGACGCCAAGGGCGACTTCGGTGCGCTCATGCAGACCCTCGCCCGCACCGACCTCGCCTACTACTCCGGCGAGGACATGCTGAACCTGCCGCTGCTCTCGGTCGGCGCCGTCGGCGTGGTGAGCGTCGTCGGTCACCTGGTCGGCTCCCGGCTGGCGGAGCTGATCGCCGCCGTCGAGGCCGGTGACCTCGCCCGGGCGCGTCAGGTCAACGAGAGCCTGCTGCCGGTCTACACCGGGATCTTCCGCACCCAGGGCACGATCATGGTCAAGGCGGCGCTGCGGGAGCTCGGGCTCCCGGCCGGCCCGGTCCGGCCGCCCCTCGTGGACGCCACCGACGAACAGGTGGCGCAGCTGCGCGTGGACCTCGCGGCCGGAGGTGTCCAGCTGTGACGACGTCGAACTCCCCACAGCCGCACCTGGACCTGAAGGCACCCCCGCCGCTGCCGGCCGGTGGCCTCCGGGTGATGGCGCTGGGCGGTCTGGGCGAGATCGGCCGGAACATGGCCGTGCTGGAGTTCGACGGCCAGCTGCTGATCATCGACTGCGGGGTGCTGTTCCCCGAGGCGGAGCAGCCCGGCGTCGACCTGATCCTGCCCGACTTCGGGGTCATCGAGCACCGGATGGAGGACGTCGCCGCCGTCGTCCTCACCCACGGGCACGAGGACCACATCGGCGCGATCCCCTACCTGCTCCGGCTGCGCGCCGACATCCCGCTGGTCGGCTCCCGGTTCACCCTCGCGCTGGTCAAGGCGAAGCTGCGCGAGCACCGGATCGACCCGGTCGTCGTCGAGGTCGCGGCCGGTGACGACCACCTGGCGGGTGAGTTCCACTGCGAGTTCGTCAGCGTCAACCACTCCATCCCCGACGCGCTCGCCGTCGCGGTGCACACCCCGGCGGGCACGCTCGTGCACACCGGCGACTTCAAGATGGACCAGCTGCCGCTCGACGGCGTGCTGACCGACCTCGGGGCCTTCGCCCGGCTCGGGGTCGCCGGCATCGACCTGCTGCTCAGCGACTCCACCAACGCCGAGGTGCCCGGGTTCGTCACCTCCGAGCGCAGCATCGGGCCGGTGCTGGACTCGGTGTTCGAGCGCGCCTCCCAGCGGCTGATCGTCTCCAGCTTCGCCAGCCACGTGCACCGCATCCAGCAGGTCCTCGACTGCGCGGCCGAGCACGGCCGCAAGGTCGCGTTCGTGGGCCGTTCGATGGTCCGGAACATGGGGGTCGCCCAGGACCTCGGCCTGCTCCGGGTGGCACCCGGGCTGATGGTCAAGCTCGACGAGGCCACCTCGATGCCCCCCGAGCAGGTGGTGCTGGTCAGCACCGGATCGCAGGGGGAGCCGCTGTCGGCGCTGGGCCGGATGGCTCGTGGCGACCACCACCAGGTCACCATCGAGGCCGGCGACACGATCATCCTGGCGTCCTCGCTGGTGCCCGGGAACGAGACCGCCGTCTACAAGGTGATCAACGGCCTGGCCCGGCTGGGCGCGACCGTGGTGCACAAGGAGACGGCCCGGGTGCACGTCTCCGGGCACGCCCCGGCGGGGGAGCTGCGCACGCTGCTCAACGTGGCCAAGCCGCGGTACCTCATGCCGGTGCACGGGGAGTGGCGGCACCTGCGGGCGCACGCCGCGCTGGCCCAGGAGACCGGGATGAGCCGCGACCGCATCCTGCTGGCCGAGGACGGCGTCGTCGTCGACCTGGTCGACGGCAAGGCGTCGATCGTGGGCAGCGTGCCGATCGGCAACGTCTACGTCGACGGGCTCAACGTCGGCGACGTCGGCGAGGAGTCGCTGCAGGCCCGGCGGATCCTCGGCGACGAGGGCTTCGTGGCGCTGACCGTGGTCATCGAGCCCTCGACCCGCACCATCGTCCGACCGGTGCACCTGTCGACGCGGGGCTTCTCCGACGACCCGGCCGCCTTCACCGAGGCGCTCGCCCTGGTCGAGGAGGAGCTGAAGCGGGCACTGGCCGCCGACGACCAGGTCGACGCCCACCGGCTCTCCCAGGTGATCCGCCGGACGGTCGGCAAGTGGGTGTCCGACACCTACCGCCGCCGCCCGATGATCATCCCGACCGTCCTCGAGGTCTGATCCCTTCGCTGCGCTGCTGTCTCCAGGCAGACCCTGACGCAGTGTGACGAACATCTCGTCGGCGCGTCAGCACACGCCGAGCTCGGGGCTCTCCGAGCCTGCGGCGACAGATTCCCAGCTCTCCGATCGAACGGGTGCCCGCGCCCTGCGTACCCACCGGTGTCCGGTGTTCGTCCGCCGGCCAGACCGATCGATGAGGAGACGACAGATGCGCACCAGATCACTGGCGGGTGCTGCGGCGTCAGCGCTGGCAATCAGCCTGCTGGCCGGCAGCCCAGCTCTGGCCCATGACGCCTGGGCCGCGGGCGACGGGCAGGGGAGTGCCCGGGACCAGAGCGACCGGCACCAGAGCGACCGGCACCAGGGCGACCGGGAGGACGACGACCGCTACCAGGGCAAGCACCGGGACGGGGACCAGGGCATCCGGGTCACCACGACAGCCGACACCGTCGACGCCGATCCCGGGAACGGTCGCTGCGCCGACGTCCACGACGAGTGCTCGCTCCGTGCCGCGGTACAGGAGGCCAACGCGTCGGGTGGTGGCACGATCGAGCTGAGCAAGGGGACCTACCTGCTCACCCTCAGGAACGGCGATGCGGCCGGCGAGGACGACTCGGCGACGGGCGACCTCGACATCAGGGCCGAGATCACCATCAATGGCAACGGTGGCACGGTCGATGCCCAGGGCATCGACCGTGGCTTCGACGTGCTCGTCGGCGGTCGGCTGTCAGTGCGCGACCTCACGGTCACGGGTGGGGTGGCGGCCGGGACTGGGCTGCCCGCATCCGGCGGCGGCCTGCGGAACGCCGGCACGCTGGAGGTCCAGCGGAGCACGATCACCGGGAACAGCGCGGTGCGGGCCGGCGGGGGGATCGAGGCGAGCGACGGGTCGACGACGACCGTCTCCCGGTCGAAGTTGTCGGGCAACTCCGCCGGCGACGGTCCCGGCAACGGCGGCGGCCTGCACCTCACCGGCGCCGGCACGGTGGACGTCGAGCGCAGCGCGGTGACCGGCAACACGGCTGCGTCCGAGGGCGGCGGGTTGTGGAACTCCGGCCTCGGCACCATGACGGTGGACCGCAGCCTCATCGTCGGGAACACCGCCAGCGGTGCCGAGGCCACCATGGGGGGCGGCGGCCTGTTCCAGGAGGCGGGGGAGTCCGGGACGCTGGTCGTCACGCGCTCGGCGGTCAAGGACAACGTCGCCGATGGCGCATCCGGCTCCGGCGGCGGCATCCTCAACGACCAGGGCACCCTCGTGGTCGACCGCTCCTCGATCAGCGGCAACTCCGCGACGCGTGCCGGTGGCGGCATCGAGGCCAACGTCGGCACGACGACGCTCCAGCGCAGTCTCCTCACCGGCAACTCCACCGGCGACGGTCCCGGCAACGGCGGTGGCCTGCACCTGACCGGCGCCGGCACGGTGGACATCGACCGGAGCCAGGTGCGGGGCAACACCGCTGCAGCCGAAGGCGGAGGGCTCTGGAACTCCGCGACCGGGACCATGACCGTGACCCGCACGGCTGTCCGCGGCAACTCTGCACCGATCGGCCCGGACGTCTTCCAGGACGGCCCCGGCTCGGGCCTCACCGTGGACGGGGAGCCGGTGCCGGCGACTCCCTGACCGACCGACGGCCGACACGAGCGGCCGACAGCACGATCTCCGGCCGCGTCGGGGGGCAGCAACTGCCACCCGACGCGGCCGGAGCGCGTGGCCCGGACCTGCTCAGCGCGGGCCGGGACGGTGCTCGGGAGGTCGAGCTCAGAAGGTCGAGCGGAGCACGACCGCGCCGCTGGCGTCGACCACCTGGAAGCCCTCGGCGTCGGCGCGCAGGACCGGGGAGTTGAGGTTGCAGAACAGCTCCGCGGGGCCGGTGCCGAGGAAGGCCCCGGCAGGTGCCGCGTCCCCGCCGTCCTCGAGGACGGCGACCCGGTAGACCTCCCCGGCGGTGAAGCCGGCTCCGGCGAGCTTCACCTCGACCCCCCAGGTGTGCGGCACCACGTCGGCGGTCGCGGTGATGTCCGGGTCCGTGACCTCGACGGCCACGCTCTCCAGCGGCGGTGGGGGCGGAACCGGCCGGACCAGCCAGCCGACGGCGAAGGCCGCGGCAGCCGTGGCCAGCACCAGCGCACCGGCGGCGAGCCGGGTCCGTCGGCGGCGCCCGGTCGGATCGGCCCGGGGGACCGCGCCCTCGGCGGCGATCCGGGCCAGGACGGCGTCGGCCAGCCCGGCCGGGGGCGCCGGGTCCTCGTCGAGTCGGTCGGGATCGGCGTCGGCCAGCCGGGCGGCGATCGGGGCCAGTTCGGCCAGCTCGGCGCGGCAGGCGGCACACCCCTCGAGGTGTGCCCGCACCACGGCGCGCTCATCGGGGCTGCCCGCCCCCAGGGCGTACACGCCGAGTTCCTCGCGCAGCGCGCGGTGCGCCTGTTCCTCGTTCACGGTTCCACCCCCATCTCCTCCATCGCCAGCCGCAGTGCCTTCAGGCCGTAGAAGACCCTGCTGCGCAGTGTGCCCACCGGTACGCCGAGCTCCGCCGCGACGTCGGCGTGCGGCCGGCCGCGCAGGTGGGTCTCCACGATCGCGGCGCGGTGCTCGGCCCCGATCCGACGCAGCGCCTCCTCGACCACCCAGGCGTCGACCAGCCGCTCGTCCAGGTCAGGCTCAGGGGGGCTGTGGTCGTCGTGCCGGGTGCCGTCGGTGAGCTGGCGCTGCCACGGGCGGGCCGCGCCGCGTCGTGCCTCGTCGACCAGCAGGTTGCGGGCGATGGCGAACAGCCAGGTGCGCAGGCTGGCCAGCCGGGGGTCGAAGGACCCCGCGGACCGCCAGGCCCGCAGGAACACCTCCTGCACGACGTCCTGGGCGGCACCCTGGTCACCCAAGTGGCGCAGGGCGAAGCGGTAGAGCTCCGGCCCGTGCGCGGCGTAGGCGGCCGGGACGTCGAGGTGGTCGGGCTCGGCCGGTCGCAGCTGCCGCACCATGTCCCACCTCCCGATCGCCGGATGCCCTGCGGTTGTGTACGGCGCTGGGACTGGATCCGTTCACCGGGTGTCGTGCGGCGTCACGGACGCACGACCTCGATCGGGGTGATCCCCTCCTCGGCGGGGAGGGCGAAGCCCAGCACCTGGGCGTAGAAGGAGAGCTCGCCGTCCAGCGCGGTGCGGATGTTCTCCGCCTTGCGGAAGCCGTGCTGCTCACCGGGGAAGAGCACGTACGCGTGCGGCACGCCCTTCGCCCGCAGGGCCGCGACCATCATCTCCGCCTGCTCCGGCGGCACCACTCGGTCCTCGTCGCCCTGGAACACCGCCAGCGGGGTGTCGAGTGCGTCCGTGGCGTTGATCGGCGAGCGCTCGGCGTAGACCTCGGCGCCGGCGGGCCAGGGCGCGATCAGCCCGTCGAGGTAGCGGGACTCGAACTTGTGGGTGTCGGCGGCCAGCGCGGCCAGGTCGGCGACGCCGTAGTGGCTGGCCCCGGCGGCGAAGACGCCCGGGCGGAAGGTCAGCGCCGCCAGCGTGGTGTACCCGCCGGCGGAGCCGCCGCGGATCGCCAGCCGCGCCGGGTCGACCCGCAGCCCGGCAGGGCCGTCCCCGGAGGAGAGGTACCGGGCGCAGGCGACGACGTCGTCCAGGTCGGCCACGCCCCACTGCCCCTTCAGCGCCTCCCGGTAGCGCCGGCCGTAGCCGGTCGAGCCGCGGTAGTCGACGTCGGCGACGGCGAACCCGCGGGAGGTCCAGTACTGGACGCCGAGGTCCAGCACCGCACGGGCGGCGGCGGTGGGCCCGCCGTGCACCAGCACCAGCAGCGGCGGCAGCTCGCCGCCCACCCCGGTGACCTGCGGGTTGGTCGGCGGGTAGACGAGTGCGTGCGCCTCGGCGACCCCGCTGGGCCCGGGCTCGGTGGGGAAGGTGACGTGCTGCGGCCGGGAGAACCAGGCCGGGTCCAGGCCGAGGTCGCGGGCCGGGCGGAGCACCTCGTGGGCACCGTCGAGACCGACCCGGAGGACGACCGCCTCGGATGCCGGGCCACCGGCCACGCAGACGAGGCCGTCGGAGGTGCCGCGCACTTGACCGAAGGCCGAGTACGGCAGGTCGAGCTCGCGCGCCGTGCCGTCGGTGTCGAGCACGGCGAGCCGGTCGGCGCCGTCCCGGCCGTAGGCGAGCACGACCCGCCCGTCGTCCAGCAGGTCGAACCGGCTCTGCCCGAAGACCCACTGCGGCCCGGCGATGTCGCTGCCGGCATCGAACACCAGCTCGACCTCGCCGTGCGGCCGGCGCCGCTGGAGCGACCAGACATCGGTGCGGTCGGACAACCACCACAGCGTGGCGTCCGTACCCCACACCGGCTGCACCACCGACTCACCCGGACCGCCGGCCAGCACGTGGTCCTCGCCGTCGCCGTCCCGGACGACGAGCTGGGCGCTGTCCCAAGGCATGTCCGGGTGGTCCCATCGCAGGTAGGCCAGCGCAGGGCCGCCGGGCTCCCGCCGCGGGTCGGAGACGAAGTCCGGCCCGCTCACCAGCACCTCCACGGTGCCGTCGGCGGCGACCCGGACCACCTCGTTGACGACCTCGGCGGCCAGGCCGGAGGCGGTGTGGGTCTCCCGCACCGCCAGGACGCCGTCGCCGTCGGCGTGCAGGTCGGCGAACCGGACCCCGGCCGGGACGGCGGGCTCCGGGGTCACCGCGACCGGCTCGCTGCTGCCCGGGTCGACCCGGTACAGCCGCTGGTCGGCGAAGTCGGTGAACCACACGGTGCCGGCGGCGACGGTCCAGGCGCCGCCGCCGTACTCGTGCACCCGGGTGCGGGCGTTCCAGGGGGAGGGGAGCAGGTCGGTCGTCGTCCCGTCCGGCGTGCGGCGGACCAGCACGGTGCGGCCGCCCTCGCTGGGGCGGCCCTCGGCCCACCAGACGTCAGCGCCGGCTCCGGACCCGTCCACGACGACCTCACCGAGCCGGGCGGCGGCGCGCACGACGAGCTCGGAGGTGATCGGCGTGGGCCAGCTGCCATGGGGGAGGGTCTGCTCGGGAGCGGTCACCCCGGTCACGCTAGCCAGCCGACGAGCTGGGTGTCGGCTGAGCCCGAGCCGGACACGCGGCGCCGGATGGGCCCCGGTACCGGCATCGGCGATTACCGTCTGACGCATGCCTGCTCGCGCGTCGACGTCGAACCGGGCGCCCGCGCGCGGGAGCGCCTCCTCACGCCCGCGCTCGGGCAGCACCGCTGCCAAGAAGCGTGCCCCGGCCAAGCGCGGGGCGACCGCGGCCCGCCGGCCGGCGCCGAAGAAGAAGCAGGGCACGCTCGCCGGGAGCCTCTGGCGCGGCGCGACCGGTGCCTGGGGCCTGCTGGCCCGCGGCGCCGGCGGCGTGGCGCGCTCGGTGGCGCGGCCGGCGGAGGCGGAGCCGCTGGGTCCCGAGCACCGCCGGGACGGCGTCGGGCTCGCCGTCCTGGGCCTGGCGATCGTGCTGGGAGCGGCCGTCTGGACCAACGGCATCGGTCCGGTCGGCGCCGGTCTGGCCACCGGGGTCGAGTGGACGATCGGTGCCCTGACCGTCGGGCTGCCGGTCGTGCTGTTCCTGGTCGCGCTGCGGCTGCTGCGGCACCCCCCGCACCCGGAGTCGCGCGGGCGGCTGATGATCGGCTGGCTGAGCGTGATCGCCGCCGTCGTCGGCGTGGCCCACGTCGTCGGGCCGGAGGCCGAGCCGGACGAGCGGACCGGCGCCGGCGGCCTGCTCGGGTGGGCGGTCGGCATGCCGTTGACCGCCGGGGTCGGCCCGATCGTCACCGTGCTGCTGCTGGTCCTGCTCGCTTTCTTCGGCGTGCTCGTCGTCACCGCCACGCCGGTGCACCAGGTGCCCGAACGCCTGCGGGAGTGGGCCGACCGGCAGCTGGGCCGGGACGGCGACGAGGAGTACGACGACTACGACGAGTACCAGGACGAGGAGCCGGCGACCGAGCCGGTCCCGCGGGTGCGCAGGAGCCGCAAGGCCCCAGCGGTCGAGGACACCCTGGACACCGGGGTCGTGGACACCGCCGCACTGGACGACGCCCCGGATGCCGTCGTCCACGAGCCGGCCCCCGAGCCCGTCCCGGTCCGCCGGCCGGCGATCATCGACCGCACGGCCCCGCCGGAGGACCTGCCGCCGATCGAGGAGCCCGAGCAGCTCCGGATCCAGCCGGTCGAGGGCGCCTACACGCTGCCCTCGGTGAGCGTGCTGCGCGCCGGCACCCCGCCGCGGGCCAAGTCCAAGGCCAACGACGTCGCCATCGAGGCGATCACCGGGGTGCTCGAGCAGTTCAACATCGACGCCGCGGTCACCAGCTACACCCGCGGCCCGACGGTGACCCGCTACGAGATCGAGCTGGGCAACGCGGTCAAGGTCGAGAAGATCACCGCGCTGACCAAGAACCTCGCCTACGCCGTCGCCAACGACAACATCCGCATCCTCGCGCCCATCCCGGGCAAGTCGGCGGTGGGCGTCGAGGTGCCCAACACCGACCGCGAGACCGTCAGCCTGGGCGACGTCATGCGCTCCCAGGTGGCCAAGCAGGACCCGCACCCGATGCTGGTCGGCCTGGGCAAGGACATCGAGGGCGGCTTCGTCTGCGCCAACCTGGCCAAGATGCCGCACCTGCTGGTCGCCGGTGCCACCGGTGCCGGCAAGTCCAGCTGCATCAACTCGCTGCTGACCTCGCTGCTGCTCCGGGCGACACCCGACCAGCTGAGGATGATCCTGGTCGACCCGAAGATGGTCGAGCTCACGCCCTACGACGGCATCCCGCACCTGATCACGCCGATCATCACCGACCCCAAGAAGGCCGCCACCGCGCTGGCCTGGCTGGTCGAGGAGATGGAGCAGCGCTACCAGGACATGCGCGCCACCGGGGTGCGGCACATCGACGACTTCAACAAGAAGGTCGAGCGCGGGGAGATCACCGCCCCGCCCGGCAGCGAGCGGGTCTACCAGCCCTACCCCTACATCCTCACCATCGTCGACGAGCTCGCCGACCTGATGATGGTCGCGCCGCGGGACGTCGAGGAGTCGATCGTCCGGATCACCCAGAAGGCGCGCGCCGCCGGCATCCACCTGGTGCTGGCCACCCAGCGCCCCTCGGTCGACGTCGTCACCGGCCTGATCAAGGCCAACGTGCCCTCGCGGCTGGCGTTCTCCACCTCCAGCCTCACCGACAGCCGGGTCATCCTCGACCAGCCGGGCGCGGAGAAGCTGATCGGCATGGGCGACGCCCTCTTCCTGCCGATCGGCGCCGGCAAGCCGATCCGCGTGCAGGGCGCCTACGTCTCCGACGCCGAGATCGAGGCGGTCGTCGAGTTCGTCAAGCGCCAGGGCGAGCCGGAGTACCGCGAGGAGGTCTTCACCGCCGCGGCGGCGGAGAAGAAGGAGATCGACGAGGACATCGGCAACGACCTGGAGCTGCTGGTCCAGGCCGTCGAGCTCGTCGTCACCAGCCAGTTCGGCTCCACCTCGATGCTGCAGCGCAAGCTGCGGGTGGGCTTCGCCAAGGCGGGGCGGCTGATGGACCTGATGGAGAGCCGCGGCATCGTCGGGCCGTCGGAGGGCTCCAAGGCCCGGGACGTGCTCATCAAGCCCGACGAGCTGGAGTCGGTCATGTTCACCCTGCGCGGGGGAGAGGGCTGAGCGCGGACCCTGCACCGGTGTCGCCGGTCGGGGGTCCGGGCGACGCCTACGATGGTGCGGTGCCAGCCCTGCCCAGACCCATGACATCCCCCGAAGGGCAGCCCGCCGGTCCCGCTCCGCGGCGCGTGTCCGTCGTCACCCTCGGCTGTGCCCGCAACGAGGTGGACTCCGAGGAACTCGCCGGACGCCTGGCCGGTGACGGGTACGAACTGGTCGCCGACGGCGAGGCCGCCGACGCCGTGCTGGTGAACACCTGCGGGTTCATCGAGAGCGCGAAGAAGGACTCGGTCGACGCGATCCTCGCCGCCACCGACTCCGGCGCCGAGGTGATCGCCGTCGGCTGCATGGCCGAGCGGTACGGCGCCGAGCTGGCCGGGGCGCTGCCCGAGGCCACTGTCCTCGGCTTCGACGACTACGGCGCCATCGGCGACCGGCTGGACGACGTGCTCACCGGCCGGCCGCTGGTCCCGCACACCCCGAAGGACCGGCGGACGCTGCTGCCGATCAGCCCGGTGCAGCGGACGGCGGCGACCCAGGCCCCGGACGCGCCGGCCATCCCCGGCCACGACTGGCTCCGTCGCAAGCGACTGGCCAGCGGCCCGTCCGCGGCGTTGAAGATCGCCTCCGGTTGCGACCGGCGCTGCGCCTTCTGCGCCATCCCCACCTTCCGTGGCTCCTTCGTCTCCCGCCCGGCCGGTGAGGTGCTCGGCGAGGCGCACTGGCTGGCCTCGCAGGGGGTCACCGAGATCGTCCTGGTGAGCGAGAACTCCACCTCCTACGGCAAGGACACCGGCGACCTCCGCTCGCTGGAGAAGCTGCTGCCCCAGCTGGCCGCCGTCGACGGCATCGCCCGCGTGCGGGTGGCCTACCTGCAGCCGGCCGAGCTGCGGCCCGGGCTGCTCGAGGTGATCGCCGCGACCCCGGGCATCGCCCCCTACTTCGACCTGTCCTTCCAGCACTCCTCGCCGACGCTGCTGCGCCGGATGCGGCGCTTCGGCGGCACCGAGGACTTCCTCGGCATCATCGAGCGGGCCCGGGCGCTGGCGCCGGGTGCGGGCTTCCGCACCAACGTCATCCTCGGGTTCCCCGGCGAGACCGAGGACGACGTCGTCGAGCTCGAGCGCTTCCTCACCGAGGGGCGGCTGGACGCCGTCGGCGTGTTCGGCTACTCCGACGAGGACGGCACCGAGGCGCTCGGGCTGCCCGGCAAGCTCGACCAGGTGGAGATCGACGCCCGGGTGCGGCGGATCACCGACCTGGTCGAGGAGCTGACCGCGCAGCGCGCCGAGGAGCGGATCGGCAGCACCGTGGAGGTGCTGCTCACCGAGGACCTGTCCGACGACGAGGAGCCCGGCACCTGGGCCGGCCACGCCGCGCACCAGGACCCCGACGCCGATGGCACCACGACCGTCTCCGGTGTGCCCGTCGACGCGGTCGCCGGCCAGCTGGTGCAGGCCGAGGTGATCGACACCGAGGGTGTCGACCTGGTCGCGCGGGTGCTGCTGCCCGCGCGCGGGGTGTCGGCGCTCGTCGCACCAGCCGGGGTCTGACCCGGTGGGCGCGGTGGCACCAGGGGGGCCGGTCGACCCGGCGGCGACGCCGCCGCAGAGCGCCCGGCTGCTCAACCTGCCCAACGCGCTCACCATGCTCCGGCTGGCGGTCGTCCCGCTGTTCGCGCTCCTGCTGCTGTCCGAGGGCGGGGCCGACGACGCGCGCCGCGCTTGGGCCACCCTCTTCTTCGTCCTCGCGATCGTCACCGACCAGCTGGACGGCATGATCGCCCGCCGCACCAACCAGGTGACCGAGTTCGGCAAGCTCGCCGACCCGATCGCCGACAAGGCGCTCACCGGCACCGCGCTGATCGGCCTGTCGGTGCTGGGCCTGCTCCCGTGGTGGGTGACGCTGACCATCGTGGTCCGCGAGGTCGGGGTCACCCTGCTGCGGTTCTGGGTCATCCGGCACGGCGTGATCGCCGCCAGCCGCGGTGGCAAGGCCAAGACCGTGCTCCAGTCGCTGGCCATCGGGATGTACATCCTGCCCATCGACGGGCTGTTCGGGACGGCCCGGTGGTGGGTGATGGCCACGGCGTTCGTGCTGACCGTCGCCACCGGCATCGACTACGTCTACCGGGCCGTGAAGCTGCGCCGGACCAGCGCGCGGGCCATGCGGGCGGCGGCGACCCGGCGGGCAGGCTCGGGCGGCGAACCCGGGGTCGGTGAGGGCCGCGCATGAGCTCGCCGGACACCGCCGAGGCGGCACAGCAGCTGCACGAGGCGCTGCTGGCCCGGGGTGAGACGGTCGCGGCAGCCGAGTCGCTCACCGCCGGCCTCTTCTGCGCCACCCTCGCCGCGGTGCCCGGCGCCAGCGCCACGCTGCGTGGTGGGGTCGTCGCGTACGCCACCGACCTGAAGACTGCGCTGGCCGGGGTCGCCCCGGAGCTGCTGGCCACCTCCGGCCCGGTGAGCGAACCCGCCGCGGCTGCGCTCGCCGAGGGGATCCGCAGCCGCTGCGCCGCCACCTGGGGCATAGGTCTCACCGGTGTGGCCGGCCCCGACCCGGTCGACGGGCACGCCCCCGGCCGGGTGTACCTGGGCCTCAGCGACGGGCTGGTCACCGTCGTCCACGAGCTGGACCTCCCCGGCGACCGCGCTGCGGTGCGCGCCGGGGCGGTGCGGGAGGCGATGGCGCGGCTGCTGGGTCGGCTGGCCGAACACCCGCTCCCCGGGAAGCCGGGGGACGGCGGGGGTGTTACGCCATGAGCGGACGGACCTCCACCGGCACGGTGACCCGGGTCATGGCCGCGTACGGTGAGCACACGGCGTCTCCGACCGATCGGGTCAGCGGCGCTGCTCGTTCGACCTGCTCGTGAGAGTGGACAGGAGAGGGCCATGACGCTGCTGCGCACCCAGCTGGGGAACACCCTGCGGGGCCACCGGCTGCGCCAGCGGCGGACCCTGCGCGACGTCTCCGGCGCGGCCCGGGTGAGTCTGGGGTACCTCTCGGAGGTGGAGCGCGGCCAGAAGGAGGCCTCCTCCGAGCTGCTCGCCTCCATCTGCGACGCCCTGGACGTGGAGCTGGCCGACCTGCTGGCGGAGGTGAGCCTGGAGATGCGGCTCACCGAGCCGACCGGTCGCCCGGTCCGTCCGGTCGCCGTCGCCCGCCCGGGAGCCGGGGACGAGGAGGCCGCAGCCGCGGAGGCTGCCGACCAGCCGGCCGAGCAGGCAGCTGCCGAGACGCCGGTCGCCGAGCCGGCCCTGGCGCTCGTGGGCATCGGTCAGTCGGCCCGCGCGGCCACCCGTGCCCGTGGGGCCGTTTCGCTCGCTGCCTGACCGCCCACCGGGGACCGGATTCGTCCACCGTGGAGCCGGTGGGCGCGACACGAAGTCCGCTCGGCGTCCACCTCCTTGACCCAGTGCGACGGAACGGGCACAAAGTGTCCATGTCTTTCCCAGGATCGCGCCCCCCGCTGCCGCAGCACCCCTCGCTCCCGGTGCCGACCGTCACCGGCCGGGGCGGGGTCACCGTGCTGGAGGCCGACGCTGCCGAGTCCGCGGCCGCTGAGGCCGCCGCTGCGGGCGGGCAGCACCTGACGACCCCGGTGCCGATCGGGGGCGCGCTCCTGCAGCCGCCGCCGGCCGGTCACCACCTGACCGCGCCGGTGCCCTCACTCGCCGTCGCCGTCCCGGCCCCGCGCCCCACGACCCCGCGTCAGGACTCCCGTCGTCCCGCGCGCGCCGGGGTGCCGATGAGCCGCACCCGGCGCGGACTGCTCACCGGGGCGCGGGCGGCCTTCGCCGAGCGCGGGGTCCGCAAGACCACGATGCAGCACGTCGCCGCCGCCGCCGGGGTCGCCAAGGCCACGCTGTACAACCACTTCCGCACCAAGGACGACGTGGCGCACGCGCTCATCGCCTACGAGCTGGACCGGCTGGCCGCGCTCGCCGCCGAGCTCCCGCTGACCGTCGCCGTCCCCGCGCTGGCCGAGGAGGTGGGCGGGCACCCGGTGCTGCGCCGGCTGGCCGAGACCGAGCCGGAGACCCTGGTGCAGATGATGGCGCTGGACGCCGACCGCTGGGGCGACGTCGTCGTCACCCTCGGCTCGGCGCTGCGCATCTCCCGCCCCGAGGCCGAGCTGGTCTGCCGCTGGCTGCTGGGCCTGGTGCTGCAGCCGGGCACCGTGCAGGAGCGGGCTGCGCAGGCCGCGGTCGTCACCGGTCAGCTCGTCGGCTGACGCACGCGCGCATCGCCACGGCCGTCCCGGTCCCTGCCGACCGGGACGGCCGTGTGCCGTCCAGCCGCCACAGGGGGCCGTCGGCCCGGTCACGTGACATCGTGACGGTCGGCCTGCCCGAATCGGACCCCGTGCCAGACCACCAGCGGAGCGCGTGATGCGGTACCTGTTCCGGCCCCCGGCCACCGAGGCTGCCGGCCTGCTGTCCCTGCCGTGGCACCAGCCCCTGGAGGAGTGGGACGAGTCCCTGCTGCTCGAGGTGCCGCAGCGCGGCATCTCCCGGCACGTCGTCCGGTTCACCGTGTCGGAGGGTCGCGTCTACGCCCTCAAGGAGATCGCCGAGCCGCTGGCCCGGCACGAGTACGCGCTGCTCGCCGAGTTCGAGGGCGAGGGGCTGCCGTCGGTGTCGGTGCTGGGCATCTGCGTCGACCGCCCCGACGACCAGCAGGCCGTCCTGGTCACCCGCTACCTCGAGTACTCGATGTCCTACCGGTACCTGTTCTCCGGCCCGCGGGCTGCCGACGACCCGATGAAGCTGCTGGACACCCTGGTGGAGCTGCTGGTGCGGCTGCACCTGGCCGGTGTCTACTGGGGCGACTGCTCGCTGTCCAACACGCTCTTCCGGCTGGACGCGGGGACGTTCACCGCCTACCTGGTCGACGCGGAGACCGCGGAGCGCCACCCCACGCTGTCGGCGCGGAAGCGGGCCTACGACGTCGACCTGGCCCGCGAGCGGGTCGGTGCCGAGCTGATGGACCTGCAGGCCGGCGAGCTGCTGGCACCGGAGATCGACCCGATCGAGATCGCCGAGAGCCTGCCGATCCGGTACGAGGCGCTGTGGGAGGAGGTGACCCGGGAGGAGGTCTTCCGCGCCGACGAGCAGGCGATCCGGGTCGCCGAGCGGCTGCAGCGGATCAACGACCTCGGGTTCGACGTGGGGGAGATCGAGCTGGTCACCTCCGGGGACGGCGCACGGCTGCGGGTCGAGACCCGGGTCGCCGAACCCGGGCAGCACCGGCGAGAGCTGGTCCGGCTGACCGGCCTGGAGGTGCAGGAGAACCAGGCGCAGCGGCTGCTCAACGACCTGTGGTCCTACCGCGCCTACCTGGAGCAGCGTGGCGGCCGCCCGGTGCCGGAGACCGTCGCCGGCCACCGCTGGCTGACCGAGGTGTACCTGCCCGTGGTGGGCGCGGTCCCCGACGAGCTGGCTGGCCGGCTGGAACCCGCCGAGGTGTTCCACGAGGTGCTGGAGCACCGCTGGTTCCTGTCCGAGGGGGCCGGTTTCGACGTCGGGACCTGGGCTGCCGTGCGCTCCTACGTGCAGAACGTGCTGCCGCGGATGCCGGTCCAGCTGACCACGCCGTCGGTGATGGCGCACCGGTCCGACCCCCGCTGAAGACCTCCCGCCAGGGCGTCCGGCGGGAGGTCTCGACAGGATCTCGCTCCGGTTGACAGCCGGTGTGACCAAGGCCACTCTCCGAGGTCCGCAGCGACCACACACGTCGCTGGAGGCGATGGAGGTGGTGGCTCGGTGCCGGACGTCAGCAGGGTCGGAGACGACAGCATGCGGACCGGTCGGGCCGGTCCGTCCCACTCCCGCAGGCGGCGGCGGGCGGTCGCCGGTGCCGCCGCAGCGGGCTTGCTGAGCTCCGTGCTCGCGGCCTGCGGAAGCGACGAGGGGGGCGTGCCGACGCTCACCTGGTACACCAACCCCGACTCCGGTGGCCAGGCCGAGATCGCCGCCCGGTGCACCGAGGCCGCCGACGGCGAGTACGTGATCGAGACGGCGGTGCTGCCCCGCGAGGCGTCCCAGCAACGGGAGCAGCTGATCCGGCGGCTGGCGGCCAACGACTCCTCGATCGACATCATGAGCCTGGACCCACCGTTCATCCCGGAGTTCGCCGAGGCGGGCTTCCTCGCACCGGTGCCCGAGGACGTCGCCGACCGGGTCACCGAGGACGTGGTGGAGAGCGCGGTCGAGGGCTCCACCTGGGACGACGAGCTGGTCGCCGTCCCGTTCTGGGCGAACACCCAGCTGCTCTGGTACCGCGAGTCGGTGGCGGAGGCGGCCGGGCTGGACATGAGCCAGCCGGTCACCTGGGAGGAGATCGTGCAGGCCGCCCAGGAGCAGGACGTGCAGGTCGGCGTGCAGGGCATCCGCGCCGAGGCCCTCACCGTCTGGTTCAACGCCCTCATCGAGTCGGCCGGTGGGTCGATCATCGAGGAGAACTCGACCGACCCCTCGGAGATCGAACTGGGGCTGACGTCCGAGGCCGGCATCCGCGCCGCCGAGGTGATGCGCATGATCGCCACCAGTGGAACGGCCGGCCCGGCGTTGTCGACGGCGAACGAGGACTCCACCGCGACGGCCTTCGAAGGTCCCGAGGGCGGGTTCAACGTGAACTACCCGTTCGTCTACCCCCGGGCCCTGGCCGCGGTGGAAGCCGGGACGATGGACGCCTCGGTGCCGGAGGACTACGGCTGGGCGATCTACCCGCGGGTGGACGCAGACACCCCGGCCGCGCCGCCCTACGGCGGTATCAACCTGGGCGTCGGTGCCTTCAGCGAGAACCCCGGCCTCGCCTACGCAGCCACCGAGTGCATCACGTCGACGGAGAACCAGGCCTACTACTTCGTCACCAACGGCAACCCGGCCTCGGACACCGCGGTCTACGACGACCCGGAGGTGCTCGAGCAGTTCCCGATGGCCCCGACCATCCGGGACTCCCTCGAGCTCGCGGCGCCCCGGCCGCAGACGCCGTACTACAGCGAGGTCTCCGGCGGGATCCAGCGCGTCTACCACCCGCCGTCGTCGGTCGAACCCGAGCAGACGCCGGAGCAGGCCACCGAACTGATCAACGCCGTGTTGCGGAAGGAGCAGTTGCTGTGACCGAGCACGCGACGCGGGTCTCCGCGCATCCGTCCACCGCCGGGGGGGTGATCCGGTGAGCACCACGACGCTCCCCCCGGCGGAGAAGACCCAGCCGGTCTCCGCCCCGGACGCCAAGACCAGCGACCGGGCCAAGAGCGAGCGGAAGCTCGGCTGGCTGCTGGCCGGCCCCGCCCTGGTGGTCATGCTGCTGGTGACCGCCTACCCGATCGCCCAGGCGGTCTACGACTCGCTCTTCGACTTCCGGCTGACCGACCCGGACAACCGGTCGTTCACCGGGCTGTCGAACTACGGGGTGATCCTCTCCGACTGGCTGTGGTGGCGGTCCTTGCTGGTCACCGGGTTCATCACCCTGGTGACCGTGGCCGTGGAGCTGGTCCTGGGCTTCGCCCTCGCCATGGTGATGGCCAAGGCGTTGAGCACGATCCGGCCGGTCCTGCGGGCCGCGATCCTCATCCCCTACGCGGTCATCACCGTGGTGTCGGCCTTCGCCTGGCAGTTCGCGTTCGACATCCAGACCGGCTTCGTCAACAGCTGGTTCGGCTGGGTGCCGGGCATCAGCGGGGACACCGACTGGTTCGGTGGCACCTGGACCTCGTTGCTGGTCATCTGTCTCGCCGAGATCTGGAAGACCACGCCGTTCATCTCGCTGCTCCTGCTGGCCGGGCTCGCCCAGGTGCCAGAGGTGCTGCAGGAGGCGGCGAAGGTCGACGGTGCGAGCTGGTGGCAGCGGATGCGCAAGGTCACCCTGCCGAACATGAAGGCCGCGATCATGGTGGCCCTGCTGTTCCGCACCCTGGACGCGTTCCGGGTGTTCGACAGCATCTTCATCATGACCGGCGGGGCGAACGCGACCGAGTCGGTCTCCTTCCTCGCCTACCGGCAGACCATCTCGCGGCTGGAGATCGGCCTGGGGTCGGCGGTCTCGGTGCTGTTGTTCCTGGCGGTCGTGTTCATCGCCATGAGCTTCATCAAGGGCTTCAAGGTCGACCTGTCCCAGTCGAGGGGGGAAGGCTGATGTCCACCAAGGAGAAGACCTGGTGGGGCGTCGCCGGCGTGGCGATCGTCATCTACGCGCTGTTCCCGATCGCCT
Source organism: Modestobacter sp. VKM Ac-2983 (assembly GCF_026967885.1). Taxonomy (NCBI): domain Bacteria; kingdom Bacillati; phylum Actinomycetota; class Actinomycetes; order Geodermatophilales; family Geodermatophilaceae; genus Modestobacter; species Modestobacter sp. VKM Ac-2983. Next base: position 23,672 of record NZ_JAPVBK010000007.1, read on the forward strand.
GGATCGTGTCGCTGTCGTTCAAGGCGCCCAGCGCCCTGAACAACGGCAACTTCCTCCCCGGCGCACCGACATGGGAGAACTACTCCCTGATCCTCACCGGTGGGGCCAGCGACCTGTTCCTGCCGGCGTTGCGCAACTCGTTCGGCATCTGCCTGATCGCCACTGCGATCTCGTGCCTGCTGGCCATGTTCGCCGCCTACGCGATCGCCCGGCTGGACTTCCCGGGGAAGAAGTTCATCCTCGGGACGGCGCTGGCGGTGGCGATCTTCCCGGTGATCTCGATCGTCACGCCGCTGTTCAACCTGTGGCGCAACATCGGGCTCTACGACACCTGGCCCGGGCTGATCATCCCCTACCTGTCCCTCACGCTGCCGATCTCGATCTGGACGATGTCGGCGTTCTTCCGGGAGATCCCCTGGGAGATGGAGCAGGCCGCGCAGGTCGACGGCGCGACCACCTGGCAGGCGTTCCGCAAGGTGATCGTCCCCCTGGCTGCGCCGGGCGTCTTCACCACGGCGATCATCGCCTTCTTCATCGCCTGGAACGACTTCGTCTACGGCATCTCGCTCACCTCCACCGAGGCGGCGCGACCCGTGCCCGCGGCGCTGGGCCTGTTCTCCGGCGCCTCCCAGTTCGAGGACCCGACCGGTGCGATCGCGGCTGCCGCGGTCATCGTCACCATCCCGGTCATCGTCCTGGTCCTGCTCTTCCAGCGGCGCATCGTCGCCGGCCTCACCAACGGCGCCGTCAAGGGCTGACGCCCTCCCGCCGACCCATGCTGATCGTGAAAGGGACGAACTGATGGCCTCGATCGAGATGAAGAACATCGTCAAGAAGTACGGCGACGGCTTCCCGGCGGTGAACGACGTGAGCCTGGACATCGACGAGGGGGAGTTCATGATCCTCGTCGGCCCGTCCGGCTGCGGGAAGTCCACGTTGCTGCGGATGATCGTCGGGCTGGAGGACATCACCAGCGGCGACATGGTGATCGGCGGCACCCGGGTCAACGACAAGGCACCGCGGGAGCGCAACCTGTCGATGGTCTTCCAGAACTACGCGCTGTACCCGCACCTCAGCGTGTTCGAGAACATCGCCTTCCCGTTGCGGCTGGCCAAGGTGGACGACGCGGAGGTGCAGCGGCGGGTGAACGAGGCCGCCGACGTCCTGGAGCTGCACGAGCACCTGGAGCGCAAGCCGGCCAACCTCTCCGGTGGTCAGCGCCAGCGGGTGGCGATGGGCCGGGCGATCGTGCGCCAGGCCGAGGCGTTCCTCTTCGACGAGCCCCTGTCCAACCTGGACGCCAAGCTCCGCGGCCAGATGCGCACCGAGATCTCCCGGCTGCAGCGCCGGCTGGGCATCACCACCGTCTACGTCACCCACGACCAGACCGAGGCAATGACGCTCGGCGACCGGGTCTGCGTCCTGCGCAAGGGCAAGATCCAGCAGGTCGCCTCGCCGCGTGAGCTGTACGAGCAGCCGGTCAACCTCTTCGTCGCCGGCTTCATCGGCTCGCCGCCGATGAACTTCCTCCCGGCCCAGCTCGAGGGCTCCCGGCTCACCACGCCGTTCGGGGACATCGAGCTCGACGAGCGGCGGGCGGCCGCGGTCGCCGGCCGCGACCTCCTGCTGGTCGGCATCCGGCCGGAGTACTTCGAGGACGCCTCCCTGGTCGACGAGGCCAAGCGGCCGCTCGGCTCGGTGTTCACCGCCCGGGTGGACGTGACCGAGTGGCTGGGTGACTCGCAGTTCGCCTACATCCCCTACGAGGCGCCCGACGAGATCCGCACCCAGCTGCGTGAGCTGTCCAAGGAGCTGGACTCCGAGGAGCTGCGCACCCAGGCGATCGTGTCCATCGACGCGACCAGCCGGATCCGGGAGGGCCGGGACGCGGAGTTCTGGCTGGACAGCCGCAAGGTGCACGTCTTCGACCCGACGACGGGGGACAACCTGACCCGGGACGCCGAGGCCGGTGCCGAGCTCACCCGGCTGGCGGCCGAGGACCGGGTCGAGCAGGTCCAGACGGCGGAGGGCGAGGGGATCAGCGCCGCCTGACGGCGCCCCGGAGGGCGGCCACGGGTGGCTGCCACCCACGCTGCCCGGCGCAGGAGGGCCTGCGCCGGGCAGCTGCCCGGCGCAGGCATGATCATGCCCGGGGTTTGTGCCGCGGCGTCGCTGCGCACCTGTCCCCGCAGAGACCCTGGCCGGACACTGGAGGCAGAGCAGCATGGACATCACCGCGACCGACGAGTGGGCAGCCCTTGCCGACCACCACCGCGCGGTCGGCGCCCGGACGCTGCGCGAGCTCTTCGCCGAGGACCCCGGCCGCGGTGAGCGGCTGACCGGCACCGCCGGCGACCTGCACGTCGACCTCGCCAAGCACCGGGTCACCGACGAGACACTGCAGCTGCTGGTCGCGCTGGCCGAGCGCGCCGGCGTGCCGGGCCGGATCGCGGCGATGTTCCGCGGTGAGCACATCAACACCACGGAGGACCGCGCCGTCCTGCACGTGGCGCTGCGCGCACCGGAGTCGGTGCCGCTCACCGTCGACGGCCAGGACGTCAGCGCCGACGTCCACGCGGTGCTGGCCACGATGCGCACCTTCGCCGACCGGGTTCGGTCGGGGGAGTGGAAGGGGCACACCGGGGAGCCGATCCGGGCCGTGGTGAACATCGGCATCGGTGGCTCCGACCTGGGTCCGGCGATGGCCTACACCGCCCTGGCCGACTACAGCGACCGCGGGATCACCGCCCGCTTCGTCTCCAACATCGACCCCACCGACTTCGCCGAGAAGACCCGCGACCTGGACCCGGCGACCACGCTGTTCGTGGTCTGCTCCAAGACGTTCACCACCCTGGAGACGCTCACCAACGCCACCGTCGCCCGGGACTGGCTGCTGGCCTCCGGCGCCGACGGGTCGGCGGTGGCCAAGCACTTCGTCGCGGTCTCCACCAACACCGACGCCGTGGCCGAGTTCGGCATCGACACCGCGAACATGTTCGAGTTCTGGGACTGGGTGGGCGGCCGCTACTCCTTCACCTCGGCGATCGGGCTCTCGCTCATGGTCGCGATCGGGCCGGACGCCTACGCCGAGATGCTCGCCGGCTTCCACGCCGTCGACGAGCACTTCCGCACCGCGCCCCTCGCGGAGAACATGCCGCTGGTCCAGGGGCTGCTCAACGTCTGGTACACCGACTTCTTCGGTGCCCAGAGCCACGCGGTCCTGCCCTACAGCCAGTACCTGTCCCGGCTGCCGGCCTACCTGCAGCAGCTGACGATGGAGAGCAACGGCAAGTCCGTGCGGGCCGACGGGCAGCCGGTGACGACGGCGACCGGCGAGGTGTACTGGGGCGAGCCCGGCACCAACGGCCAGCACGCCTTCCACCAGCTGCTGCACCAGGGCACCTCGCTCGTCCCGGCCGACTTCATCGGGTTCGGCGAGCCGAACCACGACATCGGCGAGATGCACGACCTGCTGATGGCCAACATGTTCGCGCAGAGCGCCGCCCTGGCGTTCGGCAAGACGGCGGAGGAGGTCGCCGCCGACGGGACGCCGGCCGACGTCGTCCCGCACAAGGTGATGCCCGGCAACCGGCCCTCGACGACGATCCTGGCGCCGAAGCTGACCCCCTCGACACTGGGGCAGCTGATCGCCTTCTACGAGCACACCGTCTTCACCCAGGGCGCGATCTGGCAGATCGACTCCTTCGACCAGTGGGGCGTGGAGCTCGGCAAGGTGATGGCCCGCCAGCTCGCCCCGGCCCTGACCAGCGAGGCCGCGCCGGAGATGGACAGCCCGGAGATCGACGCGGACGCCTCCACGGCCGCGCTCGTCACGCACTACCGGCGGCTCCGCGGCCGCCCGGTCCGGTGACCCCGGTCCCCAGCATCGATCGTTTGCCCTGATCACCGACCGTCCCCCCGCACCAGAACTGGTGCGGGGGGACAGTCGTTCGTGCGGGAGGACGGCGGGTCCGCGACGCAGGATGGCGTGCGGTGGCTGGCCGGGGACCCGGCCTGGGACGATGATCGGGACAGTGTCATCCGTGTCGCACCGCCCGCCGCCCGGCGGGGCTGGAGCACCGGACCAGGAGGAGCCATGCCGAACCCGTTCGTGAAGCTGTGGAAGTACCTGACGGCCTCGGCCAACAACCAGATCGACCAGCGCGCCGATCCGAAGATCCAGATCCAGCAGGCGATCGAGGCGGAGCAGCAGCGGCACCAGGCCCTGGCCAACCAGGCCGCCGCGGTGCTGGGCAACCAGCGGCAGCTGGAGATGCGGTTGAGCCGGCAGCTCGGTGAGATCGAGAAGCTGCAGGGGTCGGCCCGGCAGGCACTGACCCTCGCCGACCAGACCCGCGCCGCCGGGGACGCCGCCAAGGCCGCCGACTACGAGCAGGCTGCGCAGGCCTTCGCCACCCAGCTGGTCGGCGCCGAGCAGTCGGTCGAGGACCTCAAGCGCAGCCACGACGAGGCACTGCAGGCCGCCGAGCAGGCCAAGGGCGCGGTCGAGACCAGCCGGATGCGGCTGCAGTCGACGCTGGCCGAGCGCACCAAGCTGATGTCGCAGCTGGAGCAGGCCAAGATGCAGGAGCAGGTGTCGGCGTCGCTGCGGTCGGTCAACGAGCTGTCCGCACCGGGCAACACCCCCAACCTCGGTGAGGTCCGCGACAAGATCGAGGCCCGCTACGCCACCGCCCTGGGCCAGGCGGAGCTCGCGCAGGACTCGGTCGAGGGTCGGATGCTCGAGGTCGAGAAGGCGACCATCGACGTCGCCGGCGCCTCCCGGCTGGCCGAGCTCCGTGCGTCGATGGGCGGTGGCACCCAGGCCATCAGCGGCAACCAGGCCGCCGGCGCCATCGAGCAGGGCACCCCGCCGGCGACCGGGCTCGGCGCCGAGACCCCGGCTGCCCAGCCGGCGGAGCGGCCGGACCCGGCCTGACGTCGAGGCCCCGGTGCAGGGTCCCGTCGCGAGCTTGCGAGTGGCGGGGGGGCACCGGGGTCCTTCATCAGGTGGCGGCGATCGACGCCGGATGGCCGGGTTCCCCGGTGCGAGCGAGCGGGTCGATCGGGCTGCGTGCGGCCTGGCACGACGGGCACCAGTAGGTCACCCGCTCCTGGGTGTCCGGCCCCTGGTCGCCGAGCAGGATCGGCGTGCGGCAGCGGCGGCACGGCCGGCCGCGGCGGCCGAACACCCAGTGGTCCTCCCCGCGCCGGGTGGAGCCGGTGGTGCTCTGCTCCGGGTGGTCGCGATTGGCCAGCATCAACGTGCGCGCGCGTTCGACCAGCCCGCGCAGGTCGGGGACGTCGGCGACCCGCGTCCACGGGTGGGTGCGGGTCATGAACAGCGTCTCGACCTTGTAGAGGTTGCCGATGCCGGCGAGGTTGCGCTGGTCGAGGACCGCGACGCCGATCTGCTCGTCCGGGTGTGAGCGGAGCCGGCGCAACGCCTCGTCGAGGTCCCAGTCCGGGCCGAGCACGTCGGGACCGAGGTGGCCGACCAGCTCGCCCTCACCGCTGGTCGGCACGATCCGCAGGTCGTGCAGCCGGTAACCGACGCAGTCCCACTCGTCGGTGGCCAGGATCGCGCGGATGCTGTGCGCGGGCCCGCCCTTCCACGGGGTGCCCTTCCGGTAGATGTGCCAGCTGCCGTCCATCCGGTAGTGCGTGCGCAGGGTGCGGCCGTCGGCGAAGCGGGTGAGCATGTGCTTGCCGCGGGGGACGACCTCGGTGACGGTGGCGCCGGTGAGATCCACGGTGGCCAGCTGGGGCACGCGCAGCTCGCCCTTGGTGAGCCTGGCGCCGGCCAGCGCGGTGTTCATCCGCTGGGCGGCCAGCCAGACTGTGTCTCCCTCGGGCATCCCGCCATGATCCCCGCCCGCGCTCTCTCGTGCCGGACCTGGCAGCCGTCGGGCCCGGCACTCCTGGCGGCTCCGGCGTCGTCAGTACCTGGCGCGGCGCGCCTCCGACTCGGGCTCCCCGGTGCGCGCCCGCGGATCGACCGGTGCGGGCGTGGCCTGGCAGCGCGGGCACCACCAGGTGACCCGCTCCTGCAGGTCGGGGCCCTGGTCGCCGAGCAGGATCGGCGTCCGGCAGCGCCGGCAGGGGCGGCCCTTGCGGCCGGCGACCCAGTGGTCCTGCCCGCGGCGGGTCTCGCCGGTGGTGCTCTGCTCGGGGTGGTGCCGGTTGGACAGCATCAGCGTGCGGGCCCGTTCGACCAGCCCGCGCAGGTCGGGGACGTCGGCGACTCGCGCCCAGGGGTGCACGCCGGTCAGGAAGAGGGACTCGACCTTGTAGAGGTTGCCGATGCCGGCGAGGTTGCGCTGGTCGAGGACCGCGACGCCGATCTGCTCGTCCGGCTGCGAGCGGAGCCGGCGCAGGGCCTCCTCGACGTCCCAGTCCGGACCCAGCACGTCGGGCCCGAGGTGCCCGACCAGCTCGGCCTCCTGGCTGGTGGGGACGATCCGCATGTCGTGCAGCCGGTAGCCGACGCACTCCCACTCGTCGGTGGTCAGCACCGCGCGGATGCTGTGCGTGGGCCCGCCCCGCCACCGGGTGCCTCGCCGGTAGATGTGCCAGCTGCCGTCCATCCGGTAGTGCGTGCGCAGCGTGCGGCCGTCGGCCAGCCGGGTGAGCATGTGCTTGCCGCGGGGGACGACCTCGGTGACGGTGGCGCCGGTGAGGTCGACCGCAGCCAGTTGCGGCACCCGGAGCTCGCCGCGGCGGAGCGTGGCGCCGGCCAGCGCCGAGTTCATCCGCTGGGCGGCCAGCCAGACGGTGTCTCCCTCGGGCACGCCGACCATGGTCCCCGCGCGGGCGGGCCGGCTGCTCGGTGGCGGTGAGCTCCTGTCCCGGCCGACGGTCCGCCTCCCTCGGGCGGGTGGCCTCGTGTGAGGGGGGCGACAGGCGGGAACAGGCGGCTTTCCCTCAGCGCTGAGAGACCCTGTGACCGTGACGACCCGCTTGCGCAGCCTGCCGGTGCGACTGACCGGCAACACCGCGGCCCGGCAGCCCGCCCCGGCGTCCGAACCGGTCACCGTCACCGTCGCCCGGGTGGTGCGCCCGGACCAGCAGAACGCCTTCGAGCGGTGGGCAGCTGACGTGCAGGAGCTGGTCGCGACCTTCCCCGGTCACCTGGGTTCGTCGTTGCTCCGCCCCGGCCCGGGCAGCGACGAGTACCACCTGGTCTACCGCTTCCGGGACGACGAGTCCCTCGCCTCCTGGGAGCGCTCGCCCGAGCGGCGTGAGGCGCTGGACCGGGTGCACCAGCTGGTGGAGGACGAGCGGGTGGCCCGGGCCGTCGGGCTGCAGAGCTTCTTCGCGGTCCCCGCCCGGCCCGGTCCGGCCTGGCGCAGCTGGCTGCTCACCGTGGCCGTCGTCCTGCTGTTCACCTCGACCTTCCAGCTCCTGGCCGTGCCGCTCGTCGGCGACTGGCCCTGGCCGCTGCGGCTGCTGCTGTCGGCGGCCTACGTGGTGACGGCGCTGCGGCTGTCCATGCCCCGGCTCAGCCGCTGGCTCGGTCCCTGGCTGCAGGGCTCCCGCCGCTCCTGACGCACCCCCGCGCCCACCCGCTGTGTGCGCGCCTGCCGCGTCGCGGGATCGCCTTCGCCATCGCGCGTCCCGGTTGATCAGCTCCGCAGCCGCAGCCCCCGTGGGGTGGCGGCGAACCCGGCGGCCTGCAGCGCGGCGGTGAGCGGGCCGGACTCGTGCACCGACGCCCCGTCGGCCTTCTGCACGATCATCCTACCCAGCGCCCCCGAGGCGACCGCACCGGACAGGGCGGTGGCCGCCTCCTTGAGCACGGTCTCCTCCTCGGTCCAGGACAGCAGCGTCTTCCCGCCGCGCTCGACGTAGAGCACGAGCTCACCGTCGACCAGCACCACCAGCGCGCCCGCCTTGCGCCCGGCGCGGTGCCCCGTCCTGCGGGTGCCGGTGCCCTCACCGAGGTCGACGGCGGGGCCGTCGGCGGGGCCGCCGGCTGGGGCGACCGCGCGCTCCGGCCAGGGGAGCGCAGCGCCGTAGACGTTCGCCGGGTCGGTGGCGGCGAGCACGACCGGCCCGGCCGGCACCCGGTCGGGGCTGGCGAAGCTGCGCAGCCGGTCGACCGAACCCGGGGTGCCGAACTGCGCTGCGCCGAGGGTCTCGACGAAGTACCCCCGGCGGGCCCGGCCGTTCTCCTCGAACGCTCGCAGCACCGGGTAGACCGCGGAGAACCCACCGGTCACCTGCTCGGCCTGCACCGCCCCGCGGGTGAGCACGCCGTGCCGTTCCAGCAGCGCCTCCGCACGCGCGGTGGTGCGCTTGGTGGGGTTGGCCTCCAGGTCGGGCAACCGTGACCAGCGCCCGGCCATCGCCGGGGGACCGGTGCGGCTGGGCATCGCCGGCCGGCCCAGCCGGGTGCGGCCGTAGCGGCTGCGGTCGAGCCGGGCGCGGGGTGCGGCGGGCTGCCGCTTGTGGGTGCCACCGCCGGACAGCCGCACCCGCAGCGGCGCGAGGGTGTCGTTGGTCAGCGCGCCGGCCCAGACCAGGTCCCAGATCTCCTCGGCCAGCGCCGTGTCGTCGGTGGCGCCCACCCGGTCGGACAGCGCCCGGAAGAAGAGCGCCTGCCCGCCGGCGAGCTCGTCGAGCACCAGCTGCCCGACGCCGCCCTCGGTGGTGGCGCCACCAGGCGGCTCGGGCAGGAGCAGCGGGGCCAGGTCGGCCGGCACCAGGGAGACCCAGCCGTCGCCGCCGGACAACCCGCCTGCGCCCGCCCAGAGCACCTCTCCAGCGCTGGTGAGCTCGTCCAGCATCGCGGGGGAGTAGCCCTGCACCCGGGAGGGCAGCACCAGCGACTCCAGCGCTGAGGCGGGCACCAGGGCACCGGCCAGTTGCTCGACCACTGCCAGGACGCCGTCGACCCCGCGCATCCGGCCGCCCACCGACTGCCAGGAGGGCGTGAACCGGGCGAGCGTGTCGGTGGGGACCGGCTCGACCTCCTGGCGCAGCTTGGCCAGCGACCGCCGCCGGATCGAGCGCAGCACCTCGGCGTCGCACCACTCCTGGCCGATGCCGCCGGGCCGGAACTCCCCGGTGACCAACCGGCCGGTGCCGACCAGCCGCTGCACCGTGGCGGTGACGACGGCGACGCCCAGGCCCAGCCGGGCGGCGACCTCCGGCGGCGCGAACGGGCCGTGGGTGCGGGCGTAGCGGCCGATCAGGTCGCCGAGCGGGTCGGCCACCGGCTCGGTGAACACCTCGGGCACCCCGACCGGCAGCGCCGTGCCCAGGGCGTCGCGGAGCCGGCCGGCGTCCTCGATGGCGACGTACCGCTCCTGCCCGGCGATCCGGACCACCAGCGCCCGGCGGGAGACGACCAGCTCCTGGAGCCAGTCGGCCGGGATGCCGCGGGCGGCCGCCTCGGCCACCGTCAGGTCGCCGACGCCGCGGAGCAGGTCGCTGGCGCCGTCGACGTCGCGCGGGTGCCGCTGCTCGGGCAGCCGCTGCAGCTCCGCCTCGACTTCGCCCATCGCGTCGGCGTCCAGCAGTTCGCGCAGCTCCGAGCGGCCCAGCAGCTCGGCCAGCAGCCCGGTGTCCAGCGCCAGCGCCTGGGCGCGGCGCTCGGCCAGCGGGGCGTCGCCCTCGTAGATGAACTGCCCGACGTAGCCGAACAGCAGGGACTGGGCGAACGGTGAGGCGGTCTGGGTCTGCACGTCGACGAGCCGCACCCGGCGGGCCCGGACGTCCCGCATCAGCTCGACAAGCCCCGGCACGTCGTAGACGTCCTGCAGCACCTCCCGCACCGCCTCGAGGGTGATCGGGAACGAGGAGAACTCGCTGGCCACCGAGAGCAGCTGGGCCGCGCGCTGCCGTTGCTGCCACAGCGGGGTGCGCCGGCGCGGGTCGCGGCGGGGGAGCAGCAGCGCCCGGGCGGCGCACTCGCGGAACCGGCTGGCGAACAGCGCGGAGTTGCCGACCTCGGCGGTGACCTCGCGCTCGACGTCGTCCGGGTCCAGCAGCGCGAGGTCGGCCTCCGGTGCCTCGCCGGTGGTGTCCGGGAGTCGTAGCACGATGCCGTCGTCGGAGTGCATGGACGCGACGTCGACGCCGTAGCGCTCGCGCAGCCGGGCGGCCAGCACCAGCGCCCACGGTGCGTTGACCTGGGCGCCGAAGGGGGAGTGCACGACCAGCCGCCAGTCGCCGAGCTCGTCGCGGAACCGCTCGACCAGCAGCGTGCGGTCGTCCGGCAGGTGGCCGGTGGCCGCCTTCTGCTCGGCCAGGTAGGCGAACAGGTTGCTCGCACCCCAGGAGTCCAGTCCGGCGGCGCGGGCGCGGTCCATGCCCGCCTCCGGCGTGGCCGAGCCGACCTCGCGCAGGAAGGCACCCAGCGCCCGGCCCAGCTCCAGCGGGCGGCCCAGGGTGTCGCCGTGCCAGAACGGCATCTTCCCGGGCAGGCCGGGGGCGGGGCTGACGAGCACCCGGTCGTGGGTGATCTCCTCGATCCGCCAGGACGAGGACCCGAGCAGGAAGACGTCGCCCACGCGGGACTCGTAGACCATCTCCTCGTCCAGCTCACCGACCCGGCGACCACCGTTCGCCCCCGCACCGGAGACGAGGAAGACGCCGAACAGCCCGCGGTCGGGGATGGTGCCGCCGCTGGTGACCGCCAGGCGCTGGGCACCGGCGCGGGCGGTGAGGGTGTCGGTGACCCGGTCCCAGGTCAGCCGCGGGCGCAGCTCGGCGAACGCGTCGGAGGGGTAGCGACCGGCGAGCATGTCCAGCACCGCGTGCAGCGCGGAGTCCGGCAGCGAGGCGAACGCGGCCGAGCGGCGCAGCACCGCGGCGACCTCGTCGACGGTGCGCGGCCGCTCGGAGACCATCGCGACGATCTGCTGGGCCAGCACGTCAAGCGGGTTGCGCAGGTACCGGGTCGACTCGATGGCCCCGGCCCGCATCCGCTCGGCGACGACGGCGCTCTGCACCAGGTCGCCGCGGAACTTCGGGAAGATGACGCCCTCGCTGACCGCGCCCACCTGGTGGCCGGCCCGGCCCACCCGCTGCAGCCCGGCGGCCACGTTCGGCGGCGACTCGACCTGGATCACCAGGTCGACCGCGCCCATGTCGATGCCGAGCTCCAGCGAGGAGGTGGCGACCACGGCCGGCAGCTGCCCGGACTTGAGCGCCTCCTCGACCACCGCGCGCTGTTCCCGGGAGACCGAGCCGTGGTGCGCGGAGGCGACCGGCTTCACGTCCGCCGGCAACCCACCGCCGGAGCCGGCCTGGGCCATCAGCTCGGCGGGGTTGGCGCCGTGCGGCATCGGCTCCCCGGTGGCGCGCTCGTAGGCCAGCTCGTTCAGCCGGCTGGTCAGCCTCTCGGCCAGCCGGCGGGAGTTGGCGAACACGATGGTGCTGCGGTGGCTCTCGATCAGGTCGAGCACCCGCTCCTCGACCGCCGGCCAGATCGACGTCCGCGGCTGGTTGCCGGCGGCGGACCCCTCCAGCTCCCCGGTGGGCTGCCCCAGCTGGCTCATGTCCTCGACCGGGACGACGACCGACAGGTCCCACTGCTTGGTCGACGGCGGGGCGACCACCCGCACCGGACGGCCCCCGGCCAGGAAGGTCGACACCTCCTCGATCGGCCGCACCGTCGCCGACAACCCGATCCGCTGGGCCGGCCGCTCCAGCAGCTCGTCGAGCCGGTCGAGGGAGACCGCCAGGTGGGCGCCGCGCTTGCTGCCGCAGACGGCGTGCACCTCGTCGAGGATCACCGTCTGCACCCCGCGCAGCGACTCCCGGGCCTGGCTGGTGAGCAGCAGGAACAGCGACTCCGGGGTGGTGATCAGGATGTCCGGCGGGCGCCTGGCGAACAGCCGTCGCTCGTCGGCCGGGGTGTCACCGGAGCGGATGCCGACGCTGATCTCCGGCCGTTCCTGACCCAGCCGGGCGGCGGCCTGGCCGATCCCGGTGAGCGGTGCGCGCAGGTTGCGCTCGACGTCGACGGCCAGCGCCTTGAGCGGGGAGACGTAGAGGACCCGGCAGCGGGCCAGCGGGTCCTCCGGCGGGGGCGTCGCCGCCAGCCGGTCGAGCGACCAGAGGAAGGCCGCCAGCGTCTTGCCCGACCCGGTGGGGGCGACGACCAGGGCGTGCTCGCCGCTGCTGATCGCCGTCCAGGCGCCCTCCTGGGCCGGGGTCGGCTGCTCGAACGCGCCGGTGAACCACGCCTGAGTGGGCGCCGAGAACCGGTCGAGAGCGGGCACGCGACCAGTGTCCACGCGGGTACGACAGTTCGCCGGGGTCGGCCCGGTGCCACCGACTTCCATGCGGTTCAGCCCGGTCGGCGGACCTCGATCAGGTAGCGCTGCGACCACGAGACGAAGGTGCCGTCCCGCTCGATCTGCCGGTGCACCTCCGCGAGCTGCGACCTGTACCGCTCGACCGTGAAGCCCGGCACCGTCCAGACGACCTTGCGCAGGAAGTGCACGACCGCACCGATGTCGCCGAACCCCACTCGGCATCGGTGGGACCGCACGTCGACCACCAGCAAGCCTGCGGCCCGGGCGGCCTCGGCGGCCCGTTCGGCGGTGGGTTCGTCGGCATCGGGCCGGGGACCCGACAGCGCCTCGGCGAGGACCCGGTGGGTGCCCGACCCGACGCCCTGGCACAGGTGGGTGCCGCCGGGGGCGAGGACGCGGGCGATCTCGTCCCAGCGCTGGACCGTGGGATGCCGGCTGCTCACCAGGTCGAAGGTCGCGTCCGAGCAGGGGAGCGGGCCGTCGTCCGCCACCTCGGCCACCTCGCCGCCCCAGCCCGCCAGGCGCTGCCTGGCCAGGAGCAGGTTCGGCGGCCACGACTCGGTGGCCGCCACCCGCCCGGGTGCCCGCGCGGCCCGGGTCAGCGCCTCGGCGTACACCTCGCCGCCTCCGGTCTGCAGGTCCAGGGACCTGGTGGCGCGTCCGAGCCGGTCGGCCAGCAACCCGCACCACCCCCAGGGAGGCCGCTCCTCGGTGGCCCGGCCGGCGAACCAGGAGAAGTCCCAGCCCTCGGTGGGCACGGCTGCGCCCTCGGCGATGAGCTCCTCGAATGCGCGCACCGCAGCAGCCTGACGACCCGGCAACGAGTCGACAAGCGGATTCGTCGACATGCGGACCCGGGCGAATCACACTGGTGTCATCTTCGCCGTCGTCCCCCAGGGGGCAGCCATGCGCCGAGCAGCAGTGCAGTCCTCCAGCATCGCCACCGTCGGCTACGACGAGGAGGAACAGGTCCTGGAGATCGTGTTCAGCGACGGCCGCGTCTACCACTTCCTCGAGGTGCCACCGGAGCGGGTGCTGTCGCTGCTCCGCGCCGAGAGCAAGGGCCGCTTCCTCAACACCGAGATCAAGCCGAACTTCGGTCACCGGGCTGTCGGGCGGCGCTGGAGCTGAGCCAGACTGCGTGGCATGCGTCACAGCTTGTACGAGGCCGACCACGACGACTTCCGGAGCAGCGTCCGGGCGTTCTGCGAGAAGGAGGTCGCGCCCTTCCACGACGAGTGGGAGCGCGCCGGCATCGTGCCGCGGGAGCTGTGGACGGCGGCGGGCGCGCAGGGGCTGCTGGGCATGGGGGTGGAGGAGCGGTACGGCGGCGGCGGGGTGCGCGACTTCCGCTGGTCCTGCGTGCTGAGCGAGGAGCTGGTCCGGATCGGCGCCAGTGGCGTGGGCTTCGGGCTGCACAACGACGTCGTCGGCCCCTACCTGCAGGACCTCGCGACCGAGGAGCAGAAGGAGCGCTGGCTGCCCCGCTTCTGCACCGGGGAGCTGATCACCGCGATCGCGATGACCGAGCCGGCCGCCGGCAGCGACCTGCAGGGCGTCCAGACCACCGCGCGCCGGGACGGCGCCGACTGGGTGCTCAACGGCTCGAAGACCTTCATCACCAACGGCATCAACGCCGACCTGGTCATCGTGGTGGCCCGCACCGATCCCGAGGCGCCCGGCTCCCGGGGCCTGAGCCTGCTCGTGGTCGAGCGCGGCATGGCCGGTTTCTCCCGCGGCCGCAACCTGGACAAGGTCGGGCTCAAGGCGCAGGACACCGCCGAGCTCTTCTTCGACGACGTCCGGGTGCCCGCCGCCAACCTGCTCGGCACCGAGGGGCACGGCTTCGCGCACCTGATGCAGAACCTGCCGCAGGAACGGCTGCACATCGCCGTCTCCGCGGTCGCCGCCGCCGAGACCGTGCTCGCACTGACCGTCGAGTACGTGACCACCCGGACGGCGTTCGGCCGCCCGATCGGCTCCTTCCAGAACTCCCGCTTCGTCCTGGCGGAGCTGCAGACGGAGGTGACGATCGCGCGGACCTTCGTCGACGAGTGCGTGCGCCAGCTCGGCACCGGTGACCTCACCGCCACCGACGCCGCGATGGCCAAGTGGTGGACGACGGAGCTGCAGAACAAGGTCGCCGACCGGTGCCTGCAGCTGCACGGTGGCTACGGCTACATGAGCGAGTACCGGGTCTCCAAGGCCTGGCGGGACGCCCGGGTGCAGTCGATCTACGGCGGCACCAACGAGATCATGAAGGAGATCGTGGGGCGCTCCATGGGCCTCTGACCAGCCCGGACCGCCGGGTCGCGCGCGCACCACCGTCCGCCCCGGTCGGGCACACTCACCCGGTGACCCGACCGTCGCTCGCCCCACCCGACCAGGCCGTCGTCCAGCGCCGCACCCTGTCGGTGCTCTCGGCCGGCGTGGCCCTCGGCGGACTGGGCGTGACGATCGGCATCACCGTCGGCGGGCTGCTCGCTCGGGACGTCGCCGGGAGCGACGCCGCCGCCGGGCTGGGGCAGACGGCGAGCGTGCTGGGCGCCGCGCTGATCGCCGTCCCGCTGGCCCAGGTCAGCGACCGGTACGGCCGGCGCGCCGGCCTGTCCCTGGGATACGGGATCGCGGTCGTCGGCTCCCTGGTCGTCGTCGGGGCCGCAGCGGTGTCCTCCCTGCTGCTCCTGCTCGTCGGCCTCTTCCTGTTCGGGGCCGCCACCACGAGTGGCCTGCAGGCCCGTTACGCCGCAGCCGACCTGGCCGAGCCCGAGCACCGTGGCCGCTCGCTGTCCCTGGTGGTCTGGGCGACCACGATCGGTTCGGTGCTCGGGCCCAACCTGGCCGATCCGGCCGACGACCTGGGGCGCGCTCTCGGGCTGCCCGCACTCGGCGGGGCGTTCGTGCTGTCGATCGCGGTGTTCGGGGTGGTCGTCCTCGGGGTGCTGCTGCTGCTCCGTCCCGACCCGCTGCTGCTGGCCCGGCAGCTCACCGCGGCCGACCGCCCCGCTGGGCCGGCGCCGCTGCGATCGGGCTCAGCGGCCGCGCTGCGCGCGGTGTGGGCAACCCCTGGTGGGCGGCTGGGGCTGACCGCCGTCGTCGTCTCGCACGCGGTGATGGTCGGGCTGATGGTGATGACCCCGGTGCACATGGGGGCCGGCCACTCCGACGCCGACGGGACGACGTTGCGGGTGATCGGCCTGGTCATCAGCGTCCACGTGGCCGGGATGTACCTGTTCTCCCCGGTCGTCGGCTGGCTCGCCGACCGGGCCGGTCGCACCGCGACGGTCGCCCTGGGCGGGGTGCTGCTCCTGCTCGCCGCCGTGGTCGCCGGCACGGCGCCGCCGGGGGCCGCCCTCCAGCTCGGCATCGGGCTCTTCCTGCTCGGGCTGGGCTGGTCGTGCGGCCTGGTTGCCGGGTCGACCCTGGTCACCGAGTCCGTCTCCACCGAGGTCCGCCCGGCCGCCCAGGGCGCCACCGACCTGCTCATGGGGCTGGGGGCGGCCGTTGCCGGCGCGGTGGGTGGGCCGCTGCTCGCGCTGGGCGGCTTCGGGCTGGTGGCCGTGGTCTCCGCGGTGCTCATCGGCCCGCTCGCGGTGGTCTGGGCAGTGACCCGAAGGTCCGTCAGCGCCGGTTGAGGTAGTCGCGCCCCAGCAGGACCAGCAGCGCGACCAGGGCGCCGACGAGCCCGATCTGCAGGATGAGGTCCCAGGTGGGCGAACCGGTGCTGGGGAACATGCGCCGAGGGTAGGACGCCGGTGGTGCCCGGCGCACGGGTCACCGGCCGGTGGGTACCGTCGGGGCGTGCGGTTGCAGGAGTTCCGGTCCCGGATGGAGCGCCAGTTCGGTTCGATCCGCGCGCAGAGCGTGGCCAGCGACCACGTCTTCGGCCCGCTGGGTGGGCGCACGCCCGCCCAGGCGATCGAGGCCGGCGTGCCGGTGCGCACCGTCTGGCTGGAGATCTGCAAGGAGTACGACATCCCGCCGAAGGAGCGCTGAACCCTCCTCCGGCGGGACGCGGGCTCAGCCCCTCAGGACCGAGCGGACGTGCTCGGCGAGCGTCGTGGTCGGCCGGCCGATGAGCCCGGACAGCGCGGTGCTCCCGGTCTCCAGGGCGCCCTGGGCGATCGACTGGTCGAGGGCGACGACGAACTCGGCGGTCTCCTGCGGCAGGCCCTGCCCGAGCAGGAACTGCACGTGCTCCTGGGCGGAGAGGTCGCGGTAGGTGACCTCCCGGCCCGTCTCGGCGGCGACGGCGGCAGCCAGGTCGGCGAGTGTGAACGGCTGGTCGCCACCGAGCTCCACCACGCCCGGCTCGGGCTCCGCTGCGGTCAGCACGGCGACCGCACCCGCCGCGAAGTCGGCCCGCGTCGCCGCCGCGATCCGTCCCGCGCCCGAGCTGCCGACGACCTCGCCGGTGTCGGCGGCCGTGCGGATCGGCTGGTCGTAGTTCTCCAGGTACCAGTTGTTCCGCAGCACCACGGCCGGGAGCCCGACCTCGGCGATCAGCCGCTCGGTGGCGGCGTGCTCGGGGGCCAGCGGCAGCGGGGTGTCGTCGACCTTCGGCGCACTGGTGTAGACGACCAGCTCGACGCCGGCGGCCTTCGCGGCCTGCAGCACGTTGCCGTGCTGGGCCACCCGCTGGCCGACCTCGTTGCCGGAGACGAGCAGCAGCCGGTCGGTGCCCTGCAGGGCGGCCTCGAGGCTGGCCGGGTCGCCGTACTCCGCCAGCCGGACCTGCACCCCGCGCGCGGCGAGGTCGCCGGCCTTCTCCGGGCTGCGGACGACGGCGACGACCTCGCCGGCGGGGACCCCGGCGTCGAGCAGTCCGGTGACGACGAGCCGGCCGAGCTGGCCGGTGGCTCCGGTGACGGTGATCAAGGGGACTCCTCCGAGTGCTTCCTGGGTGACCGGCACTTACGAACAGTAAGTGCCGGCTGCTCGGACGGTACTCTGGTGGCGTGCGCGACGCAGGGGAGGGTGCGGTGGAGCAGGCGGTCGAGGAGCTGGTGGCCGACGTCTTCCGGCGCGCCTGCACCTCCCGCGAGGCGCTGGAGCACGTGACCGGCAAGTGGTCCCTGTTGGCGCTGTCCGCCCTGGCCGAGTCCCCGCACCGGTTCGGGGAGCTGCGTCGCCGGGTCGAGGGCGTGAGCGAGCGGATGCTGGCGCAGAGCCTGCAGACGCTGGAGCGCGACGGTTGGGTGCACCGCGAGGTGCGGTCGGCGATCCCCCCGCACGTGGAGTACCGGCTGACCGAGGGCGGTGCCGCCCTCGTGCCCCACCTGCTGGCACTCATCTCCTTCGTCGAGGACCGGATGCCGGCCGTCCACGCGTCCCGGGCTGCGGTCGACGAGGTCCGGCCACCGCGCTGAGCCAGTCGTCCGGGTGGTCGTCGACACTGTTCGAGGACGTCGTGCGGCGGCGCCGGTGGCGCGACGCGCCGACCCGGCGTGTCACTGGAATCGAACAGGTGTTCGGCATACCGTGGCGTCCACAGGTCCGGTGTCTCTCCACAGATGCGCCCGGTCCGCGGAAAGTGTCAGACCCCGGCCCTAGCGTCGGCAACGACCCGCTACAGCGACATCCGAAGGTGGCCACCATGGCAACGCTCGACCGCGACAAGGCCCTCGACATGGCCCTCGCCCAGATCGACAAGCAGTTCGGCAAGGGCTCCGTCATGCGCCTGGGCGACTCGCCCGAGGTCGCCATGAAGGTCATCCCCACCGGCTCCGTCGCCCTCGACATCGCCCTCGGTGTCGGCGGCCTGCCCCGTGGCCGCGTCGTCGAGGTGTACGGCCCCGAGGCATCCGGCAAGACGACGGTCGCCCTGCACGCGGTGGCCAACGCCCAGGCGGCCGGCGGCATCGTCGCCTTCATCGACGCCGAGCACGCCCTCGACCCCGACTACGCCCGGGCGATCGGCGTCGACACCGACGCCCTGCTGATCAGCCAGCCCGACACCGGTGAGCAGGCGCTGGAGATCGCCGACATGCTGATCCGCTCCGGGGCGCTCGACCTCATCGTCGTCGACTCGGTGGCGGCCCTGGTGCCCCGCGCCGAGATCGAGGGCGAGATGGGCGACAGCCACGTCGGTCTGCAGGCCCGGCTGATGAGCCAGGCGCTGCGCAAGATCACCGGTGCGCTCAGCAACTCCGGCACGACCTGCATCTTCATCAACCAGCTGCGCGAGAAGGTCGGCGTGGTCTACGGCTCGCCGGAGGTCACCACCGGTGGTCGGGCGCTGAAGTTCTACGCCTCGGTGCGGCTGGACATCCGCCGGATCGAGACCCTCAAGCAGGGCACCGACGCGGTCGGCAGCCGGGTGCGGGTGAAGGTCGTCAAGAACAAGGTGGCCGCCCCGTTCAAGCAGGCCGAGCTCGACCTCATCTGGGGTCATGGCTTCAGCCGCGAGGGTGGGCTCATCGACATGGGCGTGGAGCAGGGCTTCGTCCGCAAGTCCGGCGCTTGGTACACCTACGAGGGCGACCAGCTCGGCCAGGGCAAGGAGAACGCGCGCACCTTCCTGCGCGACAACCCCGACCTCGCCGACGAGATCGAGAAGAAGATCAAGGAGAAGCTCGGCATCGGGGTCGTGGCCGCTCCGGCCCCGGCCGCCGCACCGGCTGACTTCTGATCCCGCCGGTGTCCGATGCGCTGATCGACGGCGGGCCGGGCAGCGACGGCTTCGGGGACGACGCCGGGCCGGCCGGTGACGGAGGTCGCCGGGCCGGTCGGCGTCGTCCTGGTCCGGGCAGTGCCGGGATCGGCAGTGCCAGGACCGGTGGGGATCCATCCGACCGGTCCGAGTCGGGCGGCCGCCGGAAGCGTGGCGGTCGCAGCTCGGGTCCCCAGTGGAGCCGCGCGTCGGCGGACGCCGACGGGGCCGGTGAGCCGGCCGAGATGGAGGACCCCGAGGCGGTCGCCCGGGGCATCTGTCTGCGGGCGCTGACCGGCACCCCGAAGACCCGCAAGCAACTGGCCGATCTGCTGGCCAAGAAGGACGTGCCCGACGAGGCCGCGGCCGCGGTGCTCGACCGCTTCACCGAGGTCGGGCTCATCGACGACGCCGCGTTCGCGGCCGCCTGGGTCTCCACCCGGCAGTCCGGCCGCGGCCTGGCCCGCCGGGCGCTGGCGTCGGAGCTGCGGGCCAAGGGCGTCGACGGCGAGGTCGCCGCGGCCGCCGTGGCCGAGGTCGACCCGCAGGACGAGTGGGACTCCGCCCGGCGGCTGGTCGAGCGCAAGGTCCCCTCGATGCG
Organism: Modestobacter sp. VKM Ac-2983; assembly: GCF_026967885.1. Lineage (NCBI taxonomy): Bacteria > Bacillati > Actinomycetota > Actinomycetes > Geodermatophilales > Geodermatophilaceae > Modestobacter > Modestobacter sp. VKM Ac-2983. The sequence goes on from NZ_JAPVBK010000007.1 coordinate 43,194, forward strand.
CCGGCTCGACCGGGTGACGGCGGAGCGGCGTCTGGTCGGCATGCTCGCCCGCAAGGGCTACGGCGGCGGGCTGGCCGGCTTCGTGGTCCGGGAGGCCCTCGACGGCCGGGACGAGCCCGACGGCGACTCCGCGGTCGGCACGGTGGGCTCGGACCCGGAGGGCGGCTCGCCGGACGAGCCCGGCAGCGGCGAGGAGTTCATCGAGCTGGACCCGCCCGGTGCTGCGCCCGTGGCGTGGTCGCGCGAACGGTCCGCGGCACGAGCTGCGGCTCGCGCCGGGCACGCGGCAGAGACAGCGGAGACGCCCGGCCTGGACCCCTCGGGGATCGAGGGCAGTGCCGAGGTGGGGGAGGGGCGTGCTCGCCCGATCGGGCGGCGGCTGCCGCCGCCCGGTGCTGCTCCGGTCGACGACCTGCCCTAGTCGGCCCACGGGTCGGCACCGCCGGCGCATCGCCGCCCGTCCGGGCCCGCCAGCCTCGGTGCCGGTGGTTCACCGCCGACCATCCGGACCCGCCGGCCTCGGTGCCGGTGGTTCACCGCCGACGGGCGACCCGGAAGCCGAGGTCGTCGATCCGCAGGGTCGGGTGGCTCTTGCGGCGGCAGGACGCCCGGCAGCCGCGGGGGTGGTCCTGCCACCCGCCCCCGCGGAAGACCCGGTACGGGCCGTAGACCTCGCGGTCGAACAGGTCCCAGCACCACTCCCAGACGTTGCCGATCATGTCGTGGAACCCCCACGCGTTCGGCGCCCTGGTGGCAACGTCGTGCACCCGGCCACCGGAGTTCCCGCGGTACCAGGCGATCTCGTCGAGCTCGCCGGGGCGCACCTCGGAGCTCCCCGCGCGGCAGGCGTGCTCCCACTCCGCCTCGGTCGGCAGCCGGTAGCCCGACGCCGCGGCGTCCCAGTCGACGTCGAGCCCGTCGGGGTCAGTGCCGAGGAGGTAGCAGGGCTCCAGCCCGTTCCGCTGGGACAGGGCGTTGCAGAACCGGACGGCCTGGAGCCAGGAGACCTCGGTGATCGGCGTCCGGGGCCCCGCTGGGCTCAGCGGCACGGCACCGGTGATCGCCCGGTACAGCTCCCGGGTCACCGGCTCGGGGGCCAGCAGGAAGTCGGAGACCTCGACCGGCCAGGTGACCTTCGTGCCCTCGTCCCGCAGCACGATCACCCCGCCCGGTACCGCCAGCAGGTCATCCGGTGTGCCCACGGGGCAGTGGACCACGCGACGTGCACCCGTGTCGCCCAGCACGTGGCAGTGCGGCGGGTGAGGCCGGCGCGGCGCCGGTGGGCCGGCTCACCCGCGTGCCGGTGTCGGTCAGGAGGTCAGCGGTCGAGCCAGGCGGTCACGTCGACGGCCACGCCACCGGCGGCCTCCTCGTCCGGGACCAGCCAGCGCCGGCTGCGCTCCTGGCCGGCACCCAGCCACAACTGGATCGAGGTGTCGAACTGCGACATGGCGATCTCCTTCGGGCTGGCCGAGGAGCTCACCGGGCCGAGGAAGGTCACGTCGGACTCCTGGCCACCGGGGTAGAGCAGCACTACCCGGCAGCGCGAACGCCGGTGCCGGGCCGGCGGCACGGCCTCCCGGACGATGGCCGAGTGAGCACCGGCGGCGGCGGCGAAACCGGCCGCACTGGCCCGCAGCTTGCTCACGAAGATCTGGGTGGTGGTGGCCAGGTCGTCGTCCTCGTCGAGATCCAGGTGCATGTGGCGTGGAGCGGCGGCAGTCGAGGTCACACCCTCACTCTCGGCAGGTGAGGGCCCCAGGGTCACCGGCTGAATGTGCCAATCGTCGACCGGATGTACAGAGCGACGGTGGCACTGTGCAGGGTGGGACGGCAGGTGTGCAGGAAGCCGGCCGCACCGGACGTGCCGATCGTGCTGCGCTGCCCCTGGCCGCCGGTTCGATGCCCCGGGACGCAGCAGCCCCCGACATCCTGGGGTGGACGCCGGGGGCTGGATGCAGACGGGGGTCGATTCAGATGCCGGCGCCGCCGGTCGGCCTCGCGGTGGTCAAGGGGGTGTCCGCCGGCACGACGGCGTTCCTGCTCCCTGTGGAGGTGGAACTGCTGCGTCGCTCCACGAGCTTGGCCACCTGGGAGAGCAGCACGTTGACGATGATGTAGACCAGCCCGGCGCCCACGTACAGCTGGAACGTGTACTGGTTGCCGAACTGCGGGATGAAGAACTCCACCAGGCTGCGGGCCTGCCGCAGCAGCTCGAAGTAGCCGATGATGAAGCCCAGCGAGCTGTCCTTGAGCAGCACCACCAGCTGGGCGATGAGCACCGGCAGCATCCGGCGCACCGCCTGGGGCAGCAGCACGAGCGTCATCACCTGGGACTTGCGCAGCCCGATGCCGAAGGCCGCCTCGCGCTGGCCCTTGTCGATCGACAGGATCCCGGCCCGGAAGATCTCGGCCAGCACGGCCATGTTGTAGAGGATCAGCCCGCCGGTGAGCGCGGCATAGGCGCTGAGCCGGATGCCGAAGCTCGGCAGGATGAAGAACAGCGCGAAGATCACCACGAGCAGCGGGATCGCGCGGAAGAACTCGATGACCGTGGTGACCGGGATCCGGACCCAGCGGTGGTCGGACAGCCGCCCCGCAGCCAGCAGCAGCCCGAGGGCGGTCGCGAAGACCATCCCCACCAGTGCGACCTGCAGCGTGCGCAGCAGCGCCTCGGCGAGCGCCTGGGGCACGCCGCTGCTGGGGTCGAAGAGGACCGCCCACCGCTGCGGGTCGAGCTGGTCGTTGCCGGCCAGTCGGACGAGGACGAAACCGACGATCGCCAGCACGACGAGTGCGCCGATGACCGTGCCGATGCGGATCCGGGCCTGGGCCTTGGGGCCGGGCACGTCGAACAGGACGGGGGCGCTCATCGGAGGATCGCCACCCGTCGCTCCACCCGGCTGATGGCGTAGGCGGAGGGCAACGTGATCAGCATGTAGCCGATGACGACGGCCACGAGCACGAGCAGCAGCTCCCCGGCGTTGGCATTGGACAGCCGCTGCATCGACGCGGTCAGCTCCGAGATCGCGAAACCGGCGGCGATCGAGGTGTTCTTCACCATGGCGATCCAGACGTTGCCCAGCGGCGGGACGACCGAGCGGAAGGCCTGCGGCAGCACCACCTCGCGCAGCGACTGGCCGAAGGTGAGCCCGATGGCACGCGAGGCCTCGGCCTGGCCTGCGGAGACTGCGTTGATCCCCGAACGCACCGCCTCACAGACGAAGGCGGCCGTGTAGAAGCCGACCGCGAGCACCGAGCCGGTGAAGAAACCGACCGCGAAGTCGATCTGCGGCAGCCCGAAGATGATGAAGAAGAAGACCACCGTCAGCGGGGTGTTGCGGAAGGTCTCGACGTAGAACGTGGACAGGCCGCGCAGCGGGGGGATCGGGCTGACCCGGAAGGCCGCCAGCAAGGTGCCCAGCACGAGGGCCAGCACGCCGGCGAGCAGGGACAAGCTCAGCGTCGTGAGGAAGGCGTCCCACAGCAGCGGGAAGTTGTCGATCAGGAACTGCACTGCGCCTCCTCTCGAGGCCCGGGGCGGAGCGGGGCTGCCGGGCGGGGTGAACCCGCCCGGCAGCCCTCACCAGGACGATCAGTAGCGGTCGACGGCCGGCGGCTCGGGGGCGTCGGTGCCGCTGATCGCACCGGCGGTCTCGTTCCAGGCCTCGGCCCAGGCGCCGGACTCGTACGCCTCCACCAGGGTGTCGTTGATGAACTCACGGAACTCGTCGTCACCCTTGGGGATGCCGATGCCGTAGGGCTCCTGGGTGAAGGGGTTGCCCACCAGGTCGAACTGGTCCGGGCTCCCGGCGACGATCCCGGTGAGGATGACGTTGTCCGTGGTGACGGCGTCGACCTGGCCGTTGGCCAGGGCGTCGGCGCACTTGGAGTAGACGTCGAACAGCGTCAGCTCCGCCTCGGGGTAGTTGGTGCGGATCTCCTCGGCCGGCGTGGAGCCCTCCACCGAGCAGACGTTCAGGCCGGCCAGGTCCTCGGGGCCCTGGATGTCCAGCGGGTTGCCCTCGGCGACCATGATGTCCTGCCCGGCCTCGTAGTACGGGCCGGCGAAGTCGATCTGCTCCTTGCGGTCGTCGTTGATCGTGTATGTGGCCACGACCATGTCGACCTCGTCGTTGATGATGAACGACTCGCGGTTGGCCGAGACCGTCTCGGTCCAGGTGATGTCCTCGGGCGCGATCCCCAGCTCGGCGGCGATGATCTTGGCGATCTCGACGTCGAAGCCCTCGGGCACGCCCGACGGGTTGCGCAGCCCGAACCCGGGCTGGTCGAACTTCGTGCCGACGGTCATCGAGCCGGCCTCGGCGAGTTCGGCCATCGTCGTCCCGGCCTCGAAGTCGACATCCTCGGCGAGCTCGGGGGCCTCGGCGGCCTCCTCGACGGTGTCGCCGGCCTCGCTGGAGCAGGCGGTCATGAGGATGCCGGCGGCCGCGACGGCGGCCGCGTAGCGGGTGATGCGCATGGAGGGTCCTCTCGTGGATGTGCGGGTGGTCAGTGGTTCAAGATCTTGGAGAGGAAGTCCTTGGCCCGGTCGGAGCTCGGGTTGGTGAAGAACTCCTCGGGGGTGGCGGACTCGACGATGCGGCCGCCGTCCATGAACACGACGCGGTTGGCCGCCTTGCGGGCGAAGCCCATCTCGTGGGTGACCACGACCATCGTCATGCCGTCTCGGGCCAGGCCCACCATCACCTCGAGTACCTCGTTGATCATCTCCGGGTCGAGCGCCGAGGTGGGCTCGTCGAAGAGCATCACCTTCGGGTCCATGGCCAGCGCGCGGGCGATCGCCACGCGCTGCTGCTGACCACCGGAGAGCTGGGCGGGCACCTTGTCGGCCTGGGCGCCGACGCCGACTCGGTCCAGCAGCTCGCGGGCCCGCTTCTCGGCGTCGGCCTTGGACTGCTTGCGCACCTTGATCGGGCCGAGGGTCACGTTCTCCAGCACCGTCTTGTGGGCGAAGAGGTTGAAGCTCTGGAAGACCATGCCGACGTCGGCGCGCAGCTTGGCCAGCTCCTTGCCCTCGGCAGGCAGCTGCTGCCCGTCGATGGTGATCTCACCGTTCTCGATCGACTCGAGGCGGTTGATCGTGCGGCACAGCGTCGACTTGCCCGAGCCGGACGGCCCGATGACGACGACCACCTCGCCCCGGTCGATCGACAGGTCGATGTCCTGCAGGACGTGCAGTTCGCCGAACCACTTGTCGACGCCGGACATGCGGACGAGAGGCTCTCCGGTCGGACGTTCGGTCACAGCGGGTGACCCTAGGTGGCTCTCACCCCAGGAACGTCGCGAACCCATCACGAAGCTGTAACGAAGCTCCGGATGCGCCCTGAGTTCACTCGATCGAGGTCCTGCCGGTCACCAACCGGAGTCGTCGGCGTGCACCGGGTGCGGCTGGCGTCCCCGTACGATGCGGGTGGTGAACGGCAAGACCTACCTCGTGCGCACCTACGGCTGTCAGATGAACGTGCACGACTCCGAGCGGCTCTCCGGCCTGCTCGAGTCGGCCGGGTACTCGGCAGCTCCCGAGGGCACCGACGCCGACGTCGTCGTGCTCAACACCTGCGCCGTCCGGGAGAACGCCGACAACCGGCTCTACGGCAACCTGGGTCACCTGCGCCCGGTCAAGGACGCCCACCCCGGCATGCAGATCGCCGTCGGCGGCTGCCTGGCGCAGAAGGACCGCGGCGAGATCGTCAAGCGCGCGCCCTGGGTCGACGTCGTCTTCGGCACGCACAACGTCGGCTCCCTGCCGGTGCTGCTGGAGCGGGCCAGGCACAACGCCGAGGCGCAGGTGGAGATCGTCGAGTCGCTGGAGGTCTTCCCCTCCACGCTGCCGGCCAAGCGGGACTCGGCGTACTCCGGCTGGGTGTCGATCAGCGTCGGGTGCAACAACACCTGCACGTTCTGCATCGTCCCGGCGCTGCGCGGCAAGGAGAAGGACCGCCGTCCCGGCGAGATCCTGGCCGAGGTGCAGGCGCTGGTCGACCAGGGCGTGCTCGAGGTGACCCTGCTCGGGCAGAACGTGAACGCCTACGGCGTCGAGTTCCGCGAGCGTGGTGCGTTCGCCGACCTGCTGCGCGCGACGGGGCGGATCGAGGGGCTGGAGCGCATCCGCTTCACCAGCCCGCACCCGAGGGAGTTCACCGACGACGTGATCACGGCGATGGCCGAGACGCCGGCGGTCTGCCACCAGCTGCACATGCCGCTGCAGAGCGGGTCGAACGACGTGCTGCGCCGGATGCGCCGCGGCTACCGGCAGGACCGCTACCTCGGGATCATCGACCGGGTGCGGGCCGCGATGCCCGACGCCGCGATCACCACCGACATCATCGTCGGCTTCCCGGGCGAGACCGAGGCGGACTTCTCCCAGACCCTCGACGTCGTCCGGCAGGCCCGCTTCGCCAGCGCCTTCACCTTCCAGTACTCCAAGCGCCCGGGCACCCCGGCCGCGGAGATGGACGGGCAGCTGCCCAAGGACGTCGTCCAGGAGCGCTACCTGCGGCTGACCGCACTGCAGGAGGAGATCAGCTGGGACGAGAACCGGGCGCTCGTCGGCCGGCCGGTCGAGCTGCTGGTCGCCGCGGGGGAGGGCAGCAAGGACGCCGCCCGCGGCCGGCTCTCCGGCCGGGCCCGCGACGGCCGGTTGGTGCACTTCACCGCCGCGGACGGCGTCCGTGCCGGGGACGTCGTGGAGACCGTCGTGACCGCCGCGAAGCCGCACTTCCTGGTCGCCGACGGCGCGCTGCTCTCCCACCGGCGGACCCGGGCCGGCGACGCCAGCGAGGCCGGCACCCGCCCGACCACGCCCGGCGTCACGCTGGGCATGCCCGGGATCGGTGTCCCGGCGCCGCTGCCGGCCGCGGTCCCGGCCTGCAGCTGATACCACGGGGCCCGAAGGTCCTGGACGAACGAAGGACCGCCCCCCTGCACCGGCATCGGTGCAGGGGGACGGTCCTCGATCAGGTCACCGGGTGCGACGTCCCGGTGGGGTGGGTCAGCTGCCCGGGTGCAGCAGCACCTTGGTCCAGCCCTGGTCCCGGTCGTCGAAGCGCTGGTAGCCCTCCACGGCCTGGTCCAGGCCCAGCTCGTGGCTGGTGATCAGGCCCGGGTTGGCCTTGCCGTCGATGATCAGGTCCCGCAGCTGCCGGTTGTAGCGCTTGACCGGCGCCTGCCCGGTGCCCATCGACTGGCCCTTGGTGAAGAAGCTGCCGAACTGCCAGGGGATCCGGCCCTCCTTGGCCAGGTCGCTGGTCGCGCCCGGGTCCTCCGGCACGTAGACGCCGACGACACCGATCCCGCCGGTGGACCGAACCACCTGGACGAGGTTGTCCAGCACGAGCTCCGGGTGCTCCTCCCCGTCGGAGCTGTGCGCCTGGTAGCCGACGGCCTCGACGCCGCGGTCGACGCCGCGCCCGCCGGTGGCCTCCAGCAGCTGCTCCACCGGGTCGCCGGCGCTGAAGTCGATCGGGGTGGCGCCGTACTTCTCCGCCAGGGCCAGCCGGTCGGTCTCCTTGTCCACGACGAAGACCTCGGAGGCGCCGCGGATCATGGCGCTGTGCGCGGCCATCAGCCCCACCGGGCCACCGCCGAAGACCGCCACCCGGTCGCCGACCTGGAAGCCGGACAGCTCCACCCCGTGCCAGCCGGTCGGGAAGATGTCCGAGAGCATCGTGAAGTCGTTCTCGTGCTCGGTGCCCTCGGGCAGGTGCAGCAGGTTGAAGTCCGCCCACGGCACGCGCAGGTACTCGGCCTGCCCGCCGTCGTAGGGGCCCATGTTGGCGTAGCCGTAGGCCGCGCCGTCCATCCCCTCGGTGGGGTTCGCGCGCAGGCAGAACGACGTCCAGCCGTCGGTGCAGTTGCGGCAGGTGCCACAGGCGATGTTGAACGGCACCGACACCCGATCGCCGACCTTGATCCGGTCGACGCCGTCGCCGACGGCCTCGACGACGCCCATGTTCTCGTGGCCGAGGACCTTGCCCTCCTCCACGGAGGTGCGGCCCTCGTACATGTGCAGGTCCGACCCGCAGATGTTGGTGGTGGTGATCCGGATGACCGCGTCGGTGGGCGCCTGGACCGTGGCGTCCGGCACCTCCTCGACGGCGACGTTCTTGGGGCCTCGGTAGACGATGGCCTTCATGGTGGTGCTCCTTCCCTGAGGACGGCGATCAGCGGGTGCTGAACGCCCGGGTGAGGTGTGCGGCGGCGTCCTGCTGGGCCTGCTCGGCCTCGTCCAGGACGGCGGCGGCGCCGAAGAACTCGTGCATGACGCCGGCGAAGTAGCGGTGGGTGGTCGGTGCCCCGGCGGCCTCGAGGTCGCGGGCGAACTGCTGGCCCTGGCTGCGCAGCACGTCGCGCTCGTCGGTGATCACCAGCGTGGGCGGCATGCTCGCGCGCTGGGCGGGGGTCCAGTCCAGCAGGGCGATCCGCGGGTCGGTGGCCGCCTCGGGCTTGCCCTGGAAGGCGTGCATCGCCATCCAGGACAGCAGCGCCCGGTTCAGCGGACGGCCGTCGGCGGCGTCCTCCATCGACTCGCCGAACTGCTCGGCGGTGGTCAACGGGTAGACGCAGACCTGGGCCACCGGCGTCGGCTGGCCGTTCGCAGCCAGCTGGAGGGAGGTGGCCGCGGCCATCGTCCCGCCGACGGACTCCCCGCCGATGGCCATCCGGTCCGGGTCCCCGCCGAGCTGCCCGGCGTTCTCCCGGACCCAGGTCCAGGCGGTCAGCACGTCGTCGTGCGAGGCGGGGAAGACCGCCTCCGGCGCCCGCCGGTAGTCCGGGGAGACGACGATCGCGTTGGTCTTGTTGCACAGCCCGCGGCAGGAGGCGTCGTAGGTGTCGATGTCGAACAGCACCCAGCCGCCGCCGTGCACCCACATGACGATCGGCAGCGGACCGTCCCCGGCGTTGCTCGGGGTGTAGACGCGCAGGGTCTGCTCGCCGTTTGCGCCGTCGGGGATCTTCAGGTCCTGCACCGAACCGACCGGCTCGGGGCCGGAGATGCCGCGGTCGGCCATGACCTTCTTCACCGCGTCGTCCGGGCCGGGCTGCTTGCGCGCCTGCTCGGGCTTGAGCACCTCGAACGGCAGCGGGCCGAACGAGGAGAGGGCGTCGACGATCGCCTGGGCCTGCGGGTTGAGCAGGCCGGAGGCGTCGGTGGCCAGCTCCTTCTGCCGGCCGGACGCCATGTCGCGGACCATGTCCAGCGGCTTGCCCAGCATGCCGGCGACCTTCTCCGCGAAGCCCTCGCTCGGCGCGTGGGGGTGCGGCCGGGTGGGTGCCTCGCGCTTGTTGGTCAGGAAGTCCTGGCCCAGCTCGGCCATCCGCTCCGCACCGGCCTTGGCGCGGAACTGGGGCAGCTCGTCGTTCTCCTCGTCATCGACGTGGTGCCGGGTGACCTGGATCAGCGTGCTGAGCGACTCCTCGAACTCCGGCTCCCCGGGCTCGGTCTTCCCGAGGACGACGAGCAGCTCCTTGATCTGCTGGTGCTCGTGCTCGGCGTCGTCGTGCTCGTCGGTCATCCCGATCTCCGGCCAGATCGGGTACAGCACGACCTCCTCGGCGAAGGCGTGTGCGGCGAGCTCGAAGGAGATCTGGTCGACCAGCACGCGACGGTTGCCGCGGCCGGCCTCCAGGTGCTGGAACTGCCGGTCGACGATCGCGTGGTCGTCGGCGATCAGGTGGTCGATGTCACCGGGCTGGGTGGGGTAGGACAAGGCCACGGTGGACTCCTCACGACGTGGGGGGTGCCGACGGGTCGGGCGCCGACTTCGGTTGTCCACCACCTACCCGGCGGTCCCGCCGGTACACGACCCGCTTCCGGAAAGGCGCCCTCAGTCGAGCTCGAGGAGCAGCTCGGCGAGTTCCTCCGGCCGGTTGTCGGCCACCATGTGCGTCGTCGCGATCTCCCGGTGGCGCCAGGCGTCGGAGTCACGGGCCCGGGCGGCGGCCGCGTCGAACACCGCACTGGCCGGGGCCCCGGGATCGCCGGTCGCCCTGATGTAGGTCCGGCGGAACGGGAACTCCTCCAGCGGCCGGCTCAGCCGGACCGGCTCGCTGAAGCAGCCCACCGGGTGAGGGGTGCGCCGCACCGCGGCGAACGCGGCCACGGCCGGGTCCTCGAACGCGCGGTCCGGCGGCGGGACGAGCCACGGCGAACCGATCGCCGCCGGACCAGGCGGAGGAGCCCCGGTGAGGGAGAACAGCGAGTCCCCGTCTCCGGGGACGAACGCGTCGAGGTAGACCAGGTCCCGTACCCGGTCAGCGATGTGCTCCAGCGCCCCGGTGACGACCATGCCGCCGTAGGAGAAGCCGAGCAGGACGACGTCGGTGAGGGCCTCGTAGAGCACGTGGTGGACGACGTCCTGCACGTGCGTCCGCAACGTGACCTGCGGACTGGCCAGGTGCACCCGCTCACCGACCCCGGTGAGGCCGGGGGTGAACACCTCGTGCCCGGCCGCGCGCAGCAACGGGCGGACCCGGCGGAACGCGTGCGGGCCGCCCCAGGCGCCGTGCACCAGCACGTACGTCGTCATCGGCCCGCCGCCTCCTCCCCGCCGCCTCCCCGCCGGCTCAGCGGCGGGAGGAGGCCTTCTCTGCCTCGGCCAGCCACTCCCGGCGGGTGGCCAGGGCGGCCTCGGCCTCACTGATCCGCTTCGCGTTGCCCGCGGCCTGCGCCTTGGCCAGCTGGTCCTCGGCCTTGGTCACCGCCGCTCGCATCGAGGTCAGCAGCGGGTTCTCCGGCTGGACCCGGGGGCGGGAGGACTCGCTCGCGCCGCGGAACTTCTCCTCGACGGTGCGCATGCGGTCCTCGAGCTCGCGCATGGCGCCGCGGGGCACGTGCCCGATGGCGTCGTAGCGCTCCTGGATCTTGCGCAGCGCGTTCTGGTTGCCCTTGTTGGCCGCGTCGAGCTTCTCCGCCTCGGCGAGCAGCTCCTCCTTGGCCTTCTGGTTGGCCAGCTCGTCGGTGCTGCGCGCCTGGTCGTTGGCGGTGCGGGCGGCGAAGAACACGTCCTGGGCGGCGCGGAACTTCTTCCACAGGTCGTCGTCGGTGTCCCGGCCGACCCGCGGCACGGCCTTCCAGCGGTCCATCAGCCCACGCATCGCCGCGCTCGTCGGGCCCCACTCGGTGGAGGTCGACAGCTTCTCGGCCTCGGCGATCAGCTCGCTCTTGGCGGCCCGCGACTCGCCCCGCTGCTTGTCCAGCTCGGCGAAGTGCGCGCCACGGCGGCGGCCGAAGGCGTCGCGCGCGGCCGCGAAGCGCTGCCACAGCGCCTCGTCGGTCTTGCGGTCGATGCCCTTGATCGTCTTCCACTCCTCGACGATCGACTTCAGCCGGTCGCCGGCGGCCTTCCACTGCGTGGAGTCCGCGGCGATCTGCTCGGCCTCGGCGGCGAGCGCCTCCTTGCGCTGGACCTGCACGGCCCGCTGCGCCGCCTTCTCGGCCCGGTTCGCCGCGACGGCGGTGTCGGCCATGCTGACCATCGCCCGGGCGCGGGCGGACAGGCTGTCCAGGTCGCCGACCGCCTGGGCCAGGGGGATCGAGTCGGCGAGCTCCTGGGCCTTGGTGCGGATCTCGCCCGGGTTGCCGGTGTGGGCGGCCAGCCGCGCCTCGAGCAGGGTGACCTCGGTGGCGAGGTCGTCGAAGCGGCGGCCGTAGTGGGCCAGCCCCTCCGCCGGGGCGCCGGCCTGCCAGGAGCCGACCGAGCGCTCCCCGGTGGCGGTGCGCACGTAGACCGTGCCCTCCTCGTCGACCCGGCCCCAGGCGGAGGGGTCGGAGACGGGCATGGCCGGGACGACGCTGGGCACGTCGGCGGGCACGTGGCCGCTGGACGGGCCGGCGGGCGCCGGCCGGGGGGCCGTGGCGGGGGTGCCGCTGTCACTGGTGGGGTCGGCGACCGCTGCGTCGGCGGGGTCGGCGGCGGCGGGGGTGCCTGCCTCGGGGGTCACGGCCGCGGAGGCGTTGTCACCGGCCGCCGGAGCCGGGGACTCGGCAGCTGCGGGCGTGACAGCGGGGGACTCGGCAGCGGGGGACTCGGCTGCCGGGGGAGCTGCGGCCGGGGGCTCGGCGGGCGGGGGCACAGCGGCCCCCGGGTCGTCGACGACGGGGCTGGTCTCGGCGGGCTGGGCGACCTCCGGGACGGCGGCGTCCGGGGTCTCGGTCAGTGCCCCCTCGTCGACCGGCGTCGCCTCGACGACCGCTCCCTCAGGGCGCTCGTCGGGGGTCGCGGTGGCCTGCTGGGTCCGGTCTCCGGTGTTCTCCGTGCTCGACACGTGAGCAGTCTCCCACGATGCATCCGCGACACTCCCTGGCGTGAGACCTCCTCCTCCGTTGACCGTGGCGTTCTGCCCGCAGTCACCCCTCGTGCTGCCCGCGGTCGCCGGTGCGCCGACCCCCGCCCTGTCCGTGCTGCGCACCGCCGTCTCCGCCGCCGTGCAGACCGTGCTGGCGGACCGGCCGGAGGTGGTGGTGGTCGTGGGGGAGGGCGCCGACGGGCTCCGGTTCGGCCCCGGGGACGCCGGTGACCTGCGCGGGTTCGGCGTCGACCTGGAGGTCCCGTTCGCCGGCCGGGTCCGTGCCGGCGGCCACCGGGTCCCGCTGCCGCACCTGGTGGCGGCCTGGCTGCTGGACGAGGCCGGGCACACCGGCGGCCGGCTCGGGGTGGGGCCGGCCGACCTCGCGGCGGCCTTGGCTGACCTCCCCGGACCGGTGGGGGTGCTCGCCATGGGGGACGGGTCGGCCCGGCGCACCGAGAAGGCGCCCGGCGCGCTCGACCCCGCGGCCGGCCCGTTCGACGCCGCGGTCGCCGCTGCCCTCGGTGCCGGGGACTGCACGGCGCTGGCCGGGCTCGACCCCGACGCGGGTCGGCGACTGCTCGCCGCAGGTGTCCCGGTGTGGCGCGCGGTCGGTGCCGCGCTGGAGGGGCGTGCCGTCACGGCCGAGCTGCACCACGACGACGCCCCGTTCGGCGTCGGCTACCTCGTCGCAGCCTGGCGCGCCCGGTGACCACTGCCGCGGAGGGCCGTGTGCCACCGGTGATCGCCGTCGTCGGGCCGACCGCCACCGGGAAGACGGCGTTGGCGGTCGCGCTGGCGCACCGGCTGGCCCGCTCCGGTGCGGGGGGAGAGGTGGTCAACGCCGACTCCATGCAGCTGTACCGGGGGATGGACATCGGCACGGCCAAGCCCACCGAGGGGGAGCGCGACGGTGTGCCGCACCACCTGCTGGACCTGTGGCACGTGCGGGAACCGGCCTCGGTGGCCGAGTACCGCCAGCGCGCCCGGGCCGAGGTCGACCGGCTCCGCACCGCGGGCGTCGTCCCGCTGCTGGTCGGCGGTTCCGGGCTGTACGTGCGTGCGGTGTTGGACGAGCTGGACTTCCCGGGCACCGATCCGGTGGTGCGGGCCCGGCTGACCGGCGAGCTGGCGGACGAGGGCGCCACGGCGATGCACGACCGGCTGGCGGCGCTCGACCCGGCTGCCGCGATGGCGATCGCGCCGACCAACAGCCGGCGGGTGGTGCGGGCGCTGGAGGTGATCGAGGTGACCGGTCAGCCGTTCACCGCGACGCTGCCCGTGCCCCGCCCGCACTACCCGGCGGTCACGGTCGGGCTGGACCGTGCGCCCGAGGAGCTGGACGACCGGGTGGCCCGCCGGGTCGACGCGATGTGGGCGGCCGGCTTCGTCGACGAGGTCGCCGCGCTCGCCGGCGACGGGCTGCGCGAGGGGCCGACGGCCTCCCGCGCCCTGGGGTACGCGCAGGTGCTCCAGCAGTTCGACGGGGTGCTGACGGGACAGGAGGCCCGGGAGCGGACGGTGACCACCACCCGCCGGTTCGTCCGCCGGCAGCGGTCCTGGTTCCGCCGCGACGCCGGCACGGTGTGGTTCGACGCCGCCCGCCCGGACCTGCTCGACGCCGTCCTCGCCCTGATCGCCGACCGTACGATCGACCGGTGATCGACACCTCCGGCCCGCGGGTCCTCCTCGGCCACGGCACCGAGAACGACTTCGTCGTCCTGCCCGACCCCGACGGGGACGTGTGGCCGGAGGCGCGGCTGGACCCCGAGCTGGTGCGCCGGCTCTGCGACCGCCGGGCGGGCCTGGGCGGGGACGGTGTGCTGCGGGTCGTCCGCAGCCGGCACGTGCCCGACGCCCCCGGTGTCCTCGGTGCCGCGCTGGCCGACTGCGAGTGGTTCATGGACCACCGCAACGCCGACGGCTCGTACGCGGAGATGTGCGGCAACGGCATCCGGCTCTTCCTGCACGTGCTGCTGGCCGAGGGGCTGCTGGAGCGGGCCGCGGCGGAGGCCGGCGTCCTGGTCGGCACCCGGGGCGGTCCTCGCCGGGTGGGCGCTCGGCCCGACGGCGGCTACTGGGTCGACATGGGCCCGGCGGTCCCGCTGGGCCGCAGCGAGGCGCGGGTCGCCGGGGTGGCGCACCCTGGGCTGGGGGTGTCGATGGGCAACCCGCACCTGGTGTGCCTGACCGACGTGGACGTCGACACCCTGGACCTCTCGGTGCTGCCTGGGGTCGATGCCGCGATGTTCCCCGAGGGGGTCAACGTCGAGCTGGTGAACGTGCTCCCGCCGGAGGGCGCCTGCGCGCACGTGCGGCTCCGGGTCCACGAGCGCGGCGTGGGGGAGACCCGCTCCTGTGGCACCGGCGCCTGCGCGGCGGCGTTCGCCGCTCTGGAGGCCGGCCGACGCGACGTCGGGACGGTCCTCGTCGACGTGCCGGGCGGCCGGCTGTCGGTGGAGTTCGACGGGGTGACGACGGTGCTCTCCGGCCCGGCCGTCGTCGCCGCCGCCGGGACCCTCACCCGGGAGTGGCTCGCCGGCTGAGGGTCCCGGCTGCGCCGGACTCAGGTCAGGGACGGTCGGGCTCGTCGGCCCGCGTCTCCGGGTCGTCGGTGGGCGCTTCGGGCTTGTCGCCGGGCCCGACGTTCCCGGTGCCGCGGGGAGCTCCGCGGCCGGTGTCCTGGTCGGCGCCGCCGAAGACGTTGCGCGGCGGGTCGAGGCCGGCGGGGTCGCGGCCGGGGTCGTCGAGCTCCTCGTCAGGGCTGGTCATCGTCGTCCTCTCGAGCGGTGGACCGTGCCCCGCCGCCCTACCCGGCACCCGGCCGGCCAACCGGCCGGCTGCTCAGCCGGAGCGTTCGGGGTCGTTTCCGGCAGTGGGCGCCCGGGCCTCGGGCACGGTGGTCACGGCGGACGACGGGAGATCCGGCCCGTCGGGCAGCTCGCGCATCCGGATGAGCGGGCTCAGCACCACCCAGCCGGCCGCCAGCACCTGACCGCCCGCGGCGATCCACAGCGCGGGCAGCACCCCGAGCCAGGTGCCCAGGACCCCGCCGAGCAGCCCGCCCAGCGGCATGGTGCCGAACACGATGAAGCGCACCGAGGCGTTCATCCGGCCCAGCAGCGCCGGCGGGCAGAGCCGCTGCCGGAAGCTGACCTGGGTGATGTTGTAGACGACCACCGCCCAGCTGAAGCCGAACTGGCCGAGCGTGAGGAAGACCAGCGGGGCGCCGACGGCGGCCAGTGGGGTGAGCGCGGTGAACGGCACCATCACCATGATCGCCAGCGGGATGGCGCGGCCCTCCCC
This sequence comes from Modestobacter sp. VKM Ac-2983, assembly GCF_026967885.1. Classification (NCBI taxonomy): domain Bacteria; kingdom Bacillati; phylum Actinomycetota; class Actinomycetes; order Geodermatophilales; family Geodermatophilaceae; genus Modestobacter; species Modestobacter sp. VKM Ac-2983. Next base: position 58,812 of record NZ_JAPVBK010000007.1, read on the forward strand.
GACGCTGCGGGCGAACCGCGCCGCCGTCGCCGCGCCGACCAGGCCACCCACGGCGCCGGCGGAGAAGACCAGCCCGAGCGTGCTCTCGGAGAGCTCCAGCCGGCGCAGCGCGTAGAGCACCAGCAGGGTCGTGGTGATCGTGGAGAACAGGTTGGACGTGCCGGTGCAGGCGACGATCCGGCGGAGCAGCGGCTGTCGGACGACGAAGGACAGTCCTTCGCCGATCTCGGTGCGCAGGGACCGCCGGCCGGCCCGGTCGGGGACGGTGTCCGGTTGGTGGATCCGGCCGAGGAACCACGCGGAGAACAGGAAGGACGCCGCGTCGACGGCGATCAGCAGCGGAGCGCCGAGCACCCGCAGCAGCACGCCCGTGATGCCCGGGCCGGCCACTTGGGCGACGGCCCGGCTGGCCTCCAGCTTGCCGTTGCCGTCGACGAGCTGGTCGCGGTCGACCAGCGCCGGCAGGTAGCTCTGGTAGGCGACGTCGAAGAAGACGGTGGCCGTGCCGGTGGCCGCTGCGACGACGAACAGCTGCCCCAGGGTGAGGACGTCGAGGACGTAGGCGATCGGCAGGGTCGCCAGGACGGCGGCCCGCGCCAGGTCGGCGGTGACCAGCACCCGGCGCCGTCGCCAGCGGTCGACCCACGCACCGGCCGGGAGGCCGATGAGCAGGAAGGCGGCGGTCTCCAGCGCGGTCAGCACGCCCATCTCCAGCGGCGTCGCGTCCAGCAGTGACACCGCCAGCACGGGCAGGGCCAGCAGGGTGACCTGGGTGCCGACCTGGCTGACCGTCTCGGCGGCCCACAGCTGCCGGAAGTCGTGGTGCCGCAGCAGGCTCCGTTCGCGGGTCACCGGCGCAGCCTCACGTACTGATTGGGGGGTGTCAATCACTGTCGCAGGCGGACGTCCTACGCTGCCGGGATGGGCGAGGCGGAGACCGGGGCGGGTGCGCGACGGATCCTCGGGGAGCGGCGTCCGGCCACCGACGCCGAGGCGCGCGCCCTGGCCTCCGCCGTCCGGCTGCGGATCCTGCGGCTGTGCCTGGACGAGGCCCTGACGAACAAGGAGATCGCCGCCCGGCTGGGCCGCAACCCGGCCACCGTGCTGCACCACGTCCGCACCCTGGTCGACACCGGCTTCCTCGCCGCCGAGGAGGCGCGGCGTGGTGCCCGCGGCGCCCGGGAGGTGCCGTACCGGGCGACCGGGAAGAGCTGGCTGATGGACGGCGCCGGCGCCTCGGGGACCGCCCGGGACGCCGCGCTCGCCGCGTTCCTCGAGGAGGTCGCCGCCGTGGGGGAGGCCCGGCTGGAGAGCACCCGGCTGGGCCTGCGGCTCGGTGCGGCGGACCTGGCCGAGTTCCGGGAACGGCTGCACCGGCTGCTGGACGAGTACGCCACCCGGCCGGCGGACCCGGGTGCCGAACGCTGGTCGCTGTACCTGGGGATGCATCCGGAGCTCTCCGGTGTTGTACCCGGCGATGACAACAGGTGATGTGACAAGTCGCTCGCCCCACGCTCAGGGGCATGCCACGCTGGAGACGATGACGACAGCCCAGAACCGCGCGATCCTCGACGAGGCCGAAGCCCGTGTCGACAAGGCGCGCGCCAGCATGCCCGACACCAAGCCGGCACCGGCCGGTCAGTGGGACGCCGCCGACGACACCACCGGCTCCTACGTCAAGGAGGAGCGCGGCGCACTCCGTCGGGTCGCGGGGCTCGGCACCGAGCTCACCGACGTCACCGAGGTCGAGTACCGCCAGCTCCGCCTGGAGCGGGTCGTCCTGGTCGGCGTCTGGACCGAGGGGACGGCGGCCGACGCGCAGCGTTCGCTGACCGAGCTCGCCGCGCTCGCCGAGACCGCCGGTTCCCAGGTGCTCGACGCGCTGATGCAGCGCCGGGACAAGCCGGACCCGGCCACCTACGTCGGCTCGGGCAAGGCCGCCGAGCTGCGCGAGGTCGTCGCCGCCACCGGCGCGGACACCGTGATCTGCGACGGGGAGCTGGCCCCCGGCCAGCTCAACCAGCTGGAGAAGGTGCTCAAGGTGAAGGTGGTCGACCGGACCGCCCTGATCCTGGACATCTTCGCCCAGCACGCGACCAGCCGGGAGGGCAAGGCCCAGGTCGAGCTGGCCCAGATGCAGTACATGCTGCCCCGGCTGCGTGGCTGGGGTGAGTCGCTGAGCCGGCAGGCCGGTGGTCGGGTCGCCGGCGGTGGCGGCATCGGCACCCGTGGTCCGGGTGAGACGAAGATCGAGACCGACCGGCGCCGGATCCGGTCCCGGGTGAGCAAGCTGCGCAAGGAGATCGCCGGCATGGCGACCGCCCGCACGACGCAGCGGAACTCCCGTGACCGGAACGCGACGCCGAGCGTCGCGATCGCGGGATACACCAACGCCGGCAAGTCCAGCCTGCTCAACCAGCTCACCGGGGCCGGCGTGCTCGTGCAGGACGCGCTGTTCGCCACCCTGGACCCGACGGTCCGCCGCGCGCAGACGCCCGAGGGGCGCGAGTACACGATGACCGACACGGTCGGGTTCGTGCGCCACCTGCCGCACCAGCTGGTCGACGCGTTCCGCTCCACGCTGGAGGAGGTGGCCGACGCCGACCTGCTCGTCCACGTCGTCGACGGTGCCGACTCCGACCCGCTGGGCCAGATCGACGCGGTGCACACGGTGCTCAACGAGATCGACGCGTCCGCCGTCCCGGAGCTGATCGTCGTGAACAAGGTCGACGCCATGACCGAGGAGGACATGCTGGCGTTGCGCCAGGCGCTCCCCGGGGCGATGTGGGTGTCGGCCCGGACCGGTGAGGGCATCGAGGCGCTCCGCGACGTGATCGCCCAGCGGCTCCCGCACCCGCACATCGACGTCGAGGTCCTCGTGCCCTACGACCGGGGCGACCTGGTCGCCCGGGTGCACCGGGACGGCGAGGTCGTCGAGGAGGCGCACGAGGCGACCGGGACCCGGTTGACCGCGCGTGTCGACGCCGGCCTGGCCGCCCAGCTCGACGGCTTCAGCACACCTGCTGCCGAGGCCTGATCGAGGCTCCACCGCTCCCCGACGCGTGGACGTGTGCGTCGGACCCGTGAGCAGGCTCGTCGGATCACGAGCAGGTCACGGCGCCCCGGTACCGTGAAGCGGTGACCAGGGGAGCGGTGGACCGGCCGGCGGCCACCGGAGGCCGACCGGCTGCACCGGTCATCGGGGTGGGCCGGCCGCCGTGGTGGCTGCTCGTCCTCGCCGCCCTCGTCACCGTCGGGGTGACCGTCAACCTGCTCGGCCGCGGGTGGTTGGAGCGGATGGACCTGCGGGTCTCCGAGGTGACCAGCGTCTGGGCGCTCCGGGACTCCTGGGCCTACTGGCCGATCTGGGTCGTCACCCAGATCGGCGGGCGGGTGACGATCCTCGTCGTCCTGGCCGGCCTGGTCGGCTGGTTGGCCGTGCGGCAACGGACGCTGGTGCCCCTGGTCCGGGTGGTCGTCGCGCTGGCCCTGCTCACCACCGTGGTCTACGCGTTCAAGTGGGGCACCGGTCGCACGGCCCCGGCGTTCCCCGGGTCGTTCTTCCACCTGGACGGGGCCAGCTACCCGTCGGGGCACGTGGCGAACGCCGTCCTGATGTGGGGGGTGGCCCGGTGGCAGGCCGTGGAGTTCGGCCTGCCCCCAGCAGTGCAGCGGGCCACCTGGGTGCTCAGCGTGCTGGGGCCGGTGGCAACAGGTGTGGCCATGGTGGCGCTGGACTTCCACTGGGTCACCGATGCCGTGGTCGGGCTGTCGGTCGGGCTCCTGCTGTTGGGCGTGGTTCACGGACTCGACGCTGTCGGACTGCCACGCTGGGTTCGTGCCAGAGCCGGCCGATCGCAGGCGTAGCCGCGCCCCCCGCCGCAGGGCGGCCGGCGCCGTCCTCGGCGCGCCCGTCGGCCTGCTGGTCGCGTTGGTCCCCGCCGGGTCGGCGGCCGCCGACGACGCTGTCGCCTCCTTCGGCGAGCCGGTCACCCGGTGCGAGATCACCGATCCGCGGCTCCCTGAGCTCTCCGGCCTGGCCAGCGCCGGCGAGGCGATGCTCGCGATGAACGACGGCGGCGACCGCGCCGAGGTGCTCGTGCTCGACGGGGCCTGCACGGTGGGTGAGGTGCGCACCGCGGAGGTCGACCCTTACGACCCCGAGGACCTCGCCCTCGCCGCGGACGGCACCATCTGGTTGGCCGACATCGGGGACAACGCGCAGAGTCGCGAGACGGTCGCGCTGATCGGCCTCCGTCCCGACGGGACCACCGTGCTGAGCAGGTTGACCTACCCCGACGGCCCGCACGACGCGGAGGCGCTGCTGCTCGCGCCCGACGGCACCCCGTACCTGGTGACCAAGGAGGTGCTCGGCGCCAGCTCGGTGTACCGGCCCGATGCGCCCCTCGCCGACGGGGCCACCGTGCCGATGAGCAAGGTGGCCGGGCTCGGGTTCACGTTGACCGGCACGCCGGGCGGTCCCGTGGGCCGGGCCGGACAGTTGCTGGTCACCGGTGGCGCGGTGTCGGCCGACGGCTCACGGATCGCCCTGCGCACCTACACCGACGCCTACGTCTGGCCGCTGAGCGGTTCGGACGTCGCCGGGGCGTTGGCCGGCCCCCCGGTGCGCGTGCCGCTGCCGGAGGCCCCGCAGGGCGAGGCCATCGCCTTCGCGGCCAACGACCGGGACCTGCTCGTCGCCGGGGAGGGGCTGCCCGGGGCGGTGACCCTGGTGCCGGCCGCCGGTGACCTGGCGGCGCCGCCACCGGCGGCGGCCACCGAGGCCGCTGCCGGGTCGCTGGCGACGGCCGGTGGGGTGGCCCCGCTCACCGCCGGCGTCATCGCCGCAGTCGCGGCCACCGTGCTGGTGTGGATCGGCGGCAAGATCCGGCGGCGCCCGGCCTGATCAGCGTCTGGCTCGCTCACCAGCCGGATCGCATGACGACTCGGCCGGATGACGAGCCGAGTTCGATGAGCGCCGGGCCGCACGGCGAGCCCGGCGCCCCGGTAGAACTCAGACCCGGCGCAGCACGGTGACGACCCGGCCGAGGACCGTGGCGTCATCGCCCGGGATCGGCTCGTACGCGGCGTTGTGTGGCAGCAGCCACACGTGCCCGTCGCGCCGCTTGTAGGTCTTCACCGTTGCCTCGCCGTCGATCATCGCGGCGACGATCTCGCCGTTCTCCGCGGTCGGCTGCTGCCGGACGACGACCCAGTCGCCGTCACAGATCGCCGCATCGACCATCGAGTCACCCGCCACCTTCAGCATGAAGAGGGTGCCGTCGCCGACCAGTTCCCGGGGGAGCGGGAAGACGTCCTCGACGGCCTGCTCGGCCAGCACCGGACCACCGGCGGCGATCCGCCCGACGAGGGGCACGTAGGTGGGTCGGGGAGCCGAGGCGTCGTCGACACCGCTGCCCGCTCCGGATCCGGCCAGTGCTGCGGCGGCGTCGTTCGTCGCCGTGGCGGTGCTGTCGCCGGGCAGGCGCACGTCGAGGGCGCGGGGTCGGTTCGGGTCACGGCGCAGCCACCCCTTGCGCTGCAGCACCGACAGCTGGTGGGCCACCGACGAGGCGGAGGAGAGGCCGACCGCCTCCCCGATCTCACGCACCGAGGGCGGGTAGCCACGGCGCTCGATGGAGTCACGGATGACCTCGAGCACCCGCCGCTGCCGCTGGGTCAGACCGTCGCCGTCCGCGGCCCGGTCGGGGAACTCCCGCACCGCGGCTCCCGCCCCCGCGACGGTCGTCGGTGCTGCGCCGTCGGCGGGTGCCGAGTCGGCGGCTCCACGCCGCGAAGGGCTCTTGCCGCCGCGCGCCTTCGGGCCGTCGACCGCCATGTGTCCTCCTCGTCCGGCTGCCTGGGCAGCAGTTCCCGGTGGCGCCCTGCCGTGCCGACAGCCGTGTCACCACGGCGAGCCGGACCGTGGACGCCGTCCTCGATCGCCTCGGAACCGTATCGCCTCGGACGCTCGTGTTCAAACAGGTGTTCGAAGAAGTCGTCGTGTCGGCGTGTTCCTGTCGGGGGTGTGCGGTAGACATCGCACACACGTTCGAATCGAACGTGCGTTCGATGAGCCCGGTACCGAGACACCTGGAGCACCCCGATGGCCATCCCGCAGCTCGAGCGCCCCGTCGCCACCCCGGCCTCGTTGGCGGTCGTGCTCCCGTTCCCGGGGGCTGGTCAGGTGGCGCCCTCGCCCCGCCCGCCGGTGCAGGGTCCGCCCGTGCGGCTGTCGCGGGCGCCTCGCCCGGCACTGCCGGTGGTGCTCCGGCGTGACGTCGGGCGCGCCGAGGCGCGTGCGGGCCGCCGGGTCGGTGTCGTGGACGGTGGCTCGGCCGGTCGCGGCGGTCGCGTGCGGCAGGCAGGCGGCGGGGTGTCGGTGGGTTGGGGTGACCCGGCACCGCTGCGCCTGACCCGGCGCGGGCGGCGGGTGATCGCCGGGCTGTCCATCGCCTTCGGGGTGTCCGTCGCCGCGGCGACGATCGCGATCGAGTCCGGCGGCGCCGGAGGGGGCCTGGAGCTGGCCGGCTCGGCGACGATCGTCGTCCGGTCCGGGGACACCCTGTGGTCCATCGCCGGTGAGATCGCCCCGGAGGAGGACCGGCGCGCCGTCGTCGACGCGCTCCTCGACGTGAACGGCCTCTCCGACGTCGACCTCGTCCCCGGCCAGGTGCTCGAGCTGCCCTGATCGGGCTGCGTGGTGCAGGTGTGCACCACGGCGGGTGGTGAGGGTGGCGGCCGCCCGTCGTCCCTGAGTGCTCCGGCTCGGCCGCCTCCAGGGCGCCCGTGCCTTGGTGGGGCAGGGCTGTTCCGGCGGCGATGGCTGTGGCGAGAGGGGTCCCGAGGGGCGTCCGGGGCAGTTGCGGAAGACGACACGCACCCCGGGGCTTGCACACCTGTGGGGGTGGTCGTACGGTTCCACCACAACATCTAGTAGTTACAGAGCTGTAAGCCCCATCCACAGCCGTTCCACACGTTCTCCCCGGCGCATCCACCGGATGTCCCCGGCGCAGTCCACAGCACGGCCATCGGGTCGGGGTCCGGTCACGGTGTCACGTCGCCGCGACGAGAGCCCTCGCGACACCTCGGGAAGGAGGAGATCGGGATGCGCTGCCCCTTCTGCCACAACCCCGACAGTCGGGTGATCGACTCCCGGGAGACCGACGAGGGAGCGACCACCCGCCGTCGACGCTCCTGCCCGGGATGTGGGCGCCGCTTCACCACCGTGGAGGAGGCCGTCCTCGCCGTCGTCAAGCGCAGCGGCGTCAGCGAGCCCTTCGCCCGGGGGAAGGTCGTCGCCGGTGTGCGGCGGGCCTGTCAGGGACGTCCCGTGGACGAGGACCAACTGGCGTTGCTGGCCCAGCAGGTCGAGGACGCGGTGCGGGCCACCGGCTGCGCCGAGATCCCCAGCAACGAGGTCGGTCTCGCCATCCTCGGACCGCTGCGCGACCTCGACGAGGTGGCCTACCTGCGCTTCGCCAGCGTCTACCGCAGCTTCTCCTCGGTCGCCGACTTCGAGAAGGAGATCGCCGAGCTCCGCGCCGCACCGGCCCGGGGTTCCGTCAGTGCCGGCGACGGACCGCTCGCCGAGCGAGGCGCCGTCGGTGAGGACCAGGAGATGCCTGCGGGCGGGAGCCCCCGCCGGCGGGCCGCCGAGCGTCCGCGGCCGGCCGACACCGGCAACGCCGCCGGCCCGTGAGAACTGTCCGACCCCTCCGCTAGACAGGTCTCGACGAGGAGACCGCACCACCCGGCTCCGGCACCCGCCGGCTTCCCCAGCCGCTCCGCCCGCACCACCGCACCAGTCCGACCCAGGGAGCCCTCGCACGATGACCGAGACAGCCGACCGCCTCACCACCAGCCGGAACCGCCGCACTCCCAAGGCCCCCAGTCGGGGGAAGGGCCTCAAGGTCAAGCGCGTGTTCACCACTGCGGGTGTGCACCCCTACGACGAGGTCGTGTGGGAGCGCCGCGACGTCGTCATGACCAACTGGCGGGACGGCTCGATCAACTTCGAGCAGCGCGGGGTCGAGTTCCCGGCCGAGTGGAGCATCAACGCCACCAACATCGTCACCACCAAGTACTTCCGTGGCGCGGTCGGCAGCCCCCAGCGCGAGACGAGCCTGCGCCAGCTCATCGACCGGGTCGTCCTGACCTACGGCGCGGCCGGCCGCGAGCACGAATACTTCGCCAGCGAGGGCGACGCCGAGCTCTTCGAGCACGAGCTGACCTGGATGTTGCTGCACCAGGTGTTCAGCTTCAACTCGCCGGTCTGGTTCAACGTGGGCACGGCCTCTCCGCAGCAGGTCAGCGCCTGCTTCATCCTGGCCGTCGACGACACGATGGACTCGATCCTGAACTGGTACCGGGAAGAAGGCCTGATCTTCAAGGGCGGCTCCGGCGCCGGCCTGAACCTCTCCCGCATCCGCTCCTCCAAGGAGCTGCTCTCCTCCGGTGGCACCGCGTCCGGGCCGGTCTCCTTCATGCGCGGGGCCGATGCCTCGGCCGGCACCATCAAGTCCGGTGGCGCCACCCGCCGCGCGGCGAAGATGGTCGTCCTCGACATCGACCACCCCGACATCGAGGAGTTCATCGACACCAAGGCGCGCGAGGAGGACAAGATCCGCGCGCTGCGGGACGCCGGGTACGACATGGACCTCGGTGGCCGGGACATCACCAGCGTCCAGTACCAGAACGCCAACAACTCCGTCCGGGTCAACGACGAGTTCATGCGCGCGGTCGAGGAGGGCACCGAGTTCGGGCTGCGGGCCCGTGAGGACAACCGGGTCATCGAGACCGTCGACGCCCGTGAGCTCTTCGGCAAGGTCACCAAGGCGGCCTGGGAGTGCGCCGACCCGGGCATCCAGTACGACGACACCATCAACGACTGGCACACCAACCCCGAGACGGGGCGGATCAACGCCTCGAACCCGTGCTCGGAGTACATGAGCCTGGACAACAGCTCGTGCAACCTGGCGTCGCTGAACCTCATGAAGTTCCTCAAGGACGACGGCACGTTCGACTCCAAGAACTTCGTGAAGTCCGTCGAGCTGATCATCACCGCGATGGACATCTCGATCTGCTTCGCCGACTTCCCGACCGCCCCGATCGGCGAGACCACCCGCGCCTACCGTCAGCTGGGCATCGGCTACGCCAACCTCGGCGCGATGCTCATGGCGACCGGCCACGCCTACGACTCCCGCGGCGGGCAGTCCCTGGCCGCCGCCATCACCTCGCTGATGACCGGCACCGCCTACCGTCGCTCGGCCGAGCTGGCCGGGGTCGTCGGCGCCTATGAGGGCTACGCCCGCAACGCCGACGCCCACGCCCGGGTCATGCGCAAGCACGCTGCCGCCAACGACGCGATCCGCCCGGTCGGGGCCGACGACGCCGACGTGCTCAAGGCCGCGACCGCCGAGTGGCAGGAGTGCCTGACCATCGGCACCGAGAACGGCTGGCGCAACGCGCAGGCCTCGGTGCTGGCCCCCACCGGCACGATCGGCTTCATGATGGACTGCGACACGACCGGCATCGAGCCGGACTTCTCGCTGGTCAAGTTCAAGAAGCTGGTCGGCGGCGGCTCGATGCAGATCGTCAACCAGACGGTCCCGCGGGCGCTGAAGAGCCTGGGCTACCAGGAGGAGCAGGTCGAGGCGATCGTCGAGTACATCGCCGAGCACGGCCACGTCGTCGACGCCCCGAGCCTGCGCCCGGAGCACTACGAGGTGTTCGACTGCGCGATGGGCGAGCGGTCCATCTCCCCGATGGGCCACGTGCGCATGATGGCCGCGGTGCAGCCGTTCATCTCCGGCGCGATCAGCAAGACGGTGAACATGCCCGAGTCGGCGACCGTGGAGGAGGTCGCGGACATCTACTTCCAGGGCTGGAAGATGGGCATCAAGGCGCTGGCCATCTACCGCGACAACTGCAAGGTGGGCCAGCCGCTGTCCGGCGGCAAGGGCAAGAACGACGGCACCAAGGACGAGGCGCCCGTCGTCGAGGCGGCCCCGGCCACCGCACTGTCGCACCCGGTGCGCAAGCGGCTCCCGAAGAAGCGGACGAGCGTCACCACGTCGTTCAGCGTTGCCGGCGCCGAGGGCTACATGACCGCCGGGATGTACGAGGACGGCAGCCTGGGCGAGGTCTTCCTGAAGCTCGGCAAGCAGGGATCGACCCTGGCCGGTGTCATGGACGCCTTCTCGATCGGGATCTCCCTGGCCCTGCAGCACGGGGTGCCGCTGGAGACCTACATCCAGAAGTTCACCAACATGCGGTTCGAGCCGGCCGGCATGACCGACGACCCGGACATCCGGATCGCCCAGTCGGTGATGGACTACATCTTCCGTCGGCTGGCGCTGGACCACCTGCCGGTGGAGAAGCGGGCGAACCTGGGCATCTTCACCGCCGAGGAGCGCTCGGCCCAGGTCGCCGGCTCCTACGGCACCTCGGCCTCGACCCCCTCGGTCGAGGAGGACGACGTCGACCTGGAGCAGCTGCGCGGCTCCGCGCCGATCGAGACCGCCAAGGTGGAGGAGAAGGTCACCCCGGCCGGCCCGACGTCGATCAAGGAGGCCCACTCCTCGGCCGAGCTGCTCGAGCTGGTCACCGGCACCGCCACCGACGCACCGCTGTGCATGACCTGCGGTACGAAGATGCGCCCCGCCGGCAGCTGCTACGTCTGCGAGGGCTGCGGCTCCACCAGCGGCTGCAGCTGATGTCGAGTCTCACCACCACTAGGTCACGGGATTCTCGCGAATAGGTCGCGGATTTTCACCTATAGGTCACTCGGTTCTCCCGAGTAGGTCACGGTGACGCGGGGGGTGCGAGGACCACGTACTGGTCTTGGCACCCCCTGTGTCTTCTGACGGCACACATGTACGGGACTCCTGGACTGCGAAGGAGTCGGCTCCTCTGCCCGACTGCAAAGACAGGCGTCTTCGTGGACCTCTTAGGAGTCAACATGTCGCTCTACCTTCCGGACCTGGACCCCACGACCCGCGAGTTCATGCTCCGCGAGTTCGACAGCGAGCAGGCCGGGTCGCCGTACGTCCCAGCCGTACTCAGCGCCCATGGGTTAAGCGTGTGGCCGACGATGATGCGCAACGCCATCGAGTTCGGTGACGACGACACCCTGATCAACGACCTTTGGGGTACCCCTGCTGTGTTCGTCCAGCAGGAGACGTACCTGCGGCAGGGACTCATCCGCACGAGATCGGTCAACGTCCGGCAAGCCGCCGAGCGACTCGGGACCGGTGAGTTCAACACTTGGTATGTGCGAGGGCTCGCGGCCCGCTTCCTCGACGAAGGCATCAGCCACGTGATGGTCTACCGAGCCGCCGAACCGAAGTGGGCTCCCTCCGGCTGTACGGAACACGAAGGGACCATCGTCCCGGTGCAGGAGGTCTACGACGGTCACCGTGCCCGGTACTGGCCGACCGAGGATCCGGACGCCTTCGCGATTCCGTTCCAGCCCGGCTGTCATCACAGCATCGGTCGGGTCGCGTAGCGCCCGGGCGGATATTACGGCCGAGTTATCGTTCCCTGGGCTCGCCCGGCCGGACCCCGGCCACCCCGGCCACCCCGGCTGGACTGTTAGGACTCGCGGTTACCGTCATCGGGTGCCCCGACAGGTGCTCCGCTCCCGCACTGCGCAGGCAATCGCATGAGTCGTCGCGGCAAGCGCACTCCCCGCCAAGCGCCCACAGTGCCGTCCACTCCGCTGGAACATCGCCTCGCGCAGGTCATGGATCCCCAGGGGGAGACAAGGACGATGATCGAAGCGCTGGACGCCATCGCCGAGGTCCCCGACCTCGTCGAGTCACTTCGCACCAGCGGGCTCGACCTGGGCGATCTGATCAAGGCGCGCAACGAGATGGACTCCATCCATCGCGTTTCCGCTCAGGCAATCCGCCTGTTCGCCCCGCTCGGCTGGGCACCGTCAGGCGCGATGCCCATGACCCCCTACGCGGCAGCCATCGCGTCGCTCGCGAGCGACGGCAAGCAAGCAGCCGAACAGATCCTCGTCGAGGCGTGGGACAACGAACACCGCCTCCGGCGGCCGGTGCAGCAGATCAGCGTCCTCGGCCACCCGGAAGAGGACTACCGCAACCTCTTCCGGCAGCGGTCACTTCTGCTCGGCAAAGCGCTCACCCATCACCAGACCGGAGCCTACGAGGCATCAATCCCTATCGTGCTCGCCCAAATCGAGGGACTGGTCGCCGACGTCACTGGCGGCAAGTTGTTCTTCTCCCGCAACCCGAGCAAGGCAGCGGATGTGGTCGACGCGTCAGCCATCGCTACCCAGCATGAAGCCCTCCCGGTAGTCCGTGACTACTTTTCAGCGGGCATGGACTACACGGCCAGTGAAGGATCGCTGAGCCGACACGGCATCCTTCATGGTCGCGACCTGGGCTACGCCACGCGCATCAACTCGGTCAAGGCGTTCGTGCTGCTTCAAGCCCTGGTGGAGTGGGCGCAACCACTCGTCCAAGCAGAGGTCGCGGCACGGAAAGCAGCGCGCGAAGCGACATGGGCCGGATCGGACGAGGTCGATGAACTCGGCCGCCGCCGCGACGCCCGCGAGTTCCTCGCCACGCGCTTGGCGCTGCGCTACCTGCACTCCTGCCAGATGGGCTGGCACAACCAGTTGGGCAGGTACCGCGACGACCTGCTTCCCCTCGTTGAGTCCCACTTCGTCAAAGATGGACTCCCAGCAGCACACGGGATCGTAATGCACGTTCAGTCCGATGGTCAGTCCTGGTGGGCATGGCGGCAGACCATCAGTGGCTGGTGCCTCGGAACCGGAGCCGTCGGACCCACACCCTCGCAGTGGTTCTACGACGCACCTGTGCCACCCAGGGACGGTCCGAACGAGAGTCCTGAAGCGTGGGGTGGGCGGGAGCATGCTGTCTTGCCCAACTGGCAGTCCGGCTGAGCAGTCTCGGTCGCCGCTTGACCCAACGGGTGTGGCCTGGCGTCCGAGACCAACTAGCCACCGGTCCGAGGACGCCCTCGCGGCGATGGCCGCGTCCGACCAGACGATGTGCTTGCGGCTCGGCTCAAAGTCGGCGGCACGGGCTAGAAGAGGGTGTCCATCTCCACCGTCGGGCGACGCGGTGACCGCTGAACCAAAGAGGATGGGCGCTTCGCGGTCGCACGCCGGGCGATCGTTTTGGCAACTCGTTGTCCCCGGTCCGCCCCAGGGACTTCCGGGACACCAGCCAGGTACCGCCGCCCTGGCTGGCTGCCAGCCCGGCACACTCCAGCAAGGCCAGCGCTTCACGGACGACGGTCACCCCGCCGATGCCGTACTCCCCCTGGAATCTGGTGGCGGTGGCCTGCTCCTCGACGGTGATGTCGGTGCTGCCGCCGCCGAACGCGTTGCGCCACGTCCGGGTCCACAGGTGGGTGGCCAGGTACAGGGGCTTGATTGGGTCGTTTATGAACCCGCGCCGGGATTTGATCGCCACGAAGTGGGCCGCCCGGATGCTCAGCCCTTCATCGAGGTATCCGCCGATGTGCGGGACGCGGTCTCCAGCATGAAGGACGCCGTTGTCAGGGCCTTGAAGCCGTTGGAACGAGTAGTGGGACTCGCGTCGGACGAACTGCACGATGCACGGTGATTCCGCCGGTGAGTACGGGTGGTCAAGGCTGGCGAAGCGCTCACGGATGATGCGGCGGACCGCTGCCAAACCGATGTCCATGTCCACCAGCAGCACGACGTCCACGTGCTGGACCGGGACCAGCCGTCCTCGGGCGTCGGGGACGTGGTCGAAATCGGCGTAGTGGCCGATCTGGGAGCACAACTTGTCGACGCTGTTGTCGTGCAGCTCCATCTTGGCGATCTCGCCGACGATGGCAGTGCCGTCGGTGAACAGGACGGTGAAGTCCGGGGTGTAGGTCTTGCCCTCGACCTTGATTCGGGGAAACCGCTCGAAACGAACGACAGTGTCCTGGATGCCCTTGCCCCAGGTGAAGAGCCACTCCAGCGCGGACACCACATCGACGTGCTGGTCGTAGGTGGTGAACTCCTCAAGCAGGTGCTTCTCTTCGGCTGCGCTGCCGGACGCGGGGGCGGGCATCGGTCAGAAAGGGGAAACCAGGTCATCCAGCGACACGGGCTGCGGCGACGCTGCCTCATCGATCGCCAGGGCTGAGAACTGGTCACCGAGGCTCTGGGTGAGGCGGGAGAGCGCGCCCATGCTGGCCCGAAAACCAGGATGAACTTCGATGACGTCCGGTTCGGTGACGAACACGTCGAAGTTGGACCCGTCAGAGGCGTCGCTGACCACCAAGTGCAGGTAGGGGTTGCGGTGCAGCACCGCGACCGCCAGGTCGCGCTGACTCTCCAGAGCGGCGATCACGTCGCCGGTCGCCTCAGCGTCCACCAGAGTCGGCTGGGGGAGTCGGATGGTGATCGGGTTCAGCGGTTCCTCGTCGACCTGCCGTTCCCGACCGGACAGCAGTTCCCGGCGACGCGCGGCGGCGGTGGCCAACCGGCCCAGGACCTCCCGCTCGAACAGGCCGAAATTGCCGTTGTAGTAGGTCGCTCCGGCCCGTCGCCGTAGGTGCAGGCTGATCACGTCGGCGATGTGCAGCCGAAGTGTCCGGACCGATGCGCCCTCAGCCTCGGTCTCCCGGATGGCCTCATGGTGGGAAGGCCGCAGCGAAGATGCGCGGGCTGCCCAGCCCCGGGTAAGCGAGGAGAAGTCCGAGGGCCTGCGGGCGGTCAGGCGACTGACCTCCACCTCACCGAACTCCGACAAGGCGGTACCGATGTCGGTGAAGTCGTCGTGGTTCAGGAACACCGGCACGACGTCGGGGGCGGCCTTGACGACCCATCGCTCGACCCGCTGCCAGCGCGGATCAGTGGGCGGCACGCTGCCGACGAGGTGGAACACGCCCTCATGTGCGGTCGGCCATGCGCCCAAAACGAAGTCGCCGTGGCTGTCCTCAACATGCAGCAGCGAGACCGGGCCGACGGCGACGAGGGTGAGTACACCCCGGGGGCGAAGCAGCACGAGCGGGTTGTCGCCTGAAAGGAGCACCGTCTCCACGGCGACTGGCTCGGTTGGCGTTCCGGCGGCGCGACCAACGGCCTCGACCAAGGTGCCGAGGTCCTCCCCGCGTTCAGCCCGCTCCCACAAGGAGAAGTCCAAGCGCGTCATCTGCGCGACATCGCGGGTGATCATGGCTTCTCCCTTCCGGTCGGAGCGAACCCGTGCTGCCCATCATTCACGTCGGCGACTGGCAGGCACCTCCACAGGCCAAACGAACAGCCCATAGGAGTCAGAAGAGGAACTGCGCTCGGCCGAACATCCAGGGCCCAAAGTGCTGGGGCTAGAAGCTCCGATTTAAATCGTTCGACCGGCTCTGTCAGACCCCAGCCATACCGTCGGCTAGACCAGAGCCCTGACCACCGGGAGCAACAACAGATGACGCGCAACACTTGGCCGCGCGACAGGTACGTCGGTCGCGGCGGGGGCCTTTACGTTGGGCAAAGTGGGGGCCTGTACGTCGGGCCTGGAGGCGGTGCGTATCCCGGTCCGGGCGGCGGCTTATACCCCGGCCCTGGCGGTGGGCTCTACCCGGGACCGGGCGGCGGGCTGTACCCGGGCTCTACCCGGGACCGGGCGGCGGGCTGTACCCGGGCTCTACCCCGGGCCGGGCGGCGGGCTGTACCCGGGCTCCAGTGGCGGTCTCTACGTCGGGGCCTGCGAAAGCCCGTACCGCAGTAATCAGCCCCCGATGACAGCCCTCATCCCACACCTACGGAGCATCGGCATGACCGACGTTGCGAACACCCTCGCGCAGGCTCACGGGTTGAACCTCTGAGGACTCCGTCGGCTGGTGAGATCCCGAGTGACGGTCGACTGAGACTCGACACCTGCGACAGTCGTCGCAACGGGTCACGGCTCTGGGGGTCGGCGCGATGCCGTCGGCAGTGACGCTCGACGCAGTCACGAACGGATGACCGCCCGCACCAGCGCTGACGTGAGATGACCGAGAGGCCGGGTCCCGCGAGGGGCCTCGCTTCTCGGCGTCCCACCGACCGTCACGGGGAGGGCGACCCCCGTCGCCACGGTCCCCGAGCCCGGCCGGGGACGCACGCAACCTACGAGTTCCCGGCGCAGCGACCGGGTACTGAAGACGCGCCCAGGCGACGACCTCTAGGAGAACGGCCATGCGCGTGGAAGACCTGTCCGGGAACGACGCCACGGTGTACCGGGTGGTGGCCGAGTTGGAGGACGCCAGCTCGGCACCGCATCTCCAGGCCATCGCCGGCCGGGCCGGCCTCGACGTGGAGGAGACCCGTACGGCCCTGCACCGGCTGATGAACAGCGAGCCCAGCCTGGTGCACGAGACCCCCGACCCGAGCCGGACGGAACTCGGTCCGGTCTACGAGCTGGCACCCCGCGGCACCTGAGCCAGCACCGCGGGCAGCCGCCGGGACCGCCTGGACTGCCGGTGGGGTGCAAGTGCCCGGCGAGCATGGGGTGATCGGTGGACGGGTAGAGCCAGCAGGGTCCGTGACCGGTCGTCCTTCGGAGGCAGCCATGCGCACCCACCGTCCCGGCCCGCACGGCGGCATCCGCCGTCGGCTCTTCCCGCTCCTGATGGCGGGCGGGTTCGCCCTGGGCGCCACCGGTTGCTCGGGCGACGAGGTCGAGAACGAGGACATCGCCCCGGTCGAGGACACCGTGGCTCCGGTCGACCCGACGGTGGAACCGGACGAGTAGTCGTCGCGGCGGGAGAGCACCGCATCGACGTGAAGGCCGCGCTGGCGAGCGCGCGGCGCGACGTGCGTGCCCTCGGCGCCCGAGGGCCGTCCCCCGAACCCCGCCATCGGGGGAGCCGACTACGTTGGCCGGGTGGCGGATCGGGGTGACCAGCAGGCGCCACCCCGGACCGAGGATCGGCACCTGCTGGCCAAGAGCAGCGGCCGTGCGTTCGGTGGTGCCCTGCTGTTCGCGCTGCCGCTGCTGATGACCATGGAGATCTGGGAACTCGGCCTGTCCATCCCGAGGTACCGCCTCGGCCTGCTCCTGGCGGCGACCGTGCTGCTCGTCGTCTTCCTCTCCCAGCACTTCGGTGCCGGGATGCCCGGCGTCGGCTGGCCCGGCTACCTGGCCGACGCGGGCGTGGCCTTCGTGATGGCCGCGGTGGCGACGGCGCTGGTCCTCGGGGTGCTCGCGGTGATCAGGCCCGTACAGGGCTGGCAGGACTCCTTGTCGATCATCAGCTTGGAGATGCTCCCGGCCGCCGTGGGGGCGTCGTTCGCGCGCAGCCAGCTGGGCGTCGGCGGCCGGCGGGTCCCGACCACCACCTACGGCGGCGAGCTGCTGCTGATGGCGGCGGGTGCGGTCGTCTTCGCGGCCAACATCGCGCCCACGGAGGAGGTCGTGTTGCTGGCGGCGAAGATGGGCGCCTGGCACCCGGTGGCCCTCGTCGTCCTGTGCCTGGTCCTGATGCACGGCTTCGTGTACTCGGTGGGGTTCCGGGGACAGGAGCCGGCCGTCGGCGGGGTGCTGCGCTCGTTCCTGACCCTGACCGTCGTCGGCTACGTCATCGCGCTGGTCGTGTCGGCCTACCTGCTGTGGACCTTCGGCCGGTTCGACGGGGTGGGTGCGGCCATGGCCGTCACCGAGGCCGTCGTCCTCGCGCTGCCGGCGAGCCTGGGTGCGGCGGCCGCCCGGCTGATCCTGTGAGGACGACGTGAGCGACGCCGAGGACCGCGACGAGACCGGCACCCCCGACGGCGACACCAGCCGCGGCGAGTACCTGCTCGGCGCCCTCGGGGCCGTGGTGGTCCTCCTGGTGCTCGGCTTCCTCGTCCACCAGGCCGTCGTCGTGCGCGACGGGGGTCCCCAGCTGTCGGTCACGGTCACGGAGGCGCAGCAGGTCCAGGGCGGCTGGGCGGTGCCCGTCGAGGTGGTCAACGAGGGCGGCCAGACCGCCCAGCAGGTCGAGGTGACCGGGGTGCTCTCCCGCGACGGCAGTGAGCTCCAGCAGGCGACCGCGACGTTCTCCTACCTCGCGCCGGGCAGCCGGCAGTCGGGGGCCCTGCTGTTCTCCGCGGACCCCACGGACGGCAGGCTGGAGATCCGTCCGGCGGCCTACACGCTGCCCTGACCGGGTAGGGCCCGGCCACGGCGACCAGCCCGGAGCCCCCCGGGCCCGGGCGGCCACCGGCGAGCAGAGGAGTGAGATGACCAGAGATCCCCGTCGCCTGCCGAGCGAGCCCGCTCCCGGCTGGCGGCGTCGCGCCCTCCCACTCGGCGTGGTGCTCCTCGCCTCGGCAGCACTCGTCGGCTGCGGGCAGGACCCCGACCCACTGCAGCCGGAGGTCACAGCCGAGGAGCTCGAGGACGTGCGGGACGAGATCGGCGCACTCGAGCGGCGGGTCGAGGCGCTGGAGGCCGATGGCGCGACCGAACCGACGGCCGATCCGGGGGCTCCGGCCCCGGAGACCTCACCGCCCGCGGAGGCGACTCCGCAGTTCACCGAGGGCGAGGACGTGTCCGTCCGGGCCGAGGTCGTCGGCCTGATCGCCACCACCGACATCGGAACCGCGTTCCGCGTCTCGACGGGCTCCGGGCGGGCCCTCGCGGTCGTGTCGGCGACCCCGGTGCAACCGTTGGAGGTCCAGGACGTCGTCCGGGTCTCCGGGACGGCGACGGCGGTGGACCGCGAGACCTTCGAGCGCGAGTTCGGGATCGCCCCGACGGTCATCTTCGACGACCCGGAGGCCTTCTTCGCCGGGGAGACCGGGCAGATCGCCATCGCCGCCGACCAGGTCGAGCCGCTCGACGGGGCGACCGTCGACTGAACCTGGCCCTGCGGCGGGGTCAGCCCGGGGGAGTGCTGACCGGCAGCGGGTGGGCGGCCCCCTCGAGGTCCGAGGCGGGCGCCGGATGGGTCCGCAGGTGCTCCACCACGCGGTAGGTCACCGCCAGCATCGGGACCGCCAGCAGGGCGCCGGGGATGCCGGCGATCAGGCCGCCGGCGGTGACCCCCAGCAGGATGACGATCGGGTGCAGCCGGACCGCCCGGCCCATGATCAGCGGTTGCAGCACGTTCCCCTCGACCTGCTGGACCACCAGCACGACCACCAGCACGATCACCGCGTCGGTCACGCCGTTGGTCACGAGGGTGACCAGCACGGCCACCGCACCGCTGACGGTCGCGCCCACGATCGGGACGAACGCGCCGATGAAGGTCAGCAACGTCAGCGACAGCCACAACGGCACACCGAGCACGAGCAGGGCCAGTCCGATGCCGACGGCGTCGATCAGCGCCACGATGATCACCCCGTGGACGTAGCCGGCCAGCGTGTCCCAGGCCGCGAGCCCGGCGCCGTCGACCCGGGCCCGCATGCGGTCGGGCACCCGGTCCAGCGCCCAGGCCCACATCCGGGGGCCGTCCTTGAGCAGGAAGAACACCAGGAAGACGATCAGGACCACACCACCCAGCGCGACCAGGCCGAGCTGTGCGCCGGCGCCGGGGCTGGGCGTGGCCTCGTAGAGCCGGGTGACGATGTCGTTGCGGACCTCGGCGACCTGCTGTGCGTCCAGCTGGAGGGGCCCTTCGATCAACCAGACCCGGATCCGGTCGATGCCGGCGGCGAGCGGACGGGTCAGGTCCTGCAGCGTGGCGACGGCCCGGAAGCCGATCAGGAAGCCGATGCCGGCCAGGACACCGAGCAGCAGCAGCACGGCGGCCAGCGCCGACAGCGCAGCCGGGGCGCCGGCCCGGCGCAGTCGTCCGGCGACCGGCGCGCTCAGCGCGGTCAGCAGCACCGCGACGGCCACGGCGAAGGTGAGCATCGGCAGCCGGAAGAGCAGCCAGAAGCCCAGCCAGACGACGGCCGCCCCCGCCAGCGTGGCCCCGCTCACGGCCATCACCCGCAACGCCCAGCCCGGCACGGCGTCCCCCCACGTCGGGCCGGGTGCGGGGACAGGCGCGGCGACCACAGCGGGCGCGACCGGTGCATCGGGACGAGGGGCGGGGTCCGCAGCGGCGGTGGGCGGCGGTTCGGGGACCGGCCGGGTGTCGGTCGCACCGGCGACCGCTGAGGCGCCGCCCTCTCGGCCGGCAGCCGGCGGCGGGGTCCGACCGACGACGGTCCTGGTCCGGCGGCTCATCGTGCGCTCCTGCGTCCCGTGCTCAGCACGATCACGTCCCTTCCGTTCGCGGCCGGTGCGGTGCCCGGCGCGGCGCCGCCCGGTACCCGACCGGCAGCACGGCGGGACCCGGCAGGGGACACGATCCCAGCAGCGACGCAGGTCCAGCCTGCCCGGTGTCCGGCCGCGCCCGGCACCGGGCAGGTGACCGGCCCACCGTTGCCGGACTCGGACGTCGATCGGCCTGCCCTGGGCAGGCGGCGGAGGGTGGGCTGGGTCATCGGGGGTGACGTACCCGAGCCGGGAGCCTCGTCAATCCCGGCCCGGGCAGCGGCGGCGTCAGCAGGTCGGGCCGTCGTCGTCCGGGCGGGTGATCGGCTCGGCCGGCGGGGTCGTGGAGGCGACCGCCGGCCGCTCGGAACCCGCCGTCCGGCCGAACTCCTGGGTCGCCCACACCGAGCCGTCGGGGGCGCAGAAGACGCCCACTCCGAGCCGGTCCCAGCCGGGGTTGAGGACGTTGGCCCGGTGCCCGTCCGACCGCATCCAGCCGGAGTGGATCGTCCCGGCCGGCACCGGCCCGGTGGCGGTGAAGATGTTCTCGCCGACCGCGCGGAACCCGGAGAGCTCGTCGCCCTGCAACAGCGCCCGGATGTCCTGGTGCTGGAACTGGCCGGTGTCGGCCATCTCCGTGCTCCAGTGGCGGGCGACCGTGGCCAGCGCGTCGTTCCAGGCCACCGGTTCCAGCCCGCGGGCCTCCCGCTCGGCGTTCACCCGGTCGAACACCGCCCGGGCGATCTGCTCCTCGGCCGGCGCCTCCGCGCCCCCGGCCGGCGCCGACTGCGGTGCCGGGGCGGAGGCGACGAGGGGGTCGGACCCGGAGGAGGAGGCGACGACGCAGCCGGTGGCGGTGAGCAGTGGCACCAGGACGGCGACGAGGGCGGCGCGGATGCGGGTCACCGTCGGGCACTACCCGGCCCGGGCCCGGCCAGCCGCCGCCCGCGCGGGCTGCGGCCCTTCTGTGACCGGCGGCCGGGCCGTCACCGGTGCACGGGACACCCGCGCCTGGACCCGGCGCCTCGCCGCTGCACCTCGACGCCACCCCCTCGACGCCGCCCCCTGCGGGGGTGTACACCACTGCCGATGACGATCCCGCTGACCGGTCTGGACATGCCGGTGCTCGTGCCGGCCGGGGTGCCGGCGCACGCCCTGTGCGTGCTCGCCACCGGCCACGGCCGGGTGGGCAGCTCCCCCTCCTACTGGGAGGACGTCAGCATCGGCCCGCGCCCGGAGCCGGAGGCGCCGGCCGACGCATCGCCGGCGTGGTCGCTGCGGACCATCGCCCGGCGCGGCTGCCGCCCGGGCGGGGACGGCGGCTGGACCACCGACGGCGGGCTGCGCAGCATCGCCGAGACGGCGGTCACCAGCATGCTGCTGAAGCTGGTCCCGTACGGCGCCTCCGCCGCGGAGACGCTGCGCTCCACCGAGGAGGCCGGGGCCACCGGTCGCGCGGTCGCCGCCCGGCTGGACGACGTCCGGACCTGGCCCAGGACGGCGCTGGACGTCGACGGACATCCCTTCGTGCTCTGGCTGCACCGGCGCCCGGAGGGGTTCGCCGGGGTGGCCGACCTGGGCCCCTGCCGGGTCGTGCTGCACGGTCGGCGTCCGCCGCCGTCCTGGCGGTTCACGCTGCTGTCGGCGGAGGCGGCGCAGACCGCGTTCGGGGCCTGACCGCTCAGGCCGCGCCCGAGCGCACCGCGCGGCCGGGCAGCACGTCGGTGCGCAGCTCCCGGTCGCGGACCACCGGCGTCCCGCCGACCAGCACGTGCCGGAAGCCGCTGGACGGCGCGACCCGGGTGTACGTCGCGTGGTCGGTGACCGTGTCGGGGTCGAACACCACCAGGTCGGCGTCGGCGCCGACCTGCACCCGGCCCTTGCGCCGCATCGCGGGGACGGCGCCCTCCAGGATCTGCGCCGGCAGCAGCGACGAGCGGCGCAGCGCCTCGGTCAGGGTGAGCAGGCCCCGTTCCCGCACCAGCCAGCGCAGCGTGCGTGCGTAGGACCCGGCCGAGCGGGGGTGGGTGACGAGGTCCGACCGGGGCGGCCAGGCGTCCGGGGCCGGGGCGCCCCGCGGCCCGACCAGCGGCATCGCGTCGGTGGCGATCGCGGTGTCGGCGAGGGTGAACGACCGCTCGAGGACGGCGAGGTCGGCCGGGTCGTCCTCGTCGAGGAAGTGCACCACCACGCCACCGCCCGGGTCGGTCGCCCGCAGCTCGGCCAGCCGGTGGTCGTCGGCCACCCGCTCCCCGGTGGGCAGGTAGGTCAGCTGCCGGGGGCCGATCCCCATCCGGTGCAGCAGCTCCGGGGCGAGGAACGCGGCGCCGATGACCGTGGCGCCGGCGCCGTAGGGGTAGGCCTCGGTGCTGACCCGGACCCCGCGGCCGCGGGCGGTGTCGATCGCGCCGGCGACCTCGTCGATCATCCGGGTCGAGGTGCTGTTCACGTGGCACATGTGCATGTGCGCGCCGGTGCCGGCCGCGGCGCCGATCACCTCCAGGGCGCCCTCCAGCGAGGTGCCGGGCTCGGCGGTGGAGATGAACCGGGTGTGGGTGAAGGTCGGCACGCCCAGCCGGGCGGCGAGGCCGGCCAGCCGGAAGTACTCGGCCCGGCCGCTGTCCGGGGCGTAGCCGACCAGCACCCCGATGCCCAGCCCGCCGGCGGCGACGCCGTCGGCCAGCAGCTCCAGGATGCGGCCGACGTCCCGGTCGCTCGCCGGCCCGCGCCAGTTCGGCAGCGACTGGTGGGTGGCGAAGAGGTCCAGCGAGCCGTCGGCGTCCAGCGGCACGCCGTCGAGCACGTGCATCCGGGCGTCGGTCCAGGAGGCGGAGAACCCGAAGTTGACCGGCCGGCCCTCGGCCTCCGCCCGGTCGTACGCGCCGGCGACCGGGAGCACCCCGGCCTCCAGCTCCAGCGCGGTGGTCACGCCGTCCAGCGCCTGCAGCCGCAGCCCGGTGATGCTCTGCGCGTGACTGTGCAGGTCGACGAAGCCCGGTGCCAGCACCGTCCCGGTCACGTCCCAGACCTGCCGGGCCGGCGGCGCGACCTCGGCGACGTGCGTGATCGTGCCCCCGGTGACCCCCACCGCCCGCACCGCGTCCAGGCCGGTCTCCGGGTCGATGACCCGGGCCCCGGTCAGCACCAGGTCGGCCACCGGTGTCGGCATCAGGCCTTCCGCGGGTTCGCCCGCACCCCGTAGTGCAGGTACTCGGCGCCGTTCGGCAGGGCGTAGAACACGACCGCCATCCACGTCTCGGACTCCGGCGCGCGGGTGGCGAACACCCCCTGCTCCACCGGGTGCAGCTCCATCTCCTCCACGGTCGCCCCCGACTCCTCGGCGATGCGGCCGGTGGGGATCACCCGCATGACCAGACCGCCGTCCCGCTCGAACACCTCCGTGGTGATCGAGCTGCGCTCGTAGGTGCCCACGTAGCGGGTCAGCTCCACCTCGGGTGCCTCGGCCGGTGGCTCCAGCTGCTCGGCGACCCGCACGCCGGCCAACTCGTCGAAGACCTCGCTGTACAGGTCCTGGAACAGGTCGCGGGGCTGGCCGCCGTTGGTGAGCAGGGCCACCGCCAGCCCCGCGCCCGGCAGCACCCGCAGGAACGCGTTCTGGCCGAACGTCGTCCCGTCGTGGCCGTACAGCCGCTGGCCCTGCCAGTCGAACCGGATCCAGCCCAGGCCCCAGGAGTCACCGAGGGACCACCGGTCGGGCAGGTCGGTGGAGTGCGCCTGCATGGCGGCGGTCGACTCCGGCGACAGGACGGCGGTGCCGTCGGTCGCCCGGCCCTCCGACAGGTGCATCCGGGCGAAGGCGGTGACGTCGCGGGCGGTGGCGTTGACGAGGCCGGCGGGGCCGAGGGAACGGGGCAGCATCCAGACCGGCGCCACCTGCGGCTCCTGCTCCGGGTCGGGGGTGATGTGCCCGACCGCGACGCGGTGCCGGATCGCCTCCTCCGGCAGCGTGGAGGTGTGGGTCAGGCCGAGGGGCTCGATCACCCGCTCCCGCAGGGCGGCGTCCCAGGTCTGGCCGGTGAGCACCTCGACCACCCGGCCGGCCAGCGTGAACCCAGAGTTGCAGTAGGAGAAGGTGGCGCCCAGCGGGTGGTTCTGCGCCACGTCGGCCAGCGCGGCGACGTAGCGCTCCAGCACGTCGTCGCCGCGGCCGGTGTCGGTGAAGACGTCGCCGTCGATGCCGCTGGTGTGGTTGAGCAGGTGCCGCATGGTGACCTGGCGGGTCACCTCGGGGTCGCCCAGCTGCAGGTCGGGCAGCACCTCCACCAGCGGGGCGTCCAGGTCCAGCTTCCCCTCGTCGACCAGCTGCATGACCAGGGTGACGGTCCACACCTTGGTGATCGAGCCGATCTGGAAGACCGAGTCGGTGGTGACCTCGACGCCGGTCGACCTGTTCAGCACGCCGGTGGCGGCCTCCACGAGCTCGTCTCCGTCGGTCCCCAGCCGCAGGACGGCGAGGCTGGCGCCGGGCACCTGGTGCTTGGCGGCCAGTTCCTCGAGCCGCTGCTGCCAGTGCTCCTGGTCGATCTCGGGTCGTGCGGTCGTCGTCGTCACGTGCTGCTCCGTCCGGTCGGGCCCCGGGCCGTCACGTCCGGCCCATGGGCGCAGCCTCCCGCCCCGGCCACCGGGGTCTCTTCGTGCGGCCGCACGAACGCGCTGGTCCAGGCCTGGTCGCGGCCACCAACCACCGGCCGCGGCGCGCTCCTACCGTTCCGGCATGACGAAGCTGGACGAGGTCGGGGCCTGGATCCACGAGCACCTGCCGGCCCTGCTGGCCGCGCACGAGGTGCCGGCAGCCGGGGTGGCGGTGCTCGCCGACGGCGAGGTGGTCGACGCCGCCGCCGGGCTGCTCAGCACCGCGACCGGGGTGACGGCGACCCCGGACGCGCTGTTCCAGATCGGCTCGATCACCAAGGTCTGGACGGCGACCCTGGTCATGCAGCTGGTCGACGAGGGCCTGGTCTCGCTGACCGACCCGGTCAGCGTCCACCTGCCCGGCTTCGCGCTGGCCGACGAGGACGCTGCCCGCACCCTCACCGTCGAGCAGCTGCTCAGCCACACCGCCGGGTTCGAGGGCGACGTCTTCACCGACACCGGCCGCGGCGACGACGCCCTGGAGCGCTACGTCGCCGGCCTCGACGACCTGGCGCAGCTCTTCCCGCCCGGTGAGCAGTTCTCCTACAACAACGCCGGCTACTGCGTCCTCGGCCGGCTGGTCGAGGTGCTGCGCGGCAAGCCCTACGACGAGTGCCTGGCCGAGCGCCTGTTCACCCCGCTGGGCCTCACCCACGCCGCGGCCAGCCCGTACGAGGCGATCGTGCACCGGGTGGCGGTCGGCCACGTGCGCCCGGAGCCGGACGCCCCGGAGGTGCCGGCACCGATGTGGGCACTCGCCCGGTCCAACGCCCCGGCCGGCTCCACGCTGGCGATGCGACCGCGGGACCTGCTCGCCTTCGCCCGGATGCACCTGGAGGCCGGCAAGGCGCCTGACGGGTCGACGGTGCTGGACGCCGGCACGGTCGCGACGATGCAGGAGCCCCGGGTGCAGCTGCCCGACATCCGGGTGATGGGTGACGCCTGGGGGCTGGGCTGGGAGCTGTTCGACGGCCACGGCACCCCGGTGATCGGCCACGACGGCAACACCATCGGCCAGGCCTCGTTCCTCCGGGTGCTGCCCGAGCGGGGCATCGCCGTCGTCCTGCTCACCAACGGCGGGGACCCCTACGGGCTGTACCGCGACGTCGTCGGGCACGTGCTGCGCGAGCTCGCCGACGTGCAGCTGCGGGACCTGCCGGTGCCGCCGGCCGACCCGCCCCGGGTCGACGCGACCCGCTACGTCGGCACCTACAGCAGCCGGGTCGCCGACCTGGTCGTCAGCCAGGACGACGGCGGCCGGGTCTGGCTGGAGATGCTGCCCAAGGACGAGGCCCTGGAGCTGGGCGAGCAGCCCGAGCGCAGCGAGCTGGTCTCCTTCGCCCCGGACACGCTCATCCCGGTGCAGGCGCAGTCCGGCCTGCACGTGCCGTTCGCCTTCCTCGGTGACGACGGCGCAGGTCACGCCCGGTTCATGCACATCGGCCGCGCCGTCCCGCGGGTCGCCGGATGACACCGCCCGGTCGGCTCGTCACCCCCGACGAGCCGGTGCGGTCGGCCTCGTCCGTCCGGACGAAGAACCTGCGGCTGTCGCGCGGCAGCCTTCTCGCAATCGCCGCATCAGGAGAGGACACACCATGAGGCTCATCCGGACCGGCGTCGGCGTCTCCGCCGCCACGCTCCTCCTCGCCGGGTGCGGCGGTGGAGACGACGGAGGTGGCGGCAGCGGTGAGGTCGTCGACGGCGGCACCTTCACCATGGCGCTGTCCTCCGACCCGGGGAACCTCGACCCGCAGGCCTCGGCGGCCAGCGACCTCTTCCAGCTCAGCCACTTCGCCTACGACTCGCTGGTGTTCATCGACAGCGAGGGGGAGGTCGTCTCGGGGATCGCCGAGGACTGGACGGTCGATGCCGAGACCGTCACCCTGACCATCGGCGACGACGTCACCTGCTCCGACGGCTCACCCTTCACCGCGAGCGACGCGGCGGCGAACCTCAACTGGATCGCCGACCCCGCCAACCAGAGCCCCTTCCTCGGGGTCTTCGTACCGGTCGGCGTCCAGGCCACCGCGGACGACGCCACCAACACCGTGACCATGGACCTGGCCGGGCCCGCGCCCTTCGTGCTGGAGGGTCTGGCCGGCGTCCCGATGGTCTGCGCCGGTGGGCTGGAGGACCGTGAGCAGCTGGCCTCGGAGACCCTCGGCACCGGGCCGTACGAGCTGACCGAGGCTGTTCCCAGCGACCACTACACCTACACCCTGCGCGAGGGGTACACCTGGGGCCCCGACGGCGCCAGCACCGACGCCGAGGGCATGCCCGACGAGATCGTGGCCCAGGTCGTCGGCAACGAGACGACCTCGGCCAACCTGCTGCTGTCCGGGGGGCTCAACGCCGCCCAGGTCCTCGGCCCGGACGCCGAGCGGCTGGCCGAGGAGGGCCTGTTCGACGCGACCGTGACCGCGGTGCTCGGCGAGATGTGGTTCCACCAGGCCGAGGGCCGGCCCACGGCCGACCCGGCGGTGCGGATGGCGCTGACCCAGGCGGTCGACCTGGACCAGCTCGCCGAGGTGCTCACCTCCGGCCGCGGCGGACCCGGCACCACGTTCGCCGCCTCTGCACCGGCCTCCTGCCCCGGCGACTCGGTCTCCGGCGCGCTGCCCGAGCACGACCTCGCGGCGGCGCAGCAACTGCTCGACGAGGCCGGCTGGCAGGTCGGCGCCGACGGCGTGCGCAGCAAGGACGGCCAGCGGCTGGAGCTGACGTTCCTCTACGACAGCGCGCTGGGCGCGCCCGGCTCCGCGGCCGCCGAGCTCGTCGTCGCAGCCTGGACCGAGCTCGGCGCGGAGGTGACGACGACGCCGAAGGACGAGACCGCCGCGGTCGAGACCATCTTCGGCACCGGTGACTGGGACGTCGCCTGGATCCCGGTCAACGTCAGCAGCCCTGACCAGATGGTGCCCTTCCTGTCCGGCCCGACCGTGCCCGACGGCAACAACTTCGCCGCGATCGACAACCCCGACTACACCCAGCTGGTGGGCGAGGCGATGACCATGATCGGCACGGAGGGCTGCGACACCTGGCTGGAGGCGGAGGCCGCCCTGGTCCGGGACGCCGACGTCGTCCCGTTCGCCAACCAGGACGTGAGCTTCTTCGGCAGCGGCGCGGAGTTCGAGGTCGTCGACGTCCTCCAGCCGACCAGCATCCGGATGGTCGACTGACCCGGCCCCGGACGACGCGGACGGCGGAGAGGGGGCGACGGTGACGAGCACGACGACGGCGACCGGCGCGACGGCAACGACCGGCGCGACGGCGGGGCACCGGGGGGTGGACGCGGCGCTCGACAGCCCGTGGCTGCGGTTCGCCGCCCGGCGCGCCGGCCGGTTCGTCGTCTCGCTGTGGGTGCTGGTCACCGCGTCGTTCCTGATGATCCACCTGATCCCGGGTGACCCGGTCCGGGCCGCGCTGGGGCCGACCGCACCGGCGTCGCTGGTGGCGGCCCGGCGGGCGTCCCTCGGCCTGGACGACCCGCTGTGGCTGCAGTACGTGCACTACCTGCAGGGCGTGTTCACCGGCGACCTCGGCACGTCGCTGACCTCTCGGCTGCCGGTCTCCCAGGTGATCTCCCAGCGGTTGCCGGCGACGGCCCAGCTGGCGGTGCTGGCGTTCCTGGTGGTGGTGGTCCTGGCCGTCCCGATCGGGGTGGCGATGGGCGTGCTGACCCGGGGTGGGCGGGCCCGCCGCCGCGAGCTGGCGTTCTCCTCGGCGAGCGTCGTCGCCGGGGCGGTCCCGGACTTCCTGCTCGGCGTCGGCCTGGTCTACGTCTTCGGCGTCCAGCTGGGCTGGCTGCCGGTGGCGGGCCAGCAGGACGCGAGCTCCTACGTCCTGCCGGTGCTGGCTCTGGCCGTCGGGCCGGCCGCGGCGCTGGCCCGGATCATGCGGGTGGAGATGCTGTCGGTGCTGCAGGCCGACCACGTGCGCACCGCCCGGGCCAAACGCCTCCCGGCGCCGGAGATCTACCTCCGGCACGCCATGCCCAACGCGCTGACCTCGACCATCACGCTGGGCGGGCTGCTGCTCAGCGCGCTGGTCGCCGGCACGGTGCTGGTGGAGAACGTCTTCGCCTGGCCGGGGCTGGGCAGCACGATCGTCTCCTCGATCCTGCTCAAGGACTACTCCGTGGTGCAGGGCATCGTGCTCGTCTACGGCGCCGGGGTGCTGCTGGTGAACCTGACCGTCGACGTGGTGCTCGCGCTGCTGGACCCGCGCTCGGCCATCAGGGAGAGCTGAGCCGATGACGATCGCACCCGTGCCGCCCACCGACGCCGACCAGCCGGCCGCCCCCTCCCGACGGTCGGCGGCGGGCGCCCGCTGGCTCGCGGTGCTCCGCACCCCGGTCGGCGCCGGCGCGGGCCTGCTGCTGACCGTGGTGCTCCTGCTGGCGGTGTTCGGCCCGGTGTTCTGGTCCGACGCGGCCGACACCGTGGACACCACCGCGGCGATGCAGGGCGCCTCCGGCGAGCACTGGGTCGGCACCGATGCCCTGGGCCGCGACCTGTTCGCCCGGGTGCTCGTGGCCACCCGGCTGTCCATCGGCCTGGCGCTCCTGGCGACGCTGATCGCGGTGGTCCTCGGGTTGCTGCTGGGCACCGCACCCCTGCTCCTGGGCCGGCGCGCCGGGCGGCTGGTGACCGCAGCGGTCGACATCGCCGTCGCCTTCCCCGGGCTGCTGCTGGCGCTCTTCTTCGCCGTCGTCTTCGGGGTGGGGGCGACCGGGGCGGTGCTGGCCATCGGCTTCGCCGGTGCCCCCTCCTTCGCCCGGCTCTCCCACACGCTGGCCGCCGGGATCGCCGACCGTGACTTCGTCTCCGCCGCCCGCATCGCCGGGGTCGGCCGGGTGCGGGTGCTCATCCGGCACGTGCTGCCCAACATCGGCGAGCCACTGGTGGTGAACGCGACGATCGGTGCCGGCGGCGCGCTGCTGGCCTTCGCCGGGCTGTCCTTCCTCGGCCTGGGCGTGCAGGCGCCCAGCTACGACTGGGGACGGCTGCTGCAGGACGGGCTCAGCGGTATCTACATCCACCCGGAGGCGGCGCTGGCCCCCGGCGTCGCGATCGTCGTCGCCGGGCTCGCGTTCAACCTGTTCGGTGAGGCGGTGGCCAAGGGCATCGGGCTGACCGCCGCCGTGAACGGGGCGTACCCGGTGCGCAGCGGCCCCCGTGCCGACACCGTGCCGGCCCCGGTCACCGACGACGGCACGCCGGCCACCGACCCCGGCCCGGCGGCCGGCCGGCCGGTGCTCGACGTCCAGGACCTCTCGGTGACCTTTCCGGGGCCCGGTGGCCTGGTGCGCCCGGTCCGCGGGGTGAGCTTCCGGATCGGCCGGGGCGAGGCGGTCGGGGTCGTCGGGGAGTCCGGTTCGGGCAAGTCGCTCACCGCACTGGCGATCGCCCGGCTGGTCGAGCAGCCCGGCGAGGTCACCGCGGACCGGCTGGAGTTCCAGGGCACCGACCTGCTGACCGGGTCCGAGCGCAGCCACCGTCGGTTGCTGGGCACCGCGTTCGCGATGGTGTTCCAGGACCCGATGACGTCGTTCAACCCGACCCGCCGGATCGGGCGTCAGCTGGCCGAGGTGGCCGAGGAGCACCAGGGGATGAACCGGCGGCAGGCGATGGGCCGTGCCGTCGACCGGCTGCGCGCCGTCCGCGTCCCCGCGGCCGAGCGCCGCGCGCACCAGTACCCGCACGAGTTCTCCGGCGGCATGCGGCAGCGGGCGATGATCGGCATGGGCCTGATGGGGGAACCGACGTTGATCGTCGCCGACGAGCCGACCACCGCGCTGGACGTCACCGTGCAGCGTCAGGTGCTGGACCTGCTGGCCGCCGTGCGCGCCGCGGACGGCGTGGCGCTGATGCTGATCAGCCACGACGTCGCCGTCGTCGGCCAGGTCTGCGACCGCGTGCTGGTGATGTACGCCGGCCGGGTGGTCGAGGACCTGCCGGCCGCCGAGCTCGGCACCGCCGCCCGCCACCCGTACACCCGGGCACTGGTCGCCGCGGTGCCCGACATGCACGTCGACCTGGACCAGCCGCTGCCGGTGATCCCCGGCCGGCCGGTCGACCCGGCGCACCAGCCCCCGGGCTGCGCCTACGCCCCCCGCTGCCCGCTCGCCTCGGCACGGTGCACGGTCGAGGACCCGGCCCTCGCCGACGACGGGACCGGCTGGCGGGTGGCCTGCTGGCACGCCGGTGAGGTCGCCGACCTCGCCGTCCCCGGTGCGGCACCCGTCGCCGTCTCCCTGGGGGAGCGGGCATGAGCGAACTGCGGTTCGACGACGTCAGCGTCCGGTACGGCTCCCGGCGGCGGGCGATGACCGCCGTCGACCGGGTCAGCCTCACCGTGCCGGACGGCGCCGTCGTCGGGCTGGTGGGGGAGTCCGGCTCGGGCAAGTCGACACTGGCCCGCGCGGCCGTGGGGCTCACGCCGTTGTCCGGGGGCCGGATCCTGCTCGACGGGGAACCGATCCGGCACGGGTCGGGCCCGCGGCCGGTGCAGATGGTCTTCCAGGACCCGTACTCCTCGCTCGACCCGCGGATGACGATCGGGGAGAGCATCGCCGAGGCGGTGCCGCGGGGGACCGGCTCGGCCGAGCGGCGGCGGGAGGTGGCCCGGTTGCTGGAGCTGGTCGAGCTGGACCCGGCCCGGGCCGGCGCCCATCCCGGTCAGCTGTCGGGCGGCCAGCGCCAGCGGGTGGCGTTGGCCCGGGCGCTGGCCGCTCGGCCCGCGGTGGTGGTCGCCGACGAGATCACCTCCGCGCTCGACGTGTCCATCCAGGGCACGGTGTTGAACCTGGTGCGCCGGCTGCAGCGGGAGCTGGGCACCTCGATGCTGTTCATCTCGCACAACCTGGCCGTCGTCCGGTACGTGGCCAGCGAGATCGCCGTCATGTACCTGGGCCGCATCGTCGAGCACGGACCGGCCGAGCAGGTCCTCGCCGACCCCCAGCACCCCTACACCCGGGACCTGCTCGCGGCCGTCCCCGCGTCCGCGCACGCCCGGCCCGCCGGGCGGGACGCCGAGCCGGCCCCGGCGGCGGTGGCGGCCGCGGAGCCCGCCGACCCGCACGCCCCGCCGCCGGGGTGCCGCTACCACCCGCGCTGCCCGGTCGGGCCGCTCGTCCACCCGGAGCGGGAGGTCTGCCGGACCACCGAGCCGACGGCCGACCACCGGCACGCCACGGCCTGCCACTTCGCGCCGGCGCACGCCCCGCTGGCCCGCCTCACCGACTGACCGGGCGGCGCCGGCCCGGGGTCAGCCCATCGACTTCTGGCCGTCGATCGTCTCGCGCAGGACGTCGGCGTGGCCGGCGTGCTGGGCGGTCTCGGCGATCACGTGCAGCACCACCCGGCGGGCGGACCACCGGGCGCCCGGCTCGAACCACGGCGCCGGCGGCAGCGGGTGGGTGACGTCCAGGCTCGGCAGGGTCCGGACCAGCTCGTCGGTGCGCTCCGCCACTGCCGCCTGGTCGGCGAGCAGGCCGGCCAGCGTCTCGTGCGGTCCCATCACGAACTCCGCGGCCCACTCCTCCGCCGTCGACTCGTCGAACGCCGGGAAGGTGGTCGGGCCGGTCACCATGAACTCCGCCCACATCCGTTCCATGGCGGTGACGTGCTTGAGCAGGCCGCCCAGGGTCAGCTCGCTCGCGGTGGGCCGCAGCCGGGCCTGCTCGTCGGTCAGCCCGCGCACGGTGTGCGCCAGGAACCAGCGGTGCTTGGCGAGCGACTCGAGCAGGTCGGCCCGCTCGGCGGCGACAGCGGTGGTGGTCTCGGTGCTGGTCATCGGTGTGCCCTCTCGTCGATGGGATCTCGTACCGACGATGCTGCCGGGTATCGGTGCCAGATCCTGTCCGCGATGGATGGCAGTCTCAGCGCATGGTCGACCCCACTTCCCGTGCGCTGCGCCTGCTCTCGCTGATGCAGGGCCGCCGCGACTGGGCCGGCGCCGACCTGGCCGGCCGGCTGGGCGTCTCGCTGCGCACGCTGCGCCGGGACGTGGACCGGCTGCGCGAGCTCGGCTACCCGGTGGAGGCCCGTCCCGGGGTGGACGGCGGCTACCGGCTGGCCGCCGGGGCCGCGCTGCCGCCGCTGGTGCTCGACGACGACGAGGCGGTGGCGCTCACCGTGGGGCTGCAGGCCGCGGCGGCCGGGGCGGGCGCCGGGATGGCCGAGGCCTCGGTGCGGGCCCTGACCAAGGTGGTGCCGGTGCTGCCCGCCCGGCTGCGCCGCCGGGTGGAGGCGCTGCGGGCGATGACGGTGCCTGCCCCGCCCTGGTCCGACGGCGGCCCCGCGGTCGATCCGGGCGTGCTGGTGGCGGCCGCCCAGGCCTGCCGGGACACGGAGCGCTTCGGGTTCACCTACACCGCCGCCGGGGGGCGACCGGCGGAGCGGCTGGTGGAGCCGCACCGGCTGGTGCCGCTGGGGCGCCGGTGGTACCTCGTCGCCTACGACCCGTCCCGGGGTGACTGGCGCACCTTCCGGCTGGACCGGATGTCCGGGCTGTGTGGCACCGGGGCCCGGTTCGCGCCGCGACCGTTGCCGGCCGAGGACGCCGCCGCGTTCGTCCGGGCCGGCATGGAGCAGTTCCGCACGCCGACCGTCGTGGAGGCGGTGGTCGAGGCCCCGGCAGCGGTCGTCCGGGACCGGGTCGGCCGCTGGGTACGGGTCACCGACGAGGGCCCGGACCGCTGCCGGCTGCACCTGGAGACCGACGACCTCGACTGGCCGGCCCTGGTGCTGGGCGCCGTCCGCGCGGAGTTCACCGTGGTCGCCCCGGAGGAGCTGCGGGTGCGGCTCGCGGAGTGGTCGGAGCGCTTCGCCCGCGCGGTGGCCGGCTGAGACCCGTCACCAGGCACCGTTCACCAGCGGAGCAGGCGCAGCTCCAGCATCGCGGCGAACCGGGAGTCGGCGTCACCCAGGTCGATCCCGCCGACCTCGGCGATCCGGCGCAGCCGGTAGCGGAAGGTGTTCGGGTGCACGTGCACCCGGGCGGAGGCGGCGATGGCGTCCCCGAAGGCGTCCAGCCAGGCCCGCAGCGTCTCGACCAGCTGTGCGCGGTGCGCGGCGTCGTACTCGGCCAGCCGGGCCACCGGCCCCGAGGCCTCGTGCCCCTCGGCGGCGGCCAGGTCGGCCAGCTGCAGCATCAGCGACTCGATGTGCACGTCGGCGGCGCGGGCCACCCGGCGCGAGGTGGTGCCGTTGCGCAGCACCCGCAGGGCCCGGTCGGCGGCGTCCCGGGAGCGGGTCAGCGCCGAGACGTCCAGCGCGACGGTGCCGACACCGACCATCCCGGGCACCCGGCCACCGGTGCGCTGCAGGAACTCGGTGGCCACCGCGGCGGCCCGCACGTCGGCCGAGGGGGCGTCCGCCCCGACCGGCAGGACGGCGTAGCAGACCCCGCCGACCAGGGCGACGACCGAGCCCGGGTGCAGCGCGGTCAGGTGCACGGCCAGGGCGTCGGCGGAGCGCTGCCGCTCGGCCTCGCGCCGGGCCAGGCTCAGCGTGCCGTGCTCGTCGGTGCTCTCGGTCAGGCCCATCGCCAGCACGATCAGCGGCCGGTCGGCCAGCCCCAGCCGGCTCAGCGCGTCGACCGTGCCCGCCCCGCCCTCCAGCGCCGTGGCGACCAGCTCGCTGGCCAGCCGCCGCTCGACGTCGGCGCCGGCCCGCATCCGCAGCAGGTGCAGGGCGACCAGCTTCGCCGTGTCCACCAGGCTGCGCTCCCTCGCCGGGTCCAGCGGTGCGTCGACGGCCGCCCAGATGGTCCCCAGGATCTCGTCACCGGCGCGCACTGCGACCGCCACCCGGGCGATGGTCACCTCCGGCATCCCGAGCACCTCGGGCGACATCCACACCGGCCGGTCGGTGGCGTAGAGCTGCCGGAAGACCCCCTGCGCCTCCAGCTGGCGGGTGAACCGGTCGGGCACCTGGCGGCCGAGGATCGTCTGGATGCGCGACTCGTCGGCCTCGTCCTGGCGGCCGGAGAAGGCGAGGATGTGCGAGCTGCGGTCCTCGATGGTCACCGGCGCGTCCAGCAGCGAGGCGATCGCGTTGGCCAGGGCGAACAGGTCCCCGGCGGGCACCCCGCCCAGCGACTCCGGCCCCGCCGTCCCGACCTCCCCCTCGCCGAGGAGCGAGCGGACCAGGGTGGCCAGCTGGTTCCAGCTGGCACCGCGGGTCAGCGCGAGCAGCACGGTGCCGGTGCGCTCGGCGACCGCGGAGATCCGCGGGTCGGCGGGCGCCGGCGCCCGCACGACCAGCCCGGCCCCGCCGGCGGCGGCGGTCTGCTCCAGCAGGTCCAGGACGGCGTCCGGCTCGTGCACGCCGACGCCCAGCACCAGCGCCCGGGAGGGCAGCGCCGGGGGGTCGACCGGGTCGTGGATGACCAGCCCGCCGACCCCCTGATCGGCCAGGTCGGCCGTCGGGTCGCCGGCCGCGACCTCGAGCAGGGTGGTGCCGAGGTGGTCCAGGACGTGGCCGAGGCTGGCGCGGGGGGCCGCCGCCGGGGCAGCGGCGAGCGTGGACAGACCCGGGACCGAGCTCGCAGGCAGGCTCACCGGGCCGACCCTAGGGGTGGCGGCGGCCGCGCGGACAGTCCTCGCGCACGACTCGGGGGTGCCCGGTTCGTCGGCCTGGACGAACGGGCGCGGTCACCGTAGGCCGATCTCCTCCACCGAGGTGGTGACCTCCTCGAGCAGCGCGGCATCGGGCTCGACCCCCAGGCCGGGGCCGGTCGGCACCCGCAGGTGCCCGTCGTCCAGCCGGAACGGCGGCGTGATGTCGGTGGCGTAGTAACGGTCGGAGGCCGAGGTGTCCCCGGGCAGGGTGAAGTTCGGCAGCGCGGCCAGCGCCACGTTCGCCGCCCGGCCCAGCCCGGTCTCCAGCATCCCGCCGCACCAGACCGGCACGCCGTGCGCGGCGCACACGTCGTGGATCCGCCGGGCCTCCAGGTACCCGCCGACCCGGGCGGGCTTCACGTTCACGATGGAGCAGGCGCCCAGCGTGATCGCCGCCGCGGCCGAGCGGGCCGAGGTGATCGACTCGTCCAGGCAGATCGGCGTGCGCACGATGCGGGCCAGCTCGGCGTGGCCCAGCACGTCGTCCTCGTCCAGCGGTTGCTCGATCAGCAGCAGGTCGAAGGGGTCCAGCCGGGCCAGGTGCCGGGCGTCGGAGACGGCGTAGGCGGTGTTCGCGTCCACCTGCAGCGCCATGTCGCCGAAGCGCTCCCGGACGGCGCGGACCGGCTCGACGTCCCAGCCCGGTTCGATCTTGAGCTTGATCCGCAGGTAGCCGGCGTCCAGGTAGCCGCCGACCGCGTCGAGGAGCTCCGGGATCGAGTCCATGATCCCGACCGAGACCCCGCAGGGCACGCGGTCGACGGCTGCGCCGAGGAACGAGCCGAAGGAGCGCCCGTCCGCGCGCAGCTCGGCGTCCAGCACCGCCGTCTCGATCGATGCCTTGGCCATCCAGTGCCCGGAGTACGGTGCCAGCGCCCGGCCGACGGCGTTGGCGTCGAGGTCGGGGACGGCGGCGACGGCGGGGAGGAAGAACCGGCGCAGCACGTCGGCGACGCCGTCGACGTACTCGGCGGAGTAGCGCGGATCGGGCAGGGCGGCGCACTCGCCCCAGCCCTCCGCCACGTCGGTCCGTGCCCGCACCAGCAGGATGTCGCGGGCGGTCTGACTGCCGAACGACGTGCGGAACGGTGCCACCAGCGGCATCCGGATCCGGCGCAGTTCCACGGCCTCGAGCTTCACGGTGTGGCCCTCCCGGCCTCAGGGGCGCCGGGCGGACCCGGGCCGTCGACGACGTACCAGCCCTCGCGGGCGAACCCCCGCACGCAGGCTCCTGCGGTCAGCGCACCGCCGAGGGCGGCGCGCACGGCGATGCGCCACTCCGCGGCCACCGCGGCATCGCGGGCACGCAGTGTCTCCACGTCGGCCGGGACGGCGATCAGCGCGGGCACCCCCGGCGTCCCGGGCCGGGCCTCCGGGCGCCCGCCGGGCCCCACGGTCAGGACGGCGGCCGCACCGGCCGCCAGCAGGGCCGGCAGGTCGACCTCCACCGGCCGGCCGGCGACGGCCCGCACCACCGCAGGGGCCTCCAGCGACCAGCAGGTGAGCAGCCGGTCGGACTGGTCGGAGGCGTTGATCGTGTCGGCCATCGGCCCGTAGAAGTCGGGCAGGTACTCCACCGGGGTGGCGGCCAGCCGGCCCAGGTTGAACCAGGCGTTGCGCCGGACGAGCGGGTCGAAGGTCCAGCTGATCCGGTCGATGCCGTGCTCCAGTGCCCACGCCCGCTGGTGCAGCTTCAGCGCCCGCCCGACGCTGCGTCGCTGCGCCGACGGCACGACGCCGGTGACGTGGCTGTGCAGGGCGGTGCCGGACGGGGCGGCGAAGAAGCCCACGCACGCACCCACCAGCTCATGCCCGGCGTAGGCGCCGAACAACGGGTTGCCGGCCTTGGTCAGGGCCCGCATCAGCTCCACCGTCACCGGCGGGTTGTCCGGGGCCGGGTGCCAGATGGAGTCGAAGAGAGCCTGGACGGCTCGCAGGTCGGCCAGGTCGGTCAGCGCGGCGACCCGCACTCCCGAGGCGGCGGCGGCCTCCGCGGCGACGACCCAGGCGGCGCCGGCGCCGGCGCGGGCCGCCCCCTGACCACCCGGCCCGGCGGCGGGCAGGGGCAGCGGGGTCCCGGCGATCAGGTCGGTCACACCGCCCATGGTCGGTGCGGTGGTCCCGCCCGGGCTTGGTGCGGGGTGCTCATTCACCGGGGCGCTCTTCGTCCGCGACGCCAACGCCCCCGCCGTCCAGCACCGTCCGCACCAGGCCGGCGAGGAGCGCTGCCCGACCGGGGAGCTGGTCGGCGAGCACGTGCTCGTCGACGGCGTGCGCCCCACCGCCGACCGCACCGAGCCCGTCCAGCGTGGGCACCCCGATGCCGGCGGTGAGGTTCCCGTCGGAGGCGCCCCCGACGGTGACCCCGACCGGCGCCGGCAGGCCCAGCTGTTCCGACACCGCGGTGGCCAGCGCGAACAGCCCGGCCGAGGCGGTCTCCTCCAGCGGCGGCCGGTTGATCCCGCCGCGCAGCTCGAGGACCGCACCCGGCAGCTGCGAGGTCAACGCCCGCATCCCGGCATCGACCCGCTGCTGCTCGGCGGCGGTCAGCGCCCGGACGTCGACGCTCAGCCGGCCGGTGGCCGGGACGGTGTTCGTGGTGGTGCCCGAGGTGAGCACCGTCGGCGTGACCGTGGTGCCCAGCGCCGGGTCGGCCAGGTCGGCGATCGCCAGCACCTGGTGGGCGAGCTCGACGGTGCTGCTGATGCCCTTCTCCGGTTCCAGCCCGGCGTGGGCGGCCCGACCGGTCACCACGAGGTCGTACATCGAGGCGCCCTTCCGGCCGGTCTTGAGCGCACCACCGTCGGCGCTGGCCTCCAGGACGAGCACCGCTGCGCAGCCGGCGGCTTCGGCGCGGATCAGGTCGGCCGACGTCGGGGAACCGATCTCCTCGTCCCCGGTGACCAGGACGGTCACCCCGTCCAGGTCCTCGCCCGCGGCCTGCAGCCGGGCCAGCGCGGTGAAGGCCAGCACGATGCCGGCCTTCATGTCGAAGCAGCCGGGCCCGCGCACCACGCCGTCGGCCACCGACCACGGGATCTCCGCCAGGGTGCCCAGTGGCCACACCGTGTCCTGGTGGCACAGCAGCAGCACCCGGCGAGGGCCCGCACCGAGCCGCCAGCGCAGGTGCGTGCAGCCCTCCTGCAGCAGCACCTCCGGCTCCGCCCCCAGCGCCTTCGCGCCCACCCGGGCCACCCGGGCCGCTCCGGCGGCCACCGCGGCCGGGTCGGCCGAGGGCGACTCGACGGTCACCAGCTCCTCGAGGTCGGCCAGGATCGCCGGCAGCAGCGCGTCGAACTCGGTGGGTCGGACGTCGTGGGGGAGCAGGTGGGTCACCGGGGGATCAGCCCTTCCTCGGGTTGGCGCGGCCGCCGGAGTGCACGTACGCGCTGCCGTCGGCCAGCTGGTAGAAGGTGACCGCCGTCCAGCCCTGGGTACCCGGGGCGCGCATCGCGAACAGTCCGTCGGACACCGGCACGAGCTCGTGCTCCTGCACCGGCTGACCGGTCGCCTCGGCCACGGCGCCGACCGCGGTCTGGCGGAGCACCAGCCCGCCGTCGCGCTCGAACACCTCCGTCTGCACCGAGCTCCGCTCGTAGGAGCCGACGTGGCGGGCGAGGTCCACCGCCGGTGGCTCGGTCGGCGGCTGCAGGCGGTCGGCCATGGTGACCCCGGCCAGCTCGGCGAAGACCTCGCGGTAGAGGTCGGCGTGGACGTCCAGCATGTCCCCGCCGTTGGTCAGCAGCGACACCACCAGGCCCTCGCCCGAGCGCCCGCCGGGCAGCACCCGCAGGAACGCACCTTGGCCCAGGGTGCCGCCGTCGTGGCCGTGCAGCCGTGCCCCGTGCCAGTCGAACCGGATCCAGCCCAGGCCCCAGGAGTCGCCGAGCGACCAGGTGTCCGGGAGGGCGGTCTGCTCGGTGGTCATCGCCGCCGCCGACTCCGCGGACAGCAGCCGGGTGCCGTCGGCGGCCACGCCCCCGCGCAGGTGCGCGGCGGCGAAGGCGGTGACGTCCCGGGCGGTGGCGTTCACCAGGCCGGCGGGGCCGAGCGAGCGGGGGAGCAGCCAGGTCGGCGACGGCTGCGGCTCGGCGCCGGGCTCGGCGGCGATGTGCCCCACGGCGGCGCGGTGCAGGATCGCCTCCTCCGGCAGCGTGGAGGTGTGAGTGAGCCCGAGGGGCTCGATCACCCGCTCCCGCAGGGCGGCGTCCCAGGTCTGGCCGGTGAGCACCTCGACCACCCGGCCGACCAGCGAGAAACCGGAGTTGCAGTAGGAGAAGGTGGCGCCCAGCGGGTGGTTCTGCGCCACGTCGGCCAGCGCGGCCACGTACTGCTCGATGCAGTCGTCACCGCGGCCGGTGTCGGTGAAGATGTCGCCGTCGATGCCGCTGGTGTGGGTCAGCAGGTGCCGCATCGTCACCCGCTTGGCGACGTCGGGGTCGCCCAGCTGCAGCTCCGGGAGCACCTCGACGAGCGGGGAGTCCAGGTCCAGCTTCCCCTCGTCGACCAGCTGCATCACCAGCGTCGTCGTCCAGACCTTGGTGATGGAGCCGATCTGGAAGACCGAGTCGGTGGTGACCTCGACGCCGGTGGCCCTGCTGAGCACGCCGGTGGCGGCCTCCACCAGCTCGTCGTCGGCACCGGGGGTCACCCGTCTGATCGCCAGCACCGCCCCCGGGACGCGGTGCGCGGCGGCGAGCTCGTCCAGCCGCCGCTGCCAGTGGGCGGCGTCCAGGGCGGGGCGGCCGTTCCCGTGCTGCTCGGCCCAGGCGATGAGGCGCCGGCTGTAGCCGACCCGGTGTGAGGGGCGGCCGTCCAGGATGAACAGGTGTGAGCCGCCCGGGAAGAGGACCAGCTCGGTGGGGACGCGCTGGGTGCGCAGCGCGGTGAACCACTGCTCGGCCTGGCCGACCGGGCAGCGCTCGTCCGCACCGCCGTGCAGCACCAGCGTCGGGGTGCGGACCCGGTGCACGTTCGTGATCGGCGAGAGGGCCCGGACGGCGTCGGGGTCGGTCACCGGGTCGCCGTACTCCAGCGCGAGCACCTCCCCGGCGTCGCTGGTGCCGGTCATGCTGGTCAGGTCGGCGACCACGCCGCCGGCGATCGCGGCGGCGAACCGGTCGGTGCGGCCGGTCAGCCAGCAGGTCATGAAGCCGCCGTAGCTGTAGCCGGTGAGCACCAGCCGCGCCGGGTCGGCCACGCCCTCGGCGACGAGCTGGTCGACCGGGTCCAGGAGGTCCCGCTCGTCGGCGGTGCCCCAGCCGCCGACGGCGCCGGTGAGGAACGCCCGGCCGTAGCCGTCACTGCCGCGCGGGTTGACCAGCAGCACCGCCCAGCCCGCCGCGACCAGCGCCTGGTGGTACGGGTGGGCGGCATCGGCCGCCGGCGCCCAGGCGTTGTGCGGGCCGCCGTGCACGTCGACCAGCAGCGGCGCCGGGCCCGGGGTCGCCGGGTCGACCAGCAGCCAGCCGTGCACCTGCGTGCCGTCGTGCACGGTGAACGTCCGGGGCTGGGGCACGACCAGCTCGACGCCGGGGAGCGAGGCCGCCGTGTGCGTGGTGAGCCGGGTGACGGCGCCCGAGCCCAGGTCCACCACGCCGACCTCGCCGTAGCTGGCCGGGTCGGCCAGGACGACGGCGGCGACGTCGGCCGCACCGGCCACCGACAGCCCGGAGACGACGACGTCGGCACCGGTCAGCACCGGGCGGGGCGTGCCCGAGCCGTCGACGGCGGTCGCGTAGACGTGCGAGCAGCCCCGGTCGCGGACGCAGAAGACGACCTCGGCGCCGTCCCGGGTCAGCTGGGGGAGGCCGCCGGGGTAGCCGGGGCCGCCGGGCATGACGTTGCGGTCCAGCGGCGCGGCCAGGTCGCGCTCGGCGGGGACGGCGTCCAGCGGCTGGACGAGCAGGCCGGTGTGGTCGACGGCGACGGTGGGCTGGCCGGTGACCAGCAGCGCCTCGCCGTCGGCGGTCCACACCACCGGGCCGGCCAGGCCGCGGCCGTCACCGACCCGGCGGGGCGGGCCACCGGCGACGTCGACCACGTGTGCCGGGGTGCGGTGGGTGAGGTCGGCGTCGGGGTCGGTGGCGGCGGCGAACGCCAACCGGGCGCCGTCGGGGGACCAGGCCGGCCGGCCGGCGTGCCAGTCGCCGGAGGTCAGCTGCCGCACCTCGCCGGTCGCCAGCTCCAGCACGTGCAGGTGCTGCCGGACGCCGCGCAGCAGCCCTGCGCCGTCGGCCTTCCAGCCGATCCGGGTGGTGCTGATCGGTGCGTCGTCGTCCTGCTCGGCGGGGCGGACCGGGGCGGTGAAGGCGATCCGGTCGCCGTCCGTGCTCCAGACCGGGGCGCCGGCGCCGGCGGGCAGGTCGGTCACCCGCTCGGCCTCACCACCGTCGACCGGCAGCACGTGCAGCTGCGCCGGCCCGTCCCCGCGGCGGAGGAAGGCGACCCGGTCGCCCCGGGGGGAGAAGGCCGGGCTGGTGTCGGCGGCGCCCCGGGTCAGTGGCACCGGCGCCCCCCAGCCCTCGGCCGAGGCGCGGACCCACCACAGCGCGTGCCGGTCGGCGTCGGCGGCGGGGTCGGTGGTGCGCAGCACGTAGACGACGGCCCGCCCGTCGGGGGAGACGGTGGGCTCGCCCGGCAGTTGCAGGGCGTGCACGTCCTCGAGCGCCAGCGGTCGACCCATGCGCCGAGCCTGCTGCCCACACCCCGGGCGGTCTTCGTACGCGGCGACGAAGGGTCAGCGCCCGCGCTGGTGGGGGCGACCAGTCGGGTCAGCTGTGCTGCCGGGCAGCGAGGGTGTTGAGCAGCGCAGCACCCTGACCGGCCCCCGGCACGGTGACGGCGAAGCGCCGTCCGTCGCCCTGGACCACCTCGAGCGCCGCACCGCCGCGCAGCACCACGCCCCGGCGCCCGTCCCGGCCGACCCGGTACCCCCAGCCGCCGAACTCCCGCATCGGCCGGACCTCGACGACGCTTGCTTCGGCCACGTCGGCCAGCGGCACCTGCCAGGAGGGCCGCCCCAGCGGGGAGCGCACGGTCAGTCCACGCTCGTCGACCCACACCCGGACGGAGCCGAACAGCAGGCCCACGCCGAGCATCAGAACCGGAGCCAGCAGCAGCTCGGCGGGGGCGCTGCCGATGAGCACCAGCCCGCCGAGCACCACGGCGCCGACGCCGAGCGCGGCGAGGGCGGGCGGCCCCATGGTCGCCCGGCGGGACCAGACGGCCCGCTCACCCTCGGCGACGGGCAGCCGGGGCGCGGTCTCCGGTGGGGCGCTGGACGCCCGGGCGGCTCCGCGCGGTGCGGCGGGCAGCAGCCGGGCGGCGGCCACCCCGCCGAGGACGGCGAGCAGGCCGGCGACGAGGCCGGCCAGCGTGGGGGAGGGGGCCGCCGCGGGGTCGAGCAGGCCGCGCTGCCCGGCGATGCTGCCCACGACGAGCCCGACGCAGAAGACCGAGATGCCGGTCGCCGAGCCGGCGACCAGTCGGCGCTCCTGTGCGGCGACCCGCCGGGTGCGCAGCACCAGGCCGGTGACCAGCGAACCGAGGGCGGGGACCACGCCGGTGAGCAGCACCGTGCGCAGCGGGTCGGCGAAGCCGTCGGCGCCGTCGACGCCCCAGTGGACGGCGACGGGCGTCGGCAGCTCCGGCCGCCAGGCGGCCACCAGGGCCGCCCCGGCGGCCCAGACCGCCAGCGGCAGCGCCACGGCCGCGACCTCCCGGGCCCGGCGGAACGGGCTCCGTCCAGCTGGGGCGCTCATGCTCTCGTTCATGCCATCGCCTCTCTGACCATCTCGGTGACCTCGGCGGCGCTGAGCCCCAGGCGCCGCGCCTCGTCGACCAGGGCGTGCACCGCCTGGCGCAGCGCGGCGACCGCCGGCGCGGCGTCCGGGCGCACCTGGGCGCCGCGGCCGCGGCGCAGCTCGACCAGTCCCTCGGCCCGCAGCTCCTGGTAGCCCCGCAGCACGGTGTGCAGGTTGACCCCGAGCGCGGCCGCGAGTTCGCGGGCGCCGGGGAGGCGCTCTCCCGGGGCGATCTCGCCCACGGCGATGCCCCGCCGCACGGCCGCTGAGATCTGCGCGTGCAGCGGTGCAGGGGAGTCGGGATCGATGCGCACCAGCACGTCGGCAATCTAACTGTTCTATGCGGACTAGAACAAGTCTCCGTGCATCGGACCGACGGGAGCGGGTAGCGGCTGCCCATGAGCCAGAGCGGTCAGCAGTCGCGCGTCGCCGTCGTCACCGGGTCGGAGTC
Source organism: Modestobacter sp. VKM Ac-2983 (assembly GCF_026967885.1). Classification (NCBI taxonomy): domain Bacteria; kingdom Bacillati; phylum Actinomycetota; class Actinomycetes; order Geodermatophilales; family Geodermatophilaceae; genus Modestobacter; species Modestobacter sp. VKM Ac-2983. Next base: position 102,525 of record NZ_JAPVBK010000007.1, read on the forward strand.
GGGCATGGGCCGGGCGATCGCCGTGGCCCTGGCCGAGGCGGGCTGCGACGTCGGCGTCACCTGGTACCGCGACCGCGCCATGGGCGAGGAGACCGTCGAGCTGGTCCGCCGGGCCGGTCGGCGCGCCGAGCTGAGGCACCTGGACCTCACCCGGCTGCCCGGTGCCGCCGATGTCGTCGACGACCTGGCGGACGCGCTCGGCGGCCTTGACGTGCTGGTCAACGATGCCGGCACCGGGCACCTGTCGACCGTCCTGGACACCGACTGGGAGACCTGGCGCACCGTGCTCGCCACCGACCTCGACGGCGCGTTCCTCTGCCTGCAGCGCGCCGCCCGCCGGATGGTCGACGCCGGCCGAGGGGGCCGGATCATCAACATCACGAGCGTGCACGAGCACCTGCCCCGGGTGGGCAACGCCGCCTACAGCGCGGCCAAGGGTGGGCTCGGTCTGCTGACCCGGGTCGCCGCCCTCGAGCTGGGCGAGCACGGCATCACCGTCAACGCGGTCGCCCCCGGGGAGATCGCCACGGCGATGACCGGGCAGGAGGACGAGGACCCGACCGCGCCGGGCAAGCGCCGGCCGGGCATCCCGGTGCCCCGCCCCGGCGACGCCCGGGAGGTCGCCGCCGTCGTGGCGTTCCTCGCCTCCGACGCCGCCGGCTACGTCACCGGCGCTTCGTGGGCCGTCGACGGCGGCATGATGCAGATGGGTCCGCAGGCCGGCTCCGACCTGACGTCGGACGACTGGCGCCGCCCCTGACCGCACGAGGAGGTGTCGAGCTGGACGACGACGGCCTGCACCCCATCGCCGAGGAGCTCTACGCCGTCGCGCCCGAGGAGTTCATCGCCGCCCGCACCGCCGCCCGGGACCGGGCTCGGGCCGCCGGGGACAGGGGGCTGGCGAAGGCGGTCGCCGCGTTGCCCAAGCCGACGACGGCGGCCTGGGTGTGCAACCTGCTGGCCCGTCGACGGCCCGGGGAGGTCGACCAGCTGCTCGAGCTCGGCGACCTGTTCCGGCAGGCGCAGGCCGACCTCTCCGCCGACCAGCTGCGCGCGCTGGGCCGCCAGCGCAACCAGGTGGTCGCCGCGCTGGCGCGCGAGGCGCGCACGGTGGCGCGCCGGGAGGGACACGACGTCAGCAGCGCGGTCACCGAGCAGGTGCAGAGCACGCTGCGGGCCGCGATCGCCGATCCCGACGCCGGGGCGGCGCTGCAGGCCGGCCGGCTGACCACGGCGCTGTCCTACAGCGGCCTCGGGCCGGTAGACCTCAGCGGCGCCCTGGCGCTCCCGCTCACCTCCGGTCCGGCCGCGGCCGAGAGGGACCCAGCGGGAGCTGCGGGAGCCGAGGCGGATGCGGGCGCCGACGCAGCCGATCAGCGCTGGGAGGAGCAGCGCCGCCGGGAGGCCGAGGAACGCCGGGAGGCCGAGGAGCAGCGCCGCCGGGAGCTGGCCCAGGCCCGGCAGGACGCCGAGGACGCCGCCCAGGTGGCTCGGGCCGCCGCCGCGGCAGCCGACTCGGCCGAACAGCAGCTGTCCGGGGCGGTCGCCCGGTGCGACGACCTGCAGGTGCAGGCCGCCCGGCTGGCCGAGGAGCTCCGCCGGGTCGAGCGGCGGGCGGCGGATGCCGCCGGTGCGGTCCAGCAGGCCGAACGGCGGCGGGATGCCGCCGTCCGCCGGTCGCGCACCGCTGCCGCGATCAGCGACCGTGCTGCCGAGCGGGCCCGGGGGCTGGCGGACGGGAGGCCCTGAGCGCGGGGGGTGGTCGCTGCCTAGGGTGGCCGGGTGCCGGTCCAGCTCGTGCCCTTCCTGCTCGTGGTCACGCTCCTGACCCTCACGCCAGGTCCGGACATGGCCCTCGTCCTGCGCAATGGTGTGCGCGGCGGCGTCCCGGCGGCCTGGTGGACCGGTCTCGGCTGCTGCACGGGGATCGCGGTGCACGCCACCGCCGCCGTGATCGGCCTGTCGGCGTCCTCGCCGCGTCGGCCACCGCCTTCACGGTGGTCAAGCTGGCCGGGGCGGTCTACCTGGTCTACCTGGGCCTGGCCGCGCTGTGGCACACCCGGCGGAGGGAGCCCGGCACGCCGCAGCCGACGCCGGCGCCGATGCCGGCGGCGGCAGCGCGGGGCACGGCCTTCCGGCAGGGCCTGGTGACCAACCTGCTCAACCCGAAGGTCGCCCTGCTCTTCCTCACCCTGATCCCGCAGTTCGTCTCTCCCGGGGAGCCGGTGCCGGCCACCACCGCCGTGCTGGCGGCCGTGGTCCTGGGCCTGGCCGTGCTCTGGTGGCGGCTGTTCTCGCTGGCCGTCGCGCCGCTCGGCCGCCTGCTGTCCCGCGGCCGGGTGCGCATCGCGTTCGAGCGGGTCACCGGCACGGTCCTGGTGGCACTCGGCGTGCGCGTGGCACTCGCCGATCGCTGACGAGCACCTGTCGGAGGTCCTTCGCCGCGACGGTCCGGCCGCTGGGTCGGCACCCCTCGGCGCTGGTCGGCTCGGGGTCAGCCGTCCCCGTCGCGGCGGGCCATCAGCCGGCGGAGCCGCTTGCCGGCGTACAGCTCCGCGTCGGCCCGCTGCAGCAGGGTGGCCAACGAGTCACCGGCCCGGGCGGTCGCCGTCCCCACGGACCAGCCGATCGGCCCGCCGTCCAGCCGGGTGATCAGCTCCCGTGCGCCCGGCCCGTCGGTGGCGGGCAGGCACAGCACGAACTCGTCGCCGCCGTACCGGCCGAGCAGGTCGGCGGTGCGCAGCCGTGCCTCCCAGTGGTCGGCCACCTGCTGCAGCAACCGGTCGCCGGCGCCGTGCCCGTCCCGGTCGTTGACCGCCTTGAAGTCGTCGAGGTCCAGGACGGCGACCGTCAGCGGTTCGTCGCTGCGCAGCGCCCGCGCCAGGCTCCGGCCGGCCTCGGCCTCCCAGGACCGGCGGTTGGGCAGGCCGGTGAGCGGGTCGGTGGCCGCAGCGGTGCGCAGGGCGCTGTTGAGCCGGGCGTGGGCCTCGGTGAGGAGCAGGGCGCTGACCGCGGTCATCAGCCACGGGAGCGCCGCGGCCGAGGGGAGGGCAACAGCAGCGCCCAGGCTCGCCGCCCCGACCGCCAGCCCGGCGTGGGCCCGGGCCGCGGGCAGGGAGCAGAAGTGTGCCGCGTAGAGCCCGATCGCGATGAGCACCGGGCCGAGCCCGACGATGCCGACGGCGGTGACCGACCGGGAGGCGAGCAGGGCGACCAGCAGCGAGATGCCGGCCAGGGCGGTGTGCCCGCCGGCCTGCGACAGCCGGCCGCCGCGCGCGAGGAGCGCCGCTGCGCCACCGATCCCCACGGCGGCGAGCACCCCGGTGAGGGCCACCGGGGTCTCGGGGTGCATCGGTCGCAGCGCGCCGGCCACGCAGAACAGCCCGCCCCTCCCGTAGAGCAGGGCCAACAACCCGACCCTGGCCGGGACCCGTCGGTCCGCCGTCACCTCGTCACCCGCCGCTCTCCATGTCACCGCGTGCATCGGCGATCCGGGCAGGAGCCTGCACCACGGGGCCCCCGGGCCGACCCGTCCGGGTGATCCGGCGGCGGGTCGCCGTCCCAGGTGCCGGCGCTGCCGCGGGGCTACGGTCGGGTGATGGCCGACCTGCGCTTCTACTTCGACCCGGTGTGTCCCTTCGCCTGGATGACCAGCAAGTGGGTCCGGATGGTCAGCGCCCAGCGCGACCACCGGGTCGAGTGGCGGTTCATCTCGCTGCGGCTGCTCAACGCCCACGTCGACTACGCAGCCCAGTTCCCGCCGGAGTACGAGGCCGGGCACACCGCCGGGTTGCGGCTGCTGCGCGTGGCGGCCAGGGTCCGGGCCGAGCACGGCCCGGACGTGGTGGGCGACCTGTACGAGGCCCTGGGCCGGCAGGTCTTCGAGACCGCCCCCGCCGAGGGCGAGGACCCGGGGCGGCGGGGCACCCGGGAGTTCCTCGCCCCGGTGCTCGCCGAGCTCGGTCTGCCGGCCGAGCTGGCCACCGCGCTGGACGACGAGTCCTGGGACGCGGAGCTGCGCGCCGAGACCGACGAGGCGCTCGCGCTGACCGGCAAGGACGTCGGCACCCCGATCCTGCACTTCCAGCCGCCGGAGGGCGTGGCCTTCTTCGGCCCGGTGATCAGCCGGCTGCCCTCGGAGGAGGAGGCCGTCGCGCTGTGGGACCACGTGGTCGGCCTGGCGAGCTTCCCCGGTTTCGCCGAGCTCAAGCGGAGCCTGCGGGAGCGGCCCCAGCTGCCCTCCTTCGGCGTGCCCGCCGACGCCGCCGGCCAGCAGGAGGACTGGCACGGGGGCAGTCGCCGGCAGCACCGCTGAGCCGAGGGGAGCGGCCCCCGGGCCGTGCGACGCTGACCTGGATGCTCCACAGCTCCTGACTTCCGCCGGACGGAAGCAGGGGTGACGCGAGAGCGCACACATGGCACAACCGGCATCGACTGCTCATCGACGAGACGAGGACCACATGGCACTGCTCGAGGACGGCGCGTGGCGCGGCAAGATCTGGACCGGCTCCTGGACCGACGGCAGCGGGGGCACGTACACCGCGGTCGAGCCGGCCACCGGTGCCGAGCTCGGTGAGGTCGGCAAGGCCACCCCCGCCGACGTGGAGAAGGCCGGCGCGCGTGCGGCCCAGGCCCAGCGGGAGTGGGCGGCGCTGCCGTTCGAGCAGCGCGCCGCGGTGCTCCGCCGGGCCGGTGACCTGCTCACCGAGCACGCCGCGGAGATCAAGGAGTGGCTGGCCCGGGAGTCCGGCGCCATCCAGCCCTTCGGCGACTTCCAGGTGCACACCAGCGCCCAGGAGTGCTACGAGGCCTCCGCACTGCCCAGCCACCCCTACGGCGAGCTGCTGCGCAGCGGCTCGCCGCGGCTGTCCTTCGCCCGGCGGGTGCCGGCCGGCGTGGTCGGGGTGATCGCGCCGTTCAACGTGCCCACCATCCTCGCCATCCGGGCCATCGCCCCGGCGCTGGCGCTGGGCAACGCGGTGGTCCTCAAGCCCGACCCGCGCACCGCCATCTGCGGTGGCGCGGTGTTCGCGCGAGTGTTCGAGGAGGCCGGGGTGCCGGCCGGGGTGTTCCAGGTGCTGCCCGGCGGCGCCGACGTCGGGCAGGCGCTGGTCACCGACCCCGCCGTCCGGGTCATCGCCTTCACCGGCTCCACCAAGGCCGGCCGCTCGGTCGGTGCGCTCGCCGGTCAGCACCTCAAGCGGGCGCACCTGGAGCTGGGCGGCAACTCCGCGCTCATCGTCATGGGCGACGTCGACGTGACCGCGGCCGCCTCGGTCGGCGCGTGGGGCACCTTCGCCCACCAGGGGCAGATCTGCATGGCGACCAGCCGACACCTGGTGCACGAGTCGATCGCCGAGGAGTACACCGCCATCCTGACCAGCAAGGTCGAGAACCTGCCGGTCGGGGACACCTGGCGCGACCAGGTGGCGCTGGGCCCGATCATCGACGCGGGTCAGCGCGACCGGGTCCACGGCCTGGTCACCGCCAGCATCGACAGCGGCGCCACGGTCCGCACCGGCGGCACGTACGAGGGCCTGTTCTACCGGCCGACCGTGCTCGGCGACGTGCCGGTCGACTCCCCGGCCTACCAGGAGGAGATCTTCGGCCCGGTCGCACCGGTGACGCCGTTCTCCTCGCTGGACGAGGTGGCGGCGATGGCGGCCGGCACCGAGTACGGATTGAGCCTGGGCATCCTGACCCGGGACGTCTACGCCGGGCTGCAGCTGGCCGAGCGAATCCCGTCCGGGCTGGTGCACATCAACGACCAGACGGTGAACGACGAGGCGGTCGCCCCGTTCGGCGGGGTGGGCGCCTCGGGCACCGGCTCCCGGCACGGTGGCCCGCAGGCCAACATCGAGGCGTTCACCGAGACGCAGTGGGTCACGGTGCGGGGCGACCTGCCGGCCTACCCGTTCTGACCCTCTCCGCACGACGACGGCCCCGGTCCCGCAGCAGCGGGACCGGGGCCGTCATCGTGGTGCAGGCGCAGATCAGGCGGGTCGATCAGCGGGGGCCGATCAGGCGGAGTCGCGCCCGGTCACGTCGACCGGCTCGCCGGTGTGCCGTCGGCCCCCGGTCTTGGAGACCTCGAAGTCCGCACCGAGCTCCTCCAGGGCCAGCCGGCCGTACACCTGCTGCTGGGTGGCCGTCCGCTGCGAGCGGCCGCGGCCCAGGAAGCTGACCGCCCAGTGGATCGCCGTGGTGAACCGGTTCTTGAAGCCCACCTGGTACATGATGTGCACGCCCAGCCACAGCACCCAGGCGAGGAAGCCGCCGAACTGGAACTTCCAGGTGTCGGCGACCGCGTGGAACCGCGAGATCGTGGCCATGCTGCCCTTGTCGAAGTACGTGAACTCCGAGGCGGTCGGCCGGCCGGCGACGCGCGCCTTGACGGCGTCCGCCGCGAACTTGCCGCCCTGGATGGCGACCTGGGCGACGCCGGGCAGTCGCTTCAGCGAGATCATGTCGCCGACCACGTGGACCTCGGGGTGACCGGGCAGCGTGAGGTCGTCCTGCACCGAGATCCGGCCGGCGCGGTCGACCGCGGCACCGGACTGCTCGCCCAGGATCTTGCCCAGCGGGCTGGCCTGCACACCCGCCGCCCAGATCTTGGTGGCGGCGTGGAGGCGGCGCTCGTGCCCGTCGCCGTCCTTGACCACGATGCCGTCGGCGTCGACGTCGGTGACCATCGCGCCCAGCTGGACCTCGACACCGATCTCGTTGAGCTGCCGGTGCGCCTTCTGGCTGAGCTTGTCGACGAACGGCGGCAGCACCTTCGGCGCGGCGTCGAGCAGGATCACCCGGGCACTGGTCGGGTCGATCCGCCGGAAGTCCTTGCGCAGCGTGCGGCGGGCCAGCTCGGCGATCTGCCCGGCCATCTCCACCCCGGTCGGGCCGGCGCCGACGACGACGAAGGTCAGCAGCCGGTCGATCTCGCCCGGGTCGGTGGCCAGCTCGGCGAGCTCGAAGGCGCCGAAGATGCGGCCGCGCAGCTCCAGGGCGTCGTCGATGCTCTTCATGCCCGGGGCGTACTCGGCGAACTGGTCGTTGCCGAAGTAGGACTGCCCGGCGCCGGCGGCCACGATCAGCTCGTCGTACTCGTGCACCGTGGTGCGGCCGAGGACGGTGGAGGTGACGGTGCGGGCGGTCAGGTCGATGTCGGTGACCTCTCCGAGCACGACCCGGGCGTTGTCCTGGTCGCGCAGGATCTCCCGGGTGGCCGGGGCGATCTCGCCCTCGGAGAGGATGCCGGTCGCCACTTGGTAGAGCAGCGGCTGGAAGAGGTGATGGCTCGTCTTCGCCACGAGCGTGATGTCGACCGGGGCCTTCTTCAGGCCCTGGGCGGCGAAGAGACCGCCGAACCCGGACCCGACGATGACGACCCGGGGGCGCCGTCCGGTGGACTCGGTCACGGGGGTCACACTGGCTCCTGATGTCGTCATGATGACTCATCCTCCCACTACTGCTCTGGAACGTTCGGGCGCCCTCCGCCGCGGGGCGCCGTCGTCCCGGACACAGTCGGCATCCAGGTGAGCAGCCTGGAGGCGAACGGTGTTCCCGTCGCGGTGTGCGTTCCCGGTCTCGGTCTCGACGAACGTTCCTGGGCACGGGTCCGGCGGCGGGCCCGGGTCGTGGTGGTGCGGCTGCCGGGCATGGGCGCCCGGGGGCCGGTCGGCACCCTGGCGGAGCTGACCGACCAGCTGCTGGCGGCGCTCGGACCCGGCCGCTGCGTGCTGGTCGCCCACTCGCAGAGCTGTCAGGTGGCGGTCGCGGCCGCGGAGCGGGACGCCCGGGTGGTCGGCATCCTGCTGCTCGGCCCGGCCACGGACCCGGCGACCCGCCGGATGCGTGTGCTGGCCGGCCGGTGGGTGCGCACGGCGCTGCGCGAGCAGTGGTGGCAGGTGCCGGTGATCGTCGTGCAGTGGCTGCGGACCGGGCCCCGGGACATGGCCGCCCTGTGGCGGCGGACCGTGCACGACCGCATCGACGAGCGGTTGCGCCGGGTGCGGGTGCCGGTGGTCGTCGTCCGCGGCACGCGGGACGCCCTGTGCCCAGCGGGGTGGGCAGCCCGCCTGGCTGCGAGTGCGCCCCTGGGCCGGCTGGTCGAGCTGCCGGGGGCAGCGCACATGACCCCGCAGACCCGCCCGGACGACGTGGCCGGCCTGCTGACCGGCCTGCTCGCCCAGGTGACCGAGGAGCAGGCCGGCTGATCGCCCGGGCGACTACTTGCGGCGGGAGCGGGCGGCCCGGCGGGTCGTGCGGCGACCGGTGAGCGCCTCGGTCAGCAGGCCGAGCCCGATGCCGAGCATCCAGACGTCCTTGGCGATCGCCAGCCCGTCCTGGGTGGGGGCCACGCTCCGGCCCGGCTTGGTCATCCCCGGGGTGCGCAGGTAGAGCCCCAGCAGCCCGCCGGAGAAGGCGGTGAGCGCTGCGCCGGCGACCGCAGTCGGCACCAGCGGGGTCAGCAGCAGGGTGCCGAGGGTGATCTCGGCCGTGGACAGCCCCTTGGCGAAGGTGGTCGCCGGGACCTTCGTGAGCACGGGGTAGGTGCCGGAGGCGAAGCCGTGCAGGCCGGCCGCGGTGGCCTCGTCAGCACCACGCTTGCCGAGGCCGGAGTTCAGGATGAACGCGCCGGTGACGATGCGCGGGGCGATCTCGCTGGGGGTGATGGGCAGGCGCATGGCGACCTCTACTCGTTCCGGGGATGCTGCAGTGCTCAACATCATGATCCGGGTCACCGGGCGCGCCCGCGACCGGGGGCCGGGCGCGAGAACGGGCTGGGGGCGGCCTCAGCAGTGCTGAGGCGACGAGACGGCCGCCTTCCTCGTGCGGGACCTGGGCACCGCCGAGGGCGGGTTCGCCTCGGCGCTGGACGCCGACA
>NZ_JAPVBK010000008.1:0-1905 GCF_026967885.1 Modestobacter sp. VKM Ac-2983
GCGCGTCCGCTCCTTGAGAACTCAACAGCGTGCCGAAAGTCAGTGCCAAGTAACAAATCCCCCTTCGGCGTCTTCGGATGCTGATTGGGTTCCTTTGGTTGATTGAACGAGAGTGCCAACTCTCGGTCTCAGCTGCGATCAAATCATCTACGGAGAGTTTGATCCTGGCTCAGGACGAACGCTGGCGGCGTGCTTAACACATGCAAGTCGAGCGAGGCCCTCCTTCGGGGGGTGCCCTAGCGGCGAACGGGTGAGTAACACGTGGGCAACCTGCCCTCAGCTCTGGGATAACTCCAAGAAATTGGTGCTAATACCGGATGTGACCGCTGACCGCATGGTCTGGTGGTGGAAAGATTCATCGGCTGAGGATGGGCCCGCGGCCTATCAGCTTGTTGGTGGGGTCACGGCCCACCAAGGCGACGACGGGTAGCCGGCCTGAGAGGGTGACCGGCCACACTGGGACTGAGACACGGCCCAGACTCCTACGGGAGGCAGCAGTGGGGAATATTGCGCAATGGGCGAAAGCCTGACGCAGCGACGCCGCGTGAGGGATGACGGCCTTCGGGTTGTAAACCTCTTTCAGTAGGGACGAAGCGAAAGTGACGGTACCTACAGAAGAAGCACCGGCCAACTACGTGCCAGCAGCCGCGGTAATACGTAGGGTGCAAGCGTTGTCCGGAATTATTGGGCGTAAAGAGCTCGTAGGCGGTCTGTCGCGTCGGCTGTGAAAACCCGAGGCTCAACCTCGGGCCTGCAGTCGATACGGGCAAACTAGAGTACTGCAGGGGAGACTGGAATTCCTGGTGTAGCGGTGAAATGCGCAGATATCAGGAGGAACACCGGTGGCGAAGGCGGGTCTCTGGGCAGTAACTGACGCTGAGGAGCGAAAGCGTGGGGAGCGAACAGGATTAGATACCCTGGTAGTCCACGCCGTAAACGTTGGGCGCTAGGTGTGGGGGCCATTCCACGGTCTCCGTGCCGCAGCTAACGCATTAAGCGCCCCGCCTGGGGAGTACGGCCGCAAGGCTAAAACTCAAAGGAATTGACGGGGGCCCGCACAAGCGGCGGAGCATGTTGCTTAATTCGATGCAACGCGAAGAACCTTACCTAGGCTTGACATGCACGGAAATCTGTCAGAGATGGCAGGTCCTTTAAAGGGTCGTGCACAGGTGGTGCATGGTTGTCGTCAGCTCGTGTCGTGAGATGTTGGGTTAAGTCCCGCAACGAGCGCAACCCTCGTTCTATGTTGCCAGCACGTCATGGTGGGGACTCATAGGAGACTGCCGGGGTCAACTCGGAGGAAGGTGGGGATGACGTCAAATCATCATGCCCCTTATGTCTAGGGCTGCAAACATGCTACAATGGCCGGTACAAAGGGCTGCGATACCGCGAGGTGGAGCGAATCCCAAAAAGCCGGTCTCAGTTCGGATTGGGGTCTGCAACTCGACCCCATGAAGTTGGAGTCGCTAGTAATCGCAGATCAGCAACGCTGCGGTGAATACGTTCCCGGGCCTTGTACACACCGCCCGTCACGTCACGAAAGTCGGTAACGCCCGAAGCCGGTGGCCCAACCCCTTGTGGGAGGGAGCCGTCGAAGGCGGGATCGGCGATTGGGACGAAGTCGTAACAAGGTAGCCGTACCGGAAGGTGCGGCTGGATCACCTCCTTTCTAAGGAGCACTGGCCGCCACACTCGTGTGGTGGTCCAGAGCCGTGCGCGGATCGTGAAGTGTCCCCATCTTCGGGGGTGCTCGGGTGTTCGTGACGGAGCTCAAGGGTGGAACGCTGACCAGTTCGGCCAGGCGCTTGCGCTGCTGCTAGTACGGCCTCCTTCGGGGGGTGTGGAACGTGGTGGGTGTGGGTGGTCTGGTCGTAGGCACGCTGTTGGGTCCTGAGGGAGCGGGCT
>NZ_JAPVBK010000008.1:2005-3920 GCF_026967885.1 Modestobacter sp. VKM Ac-2983
CCTGGGGCTGGCGGTGTCGGGTGGTGGGTCATCTTCCGTACTTTGAGAACTGCACAGTGGACGCGAGCATCTTGTAAGTATTGATCTGGATATCCGCGCTGGTCCGCGTACTTCGCTCACCGATCCTGGGTTCACGCCTGGGGTGCGGGGGTGTTGTGGTGGGCGGGCGTGGGTGTTGTGTGTGGTCAAGTTGTTAAGGGCACACGGTGGATGCCTGGGCACCAGGAGCCGATGAAGGACGTAGGAGGCTGCGATAAGCCTCGGGGAGCTGTCAACCGAGCGTTGATCCGAGGATTTCCGAATGGGGGAACCCCGCACCAGTCATGTGGTGTGACCCGCGCCTGAACACATAGGGCGCGTGGAGGGAACGTGGGGAAGTGAAACATCTCAGTACCCACAGGAAGAGAAAACAACCGTGATTCCGTGAGTAGTGGCGAGCGAAAGCGGATGAGGCTAAACCGATCGCATGCCAAGCCGGCAGGCGTTGTGCGGTCGGGGTCGTGGGACGATTCAGATGGTTCTGCCGAACTGTCAGGGAGTCAGAAAGCCATGTGTTAGTGGAAGGCCTCTGGAAGGGGTCGCCGTAGAGGGTGAGAGCCCCGTACACGAAAACTCATGGCCTCCCGAGTCGTATCCCAAGTAGCACCGAGCCCGTGAAATTCGGTGTGAATCTGGCGGGACCACCCGCTAAGCCTAAATACTCCCTGGTGACCGATAGCGGACAAGTACCGTGAGGGAAAGGTGAAAAGTACCCCGGGAGGGGAGTGAAATAGTACCTGAAACCGTGTGCCTACAAGCCGTGAGAGCCTTATGCACCTTCGGGTGTGGGGGTGATTGCGTGCCTTTTGAAGAATGAGCCTGCGAGTTAGCGGTACGTGGCGAGGTTAACCCGTGTGGGGTAGCCGTAGCGAAAGCGAGTCCGAACAGGGCGATTGAGTCGCGTGCTCTAGACCCGAAGCCGAGTGATCTACCCATGGCCAGGTTGAAGCGCGGGTAAGACCGCGTGGAGGACCGAACCCACTTAGGTTGAAAACTGAGGGGATGAGCTGTGGGTAGGGGTGAAAGGCCAATCAAACTCGGTGATAGCTGGTTCTCCCCGAAATGCATTTAGGTGCAGCGTCACGTGTTTCTTGCCGGAGGTAGAGCACTGGATGGTCTAGGGGCCCCACAAGGTTACTGAAATCAACCAAACTCCGAATGCCGGTAAGTGAGAGCGTGGCAGTGAGACTGCGGGCGATAAGGTTCGTAGTCGAGAGGGAAACAGCCCAGATCATCAGCTAAGGCCCCTAAGCGTGTGCTAAGTGGAAAAGGATGTGGAGTCGCAGTGACAACCAGGAGGTTGGCTTAGAAGCAGCCACCCTTGAAAGAGTGCGTAATAGCTCACTGGTCAAGTGATTCCGCGCCGACAATGTAGCGGGGCTCAAGCACACCGCCGAAGCTGTGGCATTCACATGAACCCGTCATCCACTTTCGGGTGGGTGGCCAGGTGTGTGGATGGGTAGGGGAGCGTCGTGTGGCGATTGAAGCGGCGGAGTGATCCAGCCGTGGACGCCACACGAGTGAGAATGCAGGCATGAGTAGCGAAAGGGGAGTGAGAAACTCCCCCGCCGGATGACCAAGGGTTCCTGGGCCAGGCTAATCCGCCCAGGGTGAGTCGGGACCTAAGGCGAGGCCGACAGGCGTAGTCGATGGACAACGGGTTGATATTCCCGTACCCGCGAAAGAACGCCCATGCTGAACCCAGCGATGCTAACCATCCGAAGCTCGTGACTGCCCTTCGGGGCTGATCGAGTGGAGCGTGGGACCCGGACTGGTAGTAGGCAAGCGATGGGGTGACGCAGGAAGGTAGTCCTACCGGTGAGTGGTAGTACCGGTGCAAGGGTGTGGCCCGCGATGTAGGTAAATCCGCATCGCA
>NZ_JAPVBK010000008.1:4020-5671 GCF_026967885.1 Modestobacter sp. VKM Ac-2983
ACAGGGTGAGGCCCGACGCATAGCCGAATGAGGCGAATTGGATGATCCTATGCTGCCGAGAAAAGCCTCTAGCGAGTTCTTAGCGGCCCGTACCCCAAACCAACTCAGGTGGTCAGGTAGAGAATACCAAGGCGATCGAGCGAACTGTGGTTAAGGAACTCGGCAAAATGCCCCCGTAACTTCGGGAGAAGGGGGGCCATCTGCTGTGAACCGCCTTGCGCGGGGCAGCGGTGGGTGGCCGCAGAGACCAGTGAGAAGCGACTGTTTACTAAAAACACAGGTCCGTGCGAAGTCGAAAGACGATGTATACGGACTGACGCCTGCCCGGTGCTGGAACGTTAAGGGGACGGGTTAGTCCTTCGGGGCGAAGCTCAGAACTCAAGCGCCAGTAAACGGCGGTGGTAACTATAACCATCCTAAGGTAGCGAAATTCCTTGTCGGGTAAGTTCCGACCTGCACGAATGGCGTAACGACTTCTCAGCTGTCTCAACCACAGGCTCGGCGAAATTGCACTACGAGTAAAGATGCTCGTTACGCGCGGCAGGACGGAAAGACCCCGGGACCTTCACTATAGCTTGATATTGGTGTTCGGTTCGGCTTGTGTAGGATAGGTGGGAGACTGTGAAGCGGGCACGCCAGTGTTCGTGGAGTCATCGTTGAAATACCACTCTGGTCGAATTGGATGTCTAACCTCGGTCCGTGATCCGGATCAGGGACAGTGTCAGGTGGGTAGTTTAACTGGGGCGGTTGCCTCCCAAAATGTAACGGAGGCGCCCAAAGGTTCCCTCAGCCTGGTTGGCAATCAGGTGTCGAGTGCAAGTGCACAAGGGAGCTTGACTGCGAGACCGACGGGTCGAGCAGGAGCGAAAGCTGGGACTAGTGACCCGGCACCGGCACGTGGAAGCGGTGTCGCTCAACGGATAAAAGGTACCCCGGGGATAACAGGCTGATCTTCCCCAAGAGTCCATATCGACGGGATGGTTTGGCACCTCGATGTCGGCTCGTCGCATCCTGGGGCTGGAGTAGGTCCCAAGGGTTGGGCTGTTCGCCCATTAAAGCGGCACGCGAGCTGGGTTTAGAACGTCGTGAGACAGTTCGGTCCCTATCCGCCGCGCGCGTAAGAGACTTGAGAAGAGCTGTCCCTAGTACGAGAGGACCGGGACGGACGAACCTCTGGTGTGCCAGTTGTTCCGCCAGGAGCACTGCTGGTTGGCTACGTTCGGCAGGGATAACCGCTGAAAGCATCTAAGCGGGAAGCTCGCTTCGAGATGAGGTCTCTCACCGGGTCAACCGGGTAAGGCCCCCGCCCAGACCAGCGGGTTGATAGGCCGGAAGTGGAAGCGGCGCAAGTCGTGGAGCTGACCGGTACTAATAGGCCGAGGGCTTGACCACTCACTCATCCAGCCTTTTATGAAGCAAGATGTGTCGCGTCCACTGTGCAGCTCTGAAGGTACGGAACCATTCTGGTTCCGCCTGATGCTGACCCCCAGCTGTGCTGGGATCGGTATCGGGTACATCTTCACAGTGTTACGGCGGTCATGGCGAAAGGGAAACGCCCGGTCTCATTCCGAACCCGGAAGCTAAGCCTTTCAGCGCCGATGGTACTGCCCGGGGGACCGGGTGGGAGAGTAGGACGCCGCCGGACATAACT
>NZ_JAPVBK010000009.1:0-3350 GCF_026967885.1 Modestobacter sp. VKM Ac-2983
ACCGGGGTCTCGGCGGCGGCCACCTCCACCACGCAGGCGCTGGGGCAGACCCGGCAGGCCGTCGACGAGCTCTCCCGGATGGCCAGCGACCTGCGCACGACGGTGGCCCGCTTCTCCTACTGACGCCTCTCCGCCTGAGAGGCCTGAACCGCACGACTTCCGCGGCCGCTGTCTCGCCCCCTTCCCCGGGCGAGGCGGCGGCCGCGGTCATTCCCCGCCGCTGCGCGAGCACGAAGCGGGACCGGCGGCGCCCGAGTCGACAAAAGGCCATCCGGGAACGGTCGTCGACCATTCTCGGCACCTTTCCGCGACACGACTCGTGTGGCGATACCGGGCATTACCGGATCCCCCACCATGGCTGGCGATACACCCTCGGGAATGCCGCGACGATCCGGTCCGGCCGATCCGAGGAGCTGGACTCCCCCGCCGATCCGGAGAACGCGGCACCTCTCTGGAACGGGTGCAATCGATCCCACCCGCCTCGGACACCCACCGCCGTTCCTGATCAGGAGACCCGACATGCGCTCCCCCGCCCCGACCGGCCCGTCGAGCTGGTTCGCCGACCGCCGGCTCGCCGTGAAGTTCGGCCTCATGATCGGCGTCGTCGTCCTGGCCTTCGGTGCCCTGCTGACCGCGACGCTGACCTCGAACGCCACCGTCCGGGACGCCAGCGCGCACCTGGCGGAGCTGGACGAGGCGGCCGAGCTGGTGCTGCAGCTGGACACCCGGGCCAGTGAGCTCAAGGTGGACGGCCTCAAGGCCCTGGTGAGCCCCACTCCCGCCGACCAGCTGGTCGACGTGACCGATGACGTCGCGACGGCGGACGCGCTGCTGGACGAGCTCCGGGGCGTCCCGCTGACCGGCGCCAGCGCCGCGGCCGCGGCGGCCGTGCAGTCGACCTTCGGGGACTACCAGGAGGGGCTCACGGCGTTCGTGCAGGCGGCCGTGGCCGACCAGGCCGCCATGCGGGTCCGGTTCGAGGAGATCCAGGTCGCCAACGACCTCACCGACGGGGCGGTCGGCGAGGCCAAGGACGCGCTGGCCGCGGAGTCCGCGGTCGCCCAGGCCGAGCTGGACGCCGCGATCACCCAGGCGGCCCGGACC
The DNA here is from genome assembly GCF_026967885.1 of Modestobacter sp. VKM Ac-2983. Taxonomy (NCBI): domain Bacteria; kingdom Bacillati; phylum Actinomycetota; class Actinomycetes; order Geodermatophilales; family Geodermatophilaceae; genus Modestobacter; species Modestobacter sp. VKM Ac-2983. The sequence continues at coordinate 1,105 of NZ_JAPVBK010000009.1, forward strand.
AGCGAGATCGCCGCGGCCCTGGGGCTGGTGGCGATCCTGGTCATCTGCCTGCTCACCCAGCGTTCCCTGGCCCGGCCGCTGCGCCGGGTGCAGGCGTCGCTGGAGGCGATGGCGACCGGCGACCTGACCGTGGACGCCGACGTCTCGTCCCGCGACGAGGTCGGCCAGATGGCGGTCGCGCTGGGCACGGCGCAGGAACACCTGCGTGCGGTGATCGCCTCGGTCGCCGCGTCCTCGGATGCGGTGGCGGCCGCCTCGGAGGAGCTGTCGGCGTCGTCGGCGCAGATCTCGTCGTCGGCGGAGGAGACCTCGGCGCAGTCCGGGGTGGTCTCGGCGGCGGCGGAGGAGGTCAGCCGCAACGTGGCCACCGTCGCAGCGGGTGCCGAGCAGATGGGCGCCTCGATCCGGGAGATCTCGCAGAACGCGAACGAGGCCGCCCGGGTCGCCGCCCAGGCCGTGAGCGAGGCCGAGACCACCACCCAGACGATCACCAAGCTGGGCACCTCGTCCCAGGAGATCGGTGCGGTCGTGAAGGCCATCACCTCGATCGCGGAGCAGACGAACCTGCTGGCGCTGAACGCCACGATCGAGGCGGCGCGGGCCGGCGAGGCCGGCAAGGGCTTCGCGGTGGTCGCCAACGAGGTCAAGGAGCTGGCGCAGGAGACCGCACGGGCCACGGAGGACATCGCGCGTCGGGTGGAGGCGATCCAGGGCGACACCTCCGGTGCGGTGTCGGCGATCGGTCGGATCAGCGAGATCATCGGGTCGATCAACGACTTCCAGCTGACCATCGCCTCGGCGGTGGAGGAGCAGACGGCGACGACGAACGAGATGTCGCGGTCGGTGCAGGAGGCCGCCGGCGGGTCCACCGAGATCGCCACCAACATCACCGGGGTCTCGGCGGCGGCCACCTCCACCACCCAGGCGCTGGGGCAGACCCGGCAGGCCGTGGACGAGCTGTCCCGCATGGCGAGTGACCTGCGGGGGAGCGTGTCCCGCTTCACCTGGTGACACCACTCGGCCGTCGTCGCCCCGGGGTGTCGTGATGACCCGCGGCGACCATTCCGAGATGTCGACAAAGACGCACCGACGACCGGTTGATGCACTTCTTTGTCGCACCCAATGCGACACGCCAAGAAAACGACACCTCGCATTACCGGATCAATCACCATGGTCCTCACTCGCCGATCGCGGACGAATGCGAATCGGTGGAGCGAGCGATCAGGTCACCGGCCGACCCTTCCCACCGCACAGTGCACGCACCCTCAGGAGAAACACATGTCCGTCAGCCCGCTGGCCCGCTCCGGTTCGTTGTGGGGCGACCGCACCATCAAGACCAAGGTGCTCGCCTCGGCGGGCTTCGCCGGCGTCGTCGCCGCCGGCATCGGCATCCTGGGGATGACGGCGCTGAGCGACTCGGCGGCATCGGCAGAACAGCTCTACGAGGACAACACGCTCGGCGTGGCCCGGGCTGCGGACCTGGACGCGCTGGTGGGAGACCTGCGGGTCAACCTCCGCGACACGATCCTGGGCGCCGACGCGGCGGCGAACATCGCCGCGATCGAGACGCTGGGTGCCGACTTCCAGTCCGCGGCGGACGCCTACCGCCAGGTGACGGCGAGCCCGGAGAAGCTGGCCATCCTCGATGAGGTGACCGCCGACATCGATGCGTACGTCGCCTTCCAGCAGGACGTGCTGGTCCCGCTCGCCCAGAGCCAGGACTTCGCGGGCTGGATGAGCCGCAACGCCGCCGAGGGCACCCCGATCGTCACGGAGGCCGAGGCGGAGATCCGTGAGCTCCGCGACCTGGAGTCGGCGGAGGCGAAGCAGGCAGCCGCGGACGTCCGGGCCGACTACGAGGCCCAGCGGACGCTGTCGATCCTGTTCATCGTCGTGGGCATCGGCATCGCGCTCGCCCTCGGCTGGTTCGTCGCCACCGGCGTCGCCCGGGCCACCGGGAAGGTCAAGCACGTCGTGGAGGGCCTCGCCGAGGGCGACCTGACCAGGACCAGCGGGCTGACCACCCGGGACGAGTTGGGTCAGATGGGCCAGGCGCTGGACGCGGCGATCGACAGCCTGCGCGGGGTGATGGCCTCGGTGGTGGCCTCCTCGGATGCGGTGGCCGCGGCCTCGGAGGAGCTGTCGGCGTCCTCGGCGCAGATCTCGTCGTCGGCGGAGGAGACCTCGGCGCAGTCCGGGGTGGTGTCGGCGGCGGCGGAGGAGGTCTCCCGGAACGTGGCGACGGT